>CP060225.1 GCA_023898485.1 Candidatus Peribacteria bacterium | reverse complement strand
CTATACCACCAAAGCTGCCGAAGCTATCCAAGCAGCACAGCAGCTTGCGTATAACAATAAGAATAATCACATAGATGAAATTCATCTCCTCGCTGCCATGATGCAACAGGCAGATGGTTTCGTCCCACAAATCTTTGGATCAGATAGAGCTACTATTTTAGCATGGCTCCAAAACAAGCTCCACTCACTCCCCACTATCGAGTGAGATCATCAACTCGGCATCTCTCCTCAGCTCAACAAAGATCTCCTTGAAACAGATCAGCAAATGAAGAAGATGAATGATGAATACTTGACGACTGAGCATCTCCTCCTCGCCATACGAAAAAACAATTCACCATTCATCCAAGATCTTACCAAGCAACTCTCTGAACCTATAGACTATACTACTTTATATGCTACGATTACCAGCATGAGAAACGGCAAAACCGTACAGAATCAAGATCCCGAAGGTACTATGGATGCTCTCAAAAAATACGGCCGCAATCTCACCACCCTCGCCAAGGACGGCAAACTCGACCCCGTCATCGGACGTGACGACGAACTCCGCCGCTGTATCCAGATCCTGAGCAGAAGACGCAAGAATAATCCTGTCCTCGTCGGAGATGCAGGCGTGGGCAAAACCGCCATCGTCGAAGCCCTCGCATCCAAGATCGTCGCAGGCGATGTCCCGGATATGCTCCAGCACAAAGACGTCATCGAACTCGACATGGGCGCCCTCATGGCAGGAGCCAAGTATCGTGGTGACTTCGAAGAGAGACTGAAAGCGGTGATCACCGAGGTCGAACAGTCAGAGGGTCAGATCATCCTCTTTATCGATGAGCTCCATACCATCGTTGGAGCTGGTAAGACCGAGTGATCAGCCGACATGGGCAATATGATCAAACCTGCTCTTGCCAGAGGATCCATGCGCGTCATCGGTGCTACGACCATCAACGAATACAGACAAAACATCGAAAAAGACCCCGCTCTGGAGCGTAGATTCCAACCCGTCATGGTCCATCAACCATCTCGCGAAGACGCACTCGCCATCCTCAGAGGGATCAAGGACACCTACGAACGCCACCACGGCGTCACCATCACGGATGCAGCAGTCGTAGCAGCAGTCGACCTCAGTATGAGATATATCTCCGACCGTCAACTCCCCGACAAGGCGATCGACCTCCTGGACGAAGCAGCTGCTAGTGTCAAAATGCGCATGACTTCAACACCCGAAGAAATACTCCGCCTCGCCAATCAGATCAATCAGCTCGAAATAGAGAAGAGTGCATTGCAAAGGGAGGTTAAATAGTTTTATAATGAATAAAAACATAAATCTAATGCCATGAGTAAAATGACATATAACTCCAAAAGGACAGCTAAAAAATCGGCTTAAAGACAAAGATGATAAAAAGATTTTCGTATATAGTTTAGAATTGTGAGAGCCGCGGGGATTAAAAGACTGAGGTAATTGACGAACAAATATAAAAAAATTAAGAATAGATAAACTATATTGTGAACGATCAGCAGAAGAAAACCATTGGGATTCAGCAATAGAATCTCAGTTATGAAAAATCGAAGATAAATTAATCAAAGAAGTCGATGAGATAATAAAGAAGTTACCAGAGTTAAAAAAATATTGATTAGATCAAAGTCAAGAAATACCAAAACTACCAAAATGATTTGAAGGTAAGATACTAGAATATATAGAGTTAATCTATAAGAAAAATAGTGTTTACAGAATATTAAAAGATGAAAATAAAAAAGAGAGAAACCAAGAAATTAAAAACATATTACAAAAAAATACACTCAATTTACCTTCGAAAGAAATGCTTTGATTTAATTTTGCAGAAATAGAATCAGATGAAGAATATCTAATATCAGAGTTCCCAATACGAATACACCCAAACAATATCAATACAGAACTATTGGGCTTATCAATGAATTGGTCAACAAGAAATTCACAAGAAAAATGATACATTGAAATATATATGCCAATAACCCCTAAATATTGCATTGTTATAAACAATGTTCCATGATCGCGTAAATATGCAATAATAAACACCAACATAAATCCAACCCTAAAATCATGGATAGAAGAAGCACATAACATGATAGCAAGTAATTCCATTCGATATATATGAGGAAGAGACGAAACAACAGTAAGAAAATATGCCAAGTTAAAACAAGAAAATAGACTATACAAAAGTAATCAATTTATATTCAAAAAATAACTGCTATGACCAAAGCCTCTAACCAAACTCGCATCGACGAGATCAATCGTCAGCTTGCCGATCTCCGTGAGCAGTATTCTGCTGCCCAAGCTCAGCGAGACGCTACCACTGGCGCTGCCCAGCGTATCAAAGAGATCAAGCAGCAGATCCAAGACCTCGAACACGAGGCCACTATCGCCGAACGTGAAGCGAATTATAACCGTGTCGCCGAGATCAGATACAAGACCCTTCCCGACCTCCAAAAACAGCTCGAACAGCTCGAAGCCAATGATCAGAGCAACAAAACAGAAGTCGTCACCCCCGAGGACATCGCCACCATCGTCGCCAAATGGACAGGCATCCCTGCGACCAAACTCATCCAGACCGAGAGTGACAAACTCCTCCACTTGGAAGATTATCTCCACCAGAGAGTCGTCGGACAGGACGAGGCGGTATCGACCGTCGCACGCGCCATCCGCAGATCCAAAGCAGGCCTCCAAGACCAAGATCGTCCACTCGCTTCGTTTATGTTCTTAGGTCCTACGTGAGTCGGTAAGACCGAACTCGCCAAAAGTCTGGCACAGTTTCTTTTCGATGACGAAAAAGCGATGATTAGGATCGACATGTCCGAGTATATGGAGCGCCACACCGTCGCCAAACTCATAGGATCGCCTCCGGGCTATATCGGCCACGACGAGTGAGGACAGCTCACCGAAGCCGTCAGACGCAGGCCCTATTCGGTCATCCTTTTTGACGAAGTCGAAAAAGCTCATCCAGACGTGTTTAACGTCCTCCTCCAAATCCTCGACGATGGACGTCTCACCGACTCCAAAGGCCGTACCGTCAACTTCAGCAATACCATCATCATCATGACGTCCAACATCGGCTCGGATAAGATCATGCACATGCTTGCCCCCCTTCCTCAAGGGGGGAAGAGCGAAGCGAAGGGGGGATTATCAAAAGAAAAAAGAGAAAAACTCCGTTCTGAACTCATGTCCGAACTCCAGACTTTCTTCCGCCCTGAATTCTTAAATCGTATCGACGACATCATCATCTTCGAGCCTATCTCGGCAGCGGCTCTCGAAAACATCGTCACCATCCAGCTCGACAACTTAGCCAAGAAGCTCCGCCAAGAAAAAGGTATCACTCTCACCGTCACTGATGCAGCCAAAAAACTCCTCGCAGACCGTGGCTACGATCCGCTCTTCGGAGCACGCCCTCTCAAGCGTACTATCCAAAACCTCGTCCTCGACGAACTCGCTATGCAAATCTTAGAACGCAAAATTCAAGATGGAAATAGTGTGACAATTGATACAAAAGATGGAGAAATTACCATTACAAACTAAATATTCCAAAAACAGACGTAGTAGCAAGACCTGTCACAGCACCGAGACATGGAAAGATATGCATAGATATGGAAAAATCAATGGACCTGCTGCGACTAGAGTTTTTGTTTACTTTTGGGTCATGCCAAAAGTAAGCCTAGCGGAGCGTCTATAGCAAGAAAAAAGTAGTAAAATAACCACACAAAAAACTCCCCAATCGCAGGGAGTTTTTCTTATAACCTACAAAGTCACTATCTAGAACTGTTGCAACTTCCTTCCTGCTTCTTTCATCTCTGCAGCAGCTGCGTCTGCTTGCTCTTTTTTCTCTTCTGCTTGAGTAAGATAATCTTCGAGTAGCATCTCGAACTTGCCGAGTTTTTCAGAGACAATATGCTGATGTCTGGTATAGATATCATCATCAGATCCCTCATCCAGCACGACGACATCCCCCAGACGCACGACCAAGTCTTGCTCTCCGAGTGTGAAAGTCAGTCTGTCTTGTGTTTTGGCATCATCTGCATCGGTAGCATCTCTGAGGATAGTGAGTTCTCTCTCTGCAGTAGAGAATTCGTAGTAGACCTCTTCACGGCCATGCGACGCGCCCAAAATACGCACATCTTCATCCTCTCCCAATGCACGGATATGCTGGAGTGTGGCGATAGTGGTAGCGACTTTGGCGCCGAGTGGACTCAGATCAGACGTATCGATAGCGCTATCGGTAGGATCATCATCTGAGAGCATGTCATCCACTACAGGAGCTACTGCAGCCACAGGAGCCATATCATTGATATTATTATCATCTTCCTTTGTCTCAGCAGACTCATGCGCATCTCCTAGATCAAATTGATCTTCCTGATCTTGTTCTTCTTGTCCCGATGGAACTGACTGTTCCGACTGTTCCAATACATCCGACTCACTACCCATATCTCCCAGGTCAAAAGAAGCATCTCCTGTGTCGGTATCTTCTATAGCTGATACTGTCTCTTCAGATACAACTGACTGCTCTGATTCTTCTGATACATCATCACCGATATCTCCTAGGTCAAAATCGACCATATCATCAGACACAGAATCTGTATCAATAGCTAGTGCTTCTGGCTGTACTGATTCTTCTGACTGCTCCAGTGATGGCTGCTCTACTGAATCGTTATCGACGCTCAAGTCTCCCACATCCAAATCATCAACTACATCTACCGAAGCGTCATCAGTAGATTCCACATGTTCAGACTGTTCCACATCCAGAGACTGCACTGATCCATCAGGTAGCGTTTCGCTATGATCTTCATCCACATGCAAATCACCCAGATCAAAGCTTTCTTCTTCGGCGACAGTAGGAGTTCCAGCAGTATCATCCGACGCATCAGCAGATGCAGTTTCCTCGAGAGCATCCAAATCCAAACTAATATCATCAGACTCCGAATTCATTTCAGCTATTGGTTCTTCTTGAGCAACAGGGGTATCATCTTGTAGATCATCCATATCAAACGTGATATCATCACTACCCTCCTCCACCACAGGAGCTACAGCCTCTTCAACTACTGGATCAGCAACCACTACTGGAGCCGCAGGAGCAACTGGGGTGTCTTCAGTGCTTGCTACTGGTTGCTCTGATTGGGTTGATGTATCTGTCGTATCATCCAACGAAAAATCAGGAATCTCGTCCATATCGAGCACAAAATCATCTACCGATGGAGAGGCAGTAGCTGTCGCAGGATCATATGGCTGTCCGCCAAAAGCACCACCCTGACCACCATCAGCAGGAGGAGTTGGAGGTGTAGGAGCAGTTGGATTTTGATCGTTTTGTGGATCACTAAATTGCATCACACATCAAAAAAAACATAAAACATACCTGACAAGTATATACACACGCCAGACCTACGTCAAATTTTGCATCACTATTTTTAAATATTGCACACTTGGTCTTGCAATAAAGATTAGACAGAATATGATGCTCACGTTTTTCATTTTTTAGTATAGAAATATAAGACAATGATAGAAACACACACACAGAACGAACAATGAATAGAGGCACAAAAACCATGATCACATACTGATCATACAACACCTATAGCAAAAAATTTATCCTATAACCATACTAATATGCCAGACACACCGGCCATCACACCACTCAGTCCAGAAGATATCACCAATTATATCGGAGAAAGCACAGGAACTATGGATATAGAAAAACTCCGCGATCTCAATCATACACGAAAGTATATCGTCTGCGGTGACGGCAGGACAAGGGGTAAAGAAGTTGATCGGAATGAAAAGTCTGAATGATTTTTGCAAATCTTCGGTGGCGCATCATGATACAATCTCGGCTGCCTCGGCGCTCTCAAACAATGACTAAGTGAGTACCTTTCCAATGAAAACATCATGGCAGCAAATAACAGTTTCCTTGCAGACGCACACAATATGTATGAGCATACTGCATGTGAACTCCATGGAGAAGCAGATTGTGGTTGCGGACATCTCAATAATCTCAGAAAAAAAGCTACTATATTTGGTCTTGATGATGAGCTCATCGCATATCACCAAGTACTCATGAAAACCAAAGCCATCACCCCTCATGCGCTCGCTGACAAACATAGAGAAAAAGGTGTCCTCATCATCATGGGCAGTCAGTCACAAGATGACGAAGGCAAGGAACACATCCTCACCATCCTCTCCAATACTTTGGGGGAGTCTGATCAGTTTTTCGTTGTCAATATGGACGCTCTCAATATCATCACAGATGAAACAGCCAAACGTTATAGTGAGATCATCACCAATCTCTATCCATCCATAGCACAAAAAATCGAAACAGACCACAAGGGCAAGGGAGAGTCACTCCACAACATCGTCCGCACCTACCTCACCCGCGGACTCTATACTCAGACCATTGACACAGCAAAAGCACTTGCAAGTCAGCTTGAAGACAATACA
Source organism: Candidatus Peribacteria bacterium (assembly GCA_023898485.1). GTDB lineage: Bacteria > Patescibacteriota > Gracilibacteria > Absconditabacterales > Absconditicoccaceae > HK-STAS-PATE-9. The sequence continues at coordinate 995,555 of CP060225.1, read as the reverse complement.
TTTATCATAAATGGCAAAGATATCACACCAATGAAACTCTCTAATGTCTTCTCCCTCATGGAAACTACAACATAACAATTAAGATATTTTATACAATATATCATCGACTCATCCTATGCAGGAGTTACTCACCAATATCTGATCACTTCGGTCACAAATCAGCATAGAGACTCCCATGGGATGATTTTACGTAGCAGGCGTCATCCTAACACTCATAGCGATACGATGAGGATATGTATATAGAAAAAAAGTCGCCTGATACCTTGCTATAGACAGTATTATTGGTGGTATGTATGAATTTTTATGACAAATGTTAGGCGATCTTGTACCCAAACGTGTCTATGAAAGTATTCTCACCGTATTTCTCATTATTTTAGGTTTCAATATACGAGCAGTAATCCTTGATGTGCTCATTGTGTGATTTCCTGAACTTCATCACTTTCACTTTGCGCCCACGACCGATTTTAACTTCACGATAGCACTCGCGATCTTTAGCGTCTGATATCTTTTGTACGAAGAATATAGGGCCAAAGGAGCTATCGGAGCTATCAGTACTTATCTGCCTTTACGAGGAAGTGGCTATCTCATACCCAAAGGTAAAATGCCACACTCCATACTGGATTGGATTGCAAAACTCTTCGATATCATTATATCAGTATTTATAGGATTATTAGAAGTGATAGGTCATTTTGCCAAAGTAATCTCACTAGGAGGAAGGCTTTTCGGTAATATGTGGGCTGGAGGCTTACTCCTCGCTATAGCAGTCAGTGGTGGTATAGCCCTCACCAGTATGCTGCCAGGAGATATCCCTGCGGTCGTACCGGTGATCGTCCATATACAGGCGCTCTTCGTGGCATGTATCCAAGCATTCGTCTTCACGCTACTACTCTCTATATTTATCAAACTCGTATATGAACACTAAGTAAAAAATATTTATCCTCTCTCTACTTACACACATCATGACAACATTTGGAATCTTTGGAGCAGCACTCGCTATCGGTATGCCAGCTATCGGCGTAGCATTCGGAGAAGGTATTGCTGCCAGGAAATCACTCGACACTATTAGCAAAAATCCAGATATCAAAGGATTCGTAACTACTATTACCATCCTCGGTATGGCTTTGGTAGAATCAATCGCTATCTACGGATTACTTATTGCCAACTCTATCATATGATCTGAAAGTGGTGAATTTGCTATGCTCAGCGCAGGGCTTGCTATTGGTTTGGCTGGTTTGGCTGTTGGTTTGGCTGAAGGTAAAGTCACAGGACAGGCCATAGAAGCAGTGCTCAGAAATCCTGAAGTGAAAAACACTGTTCTTATCAATATGATTCTTTTCCTTGCGTTGATTGAGTCAATCGCCATCTACGGATTGCTTGTTGCTCAAAGCATTCTCAAATAGGTAAGATAACACCCCCTTTATTTGTCCATAGTATAACAAGATGGATCTCCATATCGATCTCATCATCGGAATGCTTATCAATATCATTATCATGTTCATCCTGATAAAGGTATTTCTTACCAAACCCGTCGTCAGCGCACTACACGAAAGAAAAAAACTCATAGAAAAATTGGAAAATGCTGACGAGGAATACGATGCCATGATCAATGAAGCCAATGAAAAAGCAAAAAACATCATCGGAGAAAGCCTACAACACAAAAAAAATATCCTCCAAGAAACACAAACACTAGCAGATAAAACGAAAAATGATATCATAGAAAGTGGTCGCAGGGAAGCTGAGCAAATCACTAAGAACGCTGAACACAAAGCAAAACTCCTGCAAGAAGAGGTAGAGCAGGAATTCGCCACAAGTGTCAAAAGCATATCAGAAATAGTAGTCAAAAAACTCATTAATGAAGATGTAGATATCAAAAAATCATATATAGAAACACTCATACATGAGGCCACAAATTCATAAAAGTGCAAAAATCACTTGCACTTCTCCCCAAAAACCATAGGCTGTGCCTAATCGCCCAAAAGGACTAAGTATCTCGTAGGTACCGTTATGTGAACTTCCTTACTATGATTATGGAGGCGAGTGAGATAGTGTATGCTATCCCGTGCCATCCACCTTACGTTATGTTGAGTTCACATCACAATCATCACTTACGGCTGCTTGGTCTTTTGTGTTGATGTCAAATTTACGTTACATTCTGTTAGTAATGCCCGCATTATCCAATCCGCTCATTATAGGTGGCATCAGCCAAATTATCATTATAGGCATTATTATAGGTGTCGTTCGTGCATTTCCACAGACCAAATTTTCCCAAACAGTAGCATATCTAATCGAAAGCATGTATGGTTTTTTTGAAGAAATTACCTGACCCTCTCAGCGTATTGTTGCTCGTTATGCAACCAATCTCTTCGCGATCTTCTTGCTCATGAATACCACAGGTATGTTGGTTGATATGTTTAAGCTAGCACTACCATGATTGGAAGAGCACATAAGCATACCCACGGGTGATATACACTACCCTGCTGCCGTCGCCATTATTAGTGTACTCTACATGATCTACAAACAAGCACAAGCACATGGTATCAAAAATACGCTCCTAGAATACGTTCCCATCACAGGAAAAGGTATCATCGGAGAACCAGGACAAAAACAATGAATAGGAGCGAAGATTGGAGATATATTCTTATCACTCTTTATTGGACTATTAGACATCATCGGTATCTTTGCCAAGATGATCTCACTCTCTGCCAGAATGTTTGGAAACATCTTCTCGGGTGGTATTCTAGCGTGGGTGGTGGTCTGATGATTGAGTTTGATTACTATGAAACTTATCGGCATAGAGATCCCTATTCTCTTGCCATTGGTACTCGTAGTACAATCACTCTTGGTAGGGTTTATCCAGGCATTCGTCTTCCCTCTTCTTATCACTATCTTTATTAGAATTGCCACTGAGTAACAAACACGTAGCATAAGGCTAATTATATTATTTATCTTCTTGTAATACACGTAACACAATGGGAATTGAAATCTATTTGGGCGCAGGACTTGCTATTGGTTTGGCTGGTTTTGGAGTCTCTATCGGAGAAGCAAAGCTCGGATCTAAATCACTCGAAGTAGTTGGTAAAAATCCTGATCTTGCATCATATATGAGATCACTCACTATTTTGGGTATGGCTCTCGTAGAATCAGCTGCGATCTATGGTCTTATTGTTGCTATTTTGATCCTCGTCACAGGAGATGGAATCACAGGTATGCAAGCACTCGGCGCAGGACTTGCTATTGGTTTGGCTGGTTTTGGAGTAGGTTGGGGTGAAGGAGAGCTCGTAGCTAGTTCTATGGATGCTATCCTCAGAAACCCAGCTAACAAAGAAGCTATCAGAACCAATATGATCCTCTACCTTGCATTGGTAGAATCAGCTGCGATCTATGGTCTTATCATCGCTATTTTGACTATTTTCGTATTCTAAAGAACGCTTTACACTATACTATAGTCATCTATCTATGAACATAGAAATCGGAATTAACGGTTGGTTGTTTGGCGCCATGGTGCTTAATTTTGTTATTCTCTACTGGATACTCAATAAGTACGCAACCAAGCCCCTCACGGAAGCTCTCGATGCAAGAAAATCACTTATAAATAAGCTCGAAAATGCTGATGTACAATACGAAGCAATGATCACAAAAGCAAAAAAAGAATCAGACGACATCATCGCAAAGGGTGTTAAACACAAAGATCAACTACTTCTAGAGGCAAAAGCTCTTGCAGATCAGACGAAAGAATCTATTATAGAAAGCGGACGCAAGGAGGCAGAAAAAATTACCAAAAACGCTGAACACAAGGCCAAGCTCCTTGAAGAGGAATTGGCGCAAAACTATGCCGAAAGTGTCAAATCTACTACAGAAATTGTCGTGAGAAAACTCGTCAATAGCGATGTCGATATCAAAGCAGCATATCTTGATACACTCGTTTCCGAGGCAACACAATAATCCCACTTATATCATAATCTTATCATCTGATATGTCCGCTCTCAAGACAGTTATCTCTACTATCACTGATCGTCCTCAAGATATTGAGCAGCGATATACTGCCGCTAAAGTGATCAGAGAACTCTACAAGTGGTATGGTAAAACGATCAAAACAAGCTCATTTATCAATGAGATAGAAACAATTGATCCTACCATTGCACAATTACTTGAATTGCTCGAGCATCATCATCTCGTTAATGAGAAGTCACTCGATGCACTCGTAGCACATACTCGCGCTATCTGGAAAGAGCAACAACAGGTGACACATATCTACGTACCACATAGTGACTTCTCTGGAGAGCTTACCAAAAAACTAGAAAAACGCTTCGATCACAGCAAATCCAAAGAGCTTCCAGAAGGAGATATTGGACTCCAAGTCCAAAAAAACGAAAACATCTACAGAAGAATGCTCGATACAGATGTAAAACAACTACTCAGATAATACAATTCATTTATTCATAGTATTTGTCTCTAATGACCTCAGCAAAAGACATTTTAAGCAAAATCCAAGCCCAGATCGAAAACAGTGATATTGGAGATAGCTATCAGACCAAGGGAGAAGTTCTCGAAGTCAAAGATGGCGTAGCACTCGTTGCAGGTTTGCAACAGGTTCGTTTCTCAGAAGCAGTGACTTTCGAAAACGGCACCAAGGGGCTCGTACTTGATCTGCTTCCTGACCAAGTCGGTGTCCTCATCCTTGGTAATCCAGAGAAAATCGTCCAAGGTGAAATGGTCAAAGCAACCGGAGAAGTATTCTCTGTCGGAGTCTGACCAGAACTTTTGGGAAGAGTGACTGATGGTATCGGTAATCCTATCGATGGCAAAGGTGACATCAAAACCAAAGAAACCTACCCTGTCGAAAGAGTCGGATCTGGCGTGATGACACGTAAATCTGTCCACCAGCCGCTCCAGACAGGTATCAAAGCTATCGATTCGATGGTACCTATCGGCCGTGGTCAGCGTGAGCTCATCATCGGTGATCGTCAGACCGGTAAGACATCAGTCGCTATCGACACTATCCTCAACCAGAAGGGCAAAGATATCAAATGTATCTATGTCACTATCGGTCAGAAAAATTCGAAGGTAAAAAGAATCGTCCAGACCCTCGAGGACGCAGGAGCGATGGACTACACCATCGTCGTCAATGCATCAGCATCCGATCCTGCGGTGACACAATACTTGGCTCCGTATGTAGCAACAGCTATGGGTGAGTACTTCCTCTACAATAGTCAAGATGCACTCATCATCTACGATGATCTGTCGAAGCATGCGATCGCATATAGAGAGATCTCTCTCTTGCTCAAAAGACCACCTGGACGTGAAGCATTCCCTGGTGATGTTTTCTACCAACACTCTAAGCTCCTCGAAAGAGCCGCTAAACTTAATGCTGATTACGGATCAGGTTCACTCACTGCCCTCCCTATCATCGAGACACAGGCAGGTGATATCTCTGGTTATATCTCTACCAATGTGATCTCTATCACCGATGGACAGATTTTCTTGGACGCAGACATGTTCAATGGCGGTGTCAAACCTGCCGTCAGTCCAGCTTCAGTCTCACGTGTAGGAGGTTCTGCACAGACCAAAATAATGAAAAAGGTCGCAGGTAACCTCAGACTCGAACTCGCTGCATATAGAGAACTTGCATCGTTTGCACAGTTCGCATCGGATCTTGATGCTGCCACTCAGGCAAAACTCGCAAGAGGCGCTAGACTCGTTGAACTCCTCAAACAAAACGTCAACAGTCCCCTCTCCTACTACCATCAAGCACTCAGCATCTTCGCTGGTACACATGGTTATTTGGATGGTTTGGAGATTAGCGATGTCAGACCATACGAAAAAGTTCTTTTCGAAAAACTCAACGCTCAGACCGATCTCATCGCTCAGCTCGAAGACAAGGCAGAGCTCTCCGATGATGTCCGCGATGCATTCAAGACTATCGCTCAAGAATCACTCGAAGAATATCAAGCAAGCAAAAAATAATCACTCATTTTACTCTCCAAATCTCATGCAGTAATGAGCAACCACGAAGGAAAAATAGTCAGTATTAGAGGTATCGTCGTCGATATGGCGTTTGCTGGTGATGTACCCAGGATTTACGATGCCGTCCGTGTCGAGACACCCAATTCTACTGGTACCAATATCATCATCGAAGTCCAGCAACAGTTGGAAGACGGTATCGTCAGAGGTGTCGCCATGGATAGTACCGATGGTCTCTCCAGAGGGACAAAGGTAACTAATACGGGTGCACCGATCGCAGTACCTGTCGGCGATATCGTCTTGGGGCGTATGTTCAATGTGTTGGGTGAGCCGATCGACGAAGGCAAGGCAATCCCTACAAATGTCGATCGCAACCCTATCCATACGTCTGCTCCTGATTTTGAACATCTCTCCAACAAGGCAGAAATCTTCGAAACGGGTATCAAAATCGTCGATCTCGTCTCTCCTATCTTAAAAGGTGGAAAAGTGGGACTCTTCGGAGGTGCGGGTGTAGGTAAGACTGTCATCATGCAAGAGTTGATCCACAATATCGCCAAAGCGCACGACGGTGTATCAGTCGTCTGTGGTGTCGGAGAACGCGTGAGAGAAGGTAACGACCTCTTCCATGAGATGGAAGAATCGGGTGTTATCGGAAACACGGCCATGGTCTTCGGTCAGATGAACGAAACTCCTGGACCCAGACTCAGAGTCGCGCTCACTGGACTCACCATGGCAGAATACTTCCGTGACGAACAGAATAAGGATGTGCTTGTTTTTATCGACAATATTTTCCGCTTCACACAGGCAGGTTCTGAGCTTTCTGCTCTCATGGGTCGTACGCCATCAGCAGTAGGATACCAGCCCACACTCGCTACCGAGATGGGTATGCTCCAGGAGCGTATCACTTCTACCAACAAGGGCTCTATCACCTCTGTCCAAGCAGTATATGTCCCAGCAGACGATCTCACTGATCCTGCTCCAGCAACAACATTTACTCACATCGACTCGACGATTGTATTAAATAGAGCTATTGCGGAAAAAGGTATCTACCCAGCAGTCGATCCACTCCAGTCTAACTCTACCGTCCTGACACCTGATGTCGTGGGTGACGAACACTACGATATCGCACAAAGAGTAATCAATACCCTCCAAAGATACAAAGAACTCCAAGATATCATCGCCATCCTCGGTATGGAAGAGCTCTCCCATGAAGACAAACTTACCGTCAACAGAGCTCGTAAAGTGGAAAGATTTTTCTCACAGAACTTCCATGTAGCAGAACAATTCACAGGAAATCCTGGTGTCTACGTCAAACGTGAAGATACCATCAAAGGCGTCACTATGATCCTCAATGGTGAATGTGATGACCTTCCTGAATCAGCTTTCCTCTACAAAGCAACGATTGACGATGTTTTTACAGCGGCACAAGGAGCGTAAGCTCTTGACATAAGAATAAGAAAAAGATAAAAGTCTGACAAAGGTTTTTATCTTTTTTCGAAAACAATGAAAAGAACACTTACATTACTTGGTATAGCATCCTTGGCTGCATTCACACTAACTGCCTGCTCTATGCAAGATCCTGTTGTATACAATGATAGTATCGTAGATGTTCTCGGAGCTGCTGACACTGCATATGGCAATTATGCCACCTATGCACAAGAAACATCCAACACATACGTAGATAAAATCGAAGAAAATCGTCTCAATGCAGTTAGTGCACAGCAAGGATATCTTGATCAGCTCAATGCTATGTCTGATCTCGATGGAGATGCATCACTCAGAGACGGAGCAATCACATATGTTACTATCAATAAAGAGTTGCTTGAAAATCAAGAAAAAGCACTTGTAGATCTGCGAACAGAGGCAAATAATACCCCAGATGAAGAATGGACTGATGCAGTAGAAGCAGATTTTGTAGATAAGCAAAACACCATCTATGATGAAATAGATACTATCATTACAGCACAAGAGAATGATTTTGAAAATCTCCAAATCCAGTTCGCTGCAAAAAATGGATACGAACTAGAAGAAACAATTGATAATTCAGTGGTAACAGAGTAAAGAAAACCTTGTAGTTATTATATAAAGAGATATAAGTGATCCGTTCACTTTATCTCTTTTTCAGTAGATGAAAAAACGATTCCGACTCCTAGGGACGTCATTACTCCTCAGTGCCTGTGTGACTACGATCGACAATCCCTCCACCTACGACGAACGTATCACTGATTTTCTCACACAATCTGATGAAATATACGAATCATACAATCAATTCACCCAATCCAACGACATCGATAATGTGATTATCATCCGTGATGAACTCACCAAAACAACAGAAAAAATCAGCACTATCCATGATAAACTGATCGCTATCGGGCCATATCAAAACGATACCAGCTACCTCGATGCAGCAGCTAGCTACCTCACCCATACGATCGCTCTCCTGACCAACGAAGAAACACAGCTCCTCTCTCTACGAGCTGAGGTGGCAAATTATCCAGATGCAGAATGGACAACAGATATAGAGCTCTCCTACAAAGAAAAACAACAGACCCTCATCGATGCCATCAATACCCAAATCGCCTCAGACAACGAGATGATCGAACAAGCGCAAGCAGCCTTTGCAGCACAATATGGCCTCACTCTCTCTGGCACGATACAAGAATAATACATAAACAGTCATCAGCTACCTGCTACTTTTGTTACTTGCTACTTGTTACCACTCATGTCATACGAACTCGTCATCGGTCTCGAAGTCCACGTGAAGATAAAAAGTGAAAAAAAGCTCTTCTGCTCATGCGAAAACTCACAAGATCTCACACTCAGACCCAATACCCACATCTGCCCCACCTGTAGTGCACAGCCAGGTGCTCTTCCTGTCCTCCAAGAGTCTGCTCTTCGCCAAGCACTCATCCTCGCTCGCACGCTCAAATGTACTATCACCAATCCCTCGACCTTCGATAGGAAATCATATTTCTATCCCGATCTGCCCATGGGATACCAGATCACACAGTTTTATGAGCCATACGCTCGTGCGGGTCAGGTGACATTTTGGGATGAGCAATATGCCGACTCTCACACCATCTGCATCAGCGAAGCACACATGGAGACAGACACCGCCAAGAGTATCCACAGCGACGAAGCAGTCTATATCGACCGAAATCGTGCAGGCACACCGCTCGTCGAGATAGTCACCGCGCCTGATTTTCGTAGTGCAGACCAAGTCACCGACTTCCTCAGAGAGCTCCAGAGGATAGTGAGATTCAACGATATCTCCGATGCCAATATGGAGCAATGACAAATGAGAGCAGACGTCAATATCTCCCTCCGTCCGATTGGAAGTGAGGAATACGGGACACGTGTCGAGATCAAAAACATGTCCTCATTTTCTATGATACAAAAAGCCATCCAATACGAATACGACAGACAAGCCACACTCTTAGATGCAGGAGAAAGTTTTGACCAAGAAACTCGTCGCCGAGATGACATCACGAGCCAGACCATCACCATGAGATCCAAAGAAAACGCTCTCGACTACCGCTACATGCCCGATCCCGATCTCCCACCACTCCTCATCTCCCAAGACTTGCTGGATCGAGCAGACGACCAGACCATCAGCATCCCAGCTGATCACATCGCCGTCTATACTGATCAATATCATTTCAACAAAGAATATATCAACGTCCTCATCGGCTCTGCCTCGATCAATCACTACACACAGTCACTCTTCCAGACGTCACACGACCCAGCTGAGATCATGAAGCGGCTCGCATGACCCATCATCTCCTACCTCAATGAGAAAGAGACAGAAATTGATAAGCTCCCCTTCTCCCAGACAGATTTCGTAGCATTTCTCGATGCGATCAAAGAATGAGTCATCAACGATCACCAAGCCAAAATCATCATGAAAGACATGATCCAGACTGGCTCCACGCCCACCGAACTCATCACATCACACGGCTTCGATAGCGCTGGTCTCGATAGTAGCGAACTAGAGAAGATCTGCCAATCCATCCTCGATGCCAATCCTGATGTCGTCCAGCAATACCACGACGGCAAAACCTCCACTCTCGGCTTCTTCACGGGTCAAGTTATGAGACAAATCAGGTGACAAGCGACACCACAGGAGGTGCAAGAGATATTGATAAAATTATTGTAGAAAATTTATATTAATATTGACTTTATTATATAAAAGATTATTATAAAAGGAAACTCTTATTTTCAATTAAGAATACAACAATGAAAAGTCTTATAATAGTGCCACGTATCCCAGATAATACAACAGCAACGAAACAGTATCAAAACGATATAAGTAAAAGACCTCTCATAAAAGATCAAGATCATGAGGCGAAACTTGCTAAAGAAATAAGGGGTGGAAATGAGAGCGCACTGCAAGAGCTTGTCGAAGCAAATCTCCGTTTTGTGGTCTCTGTTGCTAAACAATACCAACACCGATGACTACCACTAGATGATATGATCAGCGAATGAAATATAGGATTAATAAAGGCTGCCAGAAAGTTTGATGAAACTAAATGATTCAAATTCATTTCTTATGCAGTATGGTGGATTCGCCAATCGATTGAACAAGCTCTAAGAAACAATGACATCATAAGGGTACCAGTCAACAAGAATGAAGAATATATGAATCTTGAAAAATCAAAGATAGAATTCTTACAAAAAAACCACAGAGAACCAGCGACTGAAGAATTAGCAAGTATATGTGGTATGAGTATAGAAAAGATTAGCAACATCATGACCGCAAAAGAACGCACTATATCACTTGACGCTAGTATCGCAACAGAAAGCGGTTCACATAGCCTCCTAAGTATTCTAGAGAGTAATGCAGAAGGTATTAAATTACAAGATCAACAAACACACACAAAAGAAATTTGCGATAAATTACTCTCTACATTATCTGATCAAGAACAGGATATCCTCAGAGCAAAATTCTGAATATGTCTTGAGGGAGATGAGTTCCCTCTAACGGAAGAGGACATATATGAAAAATACAAAATCAATAGCGATCAAGTACGCTATAGAACGAACAGTATTGAAAAAAAACTAAAAAGAAATAAAAAAAAGATTTATTGATAACAGCACAATCATAACAAATACCATAACTCCACATATCACAGCTATAAAATATACTACTATGAAAAAAATCAACGAATCATTCACCTGTATCAACTGCCAGAGACTCATCCCTCCTGCAGCCAAGACCTGCCGCAATCACTGTCCTCACTGTTTCACCTCACTCCATGTGGATGGTGATATCCCTGGTGATAGAGATACCTCTTGTGAATGAGTTATGAAGCCTATCCAGATGAAGGTGGCCAACGGTCAGACCAAAATCCTCTTCCTCTGTACAAAATGTAAAAAAGAACACCGAAACAAACTCGCCGAAGATGACGACGTTGGCGCTCTTATAGATATCGTGCAGAATGCGAAAGAGACATTACTCTACATGTAGATATAAACTCTCACTTGCATTTTTATCATCTCTCTCATACAAGTAGATGCTGTAGAAAATTACTTCATCCAATCAGAAACGTATGTCTCACTTCTATATCACCACCACACTCCCCTATGCCAATGCTCAACCTCATCTGGGTCATGCGATAGAGTTTATCCAGGCAGATGTGATCGCTCGCTGGCGTAGATCTCAGGGGGATCAGGTACTTTTCAATCTGGGTACCGATGAGCATGGCCTCAAAATGTACCAAAAAGCGGAAGAAAATAACGAATCAGTAGAAGATTTTATTACTCGCAATCGTCAGCATTTTTATGATTTTTGTGAGCAGTTTGGGATTTCGTATGATAATTTCTATGCAACATCGGATCCGAAACATTATGAGGTAGCGCAAGCACTGTGGAAAGCATGTGACGCAAACGGCGATATCTACAAGAAGACATATAAGGGCTTATATTGTGTCTGATGTGAGAGTTTCAAAACTCCGAAAGATTTGGTCGATGGTAAGTGTCCTGATCATGGTGTCGCTCCAATTGAGTACGAGGAGGAAAACTATTTTTTCAGACTCAGTAAGTACGCTGAGCAGTTGGTCAAGTATATCGATGAGTCATCGTTCGTCCTCCCTGCACACAAAAATAATGAACTCCGTAACTTCGTTGCCAAGATGGAGGATATTTCTATCTCTCGTTCTCGTGCGAATCTGCCTCGATGAGTGCCGGTGCCGGGCGATGACAGCCAGGTGATGTATGTATGGTTTGATGCACTGTCGAACTATATCGGTGCGGTAGGTTATCCTGATGATATGGAGAAAGTGGCGAATTTTCGAGGCAAAGATGAACCCAAAGCAGTCCAGATCTGTGGTCCTGACAATCTCCGTTTCCAGTGAGCTATCTGGCAAGGGATGCTCGCCTCTGGTGGACTTCCCTGGACCAAGACATTACTCGTGCATGGGATGGTATTATGATCTGATGGGAACAAGATGTCGAAGACACTGGGTAATGTGATTTCACCCTTTGAGCAAGTAGAAAAATATGGACTCGATGCATTTAGATACTATATGATAGCAGGTATTCCGACGTTTGGTGATGCGAGTTATCGTGAAGAGGATTTAGTGGCTCTCTACCATAGTCGTCTGGCTAATAGTTTTGGAAATCTTTTGAATCGTGTTATCCATCTTGCAGCTAAGAAAGCTGTAAGTTATAAGCTAGAAGCTGTAAGCCCTATTGTACAAGAGAAAATAGATGCAAATAAACAGGTTATTGCTTCGTATTATGATGGATATGATTTGTATAATGCAGCTGATGAGATCCACAAATTAGCAATTTTTGCCAATGAGTATATCTCTCGTCCTGGTCATGAGCCATGGAATAAAGAAGTGAGTGATGAGGAAGCCAAGCAGGTATTGGTAGATTGCACAGCGATGCTCCAGGTGATTATCGATGGATATGCTCCTATCCTTCCTGAGACGTGTGCGAGAGCGCAGCAGCTACTAGATACACAGGAGAAGGGGATTTTGTTCCAGAGGATTGGATCATAGTATTTGTGCTTGCAATATATAAGTATCTGTCTATAGTGCAGTCAATCAAGTCCCGCTGGTAAGCGGTGACTTTTTGTTTAGCTCGTATTATTACGCTCACATGAGATTAGATGGAAAGACTATACAGACTGCGATCATGCAGCTCGTCGAAGACTACAAGTTTCAGCCCATGCAGGTGGTCGAGATCGTCCAGCAGGGTATCAGATCAGGATTCAAAAAAGACTATCCTGAGCACCGCAAGGGTTCTATCCTCGTCAATATCGACAATGAAGGATCCGTCCATATCTATAGAGAGTGGTCTGTGGTAGACGAAGTCGAAGACGCAGACAAAGAAAAAACTCTCGCAGACGCGAAGGAGGTCAGAGAGGATATTGCTGTAGGAGAGACATATCTGGTCGAAGTCACTCCCGAAAATATGGAACTCAGTCGTATCGCTGCACAGGCTGCCTCACAGACCATCAAACAACAGCTCAAGATGGTTGAGAGAGAGCGTTTTCATGACAAATTCCAGTACAAAGAGGGCGAGCTTCTCAGAGCGAAAGTTACGAGAGTGATGGGTGACAATGTGGTACTCGATATCGAAGGGACAGCAGTGGTTCTACCCAAAGATGGTCAAATTCCTCATAGAATGTATCACGTGGGAGAAGATATCTTCGTCCTGCTCAAGCAAATTGGCAAAGATGGTGCAGGTGTCACGCTCGATATCACCCAGTCATCCTCTGACTATATCGAAGCTATCCTGCTGAAGCTTGTCCCTGAGCTCGAAGAGGGTACGGTTGAGATCGTCAAGATCGCTCGTATCCCTGGCAAAAGAACCAAAATCCTCGTCAAATCCAATGATGAAAATGTGGATCCCATCGGTGTGATGGTTGGATACGGAGGAGATAGAATCAATACCGTCCTTTCACTCCTGGATGGAGAGAAGATCGACTATATCGAAGACAAAAATGATCGTGAACGTCTCGTGTCTGATGTGCTGAAGCCTGCCAAAGTGAATCACGTGACATTCGATGATGATAAGGTGATCGTAGAGATGGATGATGATCAGAAAGGACTCGCCATCGGACGTGAGGCAATCAATATCAAACTCGCAGGACAGATTGTCGGAGGGAGGATCGAACTTAAATAATACTACAACAAACAAAAACAATAGATATAATCATCGGAATATAACAACACCATAACCTACTAAGGCGATAAGGTGGCAAGAACAGTCTCGCCATCTACAACTCTATCACCAACACTCACGCGGACTGATGCTGAAGCTGGCAATAGAACAGAAACTTGAGAACCGAGTTTAATAAGACCAATAGTCTGAGCCGATGACACAGTATCTCATATATCTACAAGAGGAATAATACGTCTTGCGAGCAATCAAGCTATCTGAATAACCTTATATACCATACCATCAGTAGTACGAAATGTCATCTCATTACGCTCATTTTCAAAATGAGCTGTAAGAGGAGTGCGCTGATACACGGCATTTAAAAATTTACCAGCAACATACTGTTGATCAATCAACACGCTCTCAATTGGAGCACGTTGATAATGGACATTATGAATATTCATAACAATATTGATCAAATAACCAGACTCTCCCACCGCCTCTGTTTGCGATTGAAAAGTAGGATAATAGGATTTCTGGATAGTCGTTTGATCACCAGACCAGACAACAATATCACCTATAATACCATTAGCAGGAGAAAGAAAAACAGAAGGATCATCACTACCTATCCTCAACGGATCACGTAAAAATCGAAAAATATACAAACATCGCAAAACACCCAATGCAAACACCATAAAAAATAAGATACGATATAGATACTTTTTCATCAATACACAAAAATTGAAGAAATAAATTGACATTAATTGACAAGAGTTATACTATCTTCAGACACTAAAAGCAAGATATTCATTTTCCCCAATCGGAACACACATCATGTCCCTCTCTGATTACCAAGCTTATATCCACACTCTCATCGACGACCCTTCCGTAGAAGAAGCGTTTTTCGCCGCACTCGATCAGCCATTAGACAAATCACTTCACCTCCTCCAGTCTCGCATCAGTACAGCAGATTTCTTGGCAAAAAATCCCTGACGAACACTGACGTCCACGCCACACAACACATTGAAACACATGTACTACGTCGATAGGTCTGATAGAAGTCTTCCCTTGGGATCTACCTGGCGACATCAGGCTGGCTACTACTATATCCAAGAGGTCGCAGCCAGCATCCCCGCACACTTCGTCGATATCCCGCCCCATGCACTCGTCCTCGATATGTGTGCTGCTCCATGAGGGAAAAGCATCCAACTCGCCGACCGTATGTCCAGAGAACAGCCAGACGCCATCGGGTGTGTCCGATCCAACGACGTCGACAGCAAACGTCTCAATGTCCTCGCTACCAATCTCAACAGGTCATGACTCGCCCACACCGCCATCTCCAAGATCAATGGAGCAAGTTTTGGTGTCGTCTTCCCCGAGACTTTCGACAGCATTCTGCTCGATGCTCCCTGCTCAGGTGAAGGGACAGGATACAAATCTACCAGTGCATACGAGCGATGGTCAGAAAAAGGAGTTCGCGATATCGCTGATCTCCAGCAGTCACTCCTCCACTCTGCTGCCAAAGCATGTAAAATCGGCGGATCCATCATCTACTCTACCTGCACACTCAATCACCGAGAAAATGAATCCCAGATAGCTCGACTCCTCGACACCTATCCCGATATATTCGAGATAGAAAACATCCATATTCCTAGCACTGAATACGCACTGACACACTATCAAAACCACGAACTACTAACCACCAACCATGCACAATCTTGTATCAGATGTCGACCACATCATCAGCACACGGGAGGATTTTTCGTGACCAAAATCCGCAAAACTGCCAGCATCGCCAAACCATACACCTTCGACAAAGCATCCAGCAAACAGGGCGAATTTTCTACTTCTCTCTCTCACTCGAAGGCTCAGGATAAAACGATCGCCAGACGACTTCACGACTCATTCGGTATCGAAGTAGATCTCGATAACTACGCCTTCGTTGCCAGTCAGAAAACAGTGTTTCTCACTTCTCCTACCATTCTTCCTTATCTCAATCATGCTCGCTTCGAAAAAGTAGGCATACCTATCGCCAAAATCCTCACCAACAAACGTACCGAAGAAAAGGATTTCATCCCACTACAACATCTTGCTAATACGCTTGGTCACCTCGCCACACATCATACCATCTCCATCACGCCCAACCAAGCACAGTCATATACCGAAGGTGAAACTCTAGATATCGATCAAATGCTAGAAGACAGAACCTACTACCTCATCCATGTAGATGGACTTCCTTTCTCTCTGGGCAAAGTCATCGATGGTAAGATCAAAAATAAGTTTGTAGGAGTGTAAATAATATATCAAGTCGGAACAACCACACATCAATTGCCGCCAGAACTATAGCATCCGTAGCAGGTGTCGAGGCACGCGCTGGCTGCCGAGACTAGATGTTTTGCTTACTTTTGGATCATGCCAAAAGTAAGTCTCAGCGAAACGTTGTATATAAATCTGCGCAAATAACACACAAAAACTGCAAAAATTGACAAACCATAACCTTAACACTATACTTGCAGTAGTTTATCTCATTCAGCACACGAATGAAAAAATTTCTCCTCATCATAGCAGCAACAGTATCATTGATTAGTCTCGCTTCTGCTCAGCTCCAAATATTCCCTGGAATCGATGAATCATCAGGTACAGGCGTAGCACAAAGTGTACAAACCGTCACAGCAAGTGGTGGAGGTAATACTATCGATGCCTACTATCGTGAAGCAGTTGCCAATGAATGAAACACAGGCAAACAACTTGCTAGTGGTGTCATGACACGAAACACTATCCTCAATTACGCTGCCTATCTAGTAAGGTTTATCAGTCAAATTGGTCTCGTAATCGGTGCTCTCATGATTATCTGGGCTGGATACGAATATGCTACGTATGTCTTCTCTGGCAACACAGGCAAAGGAAGCACTAGAATCAGCAATGCTATTATCGGCGTTGTAATCATCATATTTTCCTATGCCATTATGAGAATTATTACCACTGCATTCTTATCATAATCCAAAAACCTACAGATCCCCATCACGTCATCCTCGAGCATTCGAGGATTTTTTTAACCTTGCAAAAACACCTATTTTCCCTATCACAAAGACTAATGAGTCCATTTCAACTACTTCATCTATTTCGTCCCTCTCACCATGCTTATCAAACACATCACCGCCAACTCAGTCGGACAGACCATCACACTCCAGTGATGGATCCAAAACATCCGCTCATCAGGAAAAATAGCCTTTATCGAACTCCGCGATGGTACAGGGTATATCCAGTGTGTTATCGAACAGAAAGTCATCGGAGATGAGCACTTCGGCCAGGTGACTGCCTGTGGTATCGAGTCTGCTCTTGAGCTGACAGGAACCGTCTCCAAACATCCGAAGTACGAACAGTATGAGCTCCAAGTATCTGGTTTCGCTATTCTCTCACAGACCAACGACTATCCTCTCGGCACCAAGGATGATCATGGCGTAGAATTCCTTTTCGATCATCGTCATCTCTACCTCAGAGCCAAATCTCAGTGGGCTATCCAGAGGATCCGTGACACTATCATCCACGCGACGTATGATCGAATGCGTGACCACGATTTCATCAAAATCGATTCCCCCATCTTCACGCCCACCTGTGCCGAAGACAGCACCGAACTCTACAGTGTCGAACATACCAATGGCGAAACTATGTTCTTGAGCCAAACCGGTCAAATGTACATCGAAGCAGCCATCGCCGCTCACCGCAACGTCTATGATTTCTGACCCGTCTTCAGAGCGGAGAAAAGCAAAACCAGACGCCATCTCAACGAACTCTGGATGATGGACGCAGAGATGGCATTCACGGATTTTCGTGGCAATATGGACATCCAAGAGAGTCTGGTCAAATACATCGTCAGTCAAGTACTAGCAAAAAATAGTACTGAACTCACTATCCTTGAAAGAGATATAAGTAAACTCGAAGCAGTCAGAGACCTCGACTGGCCACGCATCACCCACGAAGAAATAGTCCGCCAGCTCCAAGGGCTCGGCTCCGATATCCAGCAGTGAGAAGATCTCGGCGGAGACGACGAAGAAATCCTCATGAACCAGTATCAGACACCGATTTTCGTCACCAACTTCCCCCTCGCGGTCAAAGCGTTTTATATGCCCGAAGACCTCGATCATCCCGGTACTGCGCGCTGTAGCGACCTCCTCGCTCCCGAAGGCTATGGAGAAGTCATCGGATGATCCGAACGTATCGCAGATTACGAGACACTCCGTCAAAAAATCATCGACAAAGGATATGATCTCGCAGAATACCAACGATATCTCGATATCCGCAAATATGGATGAGTCACTACTTCTGGTTTTGGTTTCGGACTCGAAAGACTCGTCAGACGAATTGCAGGTCTGCATCACATTCGCGAGACCATTCCATTTCCACGTTATCACAATAGGATCACTCCATAGAAAACATCTATTATCCTGCATATCAGTGCAGGATTTTTTATGATGGAAAAGAGGATAATCACCGCTAACCATCAGAAATCATGTCATACTTGACAAGGTATAGACAGATCAGTATACTCAATGTCGGAACATCGTGATTTATCATGTACACGCTAAACACATGAAAAACCTTCTCACCACTATTGCAGCTGCAACAAGTCTCACGGCTGCCGCACATACCACAGAATTACCTCAAGATTTTCAAGACCCTGCAATGCAAAAAGAAATTGCAGCAAACCTAGAAGCAACACATAATCAAGAAAATACGTATATCTTGTGATCTCAAGAAGAAGAACAACAACTCAAAGATAGCATTACCGAACTCCCTGGCGAAAAAGCATTTCGTGCACAGTTCGAAGGGAAGCCAGAGACAGACCAAAAAATGATGGAACATACCATTCAAGTCGTCAATAATATCACCGAAGCATACAAAAAAGTAGACTCTCTCATCACTGCCAAAAACTATGACGCTGCCAAAGCAGCAATTGATGCTATCAGTGTTAATGAGCGAAAAGAATTCGGCCCCACTCGCAAGGCACTCGTCGATGCAGGATATGATCCAGCGTTTCTCATTTCTGTCTGACCCATCAGGGCCACCGCAGGCAAAAATCTCACTACTCTCGAAAATGAAAAAATAGCCCTCTCTACACAAGCAAAAATTGATGAAATTGATGAAAGTATAGCAAACCAAAAGGAAATCAATAAGTGAAAAATTATAGAAGATACAAACCAAAAGGAAATCAATAAGTGAAAAATTATAGAAGATACAAACCAAAAGGAAATCAATGCTGCCTTATCACTTATTAATGCTTTTTATACAAACAAAATTACTAAAAAGGAATTAAAAGAACTGATTATAGAAAAATGATTATCTAAATGATTTCTATGAGCATTAGAAAGTCTGGGTGAAAAGTATCAAAACGATTTCAAAGACATCACCAATAATCTTATCGCAAAAAAATAATCAAAATTTGCCAAGATCATAAAAAATCTTTATACTTGGTAGTATGAGGATTTTTTACTTACAAGTGATCAAATGCCTTTGGGAGAGGGAGAAGCACCTCGCCAAGACCCGATAGAACAGGTGCAACAAAACAATAATAAACCGATAGAGGCACTGCAACAGATGCATCTTTCTCCCGATATGCAAAATAAGATAAATCAAGACCCAGAACTAGCACAACAGATAAACCAAACTATAGAACAACTCCTCTCACAAGCTACTAGTGAAGTAGGAGATCAGCAACCTATGCAAGAGGCACTCCAAAAATTCTTGACCAGTCAAGAAAATCAAAAACTCAAGCCTGAACACATAATAGCAGGACTCCAAGCGCTCACTAGCATGACACGAGATACAAAGATGGGATCACTCTATGACCATGCTACAACTGTCGCACAAGAAAAATACCATCTAGCCCTCTCTACACAAGCAAAAATTGATGAAAAACAGAACATATTGGCAAACCAAAAGGAAATCGGACAAGAAATTGATGAAAGTATAGCAAACCAAAAGGAAATCGGACAAGAAATTGATGAAAGTATAGCAAACCAAAAGGAAATCGGACAAGAAATAAAAGAGATGATTAAAATCGCTAAGCAAAAAGCTGATCTCATCCATTGAGAGTGATCAGAAAACTTCCAAAACGCCCAACAAAAAGTAGACCAATGACTCACCATCGACGAGTCTCAGCTCGCAGACTACCATCTCCAGAGAGATGATATTGTGAAACTTCTGACTCTCCAGCAGAACCCTAACCTTGCAGACGAACTCCAGCGGCAGGACGATGATCAGCAGAAGGTACTCACCTATCTGTCTGATGGCTCTTTTGATGGACTCAAAGAATCATTGGGGATAGTAGAATCTCTCAATAGTGCTAAAAAAATAGACACGCTCGATGATCTCGCACAGGATGATGCAGTATGACAGATAGAGTGATTTGATGGTGCGCATGACACAGAGTTCCAAAACATCATCCAAAATCCTGAAAACCAGGAAAAGTTTGGCACACTAGCAGACAAAATCATAGATACACTGCCAATGGTCTACCAGATCAATAACCAAGTCGTGCAGCCCGATAGCACTGTCGGCCAACAAATCGTCAAAGATCTTTCTATACCCAAAGAGCAGCAACAATCTTTCCTCCAATGATTGCGACTCAGTCAGCTCATCCGTGATAGAAAAATCAATACGGAAACCATCAAACCAGAACAATATGAGAGAGTCCAGACAAGTCATACCATCCTCACCCAATCACTCAGCACCCAAACCAGTGACACCATCAAAGACGCTACACAGCAGAACTATCTCGCCCATATTGCCAATCTTTTCGGATCCATGGGACAGGATATGGATGTCAATCAGTCCACCATCTCGTACGACGCAACTCAGGGTCTGACCATCCCTTTTGGCATCGACGGATACGAGTTCCACCACCCTATCACTATCGGTGAGCAACTCACAGGACCCAAAATCTTCGACCGCAAAGACAATCAAGTGGATGGCAACGAAATCACAGACACACTTCACGGCGTCAGTCTGCCGACCATGGGAAGCATCATCAGCACCATGAGTCTAGCAGATATTACCGATACTAACAACTACCAAGACTACCAAAAATCACTTGAATCATTTGCTACGCAGCAAAAATCCACACTCGAAAACGACACCGCCAGCCAAAAGGTCAGCATCCAGCGCTACGCCACCGAACTCAAGGCACATCTCCAAGGCAGACAGTTCGCCACCGAATTCAATACATTCAACCAAACACAAAACACCGCCAACGACTACAACGACAGACCAGACCAAAACAATGAACAATACCAAGAAACATACAATCTCATCGACAGAACCACCGAGAGCAACAGCACTACCGAAAACAAGCAATTAGCACAAGATTTAGCAACGCTTGGATCGCTCCCACAGCGCATCAAAAACATAGCTCAGACATCCAACGACATCGATCTCTCCAAGTCATCTGATCCCTGGTTTCAGTATCTCAATATGGATAATCAATATCCCAATCGTTCACACGAACTCCTCTCCAAATTCCAAAAGATAGGAGATAAATCCCCTATGGATAGTAAAGACTTATCTCTTTTTGTAGAGTATGCACAGCATATCATTGATACCAAAAATCCTGATATTACTTTCGACTATTATTGCAAAAATATAGCCAAACAACAACTCTCTCCACATACCCAGCAGCTCTACAGCACAGATATCAGACAAGCTATGGAAACACAATCAGACCAACAAGATCAAGCAGATCTTGCATCACTTGATGAGCAACTAGAAAAAGTACCAGAATTCTTCACCTAACAAATCCTCTACGAATTGGTCCAATCTATTCTCTTGCAGATGATTTTTTTTTATATAAAAATGAAAACGAAAGAACGCGTCAAGTGCCGCCAGAGCTACAATACCCGTAGCAGGTGTCGAGGCACGCGCTGGCTGCCGAGACGAGGCGTTTTTGGTTACTTTTTTCGCTGGTAGAAAAAAGTAACATAAAAAAAGTAATTTACCAACCCTGATCATACGGTATCATGACAAACTTTCGCTCCGATTTTCCCATCTTCTCTACTCATCCCGATCTTGTGTATCTGGACAGTGCTGCCACCAGCCAAAAACCACAATCCGTCATCGACGCAGTGACTGACTATCTCACTACCACCAATAGCAACATCCATCGTGGCACCTATAGTATTGCTGAGCAGTCTGAAGACCTATACCAACAATCTAAAGCTCGCTTTGCCCAATTCATAGGATGATCCAGCGAAGCGGAAGTGATCTACCACTATAATGCCACTGCCTGCTTCAATCTCTTGGCACAATCATTGGTCAAAAGTGGTATCCTGACCCCTGGTGACAGTATGATCCTCGGGGTTCCTGAACATCATGCTAATATCGTCCCCCGACAGATGATCGCTGAGCAGTACAATCTCACTATCAGGCGACTTCCGATTGATGAGAACTACACACTTGACCGATCAGTCCTCCTCTCTCTCATCGATGACACGACGAAAGTCATATCACTTTCCGCGTTTTCCAATGTCACCGGTGACATGCCTGACCTCTCTCGCGTCAGACAGATAGTGGGAGATGACATATTTTTCGTCATCGACGGATCACAGATACTCGGCAAATACCCTATCAATGTCACCACACTCGGAGCAGATGTGCTCATCGGCACTGCTCACAAAATGTTCAGTCTGACAGGTCTTGGTATGCTTCGAATGCAAAAGAAACGAATCACATCACTCACTCCCGCACGATGAGGTGGATGAGCTATTGCCGAAGTCACTCGCGACAACTACGAACTCCAGTCTGACATCCACGGACGAGAAGCAGGCACACCCAACGTCGTAGGCGCAGTCAGCCTACTAGCAGCTATAGACTACATCGATAGTATCGGATGAGTAGAGGTCATCAGTCAGCATGACCAAGAACTAACACAATACGCATTAGAAAGACTTCAAGCTCTCCCCTTATGCGCCATTATCGGCTCTGATTTGTCCTCCTTTGAAAAAAGTGTCGCCCCCTGACAAGGGGGAGGACCCGCTTGCGGGAGGGGGTTCTTGCGTGGCTGAGTCATCTCCTTCACTCTCGATACTATCACCAAAAATGCTCTCGCCCAGCACTGTGCAGATCATCAGATAGCTATCCGCTGTGGTGGACACTGTACATTTCCATTCTGGCATGATATCTGAATTGATGGTTGATGTCGTATCAGTTTCCATGCCTATACCACACCGAAAGATATTGATATCCTGATCACTACTCTCAGAAATCTATAAACACAAAAGAAGAGATAAATGTCATCTCCATGCTACTATAATATAAATTTTAGTTTATCTGACTCCATACTACTCTCTTCTCCCCCTTAATCACCTTAAACTCTGCTGCTTTGACACGTATCTTATCTCCCTGATTATAGTAATCGGTAAACTTCACACTATCGGGTACATTCTCTATCCAGTTCTTATGAAGCAATCATTCCACTCCCTTGACCGTGACGAAGATACCATAATTATAGATCAGCTTCACATAGCCATCATACCACTCACCGAGCACAATATCATCAATAGAAAATGTGCCCAAATGCTCAATCGATGAATCGTCTCAGCGATTATTCGTCTTGTGATCGTTTTGGTGTTTTGGTGTTTTGGCGTTTTGGTATTTCTCCACATTGACGACATATTTTCGCTTGTCTGTATTACCAAAGCCATTGCGGATTTGCTCACGGACCTCATCAGGTGTACCGACCCAAATCGTCAAGAGTTTATTGGCTTCATTTCTGAGTGAACGATGGACATATTTATCGACAGTAATATGTAATGTATGTCCCTGCACATCAAAACTCGCCCCTTTTGTTTTCATGGGATGGAGCTGAGTTACACGATCCAAGTCTTCAGGCTTCGTATACCAGATCGCTCTATGATTCCCGCTAACGACATCCATAAGCATCGCATCAGGCTCATTACCTTCTACCGCATAGTCACGGAAAAGGTGCTGCCTACGCTGTACTTCTAGATCTTCCAAAATACTGACCTGACCCTCATCGAGTCCCAGTCATTCGAGCTGCGCTTGACGAGCAATAGCCTCTTGCTTGGAAAATGATTTACTCGCCCACGCCTGAAGAAGTCCTTCCAGACGACCACGCTCCATCGCATAGCGCTGACGTGATTGGCGTCTGATTTTGTCTTTGATTTCGACAGAATCTTCGGGTGAGACAAGAGGTAGTGTCTGCATAGAGAAGGGATCGGTCGTAATACCATCCACCATGAGTTTGGTATATGCCTTGAAGCGTGGGAGAGAGATCATGTCATTCGGCGTGATCATCTCTTTGTACTGCGAGGACATCACGACTGCATCATCGTATCACAGCGTGAACGAGATCATCGTACCCACATTTCCAAAGATAGCATCACGGATCGTCTGATCTAGCTGTGATGTATACTGATTCGCTACAATCAGTGACAGTCTATATTTACGAGCTTCCGAAAGAATAGTAGCAAATGATTCAGTAGCAAAATTTTGGAATTCATCAATATAGAGATAGAAATCCTTACGATCAGTATAACTAATATCCGCACGAGACATCGCATCAATCTGTATTTTGGTCACTAATAGAGATCCTATCATCTGAGCATTGTCTTCTCCTATGCGACCTTTGGACAGATTCACAAGAATGATTTTGCCTGAGTCCATTGCATCACGCATATTAAGTTTGGTATTGGGTTGGCCGAAGATATTACGGACAATGGATGATGACAAAAATTGTCAGACCTTATTCGTGATCGGACCGATGGCTTCTTGGATCTGTTTATCATTTCGCTTATCAAACTCATCACGCCAAAAACGCATCACCACCGCATCATCCAGATGAGATAACACTTCTTCACGGAAATTCTTGTCCGTCAGCACACGCATCAGGTGGAGAATAGTTGCATTGGGATAGTCTACCAACGTAAGCAGAACATTGCGAAGAATATATTCCAGACGCGGACCTCGTGAATGTCCGAAGAGCTTATGAAAAACAGACACGACTCCCGAGACGATACGTAATTTCTCGTCAGGTGTTTTGTATTGGAGGAGATTAAATCCGATAGGAAATTCCTGATCTCCCACATCGAAAAGCACCACATCATTGGAGCGATGACTCGGCACGTGTTCAAGAACCGTATCGACGAGATCTCCGTGTGGATCTATCAAACATAATCCAGAACCAGAATACATATCCGATCTGATCATATTCGAGAGGAACGTCGATTTACCCGTACCCGTTTTACCGATGATATACATGTGACGGAACTTATCCTCCGTACGGATACCAAAAGGAATATGCTGCCCTTTAAAATCTGTCTTACCAATAATCGTCACCTCACCATGAGGTGTATTGTCGAGCGTGGGAAGATGAGTAGGGAACGGAAGTTTTCTATAGACTGCATATTCAAGCTGCTTGACAGGATTTGCCTTGGTAGGAATATGGAAAAAATTACATGCCTGACTCCTCGACATACCCTGATATGAAGGTTTTTTCGGCTTGAATGATAGCGACCCCATCGGAACAAATGTTTTCCATGATTTACTGAGTGCATCTTCTATAGCCGCTGTTGTGTATTCATCTGCTCCGACCAACGCATAGCTCACAGAGAGAAACAGCTCTCCCTTTGACTGCTGGTATTGCTTGACAGCAGCCTCATCTTTTTCGCGTTGTTCTCTTTGTTCTGGTGTCTCGGTAGGAGTAGGTTTGTCAGGTGTGACTTTCTTAGTAAGAGAAATCATCTTCTTCACAAAAGCATCCCATCAAGAAAACCTTTCCTGAAAACGATGACTATACGTAAGCGTAAGCCACATCGTCGCAGGGACAGCAGCAAAGAGCGCCATCGTATCTTTCATCGGATCGATATAGGTACCATCCTGGACATAGTACTCTTTGGTAGCAATTTCTGCCTCTTTCGAAAAATGGACATACTGCTGATGACCACCTTGATGAGGCAATCATGCAGATACTTCGATGAGATCAGATGTCGGATAAGCAGCATAAAAAATATTCTCAAAATACGTACGAAGTGACAGTGGCATCGTGACATACATTTTAATAGTTGCGCTATTTCCCACCATAGTAAAATCGAGTTGTTCTTTGATTTTATGGAAATTTTTCAAAATTCCTTGCCAGTGATTGATACCCAATTCATTATCTTTGAATGGCAGAATATGGAAAGTAAGTAGTCAGGTGGCGGTTGGTACTTGGTGCTTGATGGAAGTGCTCGTAACTAGTAACTGGTCACTAGCAACTTTTTGATCATCAGGAAGAGATTCGCCTGTGACCATGCGATAGATGAGAGGATAGAGTTTGTCATGTCGTGCACCCATATACACTCTTCACAAATAAAGATACTACAAGTATACCCAAACCTTGCCAAATTGCAAAAAAATTATACATTTTCTATCAAAACAACAACCATATACCATCTATCATAAAAAAAATACATCATATGAAATTAGCAATCATAATCATCACACACGACAAACAGATCATCCTGAAAAATCACACAACAACGAAAATAACTTTACATAGATAGGTTATTCTTTACTATTCACACTATAGAGACAATGAATAATACCCATGATTTCATATAAAAATGAAAAACGATATACGTCACATACCGTGACAAGTGCTTTATAAGATACCGTAACAACACCATGTCACCTCAGACAAAAAGATATTGATTCACTCTTATAGAGATATTAATTGCAATAGTCATCATAGGTATACTGATAGTAATACTCATACCCAGAATACTTGGTACACAATTTAAAACAAGAGATGCAACACGTCTGACAGATATGCGTACAATCTCCAACGCTATAATCATATATAGTGCAGATCACAATGGCTCATATCCTCCAGCATTCTCCAATCAGCTTACACAGTGATGAGTATTGCTCCTGGTATCTACAAAACCAATCAATAGCCCACTGATAAGTGCAACCACAACACACGAACAAAATGAAGGAACAATAGAAATGATATGAGAGGCTCTATCTGCATACCTCTCCACTCTACCTCACGATCCAGCCAAAAAATGAATAGCAGTATACTCATATACCAATACACAATGCAAAAATACTGGAACCTCTTATGCATACTACAGAAATAATGAAAATACAAAATACGCTATCACAGCCATAAGTGAGACACACGCTGGCAATACAACAAACTGTATGGGAACGATCGATGAAACGAGTGGACCCTATACAACAATGACATTTTCTAAAGTGCAATGATCCAACAATGAAGAGTACCAAACTCTACAAAACACATATTATGATAGCGCCGATCGAACAAGTAGATCATGCTTTGATTTTATCAATGGAACAATTAGTAATTATGATAATCAGTGCCCCAAAGAAGTCATCATACCCATGCAAATCGACCAAAAAGAGGTAACTAATATAGCATCCAACACATTCTATGGCGACCAAATAATATCTGTCGCTATTCCGGAAAGCGTAATAATGATCGGACATAACGTATTTACTAACAATGGACCAGGAAGAAATAGTAATGATATCATAGATTTCATACCCAATACAAATCAACTACGACAATTAGAAGGCATAAATCGAATAAAACAGAATATTAAAAAAAATCCGTCAGACCCTATCAACTAAATCCTCTCGCAATTCACATCACGATCACTAGAGTCTGGTCACTTATTTTGATAGTGAAAAAACATGTTTAGAAACAAAAAGAAAATCTCTCTCGTCCTTGGAGGCGGATGAACCAAGTGATTTAGTCATATTGGTGTCCTTCGCTATCTCGAAGAGAATGATTACATCATCACCGAAATCGCCGGCACTAGTATGGGTGCACTGATAGGCTCATTGATCGCCATGGGTCTCACATCAGACCAGATCTATGCCAAAGCTCAAACACTCACGAGTTCCGACATCCTCGACATCAACCGAAAAAGCATCACCATCGGTGGCGCTAGCATTATCGAACAGATGGACAAAGTCATTGGTAACAAAAATATAGAAGATTTTCCTATTCCATTCAAAGCTATCGCTACCGACCTCGACAGCGGCACAGAAGTAGTGTTCACAGGTGGACCAGTGCTCGACGCAGTCAGATATAGTATCAGTGTACCGGGAGTATTTTCGCTTCCTGATCAACACAAACCCATCGTCGACGGTGGTATTATCAATAATTTACCCATCGATCACGTCTCCGGCAAGCATATCATCGCCTCATCATGCAGAGGATATGGAGGTTTTGAGATCCAAAAAGAGAAGAAAAAAATCCTTGGTGTCACTCTCCCCACCAATGCTCTCGCACAAAAAAGCGACATCCTCATGAGATCGCTTGTCGTCATGATGCGTAGGATAGAAGACTACCAAGTCCAAAGTCATCCACAAACCAAACTCATCAGACCCTATTTGGGTGACATCTCTGCGTATGACATCAAAGTCCTCGACCAAGCCATCCAGCGCGGCTATGACGAAGCTAAAAAAATCCTCGGATAACATCCTCTATAATCCTCCATCGTCCTTTATTGCCCTTTATTGCCCTACAGCACATGTCCTCCTCCCGCATCCTCTCTGACGCCATGTGGCAAATCATCGGAAGAGCCATCTCTGCCATCCTCGGCATCATCGTCGTGATGATGATCTCCCAGTATCTGGGGCCCTACCGCTACGGAGATTATACCAATATTTTGGATATTTTTGCTATCTGGGGAGCGCTCGCAGACTTCGGGCTCTATACACTCACCCTCCGCATCCTCTGACCACTCAAAGAATCAGGCAAAATGGAAGAACTCCAGACCGAGTATTCCAAGTTTCTCTTCACTAGGATCGTCAGTATCACTGTCGTCTACGCCATCGTCCTCCTCATCGCATACCAAGTCCCCGCCTACCATAGCAATCCCTACCTGACTCGGGGTCTGCCTATCGGTGCGCTTTTTTCGGCAGTCTTTATGGCGAGCAGCATGATCCAGCTCCCTCTCCAGCTCTTCCGACAGATGAAAAAGGTCACCATCGCTCTCACCATCGCTAGAGTCGCACAACTGATCGTCTTGGCAGCACTGATTCGATGGATCGCACCCGGCATGGGCGGCAATGATATGCCTATCCGACTCTTCGTCGCTATCATGAGCTCTGTCCTCATCAGCGGTATCGCACAGCTCATCTACACCCGATACGAGACCAGCAAACATCTAGCGATCAAACTCATCCCCGACCGAAAATTCACATGGGATATTACTCGTCGCAACGCTGCCTACGGACTAGCATATTTTCTGAGTAGTATGCACACACTCGCCATCTCCGTCATCATCGGACTCATCTATCCTACGATAGGAAACAATCCTGAACAAGGTATCCGAAAACTCCCCCTCGGCATCATCGTCGTCCTCATCATCATCCCCTCCAGCATAGGAAACAGCATGATCCACAAAATCGCCGACGCCACCGACACAGCCAAACGTCAAGCCATCGGTGGACTCATCACACTCATGACATGGGTCGGTGGACTCATCATCGCAGCCTGCATCGCATTCGCACCCCAAGTCATCGGACTCGTCGGCGGACCAGAGTACCTCACTACACCACAACACATCGGCGCAGATTTTCTCCTGCCATGGCTCGCCATCATCCTCGTCGGTAGCTTTATCAAACAGTGTTTCAATTATCTCTTCCTCGCCATCCATCGCCAAAACATCCTCCTGACCATCAACGGCGTCGGTATCCTGATTGGGCTTCCCTTCGCGATACGAGCGATCGGGCAGCGATGACTCACCGGAGCACTCTGGTGACAGTGAATATTGGAAGCACTCTTTCTCATCGGCTCACTCATCATGGCATACAGATATAAGGCTCTCCCACTTCTACCCAAAACTACACCCAGACTCCTCATCAATGCCCTCATCATCATCCTCGTCGGACTCACTATCCACTATCTCGCACCACATCATCACCGAGCACGATCTATCGTCGGATGACTCATCATGGCCTGACTCTACACCCTCGCCAGCTACCGCCCTCTCATTACAACCAGCCATAGTTTGAGTGGGGAAGAAAAATAAGCGAATGATTGCAATAGAGCTCTATTTTTGTATACTAAGATCACAATAACCGCTCTGCGATCTTTACACAAAAACGTATTATGGATCACAAAATTTCTATCAGGTTTTTCAATGATC
Organism: Candidatus Peribacteria bacterium; assembly: GCA_023898485.1. Taxonomy (GTDB): domain Bacteria; phylum Patescibacteriota; class Gracilibacteria; order Absconditabacterales; family Absconditicoccaceae; genus HK-STAS-PATE-9. Next base: position 965,307 of record CP060225.1, on the reverse strand, counting down.
ATGAGGTACGCGCTATCTGGGATGATGACCAGAATAAGTGGTGGTTTTCTATTGTAGATATTATTGCCGCAATTACTGATAGTCCAAGACCTAGAAAATATTGGAATGATATCAAAAGAAAACTCACACAAGAATGAAATCAGTTGTCCGCAAAAATAGGACAACTCAAATTAGTCGCCTCTGATGGGAAAAAATATGCTACTGATTGTTTTTCACAAGATGATATTGTGGATGTAATAAAAACGATCCCAAACAAAAACACACTCACTTTTCTTGACTGGTTTCTCTATAGCGACAACAGCATTGACGGACAGAGCAAGAAAAAAGCATATACACTCTTTGAAAGTAACCTCATCCATGACTTTGAAATCGGTACAGTAAAGAGCCTGCAACAAATACACGCATATCTCTTCGGAGGGCTCTATGATTTTGCAGGACAGATCAGGACCAAGAACATCTCCAAATGAGGATTTAGATTTGCAAGTGCAGAGTTTCTCGACACCACACTCCAATCCATCGAACGTATGCCAGAGACCAATCTGGAGCAGATCATCAAAAAATATATCGAAATGAATATAGCTCATCCCTTCATGGAAGGAAATGGTAGAACTGCAAGGATCTGGCTCGATCTGATGCTAAAAAAACAACTCCAAAAATCTGTCGACTGGAGCAAAATCAGCAAAAATGACTACATGAACGCTATGATAGCAAGCCCTCATAGTAGTGAGACCATTATACATCTCATCCAACATGCTCTCACTGACGATATCCACAGTCGTGACATGTTTATGAAAGGTATCAACTACAGTTATTATTATGAGGAAGAATAGCCACTATTTTTGCCAAAAATACCGCCACCTGATCGCAACCAGTCATAGCCTGAGTGGGGAGTAGTGCAAATAATTCACTTTATATACAGAATATCGCGCACTATCGGAAGTAATAGTTCGCATTACATACATATATGGAATAAATTTAGTAGAATCATACTTTTTGCTTGTATAACACTGCAATTTCTCTATTCTATTTCGTATAAAGTTTAGTTGATCAAAATCGCTCCGCTCCGAAGATCGCTTCGCTCTCCCTTCGGTCGCTTCGTTTCCGCTCCGCGCTTTTGATCAATTGGCCGGCGCTTCGGTTTGTCTCACTCCATCGCTCCGCGACTTCGTTCAACAAACAGATATCCGACATTGCTTTCTCATTTCGCTTCGCTACACTCGAAGCAACGACGGATGATCCGCCGGCCAATTGTCGAAAATTTGTTTAGAAAAATATTTAAATCGTAACATTTTGATTATGTCATTTATCGCAATCTATGTAACACATAAAAACATGGAAGAGGCAGAAAAGGTTTCTTCGCATTTGCTTCAACAAAAATCAATAGCTTGTGTAAACTTTTTCCCGATCAAAAGTTCTTATTGGTGGAAAGGAAATATTGAAAGTTCAGATGAAATAGTTTCTCTTTTAAAAACGAAAAACGAAAATTGGGAAAAAGTTAAAAGTGAGATTATGAAAATTCATCCATATGAAACACCATGTATAATAAAAATGTCTGTTGAAGCAAATGACGAGTATGAGTCGTGGATAAATAAGGAAGCGATTTAAGTATTCTAAACAAACTCTCGCTCCTAAGGTCGCTCGGCCTTCGGCTCCGACAACACGGACTATCCAAAATTGCTCCCTTAGGGTCACAACCTCGGATCAGCCCGAAACGTTGATCAAAACCTCTCCGCCAACCATCACCTAGCACAAACATCAAAAAAGTCTGACAAAAGTCTTGCATTCCTATCTGAGTTCTCTATATTCGCACCCAGTCGCCCGACACCCAAGCACGTACGAGTTCCAACGAACGCGCTTATACTAGTCGGTTTCATGCTGAGACTACCTTCGAAAACATACAAGAGATTGTATTGTAGATTTATAGTGTAATTGAAAATATTTCTTATGCCAACCATTAACCAATTGGTAAAAAAGGGAAGAAGTTCTAAGACCAAAAAGTCTAAAGCTCCTGCACTCCAATACCAAGTCAACAAACTCAAGCACAACAAAAAGGTAGATCTCTCTGCTCCGTTCAAAAGAGGTGTATGTCTCAAAGTGACTGTACACACTCCCAAAAAGCCTAACTCTGCTCAGCGTAAAGTGGCCAGAGTCAGACTCTCCAACGGACAAGAAGTATGGGCATACATCCCAGGTGAGAAACACAAACTCCAAGAGCACTCAGTTGTCATGATCGAAGGTGGAAGAGTAAAAGATCTTCCGGGTGTGAAATATCACATCGTCAGAGGAAAATACGATGCTAACCCTGTCGACGATAGAAGACAGGGACGCTCACTCTACGGTACCAAGAGACCAAAGAATAAATAATAACTTTTTCCTTTATATAACATATAGTACATAATCTCATGGGTTCATCATACAAGAAGCAAACACTTACGGTGTATACCAATAGTACTGCTACTGCTGAAAAATTCATCAATTACATTATGAAAGATGGCAAAAAGAATGTAGCGAGAAATATCTATCGCCAGATGCTTGCAGAGATCAAAAAACAAGGTCACATGAACCCTCAAGTAGTCGTCGAAGGAGCTATCGAAAACGCTGCACCATCTGTTATGGTCAAATCCAAAAGAGTAGGAGGTGCAGTATACCAAGTACCATTGGAAGTGAAACAGAACAAAAAGCTCTTCTTCGCATGTAAATGGATGCTCGATGCTGCCAGAAACAAAAAAGGTAGTATGGCTATGAACCTCGCAGAAGAAATCATGGCTGCATACGCAGAACAAGGTAACGCTGTCAAGAAAAAGGAAGAAGCTCACAAGATGGCTGAAGCTAACAAAGCATACGCATACATGGCCAAATACGTGAAATAGCGAAAAAAGCTATTTACACTACTTATTCTATTTACACTACTTACCCCTTTCATATTCATGGTTAGATTTAGATCAGGAAGCAAAAAGAAGCACATCGCTCAAAGGCTTACCGTACATAACAAAGCTAAGTCAGGCAGAAAACACGAAAAAATCGTAGATCATGCTATCATGCTCGCTCGCAAACAAGAAAAACAAGGTGAAACTGCATGGATCATCGATGCAAAACAAAAACTCGCTCGCAAAATGAGCAAACATGGTATCACATTCGCTATGATTGAGAAAAAGATGGAAGCTAGATGATATGCTAATTTATTCGCTCACCTTCAGAAATAATGGGTAAAAAATTGAAAAGTAATGGTAAGAAAAAGCTTAACAAAGCGCTTACGAGAGTAGAAAAAGTAGTGATCCTCGACATCAGAAGAGGTATCGAACAGCAGAAAAAATGGAAAGCGAAAATTATGAATCGCCAACAACAAGTGATTCAAAAAATCGCAGACAAACAAGCAGAAACAGCATAGAGTCTGATCTGTATTCTTGATTTACCTTATACGTCGTTATTCGCATGAATACCACGAGATTGCAACATATTTTCACTGAAAAAGGATATCACGTCCTCCCTGTCAAACCAGGTATGGTTTTGGAAATCCACGAAAAAGTAGGTGATGGTAACAACCAGAGAATCTGGAAATTCAAAGGCACTGTCTTGAGAGTCAAAAAACCAAACCAACCAGACGGCACATTCCTCGTCAGAGGTGAAGTGGCACGTACCATCGTAGAGAAAATCTATCCACTCTCTTTCGATAAGTTCGAAAAAGTCCTCTTAGTAGATCAAAATAAGACCAGAAAATCAAAACTCTATCATCTCAGAGATAAGGTCGGTAAAAGAGCCGCGAAACTCAAGAGCATCATCAAACCAGAACAGAGAAATACCGATCTCTATGCTGCTACTATCGCTACCAAAAAGGCAGCAGCACCTACTACACAAGAAGAAACCACTACAGAAGAATAATATATCACTTTATATCGCCTAAGACGGATCAGTAATCATGAAATTAGCTGTCCAACAACGCACTGCAAAAGGTAAGGAATTGGTAAAATTGAGAAAAGAAGATATCTTGCCAGGAATCATCTACGCAAAACATATGGATCACCCTATCACTGTACAGTGTAGAAGACAAGATTTTGTCAGAACATATAAGGAAGGGGGGAAATCTACCGTTATTGAACTGAAGGGTGATGGTATAGATCACGATGTTCTTATCCATGATCTTCAGATCAATCCTGTCACACATGAAGTCACTCACGTAGACTTTATCGGTGTCAAAGCAGGTGAAGAGATCCACGCAGAAGTGACATTGATCTTGCAAGGAAAAGCTCCTGTCATCACATCGACAGAGATCAGAATCCAGCAGATCAAAGACAGTGTCGAGATCAAAGCAAAACCAAAAGATCTCCCACACGATATCAAAGTAGACATCTCTGTTATGGAGAACGAGGATGATATCATCTACGTCAAAGATCTCATAGTTCCAAAGGGTGTGACTATCCTCGATGACGGAGAGCTAGCGGTAGCAAGAGTGGCGGTCGCTAAGGGTGGCGTTACAGACGAAGAAGAAGCTACTGAAACAGAAGCAGAAACTAATACAGAAGCAACAGAATAATTCTCATATACTTTTTTCATATCACTACCCCATCCTATTATGCCAAACGTATGTCGATTTACCGGTAAAAAAACACAAACCGGTAACAATAGATCTCACTCTATGAGAGCAACCAAAAGAACATTCAGACCCAATCTTCTCAAAAAGAAGGTCAGACTTGAAGATGGTTCAGTAGTTACTGTCAAAATCTCATCCAAAGCATACAAAAAGATGAAAGGATTTATAGCAGCATAAAAACAATTAAGCGTTTAAACGTTTAACGATTAAGCGCTCTCCATGGGTGATTAGCTCAGTCGGTAGAGCAACGGCCTTTTAAGCCGCTGGTCCTGGGTTCGAGTCCCAGATCACCCAATTGATAAAAACCTCCTTGAGAGTGTTTTTTTCTTTTTGAGAATCTATTAATCAGATATTTATCACAACAACCCGACAATAAGATCTTTTAGTCTGTGGCATTGTTCCTCAGGCGTCATATCCTCCACATCAATCACGACATCACAAAGCTCAGTAGCCTTCTGTCTCTCATAATGTGCACTCATGAGTCTACGCTGGATCTCCTCTTCTGCTATCGTCTCATCTCTGGACAGGATGCGCTGTCTGATCGTCTCATCAGAAATAGTCATAAAAACACTCCTAGCATACGATCTCACTTCTGGACGGTGGACAATTTGCTCCCATCCATGGATATCCAGCTGTTTGAGTACGTTTTTATGATGGGAGAAAACATCCTGCACCAATGATTTTCTCGTACCATAATAGTATTTGTCATGTACCAGTGCATACTCGATAAAATCCCCTGCCTGGATCAACTCATCAAATCTCTCCTGACTCACAAAATCATAAAACAGACCATGATTCTCGCCCGGCCTGAGAGGACGCGTGGTGGTGGTATTCACTTGCTCGAGCTGAAGTGACTCATCCGCCAGTAGCCCTGGCTGTACGGTATTTTTGCCACTCCCCGATACCCCCATGAGGAAAATAAGCTTCTGATTCATAACGACTTTTCGTAGATTAAAAAAAGATATCGCCTAGGTTATAGATGACACGATCCGTTTGCAAATCAATTCATAGAAATCAACAAAATCTAATTATCAAAATCGAGTGCATACCTTCATATATGTACTTGATCAGTGCCACTATTAAAATCCAAATGAGGAGATTGTATTTTCTGAAAAACGCTCCTCCAAATGGCATCCATATCAGGGTTAGATAATGTATTATCAGAAATATCAAAATATTTATAGCTCTGTTCAGTAATATGGGGTTTTAGTTGCTTTGTACAAAAAGAAAGTGATGTAATAGGTTGTCAAGAATATTGGTTCTGGATAGATATAAGTGCACGCGATCAGATCAATCATCACAACAAAAGCGTTGAGAATCAGTACTTCTGATACACAGGCAATACACCATAGGTTTTTATAAATAGGGTATTATCTTTAATTATATCAAATGATACATATCAAACTCTTTTCTTCCAGACATCATCCCATAAGAATATTCAATCTTCTGGATGAGAAGCAACAAAAAATCTCTTCTGGAGATCATCAAGAGACATATCCATAAATGTCTGATTGAGGACAGCTCTAGTATCCAATAAATGTTGTCTCTCTACCGCAGGCAGCAAGTCAAAAGTATTGCTATATTCGACCATATGTATCAAACAATGAACAATATGAAAACGATTTATATAGTATATACTATACATAAAATCTATAAAAAAACAAGATTTATCCATATCTCCTCTCATGCTCCTGTCTGAGCCTCTCTTTCTGTATCTTCTTGACACCGTCTCGATCTTGGTAAGGATATCACTCTAGTCTCTCAGAAAATTTGGTATAAATACATTTCCATACATTTTCGACACTATCAATCAGTCTCTCATGCTCCAGTCAGCGCAACAGACACAGGTAGTCTCGTAAGATATCTCCCAGTTCATCTTCCAGATACACAACATTATCCGGTCTGAGTTCCTCCGTCATCTCGACGATTTCTTTCTGCATTTCATCCACATACATGGTCGCTCCTGTATACCAATCCTCTCCGTCCTGGAAAAGATGATCCATCCTTCACTTATTAAGTTCAAGAAGTTTATCTAACATCAGTATCATCTATCAAGGTAAATCTTTTCACTACTTTACCATTCCATTCGACATCTTCTTGCCACATATATAATGGTCTCACCGCATAATCTAGATCACCGAGCCACGATCCTGAAGCATCATACAGCGGCTCATAAATTACTAATTCTTCGTCTGTTTCTGAGTGCTTGCCCAGACCAATGACACGATAGGTGTGATGATCTCATACAGTCGATTTGTGGTGTCTGTAGACTCATCATACTACAACCATCAACAATATACAAACAAACTAAAAGATCACCAGCTCTATAGCCAGCGACCTTTCCATTGTTTCATTACTTTTTACTCTTCTTACACTTTTATACTATTTACCCTTCTACCCCTCACACCCCACACAACTGATAATCTTCCTACTGAGCTGTTGAGCTGCAGACTTACTGTGTTGATAATAAAGTGCTTTGATCCCTTGCTTCCACGCATCGAGATAGAGATTGTTGATATCTTTGACAGGGGTATTGGGGTGGACCATCACATTGAGCGATTGACCTTGGTCGATGTATTTCTGTCTATCAGCAGCCTGATCGATCACGACGAACTGATTGATTTCAGAGAATGTTTTGAACACTTCTTTCTCCTCATCGGTGAGGAAGTCTAAATGTTGCACAGACCCATCGTGATCACGGATCTTCTGTCGAACCTCTCTCGTATCCTGACCCTTGTCTGCGAGGAGTTTTTCGAGATATTTATTCTTGATAGAAACCTTTGCCTTGGCGACGTCTTTGACATAGTAGTTGGACCAGACAGGCTCGATACCCTGCGAGACTTGCCCGAGGATAAACGCTGATGACGTATTCGGAGCGATCGCCATGAGCGTGGTATTTCTTCTGCCATATCCAGTCAGAAGTTCTGGCTCACCGTATTCCTCTGCCATTTTCGCAGACGCAGCATATGCTTGCTCATTGATCTGTTGGAAGATTTGTTGGTTGAGAAGCATCGCTTCCTGACTCTCATACGGTATCATATGTGATTGGAGGTACGAATGCCATCCAAGTGCACCGAGACCGAGTGCTCTGTTTTGGATAGCAAACTCATGAGTTCTTTTCATAAACTCGAATGTCTGCTGATCGCTCAGATCATCACTATCTCTATATGCTTCTAACTTATCAATAAACTCTTGCATCACCGCATCGAGGAAATATGTCATCACCTCAACCGCATCCGTATCTTTCCACTCATCATAGTGAGCCAGGTTCATAGACGACAGACAGCAAACGAATGACCAGTCTTCCTTGGACGGAAGCATGATTTCAGAACACATGTTGGATGCATAAATCTTGAGACCCTTATCTTTGTACACATCGACCGTACCATTATTCGCATTGTCAGAGAACATAATATAGGGATAGCCCATCTCACCTCTTCTTTGGATGACTTTGGCCCAGAGTTTTCTTTTGTCTTCATCGCCATCGACCATAGACTGCAACCACTCATCACCGACGGTGACACCATGAGTGAGTTTTTGGATAGGATTACCTTCGGTACCGATGTTGAGAAATTCGTCTGCATCAGGATGCTCGAGCGGCAAATATGGAGCCAAGTGTCCACGTCTCGTCGATCCCTGACTCACCACACTGATCAGTGTCTCGAAGAGCTGCATAAAATGCACTGACCCAGATGAGTGACCATTATCCTTGATCGGAGCGCCACGCTCACGAAGTGCTCAGAAATATGCAGACGTACCACCACCGAGTTTGGACATGATACCGACTTCTGCCTGCGTATACATGATCGATCCCATATCATCAGCGATATATGACCCAAAACACGAGATAGGAAGACCTCTCTCTGACGCGAAATTCGTCCAGACCGGAGTCGAGAACGCATACCGACCACGTGACATATAGTCATACATCTTGTCAGAAAATCCTTCTTTTCCTAAGATTTTCTCTGCCTTGTCCGTGATCTGACGGACACGCTCTTGGACCGTTTGTCCAGGGAGTAGATACCCTCTCTCTAAGAATGTTTGTGAATGCTCATTCAACCAATCAAATGCCATAGATACAATAGTGAAACGATAGTAAAAAAGTTGTGAAATAATAGTGAAATGAATTAATGTCGACCATACTCACTATAAAAATTCTTATTGTGTATTGCTTCAAGGGCTTGCTTAATATAGGGTATAGTATTATCTGGAATATCTCATAAATCGAACCACGATAAATCATCACACTTATGGGGTTCTTTATTTACAATTTCACCATCCCATTTTTCTATAGTAAAGAAAACATCCACTCTTTCATTATCCAAAGATTGTCAAGAATCTCTATGCATCACATGAACCACTCTCAGATCCTCAGGCCGTAAGGAAATTCACGCCTCTTCCTCTGCTTCTCTAATAATGGCTTGAGTAAAAGTCTCTCACGGATCCACATGTCACGCAATAAGAGAATAATTTCCATCCTCATACCCAGTATTAAAGCGCCTTAACAAAAGTACCTTATTATCTCTTAATAAAACCAAATAAGAAGCTGGTACATTTGTATGTTTCTCTCAGGACATGGCTATTAAAAAATCAATATAAAAACACCAAAGACTAAAGACCAATAAACCAAAGACTAGAATAAATCATCCGCTGTCACGCTCTTTGATCTCTTATTATAGTTGATGGCTCTCTTATCGAAGAAGTCACCGTGCTTCGTCGCAATCACCTCATCGTCAAATCGGTCTGTCTTCTGTACTTCCTGCTCATCGATCTCGAAGATCTTATCTGCACCGATACTTTCGAGTGAATTGTTAAATCTATTTTTGATAAACTCTTGTATCGTCTTGATCGGTAAGAAATCCAACTCTCCTTGTTCAAAGATCCAATCCAAGATCTGACACTCTGCATCGTACGCCTCCTGACACATATCAGCTATTTGCTCCTTGTATTCATCACCGAACCATTCTGGACGCTCATCTTGGAGGATACGTATCACATCGATACCGAACAGGCCATGTATCTGCTCCTCTTTTGATGTTGCTTCGACCGCATTCGAAATACCTTTGAAAAGGTTCTTGTATTTGTTGAATGACATCATGATTAAGAACTGAGAGAACAGTGACACATGCTCTACAAACAGCGAAAACAACGCCAATGTAAACGCATATTTCTCCGGATCATCAGACTGAGCATGTTTGTTTGCTTTGTCGAGATAGTTGATCCTCGCCATGATTGCAGGCACATGTTTGAGCTGGTTGAAATCATCATTCAGACCCAAAACTTCAAGCAGATGCGCATACGCGTCCTGATGACGAACCTCAGACTCAGCGAATGTTGCACCCACCGAACCAATTTCTGGCTTGGGCATCTTTTTGTAGATATCACCCCAAAACGATTTGACCGCTACCTCAATCTGCGCGATAGCCAGCATGGTGTTTTTGATAGCATTGCGCTCACTATCGGTGACCTGCGTATGGAAATGCTGCACATCCCCTGAAAAATTAAACTCTGTATGGATCCAATACGAGTGACGGATCGCATCCACATACTCGAGCAATTCTGGATATTCATATGGTTTTACGTTCATTCTTTTTTTGAAGATATCTCTTCTCCTCTCCTGATTTCTTCTTTCTCTATAGAGGATATATGATTTCGCTACATCATGGAAATTGCTTGACATCAACGTTTCTTCAACTTTGTCCTGCACTCATTCTACCGTCCACATGTAGTCAGGATTATTGATCAGGTGCTGATCAAGGGTTGCATGTACAAGACGAGCAAGTACTTTTGCATCACTTTTAGTGCCATGACCCACTTGTTTCATAGCTTTATAGATAGCGTCTTCTATCTTACCAACTTCAAATCTCTGGATACCTCCATCTCTTTTTTGAATCCATTCCACCACCATCAATACATAATTTCATCCAAATAAAAAAGACACCATTACCACAATATATTGTGTCTCTAAGACTATTTATACCACAAGATATAGTGTTCATAGCAGATATCACAAGAGCAACGTTCAGAAAAAAATATACAATAAAAAGAGCATAGAATACAAACAACAAGACACCCCACCATATAACCACAGACAGAAACACTGATATACAAAAGATTGCAAATTATTCACATATAGTGAACAATATAAAAATATTGTAAAGAGATTATATGTGAAAAACGGTAGAAAAATAATAAATAATACCTATGATGACAGAAATTTTTAGTTTTTGTACACACAGGGTATATGAAAAAATTAGCTGCACTTTCCGCCGTAGCAATCCTTAGTATAACAGGAGTTACCGGTATCTTTGCTCAAGATGAGAATATTTTTGAGTACATAGATGATGCTGTACAAGTTACTTCGACAGATGCAAATTTTGGGTTCAATACCACCGATATTGTACAGGCTATAGATGCCACTGATACTACACTTACCATAGTAGCTCCTATCGTCTATGATGGGTCTGATCCTATTCTCGAATACGATGTTAGCTATGCAGGTGCCCCTCGTGCTGATCTAGAGGCCAATAATTCTACTGATCAAATCGAGACAGTCTCATGTACCTTCGTTGCTAGTGAACTTGAAGGAAAACAAGAAATCGAATGTGACCTCAACGTAGGAACCGATATCCAAGCAGAACAAACATATTACCTTACCATCTTCCCAAGAAAAAACGGACTCCTAGGTACTCCATCAGAAGAGATATCGTTCAACTACCAAGATATATATGATAATCGTAACACAACAGACACCACTGACACCACACATAGCGCTGCACCTGATATGTGTGCTGCCAATATATCACGGTCACAAGATAATGACAAAGTGACTGTCACGCGAGACGCACTTGTCAATAGTGGCAAAGTACGCCTAGAAGCAAGAGGAGAGTCAGAAAGCGCATTTAGAACGATCGGTACTGCTGATCTCACAGCAGAACAATTTGTCTTCACACCGTCACAAGCTGGGACCTATCTCATAAAGCTGGTACCACTCGATGCGAATGATACAGAATATGGTAAGGCATGTACACAAACCATGCACCTAGAAGATTTTGCTGTCACAGCAGTCAATACACAAACTGGACCCAAAGAAACACTCATGATCATAGGATTAATCGCTGTTATTGGCGGCTATCTCCTCCTAAAACGCAAACACTAAGACACCATAACCAAAAAGAATCAGGGTCAAAGAGATCCTGATTTTTCTCAATGTAAAAAGGGACAACGGCATGTAGCGATATTTATCTTACTATATCAATAATGGTTGATGATGATCATGTCAAGACTCACTCATCTATTCCATAATCTATCAAAAACTGCAACCTATCGTCCAATCCAACAAGAGAGGATGCGGTGGGAAATCCATGCCAATTAGCAGAAGTAGAATAGAGCGGTCATTGCTGATCTATAAGCTGTAGAAGCAGAGGTTTTGCAGGCCAACGAAAAGAATGAGTCAGACCTTCATGATCACGGAGCAATACCGTATAGGGTCAGGGCCATAGTTTTTCGAGCATATTACGATGACGATCCTGCAACACAATACCACATTGCTCCAGATGTGACCACGAACTGATCAGCGTGATAAAATATCTTGTATCATCCCTCTCTTTGATGGTCTGAAGCGCAACAACAGCAGTCGTATCATCCATACGTGCATGTAGACCATATACCGTATCGGTAGGCAAGAGCATCACTCCAGGATGTTCTACACCACACAAGACATCTCGAGACAATAGTTTCATAAAGAATAGAATCTATCGATCAAATAAAGCAATTATCAAGCATTATCCCCATACTCACAAAGATCATGTTTCTACATATTACACATAACAAACAAAAATACCATATCTCAAAAACACAAAACACACTATTCCCGCTCACACAAGAGACAACCATATACTATTTTTTCATTTTGTCTCCTAAAGAATCAAAAATATCATACAAAAAATGACAAAACACATTCCGCTCTCTATGATTATCATATGCTGAGGTGATAGGTAGGTGCCAACTCTCATCAACACAATGTGAGTTATTCCCCCACTCCATCGGCTATCTTGTGGTGAGTATCCTCCCACATCGTATCTAGGTCGGCGACACCGCAGGATCGGATACTTGATAAAAACAGGAGCGTCATTCTTTCGATTTCTCCATATCAGTATGAGTCAGATGTAGCGATATATCTCTCTCATACCGATGTGTATAAACATCGGGGACGCTCCTGTTTTTTTTATATAGAAAAAAAACCACATCCAGACAGATACTGAGTGTGGTTGAGGTCTAAGGTTTAGTCGATTATTAGACCGATCGGGGTGAGGAATAGGAGCACCAATAGGATCATGATCATAAACACTAATGGTGACAGTGCGATTGTTTCGCACACCATAAATAAGCCACACCCAGAAAAAATCGTATGTGCATCACATGTGCATATCCCACGCACCGCTGCATGATATGAAACAAACAATGCCACACAATAGATCACCGACAGCACGATGACCTTAGTTACTTTAAAAATTTTTTCCATAATTATTTTTTTAACCTCCTCGAATTCATTCCGAAGATTGCTGCTATTGTATATATATATCACGAAGTCAATAGTATTTTTTGTCATGTGATAGGGGCTTTGTTTCCACTTTGGAAAAGGGAATACCTGGCACCACAACCTCTTTTACAAAGGAGGATCATTTTTTGCCTTTTCTACCTACTACTTTTCTTTCACCTCCTTCCCCATCCCTCTCTTTCTCTGCTTATTGGCCATGCGGTGGGATTCGTCACGGAGCTGGACGAGAAGCTGATCGACCTGGTCGTAGATGAGTGATTTCGAAACTACTTCTCCATCATCGAGCAGGACGTGAAGGGTCTCGGGGTTGGTTTTTTTATTGGCTCTCTTTCTTCACTTGCCCTTTTCGAGAGCGGCGAACTGGGTCGTCTGCATGAGCGTCTGCATCTGCTCAGGGTACTGATCAATCAGCTTGGGAATCAGTCATAGCTGACGTAGTCCTCCATCAAGGATGAAGAGATCAGGATACCCCATCCCCCCACTCGCTCCTGACATCGCTCCTTGCCCCCCTTGCTCAAGGGGGGTATCCGAAGTCTGCTGAGGATGGGGGGATTTTCCTAGTTTGAAACGGCGGGTGATCAATTCGGTCAGTGCTCCGTAGTCATCACCTCCACTGACGGTCTGGATCTTATAGTTGCGATAACCATAGGTATATGGCACTCATCACTGGAGCGAAGACAGACCTCCCGATGTATGTTTGCCGCCCATGTGGGAGATATCCACACACTCGATATGATAGGGGTAACTTTTCAAAAAATAACGCTGCTGAAAGGTCTCCAAGATATCGCTCATCACCGATCATGACTCTCGCGAAGTACTCACGATATAGCTATCGACCGCCTTGGCAAGCACGTCCGCAATCGCTATATAGTAGTCTTTGGTCAGATAGGTCTGTCCAGTGATACCGATGATCCCATGACCTACTTCTTGAGTCAAAAACGTAATCAGACCCTCACGATCGTCTCGATCCACGTCCCTGTGCGTACGGACAAACTGCTTATATTCTGCGGTATCAATAAGTGTGGGATCACCGTATTCGAGTTCAAGGAGTGAAAGGAGTTCGTTGAGTGATGTCTCCTCTATGGACTCTCTCTGGCGGATGATGTCGACTAGTCTGCCTTGTTGGAAGGTTGCGATCACCCAGACTCGCCACGAACCGATCTGCTGCACCTGTCGCACATGACCATCTCGTGCCAGATCGATCACCACATCCTGACGCTGGATGAGATCATTGAGTCCGGTATAGATATCTCTGAGTCTCGCTGCTCGCTCGAAGTGCTCACGACTCACTGCTTCGTCTATCTGTATACGGATGTGGTCCAATACATGGTCCTGACGTCATTCGAAGACATCTTGAACCAGGGTCATAATCTCTGCGTATTGGGTGTGATAATAGCTGTAGTCATGATCTATCTCCAATCATTGTGATTCTGCTTGCGCAATCAGTGATTCGTTGCGTTTTGACGTTTTATCGTTTTGGCTTTTTAGCTTTGCCAGTACACATCGTCCGCGACACAGACCTCGATAGTAGTCTGAGCAAAGCTTTCCTGAGGCAAACTGAGTCTTTTTGCATCATCTGTACTGTAACAGTTGGCGGAGATAGTGGAGTACGTCTTTGATCTGGCGAGTGTAACGCTTGGGGCCGATATAGATCGCTCCATCCTGCCTCCTATCGCGAGTGAAGAACACCTGCGAAAACTCCTCATTCGTTATCTTGATAAATCCGTATGAATTATCACCTTTAAGTAGACTATTGAACGGTGGCTGATGTTGCTTAATCAGATTATCTTCGAGAAAAAGTGCTTCCGACTCCGACTGCGTCTGGATATACTCGATAGAACTCGCCTTGCGGACCATGTCCTGCTTCCACACCGATCAGGGAGTGAAATACTGCTGCACACGCTTGTGGAGATTCTTGGCTTTTCCTATATAAAGATACTTCCCTTTCGCATCACAAAAGAGATAAATACCGGGCTCATGGGGAATATGGGAGATGGGAAGCATTAGCTACTTATTCATAGTCACACAAAAATTGCTTTCAACAAAAATATATATATAATGATAATATACAATCTTATTTGCTTATTCTTAATGATGAACATAAAAGACAAAAACTTTAAAGAGTATCTAAGAGAATTTACTAATACTTCCCATTATTATGATCTTTATGACCAAGAATGAAACTCCACCAATATGACAGGCTCATGATGATGATATGATGAAGCATATTGACCATGAAAATGACCATCAATATTTACCATCTTTAACAATAACAATAGCACTATGAATATTCAAAATCACACCAGTAGGACTGAATCCTATGTTGATCTCAGTGACCAAGAACTCTTAGAAAAACTTAATGAAGATCCACATACTTATAGTGAAGAAGAATATGACATGATTATAGATATACTCTTAGAAAGAAATGTTATTGATGATTATGATGATATACCATCCTATAGAGGCGGAAGAAACGAAAGAGCTGATTGGCTCATGTTTGATGAAGGACCTGACGATATAACTGGAATGGACCCAAAAGAATTACAAAAAATACTTGATTCTGATGATCCATATATTACTTTTCCTGAAATGTAAAATACGAGCAACCATACACAACCTATATAAATAAAGATTTCAACTTACCAGAATATCACTGCTTTTCTGATTACTCTTTCTCTTACAGAGCATATTCCGCAAGGAAAGTGAAAAAACCATAATATATTTCCTCTTGTCTTAAGGGCTCTACTTCCCTATTAAGGTTAGTTTAAGTTATATTTACTAGTCTTTGGTTCATTGGTCTTTAAATCTCTTCCGTCTCTTCATGTCTCCTAAAAAATGGTTTGGTATGATTGTTGTGCTGTCGTTGATAATGATGACAGTATTTACCAAGCCGTGGACAGTCGATCGGACAACATCAGAAAGCATACGATACTATGTATTGAGTCTGGCTGGATTTTTGGGTATGATTGTGATGATGTGGCAGGCATTACTAGGTATTCGTCCGATGTTTGCATGGTGGAATAGGGATTTTTTCTGGATCAATCGATGGCACAAGTGGCTGGGTATCGGGACGATAGCGATGATTCTCATCCATCCGATCGCTGTAGTAGTAGCATACGGTACGTCGTGGCTGTATGCGATTATGCCTGATCTTTCTTCAAGTTTTGAGATATGGGTGAGTATAGGAAAGATCGCTTTTGACCTGATTATTGCAGTATTGCTGACGAGTATTCTGTCTCGTAGGATTATGAGTTTCCGTGTACGATGGCGAGTGCATCTTTTGGTCTATCCTGCATTTGTGATGATGCGATTACATGCATTGCAGTCAGGTTTTATGTTGTCTACGAATAGTTTGGTCTATGGTTACTGGATCGTGATCGGTATGGTGCTAGGAGTTGCTATGATAGTGAGACTAGCGTATCAGTGGTGATGGCTCAAACAAAAGGCCACCATCCTGAGTCATACACTCCAGACCGATGATGTATACGAACTCCAGTTACAATTGCCTTGTGCGGTAGACTATACAGCAGGGCAGTTTATGTATGTGCAGTATCCTCGTGGTGGTGAGTCGCATCCTTTCACGGTGCTGAGTTATGATAATGAGAGACAGGTAATGAGGATAGCATACAAAGCTCAAGGCAAACGAACAAAGTCGTTAGCGAGACTTTCGGGGACGTCTGGACAGTATATGTATGTAGATGGTCCTTATGGAAGATTTACCTCAGACATCGTCACGTCTGATCGTCCGGTGGTGTGTATTGCGGCAGGGATTGGGATTACACCATTTTATGAGCTCGTGGAGCAATATGTGGGTTCAAGAGATATGAAACTCCTCTATATGAACCGCACTAGTGATACTACACCTTATAAGCATGACTTCGATGAGCAGCTTGCTGATGACTGTATACATATACTTTCTCGCGAACGTGAGCAAACTCAAGAAAACGAGATCATAGGAACGAGACTCACACCTGCCATCATTCGTGAGCAGGTAGGTGACTGGCTTCCTTGTGCTCAGTTTTATATCTGTGGTAGTAGTAGTGTAATAGCTTCTGTGTGCGATATGCTTGCTAGTTTGGGTGTGCAGCAGTCTTATATTGATTATGAGCCGTTTGATATGTAACATATGGTAGCAAATAGTGGAAAATGGTAGCACAATAGTAACAAATAGTTTTTACTTGTGTTTAGATAAGACTTTTATATAGTGTCTCACTGTGTTATTTTATATTTTTTTTCATGTAATGAAAAACACTTCTTTGGTAGCGGCACTTGTAATTGCTACGATGGTCTTGGTAGCGTGTGGTACCGATACTACTTCTCCTGCGACAGACACGACTAGTACTGATACATCGGTTGCAGCTGATACGACGACTTCGTCTGATTCGTCTGTTGAAGTGATCAAGATTACTTCTGCTACGATGGATTATGATGGTGAACACAGACAGACTAGCGGTGATGATAAGATTACTGTGACGCTTTCGTTGGATAGTGATAACACTATCAGTGATGTTGCTATGGTATTGGATCCAAGCAATCCTCAATCTAGTAGATATCAGGATAGTTTTGCTAGTGCTATCAAGGGTGAAGTGATTGGTAAGACCCTTGATCAGGCTACTGTCGACAAAGTGGCTGGAGCATCATATACATCGGAAGCATGGAATAGAGCAATTGAAGATATCCAGACACAATTTGCTGCTATGTAGTTGATTGTTACAAGAATATTTAAGGTACGATTAAGGTGAGGTTGATATACTTCACCTTTTACTATTCTTGAAAAAATTATGACTATGAAATATACATCTTTTGTGGCAACTATCACCTTCGCTACGCTGGTATTGGTAGGGTGTGGAACCAATGTGATGACACCAACTTCTTCAAGCATCTCTCCTACTTCATCTGCTGTTGCATCGACTGTCACAACAGATACGATAGATGATAGTGATGCTATCGTTGTTAGTAAGGGTGATGCTGATATGGGGTCTGTGACTTCTTCATCAACTTCTTCTGCTATATCTTCTTCAACTACTACGGAAGATACTACATCTACTTCTAGCGCTACTACGACGCAAACAAGAGCCTCTGTAGAGACTGTCCCTACTAGTTCTGTCGAAGTGATAGAGCTGACCTCATCTACGATCACCTATGATGGTGAGCGTGGTCGTGCAAATGGTCGTGACATTATACAGGTCACACTCACTGTCGATGGAGATGGTATTATCACTGATGTATCGCTGAGTCAGAGCGCTGCCCATGGAGAATCAAGACGCTATCAGTCAGCTTTTGCGAGTGCTATAGGGGGTCAGGTCGTAGGTAAGACTGTCGATCAGGCGACCGTGGGTAAAGTCGGTGGAGCATCATATACATCTGATGCACGAAACAAAGCTATTGCTACTTTATAAATTGTCATACCTTATGCATAAGCTCAATCATATCGGCTGTGGGACACATTGGTATATCGAATATGATTCACCTGTGTCGTATGACGACATGCTTAAACAAATGATTACTGATTTTGATCAGCAGTATTCAAGATTTGAGGTAGACTCCCTCCTGCATCAGTATCAGAGAGGAGAGATTGGTCTGGAGAATGATGTTCATCTGACGAAGATGATCACACTCGGACATGAGTACGAAACCCTCACAGAGGGGAAGTTTTCGCTCTCGGTAGGAAAAAGACTCGTAGAGATGTGATACGGACATGAAGCGACTGAACTTGATTTGGGAGGGATCGGCAAAGGGTATCTGATCAGGCTTTTGGCGGATTTTTTGCAGACACAAGACGTGACAACATATTGGATCAATGGTGGTGGAGATATTCTCGTCTCGCAAGATTCTCGCGATATCTTCGGTCCGGTGATCCTGATGCATCCTCAAGATGAGACCCAGTCCATCGGCGCAGTGCCGACGCTCCATGGTGCAGTCGCAAGCTCAGGTACTCAGCGTAGGAAACGGTGAAAAGACAATGAACATCATCATCTTATCGACACCAAAACAGGGGAATCAAGTCATCAACCCTATCTCAGTATCCATGTCGCTCATGAAGATATTGTCAGGGCAGATATCGCTGCGACAACGCTTTTTGTGACTGCTCCGCAAGAGTTTGAGCAGATGGCGGCACGCCTCGAAGTAGAACGATTTTTGGTACTAGAAGATCTGACGACGCTCAGGTCGCCAGGGTTTGTGATGGAGTAATTTTAATACATCACTTTTTCTACCAGAAAAAAGTAACCAAAAATACATCGTCTCGGTAAGTCCAGTAAGCTTTTCATATCTACACATATCTTTCCATAGGCTTGGTGCCTCGACATATCTGTTATTACGTTTTTGAGAGTAATTATTTTTTCATATATGGAGCAAGGAGGGAAAGGGCACGATACTTCTCTTTTTGTGGTTCGTCGAGTAAGAATGTGTCAGCATGTCGGATTGTAATTTCTTGGATATGATAGTCGGTGATGATAGTGTCTATATCATGGAGAGAAAGTGATGCTTTGCTACCCAGTCTGCGAGTCATATATGTCTCGAGCTGATCGATGGTATGGATGCGATGACCATTGAGAATCAGGCGACCACGAGGAAGGGGTGTAGGCATGATATAGTGAAAATAATCCAAAAGAAAAACGCTCCTATTGGAGAGTTCCGATTACGAATGATTTGACTGCTTCGTATCCATTGGGATCATGTTTTCTGACTGATTCGAAGATATCAGTAGCGTCGATACCACATGCTTTGGCAAGGTTATCGTCTCCACCTGGATGTGTACCAAAAAAGCTTGTCACTTCAGCTACTTGGCCTTCGATCACTGTCCAACAATCATCTGGTGTGCTGTGCTGTGCTACTTCTTCTAGTGTGTATGTGGTGTTAACAGCTGATTTGGTGTTATCTTCTACTTTTTCGACAGCATCATATTCGGTTACTTCTACTTCTACTGCTATGGCGTCGCCTGTTTCGATAGTCATGGTATCATCATCGATTGGTTCTTGTGATCCACATGCCGTAAGAACAAGACTAGTAGCGAGAAGTGTCATAAGGAGTCAGAGTGATTTTTTCATAAAGCAACAACTGTATAGAGTATAAAAAATACTACATGAGTAATAATGTAGTATAAACCACTGGAAAAGATCACCACACTATGCACTTGGCTCTTTTTCTCCCTTATGATCCTGTGATGCCGCAATAGGGCAAGTACTCATACCCAAAAGTGAGTATATCCCACAATATCCTCTTGCGCTCGTCATGATAAGCATAATGATAGCAATCATAGCTATCCACATACCAATACCCGCAATGACACCAGTAAGGACCAGTATCAAAAGAATAATAGCAATAGATACTCTAATAATCTTATCCGTTTTCCCAACATTGTGTTGCATAATATCAAGTCATAGGGATATAAAAGAATAATCATACCCAAGCATCTTCATAGGAATATGACAGTCTATTGCAATATATTTTCAGCATAATGGGTAAAATTATCCAAAATCGCCTGTCGTCATGAGCGCTGCATGTCGATGTCGTTTTGGTCTTCTGCGTCAAAAGTCGTCGTGATCGTGACACAGCCACAGGATCCATCTTCTACGAATGTGGTGTGTATTTTTCTTCCATCTTCCATAGTGGACACTATTTTTTGCTGATCGACAATATCGTCGTAGATCGTGACAAAATCAAATCCAAAACTGCCGTCTTTGGCTTCCATCCTGGCACTGTACGTCCCTCCAATACGGAAGTCGACGGTAGCAGAGGGACAGTGTCGGTCGTCTGATGCGTAATTTCGCTGTGTGATGGCATCAGGATCTGTCCATGCGTCTCGTACCGTCTGGAGTGGAGCATAGATTTTAGTAGAGATAGTGATCTGAGTCATGATGGTAGATTTATAGTAAAAATGATGATTGCTAGATATTGTTTTTATGTGATACATTTTTAAAGAGTCGGTATGAATATGCAATAGGTACGATTATTATAGTAGCAATGACTATTATACATACTATATTGAGATATTTCATAACAAAAGCTTCTATGATGAGGGTGACTCATCACAATACTCGTAGCAATCCTCCGAGTCTATGTGTCTTGTTTCGTACTAATTCATTGGATATGGTCCATGGAGTCTTTATCCCTACGAAATAATTTTGTCTGAGTTTTCACATCACATTACCCAGTAATACAAAGAGTAGACCTATCCCTATAAGCATAAAGAATGTGATAGAGGGAGCACCATATATGTTACAATATATGAATACACAGAACATATAGGTAAAAAATACTGTGAAGATAGTTTGCATACCTTCGTATGTGTTTGCAAAGAGTGCATACTTTTCTTTCTTGGGATCAATGTATGGCAACCCTTTCATGAGTAGTAGGATCGCTATGGATAATGCTGGCATCAACCGATAAAGTAATGCTTTATTGCCCCATCCATCAACTTGACCATGTATATTCCAGTGGGTTGCGATTTCTTGAGGAAGAAGATGATATGTGGTCAGAGCAACTATAATAGTGATACAGATAAACATAATCTGGATGACCTGATAAGTTCTTTTCATGATGGGTAGAGTATATTATTTAAAAAGATCATAGAATATTCATACAACATCTTCAAATACCGATATATTGAGACTATAGAGCATATATTGTCCTTGTTTTTCTGCAATGACAAGATTTGCCCTCTTTAGTATGTCAAGGTGATGTGAGAGACTAGCTTGCGATATATCGAGATGTGTTAGTATCTCATTCACATACATATCTTTCTTTTTGAGCAGTCAGATCACTTTTCTTCTGGTGGGATCAGCTAATGCTTTAAATACAGAATCCATATTTTCTTCAATAATGATATAATATATAGATAATTGTCTATATATCTATTTATGATGCATAATGCAAGAGAAAATTATCTTACAACCCGATTCTTTTATCTCATTGTGAGATAGCCGATGTACAGCACCAAAACGAGATAGTAGGTCGTCCATCCCTTGGTAATAGGGAAAAATCTCGACATCAGACGAAAGTGACGAACATATCGCTTTTCTCCGAATCGTGCGATGATATTGGCGACGAGAGCATCGAGGAGCAGGAGGTAGAAGATGATGGCGAAGAGGGTCATAAGCTGTATGATGAGAAGTTAAACACTACTTTTTATGTATTTTTCATCTTTTTCACTACCCAAGCAAATGGTATGAGCATCAAATCCCGAGGAAACTCATACAGCAATACTATAATCAATACAGCTGGAGAAAAGTATTTGGCAGCGATCACAGTCGTGACCGATATATTCATAAATCATTTTGCCAATGATCAGGCTATATTATTGGGTCTATTGTTACCAAAACATATCCATCATACGATATGTAGTACTCATGACAGGATAAATAATCATCACACTATAGCAAGTAACTTCCAGAGTCATATACTGAGAAAGAGGTCGGCATTATATGCTACTGGTCAGGCTATCATCAGTCATATAAGCACAATAGAGAATCGATCTATATGTGGGTGTAGCGCGTTGGCAAGAGGGCGCATATAGCGCTGCGTGAGATATCCTCAGAGAAGTGGTAAGATACAAAAGAGTATCAAATCAATGAACATGCCTTGTATGTCTATAGCAATTGTGCTGCCTACGATATACTCCGACATCAGTGGTAGTGTGATAGGAAGCATAGCTGTTGTAATGACAGCAATACATAAAGCCAGTAGTGCATTTCATCACATCATGCGCACAAACGCAATCGTTGCTATACCAGCTGGAGCCGCAGCTAGTAAAAATACTCCAGTAGCAATATCAGGAGATCGTCGCGATAATCAAAAGTATAGCACTATTGGGAGTACAATCATCATAACTACACAATATAGGATGATTGATTTTCAATAGTTTTTTAGCTCATGAAGCTTGTGATATTCGATATCAATGGCACCCAAATACATTACTACAATAATTAACGGAGTTAGTAGTGGATAGAGGTGCTTCATCTGCTCTGGGAGTGTGAGTCCTAGTGCTACTGCTAGCAGGAAGACTACCCAGAAATATTTACCTATAAATCTTATGAAAGCCTGGAATATGGTGTGCATACTCATATGAAACTATCTAGTTAAAATACTTCGCTGCATCAGAGGTATATAGTGAGGACAACCTAGTTCATATAGGCTCACAAAAGACGCCAACCACTACTATGTTCAACGAACATCTGCAAACATACCTCCGATAACCAAGCCAAGCATCGCCATCAGTGGATACATCACCATCCTATCAGCGAACGAGTGCAGGACTAGTCACTCCGCACCCAGACCCAGTAGCCCTAGCGTCACTGCCACGACATACCATGAATACATCGTCTGAGGATGTTTTTTGATCTCGGATTCGTGGCGAGGAGTCTGCAAGTATGCCACTACCCCCTGCGCAAGCAACAGACCAAAAAACGCCAACCATGGCAAAAATCCTATCAGACCATATTCGATGATGATTTGCAAAAATTGGTTTTCTGGATTGAAGCCCTCGTCATGGAGCTGATGTGAAGCAGGTCATGCAGTCCCAGCACCTTTGCCCCAGACAGGTGATTCTCCTATCATATCTAGTGAGTCTTGGAGAGCATACAGATGCCCCTTATCCGAAAAATCTCTTATCAGAAGACGTCCATCATACATATTCATCAGACCAAACACCGCCACTGTTCCAAGTCCTGCTGCAATTACCACTGGTTTTCGACGGCGATAAGTCAGTGCAAACATCAGCACAATGAGCACCAACCAGACACCCCATGACGCACGAGAAAACGTCACCGCTATCGCTATCGCATAGAGCAACCATCGCCCTCGCACACTACTGAATGCATGCTTACGAAGATAAGTCACGAAAAAAAGTGGAAACATCATCACCAAATAGAACCCCCAAATAATCGGACGCTCGAAAAGGAACTGATTGCGCATATTGCCATGATCAAATAGTGACAAATAGACTGCTGGTGGAGCTTTTCCTATCACTCACTCGAAAGCAATTGGATCATATCCAAAGAGTTTGAGCACACCAGGTTTGAGTCCCACGATCACATAAAAAATCAGTGCCCAGACAAGCAAATGAGCTACTACTTTCGCAACCCGGCGTAGCTGCTTCATCACCCATGCGCGACCTTGATGATAACCGATCACATATCGCACAAGTAAAATTACCATTGGAAAAATATTATATTTCGCAGCGATAATCCACGCTTTCAGTCCCACGTCAGTCACAAACATTGATCCGATGAATGAGATCACCATCGTCACCATCGTCAATCATGCTAATCACTGAAAAAAGCGATCAGTACAGATGACTTTTTTGATCGTCTGTCCCCACTCATGACCACGCACCACTGACCACGCACCACTGACCACTAGCCCTACGATCAAGAGCTCTTTCCAAAGCCATATAATCTCCCAAGCAGAGCCATCCCATCCAAGCTTAAACGTGACGAACGTCTGTACCAAAAATTGGAAAAGTAATCCAAGGACAAAAAAACGAAAGAGAAACTGCATCATAGTATGCTTCTTATATCGCCACACGATCGCATTCCACAGACCCTGCTCCTTCACCTGAGCCACAAATCCTTTCTCACCCTTTCTTATCCTTTCTCACCCTTTCTTATCCTTTTTACTCATCTATCCTACCAACTGATATACAAATAAAACAAATGCCACGCTCGCCAACAATAACTGCACCAACCATGCCTTCATCACTACTGTCGTCTCTTTCCACCCACGATGTTCCAGTAAATGGTGAAATGGTGCTATGGGAAACAATTTTTTGTGGAAAAATTTCTTCCAAAATATCTGTAATGCACTACTGCCAATCTCTATCCAAAACAGAAGAAAAAGTAACAAGAACGGTATCAAAATACCCATTCTCATATTGAGCAACATCACCAAAACACTAATCAGACCCGCAAGAGCGAATGCTCCTCCATCTCACATAAAAACTTTAGCAGGGTTGATATTAAATCGTAAAAACGCAGCCAACACTGCCATCACAATCGCAACCACTGCTGTCGCCGTATAGAGTCCCGAGACAAATGTTGCCGTAGCGAAAACACTTAACACTATTAGAAGCAAACCTCACGCCAAACCATCAAGTCCATCAGTAATATTAATTGCGTTAACTATAGACAGAGTTAAAAAGAATGACAATATCGGCGCGAATCAACCGATTACTAGATGAAAATCAGGAGATAAACTAATATAATTGACGTCCAAACGAGACCAAAACCACCACGCCAATATACCAGCTATCACAAACATACCAAGAAGCTTTGCCTTAGCGCTCAGACCTTTGACAGTACCATGACCCTTAATATTAAGATAATCATCCACCAAACCTAACGCACCGAATGAAAAAAATGAAAATAAAAGAAGGTAGGTCTCCTCCCTATTGATGAGAGGATTATTGATGATGTCCAGCTTCCACAGCACCAATGATGCCAAAATCATCACTCATACCATCACTACAAAAAGTCCACCACCAATATTGGGAGTCCCCGCCTTGTGTGCATGCATCGAAGAAAAAATCTTCGCCTTATCACCTGTAGCACTATCTTCACGGATGGTTTTCCCTACCTTGAGACGTTTGAGCCATACAATATATGATGGATAGAGCACAAGTGCTAGCGCAAACGACACGAGTGCATACGCCAATATCATTCATAACTTCAATAACATATTCCTAGTCTGATACAAAGCAAAAACTGTCCGACACTATAGCCATCCAGACACAGAAAGCAAAAAGAAATGACCGCACTCCTCTTGCAACACCCATCATCAAGAAGTACAAAAAAGTTGTAACTTT
Source organism: Candidatus Peribacteria bacterium (assembly GCA_023898485.1). Classification (GTDB taxonomy): domain Bacteria; phylum Patescibacteriota; class Gracilibacteria; order Absconditabacterales; family Absconditicoccaceae; genus HK-STAS-PATE-9. The sequence continues at coordinate 939,357 of CP060225.1, read as the reverse complement.
TTCTATCATAATACGTCATAGTATATGATCAATGATGATCATCTTTTATAATATCTCTCTCATGACCCATGGAAAAAATCACCTCATGCACTTGCAACACATGCACCTGTAATTCATGTCAATGTACTGAATGCACATGCTAAGTACGGATATACTCTATGATCGCTATAGCGATGAGATACATCAGTATATCAAAGCTCGTGTGACAGGATCTGCTGCGGATGATATTCTGCAGCAAGTATTTCTCAAAGCACACCAAAATAGACACTCCTTACACAAACCAGAACTCGCCAAATCATGGTTATATCGTATCACACAGCATGCGATTATTGACTGGTATCGCTCCGAAGGCAGACAACAAGAACAACCATACGAAACAGCATGGCGGGATCGTCTCGAATCAGAAGATCAAAAAGAACAACAACTCGCACACCATATTGCATCCTGTATCATACCCATGATTGATGATTTGGATCCACAGACCAAGACAGTACTCGATGCCTACCTCGATCATACGCCATTACAAAAAATCGCCGATCAGACTCATCTCTCGCTCAGCAATGTCAAAGTCCTCATCCACAGATCCAAGAAAAAGCTCAGCACACTCTACAAACAATGTTGTTCCACCTATACAGCAGAAGATGGGACACTCTTGGATACTCGATGCAGAAATCACTGTGGATGTGCACAGTGTCATATACAGCACTAAAACTCTTTATTCTATTCTACTATTATTACTATGAAAACCACTACCACTATCCAAGGCATGCACTGCAATTCATGTGCTACGCTCATCACGATGAATCTGGAAGAGCTTGATGGTATCCAATCAGTTGATATCAACAAAGACTCATGACAGACTACCATCGACTATGATGAGTCCAAAGTCTGACGAGAGACGATCACCCAAGCTATCACTGATAGCGGCAATTATCATATAGTCTAACCCCACCAATTCCACCAACTTTACCAATTCCACCAATTCCACCAACTTTACCAATTCCACCACAGAGATGAAAACCACCCTCCAAATAGGATGAATGCACTGCGCCAGCTGTAGTACCATCATCGAAAAATGAGTATCCAAACTCTCATGAATCCAGTCAGTTTCTGCCAATCTTGCTACCAATAGTGCTACCATCGATTATGATGATCAGACACTCTGACTCAACGAGATCATCCAACAAATCAACAAAATCGGCTATACCGTCACCGAAGAATCGAATACACATGAGACCAAAAACTATCTCACATCATTCATCTACTCTGCGATCTGTACGCTACCAATAGCCACGATGATGTTTGTCAATCGGCACGAGATATTGGGGGATCATGCGTTTTGGTCTGACTCCATTCTTCTGCTCCTCACCACGATCAACGTCATCATCTTGGGTCGAAGATTCCACGTCGGTATGGTCAAAAAGGCACAACAAGGCCAGACCAATATGGACACCCTGATTTCCATCGGTACGGGCGTAGCCATCATCTATTCGTGGTTTGCGTATATACAGACGTACGCTTTCGGTACACCGACTGATATGGGACATTTCCTCATGGGAGCGAGTTTTATCATCACGTTTATCTTACTTGGCAAATACTTCGAGACCAAGACCAAAGGTCAAGCATCACAAGCCATCCAAAAACTCCTCCAACTCCAAGAAAAAGAAGCCATCATCCTCAGAGACGGCCAAGAAGTGACACTCCCTATCCAAGAGATCGTCATCGGTGATACCGTCATCGTCAGAGCCGGAGACAAAGTACCAGTCGATGGCACTATTATCCAAGGAAAATCTGACATAGATGAAGCAATGCTTACTGGTGAAAGTATCCCCGTCACCAAATCTACTGATGATGAGGTCTACACAGGCACTATCATCATCAATGGTACACTACATATCCACGTGACCACTGCATCTGACCAAACGATGCTTGCAAAGATTATCGATGTCGTCAATACTGCCCAAGCAGACAAACCCCCTATCCAAAAACTCGTCGATACGATCTCTAGCTACTTCGTCTGGGGAGTATTAGCTGTTGCAGTGATTACGTTCATCGCATGGTATCTCAGCACAGGAGATCTCAGCCAAGCGATGCTCATCATGATCTCCGCCATCGTCATTGCTTGTCCATGTGCGATGGGACTAGCTACTCCCGTTGCTATCATGGTCGCCTCTGGCAAAGGTGCATCACAATGAGTCCTCATCAAATCAGGAGAAACGCTCGAAAAGTCGAAGAATATCGACATCGTTGTCTTTGACAAAACGGGAACACTAACCGAAGGCAAACCACAAGTCACCGATGTAATCGCCCTAGAAACAAGTCAGACGAAAGACCATATCCTCACACTGGGATCCACACTCAGCAAAAATTCTCATCATCCACTCTCCCAAGCGGTGACACAATATACCGATGATCTCGTAGATATGATACAGATTCACGACTTCCAAGAAATATCCTGACACGGTCTCCGTGCAGTCTACGAATGAGAGTCAGTACTCTTTGGTAATCGTAAGCTCCTTGCATCCCAGTGAGTGACCATCAGTGATGAGATACAACAACAAGTCACCACGCTCCAAGAGCAAGGAAAAACAGTCAACTTCCTCGTACAGGGAGATGTGATTATCGGTCTGATTGGTCTTTTGGACACACCCAAACCAGATGCTATCCATGCCATCCAATGACTACAAAAGATGGGTATCGATGTCGTCATGATCAGTGGTGACACAACCAAAACCGTCCAAGCTATTGCTCAGCAGATCGGTATCCAGCAGTACTATGCAGAGGTGCTCCCTGATGGCAAAGCGGATATCATCAGACAGCTCCAAGAGCAAGGCAATGTCGTCGCTTTCGTCGGAGATGGGATCAATGATGCACCAGCACTTGCTCAGTCAAATCTCGCTATCGGTATGGGACAGGGAAGCGATATTGCTATCGAGACTGCAGAGATCATCCTCGTCCAGGGAAGTCCTACCAAAGTCCTAGAAAGCATCACACTCGCCAGGAAGACATATAAAATCATCAAAGAGAACCTCTTCCGAGCTTTCGCCTACAATACTATCCTCATACCCATAGCAGCACTATGATTTTTGGCTCCTATGTACGCAAGCATCGCTATGAGCCTGAGTAGTGTCAGTGTCGTACTCAATAGCCTCAGGATCAGAAGGTAAAGCTCTCAGTCTATCAAAAGATATACATTAATCCTCACATAGTGGGGATTTTTTATAAGCTCCCCTTGCAACCTCTCACCCAAAACACTACAAAATCAGCACTACTTGGTACCTTTTGCTACTTGCTACTTGTTACCCATGATCTCATCATACAAAGCCTCATTCGCCTATCTCCTCTCTCAGCATATCCCTCTCGACGAAAAAACCATCTACTGACTTGTCGAGTACGCCCCCGATACGATTGAAGGTGATCTTGCTTTCCCTTGTTTTCAGCTGGCCAAAGAGCTCAAAAAGGCTCCACCACAAATCGCTAGTGAACTAGCAGAAAAGCTATCTACTTCATCAACTTCATCTGCTTTTTCCTTTGTGTCTGTCGGCCCCTATCTCAATGCCACTATCACCACAGCTCCACTCGCTGATAAATTGATAACCGAGATCAATACAAAAAGCGCCACCTACGGTCGCGGAGCATCCAATCATGAGACGGTACTGATCGAATCTCCCGGACCCAATACAAACAAACCACTCCACTTGGGTCACGTCAGGAATATGCTCTTGGGAAACACACTCGCCAATGTCTTAGAATACGGATGATTTCAAGTCAAAAAAGTCGATATCATCAACGACCGCGGTATCCATATCTGCAAATCCATGCTCGCATATCAGAAGTGGTGAAATGATGCCGATCCATACAAAAAACCTGACCACTACGTCGGTGATCGGTACGTCCGCTTCGCACAAGAAGTAGAAAAAGACCCTACCCTCGACGATCAGGCACAAGAGATGCTCCGCAAACGAGAAGCGAGAGATTCTGAAGTCAGAGCACTCTGGCAAAAAATGCGTGATCGATGTCTGGATGGGATGCATGAGACCTATGACCGCTACGGCACTCACATCGACCGCGCCTATGCTGAATCTGATCATTATCAGACAGGCGCCACACTGATCCAAAAAGAATATGAAAAAGGCACGTTCTCCCAAGACGAAAAGGGTAATATCATCTATGATTTTGGTGATGATAACTATGGAAAGAAGGTATTGCTCAGACACGACGGAACGTCCATCTACATCACCCAGGATATCGCGCTCGGTAAGATCAGACATGATGACTACATGATGGATCGCATGATCTACGTCGTAGGTAACGAGCAAGACTACCACTTCAAGGTCCTCTTCGAAATTTTCAAGATCCTTGGCTATGATTTTGCAGATAAGTGTCACCACCTCTCCTACGGTATGATAGAACTCCCCGATGGCAAAATGAAGTCTCGTGAAGGTAACGTCGTCGACGCAGACACTCTTGCCGATAGTCTCCATGATGAAGCATATGCTTTGATCCAAGAACGTTATCCCGATCGATCAGAACCTGAACAACAAACACAAGCAGAAGCCATCGCTATGGCTGCTATCAAATTCTATATTCTCTTGCATGACGCCAAAAATAATTTCATCTTCGATCCCAAAGCATCTATCTCCTTCGATGGAGAGACCGGTCCCTATATCCAGTATACATACGCTCGCTGTAGCTCCTTGCTCCAAAAAGCAAAAGAATTATCTCTCCCTCAACCAAACCTCTGAGAGCTTAAAGCTTACAGCTTACAGCTCCATCCCCTCCTCCTCACTCTCGCTCGTTTCCCTGAAGCACAAGCCAAAGCCGTCGCAGACTATACTCCACACCACATCGCAAGATATGTACTTGATCTCGCCAAAGCTTTCAATAGCTTCTATCATCATCAGACCATCATAGACGAAGTCGATCTTCAGCAGACTGCGAACATGATCGCTATCATCCGTGCAGTACAACACGTGATCGGAGTCTGACTCCAGCTTCTTGGCATCCAAAGACTAGAAAAAATGTAAAACCTACGCATTCTACCTCTTCTACTTTTTTACCTCTTCTACCTATTATCTCCATGGAAACTCTCTCTGGCGCACAAGACATCATTACTGAAGCATCTACTCGATGAGACAGAATTATCGATTTCGTCCAATCATACGGACCCAGAGTTATCACCGCCCTTCTCTTACTAGTGATCGGTCGATGGCTCATTGGCTATGCACAGCGCCTGATAGATCGCTCATTCCGCAAAGCAAAAATGGACGTCTCTATGAGGAAGTTCCTCGAAAGTCTCATCAGTATAGCACTCAAGATCGGTCTGATCATCGCTATTGCAGGGTTCTTAGGATTCAAATCCACTTCACTCATCGCCATATTGGGTGCAGCAGGTTTGGCAGTCGGACTTGCGCTCCAGTGATCCCTCAGCAATCTCGCATCCGGCATCATGATCCTCACATTCAAACCATATAAGGTTGGTGACTTCATCGAAGTACAGGGCAGAAAAGGGACTGTCACCAATATCAACATCTTCAATACGGAGATGATCAGTGCCGAACACAAGACTATCATCACTCCGAACTCCGTCATCACCTCCGACACCATCATCAACTATGACAAAATAGGCAATATCAGAGTCGACGTCACGGTCGGTATCAGCTATAGTGCCGATCTCCAACAAGCCAAAAAGGTCCTCCAGACCGTCGTCGAAGCCAATACTCATACTCTCGATACTCCTGTTCCAGGTGTGTTTGTCTCCGAACTCGCTGACAGCTCGGTCAATCTCATCGTCAGAGGATTTTGTGCTCCAGGTGACTACCGACCCACCTATTTCTCTCTCACCGAAGAGGTCAAACTCGCTCTCGATGCAGCAAACATAGAGATACCATTCCCTCAGAGAGTCGTCCATATGACCAAGTAGCATCTCACAATAAGAATTATAAACAATAGAAAAAATCCCCATTGCGGGGATTTTCTTTTTCTTAATGGTGGAATATGTTATTCTTTCTCCTTCACCTCAAAACTCATCATCATACCCGCAGTCAGATGCTCTGCTATATGGCAGTGACTCATCCAGACACCGGGGTTGGACATATCAATCAGGATATCGACATACTCTCCCGTCGGCACGAGTACCGTATCTTTCCAGACGAGGTTCTGATTTTCTACACCATTCTTATTCAGCACCAAAAAGCGCTGCCCATGGAAGTGGACAGGATGTTGCATCGGATGAGCAGACTCAGGATCATTATAGATTCTTACTTTCACAATATCACCCTGATCAAATGATCGCTTGATATCCATATCGCGCTTACCTGTATCTTTATCTACCAGATGCCAACGAGTATTATCAGTAGTAGATGCAGCATTCATCATAGGCATCGTATCTGCCCATTCTACTGTCGAAGCATCGAGCATGAGTCATCCAGGCAACATAATCTGTTCATCACTTCACCCATGATCCATACCAGCCATCATACCATGGCCCATACCTCCCATCATACCATCCATTTCTACATCCAAAACCAGAGTCTTATCTATCTCTTTATCGAAAGAGGGACGAAAAGCATCGATGTCAGACTGCATCTTCGTATTCTCATGCAGTGTCACAAACTGGTCACGATGTGACGTCTCGACAACACTATCTTCCACGCGTATGGTAGCGATGATGTATGGATTTTCACCGATCATGTTGGTGATTTGATACAGTCCTGGATCAGGAGCATACAGGTCCACAATATATCTCTCTGCTGGAGCTATCACGAGATTGTCTATCATCTCTTCACGCTCATATCATCCGATGTCTCCTCCGATCAGTTTCATCTGTGGTATATCAGCAGGATCTACGATATCACTACGAAGTACAGATGGTGAAATACCCAGATTAAATGGCGTCACATTCGCTACATTCGTCAGATAAAGTCTGACAACTTCTCCTTGTTGCATCGTTATTTCATAGTTTGTATCACCATTGATAAGTGGCATATTGCCAAATCTCCCCATCAATGAATAATCTCCTACCTCTGGATCAAAAGGTACAATCTCTCCATGCCTGTCCAAAAAGATATCATCCAACATCACCGTCTCTTCACGGTTGACAGGTGCTTCTTCAGATGACATGATGAGATAATTACCATACAGACCCATTTCTTGTTGCAAATCCTCTCTCACGTGCGGATGATACCAAAACACGCCCTCATCAGGAAACTCCAACTCATAAATAAGCTCCTCTCCAGCACCTATAGGGTCATCATGACCTCCCATCTCTACTGGTACCCCATCTTCCGTATTGGCTCCTCTGAGTCCATGAGAGTGGACAGTGGTCTCTATATCAGATATACGATTGATGACACGAAGTGTCACATGAGATCACTGTGGAGCTCTCAGCACTGGACCAGGAATAGATCCATTATACGCAAACATACGAAGCATCTGACCTCCGATTTCTTTCTGCACTTCTACGATTTCTATCGTATAGGTATCACCATCCTGGAGATTGACGATCTCCTGCTCCTGTGCAAGTTGAGGAAGTTCAGAGACAGCATCATCAGCACCAGTCGCCACAGGAGATTCATTAGATGGTATGTCAGTGGTTACAATATTACGAGGACCAGTCGCACATCATGCTACCAGACCCATTGCTCACAACATACCAAAAAATACAAAAAATATATTATTCATAACGAGAAAGATATAACAATAAATAAAAAAACGTCTATCTTTTAATTCTTAAACTATTGAGAACCACACTCACACTACTCAGACTCATCGCCAAACTCGCATACATCGGCTCAAGTAATCAGAGTGCAGCAACAGGGACCAAAACAGCATTATATGCAAAAGCCCAAAACAAATTCTGCCTAATAACAGCATATGTTTTTCTTGCCAGTTTGATACTTTCCAGTACTTTGCTTGGATGACCTTGTACCAAAACTATCTCCGCCGTTTCAATAGCAATATCACTACCCTGTCCCATGCCGATAGCAAGATCTGATTGTGCCAAAGCAGGAGCATCATTGATACCATCCCCCACAAAAGCAACAAAATTACCCTGCTCTTGAAGAGAGGCAATAATGGAAGCTTTACCTTCAGGGAGGACCTCCGCATAATATCTCTGGATTCACAACTGATCAGCAATCGCTTGGACTGTCTTATGGGTATCCCCACTAATCATCACAACACTTATTCACAACTGCTGCAATCCAGATACCGTATCTACAGCATCATCTTTGGGAGTATCCAAAAGCCCAATCAGACCCAAAACACGATCACCTCTCACGACAAGATTGACCGTCTTGCCTTGTTCTTGAAGTGCTGTCATCTGCCCAACAAGAGCATCCGATACAGCAATACCTTCACGATCCAAAAGTTTCCTATTGCCTAAAAGAAGCACCTCACCTGTCTCATGATCTATTGCTCTAAGACCATGTCATGAGATTTCTTGATATGCATCCAAAGTGATAGAACTCACAGCATCTCCAGCATAGAGAACTACAGCCTGGGAGAGAGGATGATGTGAAGATGCACTGAGATACGCACCCATAGCAACTATCTCCATATCATCACCATCGACAGCAACCACATCAGTCACCTGTGGTTTACCTTGTGTGAGAGTCCCTGTCTTATCAAAAACCACAACATCTATCTTTTTAGATTTTTCGAGTGTTTCACCCGATTTGATCAGTATTCATTCAGAGGCACCTTTGCCTGATGCAACCATAATAGCAACTGGTGTAGCCAATCACATAGCACATGGACATGCGATCACAATCACCGAGATCATCGTCAACAAAGCACGACTGACGTCCCCTGTCACACTATACCACACAACAAAAGTTATCACAGCCACGATCAAGATAGCCCACACAAAATAACTTGATATCGTATCAACCAACTTCTGAATAGGTGGTTTGTTTGCCTGAGCATTATTAACTACATCAATAATCTTAGCAAGCATAGTCTGATTGGCAGGAGTCGTCACACGGATATGAAAGGTGCCATTGATAACAACAGTACCAGTATAAACTTCATCACCTACAGCTTTAGTGACTGGTATACTTTCTCCAGTGAGCATAGCCTCATCTACATCAGATGATCATTCCAAGACTACACCATCTACCGGTATCTTGTCACCAGCTCTGACCACTACGACATCATCTATCTGCACCGCATCAATAGGTATCCTCTCCTCTGTACCATCACGCAACACAAGAGCATCTTTTTCTTGTAATTGAAGAAGTTTTTGGATCGCCTGTGACGCTTGACCCTTCGTTTTGGTTTCCAGATATTTCCCCAGAAGAATAAAAGTGATAATAAAACTTGCACCCATCAAAAAGTGACCCATATCCAGAGGATTGCCAAACACATAAGTTTGTATATATGCATATATGCTATACAATAATGCGATCCCTGTTCATAGAGAAATAAGCGTATCCATATTCGTTTGACCTTGACGGATTTTTTTGATCATCCTGATATGAAAACCCCTTCCCAAGACTCACACATTAATAGTTGCCAAGACAAGAAATAACGTATCCAACCAAAAAGCATCAGCACCCAAAAGAGCATACCAATCTACAAACATCATAGTAGCTATAGGCAATGTGCACAATGCAGAATAGACAAACATACGCCAATAGTTCTTCTCTTCATGAATATTCGTCTGCTCAGTAACTGTATATCACAAATCCTGTACCTTATGGATGATGGTATTCATATCCACTACACTATCATCATAACGAATAGTAGCATTGTTTGTTGCTAAACTAACAGAAACCGCATCAATACCTTCGAGCTTTTGTACTCATTTTTCGATCAATGCACTACAGCTCGCACAGTGCATTCACCCTATAGTAATAGTTGTTTTCATAAGTATATATCCACACTACAAACTAAAATCAATAAGCGTATAATCCCCAGCCTCACTCAGAGCAGCAAGTACCATATCATGATCCAATACATCATGGTGAGTGATAGTGATCTCTCATTGATCATCCTGATAGGTGATTGCAACATCATCCACTCATGCAATATCTTGCAATTCCATAGTAATAAGTTTGACACATGAATCACAATGAATTCACTGTACTCTACAAGTAGTAACCATTGTCATCATAAAAAAGAATAAAATAATCTATTGTGCCACGATAGCTCACTGCTTCATCCCCATAGCCCCACAGACAAAATCATAGGTACCACGAGCATTCGTGATCTCAAACGTCATAGGCTGTCACGCCACGACATTATAAATTTTACTACCAATACGAGGAGCTTTTACTGTTGTCATACAACCCAAACCATTCTTGGTCGGTGTGATCGTGATCCTATAATTATTGCCCTTTTCTATAGTAGAAGTCTCTGGAACCAGTTGGTAACCATTGTGTCAGAGGGTCAATTCTACAAAAGAATCATCAGACGCCACAACCTCGTTCGATCATACTGATGACGAATCATTACCAGTGGCTAGAATACCTCCGCTGGTCCATCACCAAATACTCATACTCCCCCACAGTGTAAAGAATCCAAACACCAATAGTAGTCAGGCAACAATTTTTTCAAAACCTTGTTTCCTATGATCCTTGGCAAAGGAAGTACCCATTCACAGCGCCAACAATCCAGGGATAGTCCCCAACGCAAACACTGCCATCATCAGACCTCCCATCCATCGACTTCCCGATGCGAGTGCCATGAGCTGCACTCCTTGCGTAAACCCACATGGCAAAAAGAATGTTAGCGCTCACACCACAGGAGCAAGATAGGGATTTTTATAGTTGAAGACCCCGCGAGACCATGACTCAGGCAAATGGACACCCAGGGAACTAAGCGAAGGTACAATTCACAGTAATTGTAAGCCAAGATATACAAAAATGATCGCTATCAGTGCATTCATATACGGCGCAAAACCTAATCACACACTAAAAAAGGATCCTACTCCACCGAGCAAAGCACCAAACACAAAGAATCATAGTACTCTTCCTATATGGAAACTTCCATGGAGTTTGGCATGTGTTTGCCATCCTTTGCCATCTTCAATAAGTTCTGTAAATCACATAATCACTCATCCTGTCACTGCCAAACATGTAGAAACTGATGCAATGACACCAAGCAATACGATCACTCACAATGATGCATCTGTTTGTATCTTTGTGACAAAACTAAACACATCAGACTTCACCAAAACCCATGCTATAATCAACGCACATACTACCAAAACAGCACCTTCTACCCATGCACCAGAACGAGAAATTGATCAGTCTGTGTTATCTACATGTATCTGATAACCACAATCCTCTATAACCGATACTAGTGCATCATAATCCTCTACATCATCCCATGTGACGGATACTATTCATGTTTTATGATTGGCTGAATCCACAGAACAGTTTTTGATGTCATGTGAAAGTGATTTTTTGACCAGAAGCTCACACGCCTTACAATGCATACCATCTATAGTATATGTTTTTTTCATACGAAACTACCCAAAAGATAAAAAATAATAGATTTACTCTGAAATCACTATAACAAAAATCCCACACAAAATCCGTATAGCAAAAATGCTTATACAGCAATGATGTATGAGATAAGTAGAAAACTATTAACAATGCATTTTGACACCATGACCCAGCGATCCAACTGAGTTCAAAAAATTATCAGGTGGTGAACCACTCCTATCATATGCAGAGATCAGTATATCAGATATCCTATCATATACAATCTCCAACAATAACACATTATCAACGATACAAGGAGCAACACCATGATTATATGATATCACAAGCGGCAATGTAGACATTCACATGGTACTAATCCGATCAGTACATAGAGACATATTGCTCGTGTCGTGAGAAGTATTGGCCTCATGACATCCAGCACCGACTGAAACATCATGCATCACAAAAGCGTGTACCGACAACTGTGTCGTACTTGCTATCATCAGCGTGATCAAAGCGATCCACAGACGTCTCATGACATGATATAGCAGATAAACTCCATCCATTATACCAAAATCTTTTTCAGACGCAACCCCAAATAGTACTTACAAAAGTGGTGCCAAAAGACGAACTATCTGTTGAAGAAAATGTTTCCACCACGGACGCTGACTCCATGTATCACGATCCACACGGATAGAATCTGCCAAATCTGCTAGATAGATATCTGTGAGTTCTTGCGCCATTGGAGCACCATAAAGCATCGCATTGACCTCAAAATTTAGATCAAAACTTCTCATATCCAGATTAGCAGTCCCTACAATACCGATCATCCTGTCGATGACACAGGTCTTCGCATGGACAAATCCCTTATTATAAAAATATACTTCTATATCAGCATCGAGTAGATCAGCTACATATGCCTGATTAGCCACATCGAGCAAAACAGAGTCACCCTTGTGAGGAAGCAAAACTTTCACATCTACACCACGATGAGATGCCAACACTAATGCTGTGATAAAATCTGCTGTCGGGACAAAATACGGCGTCGTAATCAATATCTGTTCTTGGGCTGTATTGATGGATGCAAGCAAGCCATGCAAAAGCGATGGATAAGAAGAGTCAGGCCCACTCCCCACTATCTGTACAGCTGTATCCAGTGAAGGGGAGGAGAAAGCATCCAACGAAGGGAAAAAATGAGGGCTTGGATCCAAAGGTTCTCCTGAAGCAAAATGCCAATCAGATACAAACATCGCCTGCAGCTGCCACACCGCCGGTCACACAATACGAAGATGGGTATCCCTCCGATACATATGATTCGTATCTTCGTGCCTATTATCATAGTGATTCGAAATATTGATCCCACCCACAAAACCTACCAAACCATCAACAATAACAATCTTCCTATGATTACGATTATTAATACGACTCAGATACGACCACCACTTCAGTGGGAAAAATGGATATAACTCCACACCTGCATCTTGCATCTGCTGTACCAAGTGTTTGTGAATTCCCTTACTCCCAAAATCATCAAAAACAAAACGAACAGACACACCTTCACGAGCCTTCTCCATCAAAATGTTAGCTATTTCTCTCCCCACCTCATCATCATCAAAAATATAATACAACATATGGATAGTGTCCTTGGCTTCACGCAACGCTTGCAAGAGTGCTGGATATTTCTGTTCCCCATTGATCAGGAGTGTGACATCATTTTGATCTGTGAGAAAACTCTCCCCGCCATATGTCAACAAATCTATCACAGATCCATAATGCGAATGGATCAGCTCCTCATGGCGAGAAATAATGCCATCATGATACTGAGACAGAAGCGGCTCAATCACATCACGACGAATAGTGTCTGTAAAAATTCTTTTATCATATAGTTTATGTTTTCTATAATTTTTGCCTACTGCTCGATACAACACCAGTCATACCACTGGCAGCATATAGAGTAGTAGAAGATAGGCAAGTGCCTTACCAGAATTCTCCGTATCCATGATAATACGATATGTCGTACCAATCAATACCAACATATATAACACCACTAATACAACCCATATCAGCTGTCCTCCAGGAAGCCATGAAACAAGTGAAGGAAACATAAAGCATATCACAAAAAATAAAAGAATATAATCACAGTACGCACCCACTCCAATAATTACAAGAAAAAAATCAGACAAAACAAAAAACCATCCTTTAGGGACAGTTTGATGATGGAGCGGGCGACGAGACTCGAACTCGCAACCAACAGCTTGGAAGGCTGTGACTCTAGCCAATTGAGTTACACCCGCACAGATGTCTGATAATTTTTGTAAGGATTGGGCCTGCCCGGGCTTGAACCGGGGACCCACCGGTTATGAGCCGGTTGCTCTAACCAACTGAGCTACAGGCCCGGAGAGCAATATATACACAATGAAAAACAATGGTGGGTGATGAGGGATTCGAACCCGCGACCTTCTGGGTGTAAACCAGACGCTCTCGCCAACTGAGCTAATCACCCTTACTGTAATGGCGGCCCCACGGGGAATCGAACCCCGATTGCAGGATTGAAAGTCCCGTGTCCTAGCCGTTAGACGATGAGGCCAAAACATAATCGTTGTGCTAATGAGAATGGCGGAACGGACGGGATTCGAACCCGCGACCTCCTGCGTGACAGGCAGGCGTTCTAACCAACTGAACTACCGCTCCATTACCATATATTTCTACTTTTTACTTTATGCTTTTTACTGTAAGATAGCCAGCTGCGAGATTCGAACTCGCGACCTACCGCTTACAAGGCGGTTGCTCTACCAGCTGAGCTAAGCTGGCCCACATGAGGGCATGACTATCCCTTATGCTGTTACTCTGTTGGCGATGCGAGCCACTTTTGCTTTTCTTCTTGCGGCAGTATTTTTTTTGATAACTCCCTGTTTCAATGCTTTATCAATTGCGCTGTATGCTTGATTCACATCAGCTACTTCGATAGCAACCCCCTTCTTCTCTTTTCTTGCTACTGTGGAGATAGTCTTTCTCAAACCGTGCTTAAAAACAGCATTTTGTGCCGCTCTCTTACGAGATTGTTTGATAGATTTCTTAGAAGCTTTGATAAGTGCCATGAAACATGCAATAGTAATAATTGAAAACAAGAACTCTCCGAGGGTGGGACTCGAACCCACGACCCAGTGATTAACAGTCACTTGCTCTACCGACTGAGCTACCTCGGATCAATGAAGACAAGTAGGGTGCACTATAGATATCACCCCAAAGATTGCAAGTGATTTTATCAGACTACCGAGGAGGGGACTCGAACCCCTACACCGTCAGGCACTTGGTTCTAAGCCAAGCATGTCTACCAATTCCATCACCTCGGCGTATAGAACAATCTCGGAAGGAAGGACTCGAACCTTCAACCTTCTGATTCAGAGTCAGATGCTCTACCAATTAAGCTACTTCCGAACAACGACCAACCTTCTGATTCACCCCGACGTGTCGGGGTACCAATGAAGCTATTCCCGAATAATCGATATCATACTGAATTGCAATCCAATCTTGGTTGCGGGGGATGGAATCGAACCACCTACCTACGGGTTATGAGCCCGTCGAGATACCATTTCTCCACCCCGCAGTCTACCGAGTCTGGGGTACAAGGACTCGAACCTTGACTGACGGCTTCAAAGGCCGCTGTCCTACCGATTAGACGATACCCCATCATCCGTCTGGATTTCCGTTTCTTCTTGACAACACAAAAAGAACAGCGTGATCGACAGGATACAGATCATCTTGCCTATTGCAAGTGATTCTCTATACAAAACGTATTTATGCTCTAACGATTGGTATGCAACCCATTCAACTCACATCACGATGACGTTTAGATCGCGAAAAATGACGAGCCAGACTCCTCCCTACGCTCCGCTCCCTCTGTCAGTCCTCCGACATCCCACCATTTGCTATCCATATCTATGGCGATGGAACATATGCGACTGAAGTCATCACACTCGCAGCAGAATATCCAGAAAATATTTTCTACTACGGACGACAGTCATTAGAAACCATCAACCACAAACTACGCACTACGCACTATTCCCTCATGCCCTCACTTTTCCTCGAGACATTTGGTCTGACAGCACTCGAATCACTCCGCCAATGAGTCCCTGTTATCGGTTATCGTAAATGATGACTCGAGCCGTTTATTTTCGAGTGATTAGATATCACTGACTATCCATGAGACAACAGTATACAGCTAGAAAATTCTCTTCGTCACATCCTCACTACTCACACTGATACGCACTGGCACAAGCTCCACACACAAGCAAAAGAAGTAGCCTCACACTACACAGCCCAGCATTTCATCGATCAGATCACACAACTTGCAGGCGATACACTGCCACACAAGATCCTCATGGTTTCTGACTACACCAATCCACTCGGTGGCATTGAAACCTATCTCACCAAAGTTCAAGAACTGCTCCAATCACAATGATCCGAAGTCATCATCATCGGCTGATCAAGAGAAAAAAACGCCACATGGAAGAAATATCTCCAAATGATAGGAACGATCCGAAATCCCCTTCTCCGCCACAAGATTACAACAGCCATCCAGACTCATCATCCCGACCTCATACGATATCACAGCATCCTGCGCAATATTGGTCGAGCAGGCATCATGCCCAATCCAGATGGACAGACACGAGTGACTTATCATGATCTGGGTCTGATGCATCCCTTCCCATCACGTGTCTATAGCGCCGATCAGATCAAACCATGACTCATAGGACGACTTTCCGAATCCAAACGATACCAGCGACTACTCGTCACAGTCAAATACATCAGCGTATTACTTATTAGAAAAAAGCTAGCACAGACGTGCCAACTCCATCTCATCCCATCACCCTTTTTACAGTCTATGATCACATGGGTCACTCCAGAAAAAGTGAAAGCGATAGGGCATTTTGTTACTAATATCTAGTGTGTGTCTTGTGTTGTACCCACATTATCAGTGTTTTGTAGTTTGGTAGAATCTCCCCACAGCCTAATTACATCACCTATCTGTAAATGGCCAAGAGATTTTTTTCCCAAAGGAACAACCGCATCATCGCGTAATGTATTGACAAAATCTGGATTCAATTCACAAAAATCATCCATGGTTGTTTCACTATAAGGTAAGCCTAAACGCTCCAGTAAGACAGAGGAGGCATCTCACTCCTGGACGGTGTAGAGAAATGACTTTTCATATAAAGCATCCACATAGCGCTGATGATTTTCTAATCACCTCTGAATTTCTTCTTGATGAAATTGATCAAGATGTTTATCATACTGTTTCACACCAACAAAGCACAATCCCATCAGTGTCGCCATGAGATATAGGCGATTATTTCTAATAAACTCTTTGGCCTTTTGACCTAATACTTTATCTAATTTCTTCGCTTCTTGATGCGAAAGAGAAGATTCTGAAACTCATGAATTACCATTTTCCAAAGCCATAATATCAAAGCCAATGAAATGAAATAAATATCAATACATTAATTACAGTATAACTATTTTATATACTTTGTCAAATATTTCATAAAATGTTATAATTGCAGCAATAAACGAAGATTAAATGCTTACTTGATTTACCTTCATGAAGTCATAGACTAATAGAGTTTTACCTCTACACCCAATCACCTAGATGCCTTCTACGAAATCCCCACGAATCCTCTGGTGTGGTATTGTCCTGATAGTCATAGGATTATTGCGGCTTTTTAATGAGTGGTTCCATATACCACGACAACAAATGCGAGATGTGTTTGTCCGTGCATTACCATATCTGCGGCCAATCATGATTATCCTATTGGGATCAACAATGGTAGTTTTGTATATCAATAAAGATAATTAATGAAAATAATCTCTCGAAATGTGAATGGTATCAGAGCAATACTACACAAAGGTCTACTCGATTTTTTGGAAAAAGACTTGCCAGACATTTTTTGTATCCAAGAAACCAAAGCGTTTGAGCACCAGATGCCTATCGAGCTAAAACATCGACTACTCTCCCATCACTATACATGGTGCTGGCACAGTGGCCAAAAACCAGGGTATGCAGGGACGGCGATCTTTCGAAAAACAACCATCAATGATGTAGTGAGTTGCACAATTTTTGAACAAACAGATATGTTTCATGAAGATGGTCGCGTAACACAGATACAATTTGATCATCCACCAGTTACATGAGGAGAAGGAAATACAGTCCTACTCAATATCTATTTCCCCAATGGGGGGACGCGTGCAGATGGAACAGAAATGTTGACCTATAAGCTCACCTTTTACGATCATCTTATCTCATATATCCACAAACTCCAATCAGACCAAAAAAACGTTATAGTGGTAGGTGATTACAACATTTGTCATACAGAAATAGATATCGCTCGCCCCAAAGAGAATGAAAACTCTATCGGCTTTCTACCCATAGAGCGTGATAAAATTACTCAATACCTTACTGATACACAGATGATTGACATTTTCCGCTATTTCCATCCTACTCAAACGGGTGAATATACGTGGCGAAGTTATCGTGGATGAGCTCGTGATCGTAACGTCTGACGAAGAATTGATTATGCAACCATCTCATCAAAACTCATACACCAAGTCAGTCACTTCCATCACAGACAGGATATTATGGGATCTGATCATTGTCCTATAGAAATAGGATTGACATAAAAAAGAAAATAAGTAGAAATATGATTTACTCAAATAATCATTTATTGAGACAATGTGAAATAAGACCATAGAACATCATGACAACACATGAGGGGAAAACAATGAATCATATATGCCAGCACAGGAATTTGCACAATCTATTCTACCAAGACTTATTGAGAAATTAGCCAACATAATGACAGGGGAGGCCATTCTCGACATGTCTAACAAACATACCAAAGATGGGAAGATAAATCATGAAGAACTACAAGCAGAGATTACCGACCAAGTAAGAAAAAATATGACTATTCTATTTGAAAGATAAAGGAGCATTATCATTTTTTAGATAGAGCCCATAAGGACATATTACTGTGATTCCAGCATTCCTTCCATAATTCACTGCAGGTGATCAATAATCAAGATTATCTTATCCAAGAGTTGACTATTGCATTATGACAGATGCATGGTGAAAAATCCAACACCAAAGAGAAGGAAGCAAAAATAATGCTTGAACTCATGAACTACCCAAGAGAAGATCCTGCACATTGGGAATCTGCCTTCAGCCAAGCAAAGAAGGATATACAACAATACTTTATCATCTCTAATAGCTTGCTTGATGTCACACAAAATCATTCCATTCATCCGAAACCATGATCAGACAGCTGCTCAACAAGCAGAATATTACATGGATATTTTCGGCGATCAAGCACAGATTACCAAAACTAATCCTGTCGTCGTCACCTTCAAGATTTATGATCAGATCCTCGCTACGCTCAATGGTGGCGAACATCCAGGAGCCATCCTCAATCCTAGTATTAACTTTTCCCTCTGGATCAACGACGAATCAGAAACCAAAAAAATCCGAGACAGACTCTCAGACGGCGGATCTACACTGATGCCATTCGACGTCTATCCGCGATCGCCTGCTTATGGCTGGTGCAATGATCAATATGGCGTCTCTCGACAGGTCATGTATACTCCTGGCAAACCCTCCAACCAACTCATCCCAAGTTTCATGTTCATCGGCCAGAACAACGGAAAAACAGCCGAAGCAATGGAGTATTACACGTCCATCTTCCCTGCATCTAAGATCATATCAACCCATCCTTACGGCGACAATCCTATGGGTGAGAATCCCACACATTTCGCTCACGCCGAATTCGAACTCGTCCACCAACTTTTCATCGCACTCGACAGCGGTCAGGATCATCAGTTCCAGTTCAATGATGGAGTCTCTCTCCTTGTGAGTACAGATGGTCAAGAAGAGACCGATTATTATTGGGAAAAACTTACCGCAGACGGAGGTCACGAAGTCCAGTGTGGTCGATGTAAGGATAAATTTTGAGTTTCTCGACAAGTCTTCCCTATCCAAGCCATGCAAGCTATCACTGATCCCGATCCAGCCAAAGCAGCCTATGCAAACGAACAAATAATGCAAATGAAAAAAATTATCATCGCAAATCTTTAAAATATAGTCACAATCACATGAAAAACCAAGTAGACAAAAATCTCATCCATCGCAAAGTACTCATCAGAGTCAGAATATATATTGTGATAGTTCTCATTATGCTCGGTATCACGATCTATGATATAGTCCTAGACAAAATCGACCCGCTCCTCGCACTTACCTGACTCATAGGCGGCATACTAGTCTGATTTATTTTTGGTAGAATATACAAAATCTACCGACACGAAGATACCCAACAAATTATGAGCCACATCGACAAAATTGGTGTCATCTTTTTGATTATCTATATCGTCATAGAAATAGGAAAAAAATATATTTTCTGACACCGATTACAGGGCAGCACACTCAACATATTCAGCCTCATTACACTCGCTGGACTACTGAGTGGACGTCTTTTAGCTATGCTCCATAAGATTAGATACGAACTCAACCAACAAACACCCATAAAAGCATAACAACAATCACTTTAATGATTACAGTGCCATCATGAATCAAACTCCCAAACCAGAAATACCAGAGGGACTCTTTGGCAAACCAATACTCAGAACCGCAGCCAACGAAACCGAAACGCACAGAAAAGCTACCTGGCTTGATCTATTCTTCGATCTGTTTTTCGTAGCTGCGATCGGCACCATCTCTCATATGTTCTCTCATGCGATCGGACATCGGACACGGTGATTCTTCATAGAGACAATCATCTATATCACCGCAGTCTGGCGACTCTGGTCGAGCATTACCTACTTTTTTGAAAGATACAAAACCCAAGGACTGACCAAAAGACTATTTATGTTTGTCCAGATGTTCCTGATAGCTGGAATGGTACTCACCATCACAGGAGGACCAGAAGTGAGTCAGATCTTTTTTTTGATTTATGGTATTGCCAAATGACTACTAGCAGCAATGTATCTCCGAGCCAACACAGGCAACAAAGATGCCCACTATTGCAAAAATAATCTCCTACAGGTCTATGGAAATAGTGCCGTCCTCATAGCAAGTATTGTGGCACTCTTTCTTCCAGGAGAACGAGCAGGGCGAATTCTCTTAGGTGCATTAGCAGTGGATCTTCTTATTCCCTATTTAGGAAGAGCCACACTCAAGTATCTCGCGCCCTCTTTCGAAACAGACACATACAGCGAAAGGTTTGGGTTGTTTATCATCATTGTCCTGGGTGAATCCGTCTTGGGAGCAGTCACTGGAGTGGAGCGAGAACAGTTAAGTGGGATCAATCTCACACTTATTGCAGGTGCATTGATGTTGAGCTTTGTGTATCGATGGCTCTATTTTGAATATGTGAGCCAAGCAACCATAATCAAAAAACACATACTCAAACGAACCTACCTCCATCTTCCGTTGACAATTTTCTTCACACTCATCAGTGCACTTATAGTGTATCTCATAGAATACGGACAAACAATAGAGTCTCGTCTACCAGCAATACTACTTATTCTCTCATGTATATGAGTGATGATAACTATGATCTGGTTTGAACAAATCACAGGATCATATAGTAGATTTGTAGACAAAAAACCACAATTTGTACGACATATGATTATACCTTCCATCATCATGGCACTACTCATACCTAGTCGATGACTCAGCATACAGGCTATACTACGACTGATAGTGGGAGCTGCCATGATACCTATGTTTATTAGGGCGCGTATGATTACCCAAGCATTTCAGCAAGCCAAGGAAATAGGTAATATAAAATCATATCAATAAAAAGTGTCTAGCAAAAGAAAAACCAAGAATATAAGAATATCTTGTGTGCAAGGGGAAGTTTAGTAGTACTTTATATCATCAGCATTTATCATGTGATAAATAAATAAAATATGCACTATATGTATTCCACGCTAATCGGTTTTAGTATCATAATATTATCTCTCTCATGAGTAAATGCCGCAGATATTACGATCGACGATCTATTAATACCTCATCCAACTATCTACGAAGAGATACATTTCAATCAGTGAGGCAACGATAATAATGGTATCATTCGATACGAAAACGCTCTAGCAAATGCTCAAACCGTTACCATAGGGAGTGCAACTATCAGTTGTAATAAACAAATACATGGACGATATTATAGTAATACAAGATGACTCAAACTACGACCACTAAGTAATAGCGCATTGGTCTATCTTCAGAATCAAGATACATCATACAGTGGTCTTACACTAAACGGATGACGATATACCAACTGCTCAGGAGCTCCGGACATAAGTTATGTTTATGGACAGATTATCTACAGTGACAATACAACACTCATTGTGGGTGTCGCTACCAATATTGATGACCTTATCTTACCACTAACGCAAGCAGACACCTTCCAATTCTATGATGGACAATGATTTAGTTGACTCGTCTATGACTCTGTAGCGGGCGTAGGACAAATGTCAGCATCTATCACTATACCTGATGATACATCATTTAGTACGTCAGGCTGATCAGGATGAGGATGGTCTATCAATACATCCACCACAAATACTGCTACCACTATTACTCCAGAAATTCCCACGAACGAAAGCATTATTAATGATTATTGCTACACAAGAAACGTGTGATTTGATATAACACTTTCCGATACAATTATATTATCAGAAGAATCACTACACGCTCTTGCATTCCTCTATTCGTATGAGCTTACGAAGTATAATAACGTAGATGCATTTGAACCAGGAAATTATCTCACCAGAGAACAGGCTGCCAAAATGTTCAGTAATTTTGCTATGCATATATTATGTAGGAAGCCAGATCTCACACTACATACCAAGTATAGTGACACAGAAAATGCTGACCCAAGTCTGATTCCCTATATTGAACTAGCATATCAACTAGGTCTAATGAAATGATGACCAGATGACACATTTAGACCATTTGATCACATTTCCAAAGCAGAAGCAAATGCAGTACTCATACGTATGATACTCGCAGAGTATCTTCCAGAAGAAACGGATCCACGATATCAAAACTACAACTATGTTGCTACTGAGCTCAGCATTATCAGATATGGCGCAGATGACAGTCCAGTCCTTAGAGAATATATTGCCCTCATGTTACTGAGAGCATATCAAAATCAACAATATGCACTATGGACGATAAATAATAATGAAGCATTCGCGCTGTCCAATAAAGACGATTACTAAAAAATCTCTATCTCCCCTTTTACCTTTACACATCCTCAGTATGAAAAAACTTATCTCTACTATCGGTGTCGGA
Source organism: Candidatus Peribacteria bacterium (assembly GCA_023898485.1). Classification (GTDB taxonomy): domain Bacteria; phylum Patescibacteriota; class Gracilibacteria; order Absconditabacterales; family Absconditicoccaceae; genus HK-STAS-PATE-9. Next base: position 916,581 of record CP060225.1, on the reverse strand, counting down.
CTATTGGCATTTTCAGCAATCTTTGTATCGGCGCTGACTATTAGTCCATCATTTGACAATGCAGTCCAGTATATCAAAACTATCTTCGCCACCGACAATGGTGATGATACTGGCATCTTAGGTGTCAAGATCGATGGTACTAAATCAGAAATATGGTCTGACAAATATTGTGATCTCAGTGGGGCAAATTGTATCAATCCAGTAGACATCACTACCGGCAACACACTCCAGACCCTCTCACTCGTTAGTAACATGATAAGTATTTCAAGCGGAAATGGTGTCAGTCTCGCAAGTTATTTAGATAATACTGATAGTCAGATTCTCTCTCTTTCAGGAGCTGAGTTGAGTATCAGCAATGGAAATAGTGTCACACTTCCATCTGCTCAAACATTATCATTTGTTGAATGAATGTTACAAATCTCTGATGGAAATACCATCAATATATCATCAGTGAATACTGATGAACAGCTGCTCGCTCTTTCATGAACAGAACTCAGTATCAGTAATGGAAATAGTATTACACTCCCCAGTACAACAGACACAGACAATCAAATACTTAGTCTTTCTGGTACTAGTATATTCATCACTAATGGAAACAATATTGATCTTGTAGGAATCTTTGTAGACACAACATTAACTGAAGCAGAAGTCGATGCATATGTAGCAAATAATGGGTATTTGACAGGAGAAATAGATAGATCTACTACCAACGAAATTCAAAGTCTCATCATATCTGGCAATGATCTTAGCATCTCTAGCGGCAACAGCATTAATCTATCTTTCTTATCATCCACACTCTGGCAGCAATCTGGATCAGATATCTACTATACAAGTGGTAATGTGGGTATTGGTGTATCCAATCCTCAGTATACACTAGATATAGTGGGTACGATCAATCAGACCACCACACTCAGCGACGGAAGAACAACCAACATACAAGCAGGAGAAAATGTTGCATGATTAGGAGTAAAGGGTGTATGATTTACTACCATCACAGGAAATATACTAGATTACATATTCGCGGGAGATTCAAGTGCAACAGGAGGAGAACCACATTTCGCGGGTATAGGTATTCTTGATACAACCACCTTCCAAAGCCAAGCAGCATTCAACGTATCCTCTAGCGGAGGAGTATATACAACTATTATGAGAAATATAGAAAACAACAATATATCTCAAATTCAAGCACAAAACGGGTCAATACAATTTTATGTCTCATCAGGATCTGATGCAAATATGCAACTATTACCATCAGCACTAAGAATAGATGCTGGTATGATACTTATAGACTACGTCTCCAGCCGTGATGACACAACTACTATAGCACCAGAAAATTTTCTCTACACTGATAATGGCGGTAATCTCTTATCAGCACCACTGACCGCTATTGTAAATAGTAGCAATCAGACACTATCATTGTCAGGTAATGAACTAAGCATCTCATCAGGTAATAGCATCACACTTCCATCTACTACAGCAATGAGTATCTCTGGAGCAACTGACACTATTATCACATCACTTACTACAGGGGCTATTCTTTACTATGATGGAGATAAATGGAGAAATCTTCCTGTAGGCACTATATCACAAAAACTTATCGTAGGTGACAACTGACTGCTGACATGGGTAGATGATAATCTAGAAAGCGAGTATGCTACTATCACTCTCTGATCAGATTATACTGTAAATATATGAAATGTAACCAACTGGTATCTCGATACGGCGTACCCAAAAAATGGTAATATTGTCACAGATGGAACAACCATATCATGATTTACTCCAGGGGTAACGTATGAAGTAAGAGCAGATATCCGCTTTACGGCTTCTGCGGCTTGATACTGATATTATAAATTTATCACAACTACATCGGGAATCAGTACATCAAGCTCTAATGCAACAGTATATTCAACTAATTATAATGCTAATGCGGCATCAAGTATTACTCCTACTTATACATTTACTGCAGGTACTGGTACAACATTGGTCCTTAACGTTCCAATTACGGGATATGGTAGATACTCCCAAGGCTCTCAACTCCTTATCAAATCCATTTCATGAGAATTACCAGTCAATATTGCAAATCTTACGGATAGTGATAGTCAGGTTCTTTCATTTTCATGAGACTTACTCGTAATCTCTAATGGAAATAGTGTTGATCTCAGTCCATATAAGCAAACACTCTCATTCAGTGGAACATTACTACAAATATCCAATGGAAATACTATCGATCTCAATGATCAGGCAGTAACTAAGGTAGCATGATTCTATAATGCAGATGAAGTTGTTGCTATAGATAATATTGAAATAAAATATACTGCGAATAAATGGCAAATACGTACAACGGATGGAAGTTCATTTGTGGGAGAAACCAATACGAGCTATGATTATTCCTCCCTTTTAACACAAGGATTATATGATTCATTCCTTGGAAGGAATAAAACAACCAATGGAACATTTTCTGATCTTAATGCAGGAGGAACCCTCTCTCAAAGCACGCAGACAGCATCTAAAGTTGAAATTGTATTTACAGATAGAACGAATGAAAGAATGTGGAAATATACGATGATTGTATCTCCTTCTGGATCCAAAAATGCCATGACAATAGAACGCCTATACTAGCTTTACCACCATGAAACATATCATGAAATATCTCACTCTCATCATTGCGCTGCTTGCTCTCATTGTGACAGCATATAGCACATATACCGTACGTTCACTACAAACCCAAGTACAGCAGAATCAAGATACCATCCAAACCTTACAAACCAATATGACAACTATGGTAGAGTTTATCAATAATAATATAACTCAACAGTAAAATTTTGTTATACGGAATAATCTTCTCATGTCTCTCTTCATCAACCTCCCTGTCTCCAATCTTCCTGCAGCAACCACATTCTATACCGATATCGGCTTCACCCAAAACATGCACTTCTCTGACGAGAATGCATCTGGCCTCAGTTTTCATGATAAATTCTATGTGATGCTCTTATCGCATGACTTTGTCAAGACATTTCTCCCTGAAGGCAAAACTATCGCAGACTCCCATCACGTCACCGAAGTCCTCAACGCCATCCAGCTTGAAAGCAAAGAAGCGGTCGATGATTTCCTTAGTACCGTCATCACAGCGGGTGGTAAAGAAATCAAACAATATGATCATGGTTTTATGTATGGTCATGACTTTGAAGATTTAGATGGACATATCTGGGAAATATTTTGGATGGACCCAACCCACATTCCCACAAATTAATATTTCTCTGTCTAAGCTTTTTTGACAAAAATACCACATATCATTACACTTAAACATATTCACTCAGCTAAAACATACTATATGAAACAGTTTCGACACCACATTGCTCTCATCATAAAAAGTCCTTATGCTATCATGGGTGGCATTATTGCTGCATGATGACTCAGTCGACTGATGCGATCATTTACTAATCTAGATCTCATTTATGGCAACAAGTGAACAATATGAATGTATGGAGAAATCACTTTTAACATTCTCTTTACTATTCTTTTTGGAATATTTATTGCTGCTACTATCTACAAACGAAGATATATGCGCCAATACAGCGCAAAAGACTCTGCTGTAGGTCTGATTGGAAGTTTTTTCGGTACCTTAGTTGCGGGTTGCCCGTCCTGTACCATCACGTTCGCATCATATATAGGACTCGCATCAATAGTCAGCATCCTGCCACGAGGATGATTGGAACTGAAAATCATTGGACTTGGGCTGATGATCCGAAGTATCTACGACACCGTGACCAAACTCTATCAATGCAACATCAAACCTAAAACACAAAAAAACTAATAATGGATGCTAATGACGCAAATACTCACACAAGATTACACCAAAAAAGTGGCCAATCTTTATTGTGTTCATAGGCATAAATTACCCAAATAATACAATTGAAAAACGTTGCAACAGGCATAATAAGTGATCACTTCTGTCCCATCATATTGAGTCTCACTTGATCCAAGTTTGCCAAAAACATTACGATAGCTGCTGACGATCCTACTCGACCAATGATATGAACCGTACGAGTAGAAAGCTGTTTAATAGTCATAATATGAACAATATCAGATAAAAGTTATTTTCTCTGCATCAGACGATATAAAAAACCATTATTTATATAGTCTATACTCCCTACAAACTCTTTTTGTATTCATCCAAAGCGCTCCTTGAAACGACTAACACCCGCCAAGTGATGATCTGGATCGCTAATGGGTGCCACTCCTCGATGATCGAACGAGCTATATCACTGCCCATATCACCATGACATAATCTCATGTTGGAGAAGTACATGAGCACCACTATTGTGATACTCTCTATTGGATGCGCCATAGATATAATACATCACTCATTCCCACCACATCACCAAGCTCCCTGCAGTCACCACATCTCCATCTATCAGCAAAAAGAGCGATCAGACCCCCTCAGACGTCACATACTCCATCACACGAACAAATGATTCTCGCGTCATGATGCCCACACCCTTGTGTTCTCCCATAGATGACCAGACATCATAGAACGCTTTCCACTGCTCTTGTGTGGTCGCTTGAGTGAGGGTAAATCACTGCTCTCTTGCTTTTCTGATCATCCTACGATGCTCCTTGTGATAGGAATCATAGAGCTCTTGTTCCTCTACCAGCGGTGTCACAATCGTCGCCAGTGGCATATTTTCCTTTCGACTCATCTTCCAATGATCCAAAGCAACAATCGCATTATTTCTTTCTTCTCAAATCACCATAGGATCGATCGATCTCTTATCAACTAGATCAAAGCTTGTAATCTCCTGCACCACACCAACTTGAAAAAAAATATCATTCCAATGAACATAATACCTATTAGCATAATCCTCCAAACAAGCAAGAACAGAAACATCTTCCACGCCCAGCACCTGGTACCGATGCAAACGAAGCAGTCAGACATGACGTGTTCTTCTGGTGCCTCGATACGTCTGATCTCCACATTGCACATCAAAAATATCTCTCCCCACCAGAGTCTGTATTTCACGCCATATTGGTGATTGCAAAAAATTCATACACAATATCACACTATCTCATAAAACTCCTCTACTATACACGTTCTCACTCCCTTGTCAAACACTATCTCACTCACAACCCACCCAAAGATAGAAAAAACAGTCATAATCAGTATCATAGATCTATATTTTATTGGGATAGATTACCGATGTTTCACCGTCATGTTGTATTCATCATCGCCAGTAGTATAGGACTTATCGCAAGTCCAATGTTTGCCCAATCAAGCAACGATTCATGTGCAGCCTGCGATAATACTCCCAACATCATCCAGTCATACTACCAATTCGTCACAAAAGCAACTGCTATCATGGGTGATGATTACAAAGAATCTGCCGTCTCACCGGGTGCACCATTCGTAGGACAGTTTCTCTCTCGCAATCTTACCCTGAGCAATAGTAATACATTAGCAACCATTTTCAGAAATCAACAGACTCGTCTCAACGAAAATCTTACCTTCCTCGCCAACACTGCCAGAGTTACAGGAAAAACAGCACTTGGGACACTAGACAATCGAACCAGATCCATGGCTTCATGGTTCAATATAGCCCTCAAAAGAGACATAGATAAGATCGCATCGCTTGATTCACAGATTGATAATGTCACACTCGCCCTCGGACGTGCTGGACTTACTGATCGCAACCTTGCATCAGACACTCGCAATGAATTAGTGCAGCTTATAGGTGGTCTCTCACCCACTATCTTTGATAAGACATCACAAATTCCCATAGATACCACGTATGGCAATATCATCACTATCATCAATCATATGCAAGCACAAATCAAAGACGGACTCATCAATACCAACAATCCACAAGCAGTCAAAAAACAATTTAGTGCTTGAGGTGCAAAAATTAACTTTAGCGAACAATTTATAGGCACGGGGGCAAACAGTGTCTATGGATCATATACTTGTGTTCGTGAACAAATGTGTAACGACAACATCCAACAGACGATAGATAGTTTTGGTGATGCACGACAACAATCGATAGGAGAGTCGAAAGATGCAATTAACCAATTCATATCCTGATGAAAAAAGCTCAAAAAATTCTTCACGCGAAAAGTAGGAACACTAAATACAGCTGAAGAAAAGGCACTCCAAGCACACATGGATGAGCTCAACAGAATGCTCAATGGTTACAGAGGAAACTCAGGCACTATAAAGATTTGGAATCCACATTTCAGATCAAATCTCAAAGACATAATAGCAGATATTGATCAATATCGATCCAATGAACAAGAATTAGCAGCACAAAAAACGGATAATAGCTATATTCCACCTATCAGTGCTCTTGAAGAACAGATGACCCAATGAATCAATACCATCAACATGATCATCACCAAGGACAGTATCGTACTCAATGCACAGTTTGCATCTGACCAAACAGAAACTATCGCAGAAAGTGTTGCTGTACTCCACACCACTATCACTACGCTAAAAGAATGTGAAAAAAATCTCTCCATTACCTGCATGCTCCAATGTGGAAACAAAGGAGGAGTTTGTACAGCAGACTAAAAATTTACTACACCATACTCTTATGAATCGGATCAAAACATACATCACACTCATCATTACTGGACTCGTGTCTGTATGTTTTGTTGCATCAGCACAAGAGATCAAGAACTATAACACATTCACTACAGATATAGTACAAGCATCACTTAGCGGTACTGATACTATCGACAGCACATCAGACCTCGTTAATATTTTTTGTAGCACATTGTACCACAACAAGCAGCGATACGATGATACCACATCATACATGTACGATGCTACACAATCACTCTTTATGATGGCTCTCTGTGATGGTTCAGGAGAAACAAGCAATAAATATTTTCAGCATCTCAAGCTCAGTGATTATGGATTAGAATGTAATGGATCACTACTCGGGGATGGTGACGATTGTCAAGTGCCACTCTATCGCATGATACACAACCTCTACAACCGCATCATCAGTGATATGGTAGATGCTATGACAGCACAAGCTTATGGTTATAATGGACGGATAACAAAGGAGGAAGAGGAAAATCTTGATCAGATCAGTTTCGCATATCTCACAAGTTATGGTAGTGCGCGACAGGGACTCTGTTCTGATAAGAATGACTGTATCATCCCAGAAACTCGTGAAACACTCAAGCAATATCTCTCCCAAGCCAGACAACTCATCCAAAAACGCAAATGGATAGTACAAACAGTACCAGAAAAACAAGAACTATGCGAACAAAAAAGTAGAAAAAACGGCTCATACAATATCATCAATTGTGGTTTGAGCGCAGATGCACCCATTCTCCAACAGCACAATCTCATCAGTAATGAACTCATACGATATACAGCATTTGTGCAATACTATGCATACCAGCTCACACACAATCCCAAAATACAACCCAACATCACCACTAGCAATATAGATAAATTTATCCAACAAGGAACAGATCAAGCAACAGAGCTCCTCCACAATCACCAATCAGCAGTAGAAGCCACACATCAAAGTATCCAACAGGTTGCACAAATACGTGCTACATTCCCTGTACATATACACCTCATGGCATATTACGAAGTCATCAAAGAGGTCAGAGATCAACTGGCGAGACTCTACACTCCTTTACATCAGCTGTACTACAAGTTGAGAAATGTTCAATCACAAAGCTAACAGACTCCTCCGAGCGAGCGTACTCACCATCGCAGTCACACGATCAGTCGCGTCTGGATCGATCATTTCTTCATTGGCAAATCTCTACACCGATGCCAAAGAAATGGACGCACTCCAAGATGGATTCAATCCCTGAACGATAGGAGGCATCTATGACACACAACTCCAAATCGCACTCGACAACGATATCGTCGGATGATCAGAAGCCATCGACCAGATGTATATCAACTACAGCTCTCGCCAAGCCTGCCAAAGCAACCAAACATTTTTCAAAACACCACAGCCACTCCAAAAATCAGACATCATCAATATCCTCCTCCAAACCAATCAAAACCTAGGACGAATGAAACAAGCAGCCATCAATTCTGAAGACTTCAGTACAGCCAATGAATGATTTAAAGAAAGCTGTCAAAAATTACTCACCTGTATGGGAGAAACAGAAGAAAACTACGGAATATGTGTAAGTATAATAGAAGAAGCATATGAACCATACGCCAAACAATCTATTAAACAACAAGAGATGATTAGCGATTTCTATGGCATACAGTTTTTCAGTAACGGAACACTCGACGATAGTTCATATGACTTACTCGTAGATATGGAGCTTATTGGCAATATCATGTATAGTGACAACAAAAAACCCACGCAGACTATCTACTATCGTATGCCTACAGCCGCGTGAGGTGGAACCAGCCAAAATCCTCTGACTCCATCTGATCCATCGATTGGATCTCACACAAGCGGTAGTACAAATACAAATGGTAAGACAAATACTACCACAAACAACAACCTTACATCACTAAATACGATCACCATTAGTAATGACAATACGACAACTGAAAATTATAATCACAATAATAATACGGTTACCAGCACAAATACCACCACAAACCAAGACACAATAGCCAGTACAGGTCTACCGCTCTTTAGCAACAATATCTGTATAGACGGCATAGATAACACAGAAAATACCACGCCAAATGAGACCCCAAATAACAATCCCAATCCTTTTATAGATGATGATCTCACTCCAGAAGATATAAATACCATACGAAATGACTATATGGACTATATGGGTGGACAATATACATCATATACACCCACCGATATAATATCTGACGCACCATCAAACCCAAGGATTCCAGGAGAAAATAATACCATAGGAGCAGCACTCGCAGACATGAACCTCATGGATCAGATCAATTCGTGTATAGACTCATGTGATGATAGTTATAGTGGTACCGACGCACTCGTGTGTAAAGCATCATGTATGTGTGGTGCCACACCAGAAAGTAGCAGTCAAGACTACAACAAATATCTCGATTTCAAAATCAAATTCTGCCGAATACCAACCCAAACAGAAGCTCCCTATACCAGCACAACTACTGTACACAGTATCGAAGAAATAGTCGATGCTATCAATAATACACTCACCGCCCTCCGTGCAAGCGGTGCTCTCAACAAACGCAATGAAACACAAGAATATCTGGATACATCACTTCGCAATCTCAATATAGCAGATTCTTTTGTCTTCAGCTTCAATATAGCAACCAAAACAAGCCCCAATACCAAAGATGAAAAAATTATCCAAAAAGAAGCAGACCAATCCTTCGCACAAGCTACCAAATCAACGACTATCTACAGTCCAAGCGTCAACCAATACAACACCACAAACACCTCCCAAAGTAGAGATCAAAACAAAACTATCACCCAAGAAACACAAAAGATACTCGCTACCATGACCAACATAGTCGATAGACAAGAAACATTTGCAAACACATTATCACAGATGGATACCTTCCGAAGACAGTTCGCTCTTCAGATGACAGAGCTCAACAATATTACCACCAATATGAAAGTCAAAGCAGAAAATGCAGACTAAAAAAAATCCCCTATCGCGGGGATTAGTCATATCATCATAGTTTCTTATCATCTTGTATTACCCTCCTATAATTTCTGGCTTAGGCGTTGAAGATTTTCCAGTCAATGTTTGTCGTTTTGCTTCCAAAAGTGATCTATATTTCCATCCATACTGAGCCACGCTAAAGAGCGTCGTCGTCACGATATAGAGTCAGACACCGCTTTGCATATTCCAGACCAAACCTCCCATCATGATCACCATAAAATAGTTCATAAAGCCCATCATCTTGGACATATCAGGAGTAGCTTGACCATTGGGAAGTGTTTGTGGGGTAGATTGTTGAGGTCTCGTCATTTGCATGATAGAACTCTGTGCCCACACAAGTACTGCTGCCAAAGCAGTGAGTACGATACTGTGATTTGCCAACAAATCCATACCCAAAAAACTAGTACTAATATGCAAAGAATCCCAAGAATTAATCCACGGAGAAACAAAGCTATAAATGGATCACAAAATCTTTTCTGCAATAGTTGGATCTACAGCGACATCAGAAAAATTCTTAATCACATGATACAGCCCCAAAAACACAGGAATTTGGATCAACATACCCAGACACCCTTTGAACATACCACCCCCTCATCATTTCAATAGTTTCATCATTTCTTCCTGCTGTTTGATGGGGTCATCTTTATATTTGTCCTGGATAGCTTGCATCTTGGGTTGCATATCACCCATTCCTGCAGACATATCGGTAGCATTCATAGAGGTCCTCCACATCAGGAGCCTAATCAGGACAGTGAGTCCCACAATCGCCCACCCCATACTTCCGCCAAACCATACTACCAGCACAAGCAAAAGATTAAGAATAGGACGATAAACAATCTCCCCCCACAACAGCCCAAAAATATTACTATATACAGGTCCCATTATTGACTATACAAACAAAACATAAAAAAACTTTTATTATCCTCTCATCTGTTCTTATCCTCCCATCACACCACCTTCCTTCTCTTTGACGGCATCATCGATACGGGTATTCATCTTTTTTGTCAACTCATCAATATCAGACTCATAGCTACGCTGTTGGTCCTCAGAGATTTCATCCGCATCAGCAAGCTTACGTACATCATCACGTGCATCCTGTCTTATCTGTCTGACAGAGACTTTTGCATCTTCACCATAACCATGAACTTGTTTGACGATCTGCTGTCTTCTCTCAGATGTCAGAGCAGGAATATTGATAATAAGATAGTCACCCATACCCTGAGGAGTGAGTCCCGTATTGGCATCATAGATTGCTTTTTCGATCGCAGCGATGATAGTCTTATCCCATGGCTCGATTTTGATGGTTGCATTATCCATGACGACAATATTCGCCACCTGATTCATAGGCATGACACCATATCCTGCATCCACTCTGATATTATCTACGAGGCCTGGAGTTGCTCTCCCCGCCTGCAATTTTGCAAATTCTTCACCCAGATACGTGAGAGCCTTTTGCATACGATCTTCGTATGTCTTGAGTACAAATGTCATCTATTTTCAAACATAAATATAAATACCTGCTACTTGCTACCTTTGTTACTTGTTACTATTTACGCTGAATACAGCGGCTGCTTCCACAGCAAATACAAACCCAATGTTAGCACTGCAATCATCGTTCACCATGACTGATACAGACGTTCAATACGCCCCAATGCTTCATCTGTCTGGCGAATCTGATCCGTGTCAGGCAAATCCATTGCCCCAGGAAGTAGTGATTCCGCATACGTTATATCCTCAAACCAACGATCCATGTAGCCATGGTATGAAGCGCGAGGATCATGCATCATATCTTCCATTGTACGAAAAAGGAGTCAGACATTTTCTTCATACTGATAGATATCTCCACGATGAGTTCGCAATATAGATGTATAGCGAGCCACCAAATCATCCATACGACTGATCAAGCTACGAACGAGTGCAGTATGACTACGTCTCATACGTCAGTGGATTATGATCATCACAATGATCACCACCACATAGACTCCTATCCATTGCCACATCTATCTGAAAGTATGAGATAAATCATTCATTCCAAAGAACGATACCCATTCTACATATTCTTCAGGTAGAATGCAATCCACAATCACCCCATCCTCCTCATGAATCATCGCCGATGATCTCCAGATCAGAGGGACTCATTGCTTCTGCAATCGACGGCTCACCGACATTCTTCCCATTTTATCGCCCTTCTTCGTTAAACGCCATCACTCCTTCCACTTCCTTCTATTGCATTCCACTTCCCTCCACTTCCGTGACTCTCAAAGCACCTGTCCTTTCATTATGACTAAATCTCAACCAATTAACCACAAGATAGTCTCTCCATAATCTAACCTCTTCCCTTCTTCTCCATGAAGAAATCTCATCAACACCCTCATCCCAGCCTCATCCTGATGGCGATACGCGCCCAACTCTGTCAAGACTACAACAGCCAGACTCGGTGTCCATCTCGCTCACTCGATCAGTCTCACCCCCTGACAACGTATATTCTCTGACCAAAAAGGTGAATTCGGCAAATCTACTACTTCATATCCTCCCTGCAGTCTCTCTCTCCACTGATCCACCAACACAAACCACTCTCTCCATACATCATACCAATCATTGTGGCGTTTTGGCGTTTTGGCGTTTTGGCGTTGTATGAGCGGAGTAAGCACATGTCTCATCCAATTCCTCTGCCCTCCTTCTTCTGTCACATTCGTACTATCCACACGATATGGAATATCGTACTCCTTACATATCTCCACAATCTCCTCTTTTGTTATCTCAATCAGTGGACGTACGATCACCCTTTCTCACCCTTTCTCACCCTTTCTCACCCTTTCTGATCCTATCGGACCAAGTCCGAGTATTCCCGTCCCTCTCCATAACCTCAACATCGCAGTCTCTATCCTATCATCCAGATGATGTCCTGTCAGTACACACGCATCATATTGCCCCGCTAGAGAAAGTAACTGCTCATATCTCCACTGTCTCATAGCTGTTTCCGTCTTTTCTCCATTATAGTGACCTACCACGCACTGCAAACCACGCACCACGCACCACTGACGCACGAGCTCCACATCCTCATCTGCATCCTCTCTCACACCATGATGCCCTATCCAGACGTGCAAGATGGTGTCTGACTGCTGAATTTGTTCCCAACATCGCGCCAAAAGAAGCATACTATCCGATCATCCCGAAACACTCACTACCCGATGATTATGGGTGGCAAGTATTTTCGATACTGATGATGACACAGGTAGGTTCATCTTCATATTGCAAAAAATCAAATCTTAAGTACACTCTACACAATCAATCCAAAAAATCCAACCATACTTGCTACCTTTTGTTACCTGTTACCCTATGTCATTACAAAGCATCAAAGTCTCCGATCTCCTTCATAGTATCGGTACGACCGATACTGTCACACTCCATGATGTCAATCTCGAAGGAATCCATCTCCATCCTGACCATCTCATTCAGTGATATCTCGATCTTCAGAGTATGTCTGCTGAAAGAGTTGGAGCAACATTTCGTGAAATAGAGTGTGGCATCATCAGCACCTGTGATCATTGTGGCAATGAATTTATCAGACCCATTTGGGTGGACGCATACGACTGTACGTTTACTGCAGATATGTACAGTGCTGATACTGATGATGAGACTTTCCCTATCGATGACAAAGAGAACATCCACATCGACGAACCACTGCGCCAAGCCATCCTCCTCGATGAACCAGTAGCACTACACTGTCTCGACTGCATCAACGATGACACCATCCAAACTAATGCCATCACACCCGACGAAATCGAAACCATAGACTACTCTGATGAATGAGGAACTATCATTTTTAGATAAAACATATACATTATGCTTTCCCAGCTCCACGAATCACTCACGGCAGCTAATCCATCATATGGACTTTTTATCAGTGCGTTCGGCACCAACAAACAACTCATTTTCTCCCAATGATCACGATCACAACCCGCACACGAAATCCTCGATCTCATCTACAACAACTTCATCCAAGCAGACACTACTATCCAAACTATCATCCTTCATGTAGTGACTGAAGTACATAATGAATCCACCCAAGATATCAAAAACATCGATCTGACAACAATGGGCATCGGCATACACGACGATGAATGACATGAGTGAGCCATCCTCCCCAACACACAAGACATCAACTCACCACAAGAAGCGCTCTCAGCACTCAAAGAACAAGCCAATCTCCATGGCAAAGCGCATCTAGTAACTTTCAAAATATCTGATCTTGTCTTTATCCTCTCATAACAGTATGAACACAATAGCTCAAAACCCAACCAACGATCTCCATCAGACACTCAATAATCCTCTCTTTCAAGCTGTCGAGCAAGTTGGGAACTTACTATCAGTAAGCAAAAAATCACCATCCAAAGCGGCACAAATCACACCAGAAGTCCATGAATATGAAAAAATCATTATCAAAAAGAGAGGCTCTACACCTCATAGATAGAACCACACACCACCAACTACACATTTAGAACACTATCGTAAACGACCCAAACAAACTACGATCACTAGTGGGTTTTTTGATAGAAATGGTAACACTATAGTCACCTACGCGACCTACACCATCCAAATGATAATATAAGTCAGCAATAGGGGCTGTGGGGCTATTGGTAACAATCTTCGTTTCCAAAAAAGGATACAATGCACCACCACGCAAATAAAGCATTCTTGCTAATCACAATGAAAGTTGCACATTATTGACACCAGGTAATCAATATATAGCACTAAATCATTCTGTCTGTAAAGCCGTTAGCACTGCACTAGGAGCAATCATATTGTGTGGGACTACAGAAAGCGACGAAGAATCTGTCGGATTATAATACGTAGACCACTGAGCTGTGGGGCTAGTAATGGTAGTTTGATTAATATGTGATTCTCTAATCAGATTATCAGCTACATTAACCGTACCACTCACATAGTTAACATCTACACGAGGAATAATGCGAAATGAATTACTACCATAGTCTCATTCTAAAGATCGATCAATAACAAGATCATCAGCAACACGATCGTGATCTCGATCACAACCACTCATGCAAGGTCTATCATCTAGTTTTGCATTACCATACAACTGATCATCATATATATCATAGAGTTTTTTAGGCAATTGAGCATACAAAGAAATAGTGTTGAGGTTGGTGCTTCTTGTGGGTATAAATCAGTCATTGTAATAATTAGATGCATCAGTAGTCTGATCAAGATCAAGGGTATAGACCATCAAATTATTGTAGCCCAAAGTCAAAAAATCCTCACTATCATATCCTCTTAACGCATAAGGAACATTACCCTGTCCAGCAACTGGAATGGTCCAAGTTCTTGATGCTAAAGATCGATACATAGCACCATGTGCCAATGCACCAAAATCAGACTTTCCCATACTATCATGATTGTTGCCCATCGACACATCATCTATCCATCAGCTACTATCCACCTCAAACCCAGGTCCATGATAACGCAAGGACAACATTCATCTTTCTACAGATGACACCGCACCATAATACGCAACATTGTATTGTTTGATATTACCAAGTTGTTGAAAAAATGGCAAAAACAAGGAATAGAGTGAACCAATAATGGCCAATCCAATCACCAATAAAACAATAACAAAGACAATAAGCATACACCATACGAGTGATGGATAAAGTATCTACGAGTATAAGAATAAGTAATGATGTTGTCCACCCACTCCAACAACAAAACACATTCATACTAGACTTCTCTAGTATCTCTGACGCACTATGCCACAATCAAATTCACAATCTTATTAGGAACAAAGATCACCTTCTGAATATCTTTTCCTTCAAGATGTTTTGTGACAGAGTCTACAGCAATCGCCTGCTCAACTACACTATCCTCACCAGCATCACGATCAACGACGACAGTGCCTCTCATTTTACCATTGATTTGGATAGCAATCGTAGCCTCATCCTCGACCAACATGTGTCCTGCATATTCAGGTCGTACTGACCCAAAAACAGAATCATCCTGACCCAAACCACGTCGCTTTTGCTCCGCAATAGTTGGTGCTACAGGCGCAAGGAGTTGCATCAGACGAAGATACTGATCTTTTTTGACAGTACCTACTTCGTAGATGGTATTTACCATGATCATGAGCTTAGAAATCACGGTATTATACTTCATCGCTTCCATATCAGTACTGACGCCCTTGATGGTCTGATGGAGCGTTTTTTCTATCTGTTTCAGTCCAGCATCTTGCTCCTCAGGAGATAGTGCTGCAAAAGCATCGGACATCATCACACCATCCGCTGTCCAGATCGCATCCACTCTCGATAGGAAACGCCAAACACCTTGGAGTGTATTGTCATCCCAGACTTTATCTTGTTCTACTGGTCCCATGAAAAGGAGATAGGCGCGTAGGGTATCACTGCTATATTCTTGGATAATATCCAATGGATCGATGACATTACCTCGTCTTTTGGACATTTTACGTCCATCAGGACCCAAAACCATACCCTGATGTACCAGTGTCTGGAAAGGTTCTGGAGTCGACACATATCACGTATGGTAGAGGAACCTCATCACAAAACGAGCATAGAGCAAGTGTCCGACCGTGTGTTCTGCACCTCACACATACATATCTACCGGGAACATCACCTCGCGCAATCTACGACTGCACAGATCCTCCGTATTATCTACATCAGGATAGCGGAGAAAATAGAACGAACTATCCACAAATGTATCCAATGTATCACACTCTCTCATATACAACATATCACCCACCTGATAGTAAGGAAAGTGTGGATGGTCAGCAAGTGGCGAAACACCAGCTGGCTTATAGTTCTCCACGTCCAACGGAAGTAATACGGGAAGTTGTTCTTCAGGGATCAGATGTGTCGTACGATCTCTGTGGATAACACCCGTCACCAGTACCTCATAGACATACGTGTGCAGGTCGCCTGTGATGGTTTCTGTCACATCTCCTGCCTCTATCCATTCAGGTACGAAACGATCAGCCTTGGGTTTCCAATCGACGGACTGATGATCACTCGCCAAATCAAACAAAAACGCACAGACCCTCAATGAACGCCCAGATCCATCTGGTCATGTGTAATTAAACGTCACGTGATTAACCCAATCCACGAGATTCAACTCACCATACCCCGTATCGAGTCTGATATGTCTTTTCGCTGCTTCAAAAAATGTTTCTCCCTCTCTCTTATCACCATACACGAAGAGTTTACTTCCCTTGCTTGGAGACCAATTAGTTGTCAGGTAGACATTATTGACGGGATCTCTCACGATCGCAACGATCGCATCCTGTGTATCTGCATCATTTGCATCACCGAGCATCACAGGCACATCATCATAGTAGACAGGAATAGGACATCCTCGATAGCGCTGACGAGAGATCGATCGATCACGAAGTTTGTAGTTAACCACACGGCGACCAATATCATGCTCTGCAAGATACTCAGTAATCGTCTCTTTCGCTTCCAAATAATGCATATCAGTAAACTGAGCAGAATTGATAAGCGTACCATCTCTGACTACTTTGTGTCCATCAGCTATCTCGCCATCTAGTACCGTGATATATGGGATACCCATCGCCTGCGCAAAATCCCAATCCCTGGCATCATGTGCAGGGACGAGCATGACACTTCCTGTTGCATAGTCAGGCAGCACATAGTCTGCAAACCAAATCGGAATATGTTTATGAGTCAGTGGATGGAATGCTGTCACTCACGAAAACACACCAGACTTTCCATCCTGTCCTTGCTGACGAACCACGGCCGTCTTGGCAAGTGTTTCTCTCCTATAATCTACGATAGCATCCATCGCATCACCTGGAATCAGATGATCGATCACCGTGTTTTCAGGAGCCAGCACCAGTGCAGTCACTCCATAGACGGTGTCAATACGCGTCGTGAACACCGTAATCGGCGTCTCCTCATCGGCATAAAAATCGATCTGTGTTCCTTCACTACGACCGATTCGGTTGCGCTGTACGATTTTGGTGCGCTCAGGCCAGTCCACATCATCCAGTCCTGCAATCAGCTCATCAGCATACACAGTAGTTTTGACGAACCACTGAGGCATCTTTTTTTGGATAATCTCTGATTTGCAGCGTTCACATGCACCATCGATCACCTGATCATTAGCCAAGACCGTCTGACATGATGGACATCGATTGACAAACTGCTCTGCACGATATACCATATCTTCTTTATACAACTGCTGAAACAGCCACTGTGTCCGCTTATAGTATGAGGGATCTGATGTCGCAAACGTGCGCTCTGGGTCAAATGACATATCGAGTGCTGCTATTTGTTTTTGAAAATTCAAAATATTATCAGACGTCACTTCATGTGCAGGCTTGCCGACTTTCATCGCATAGTTCTCCGTCGGAAGTCAGAAGCTATCGAAACCCATTGGATTCAATACTTTTTTGCCCTGGAGCATATGATATCTCGCATTAACATCATTGATCACGAAACATGATGCGTGACCCACATGGAGTCCATATCCGGATGGATACGGGAACATAGTCAGACTATAGTATTTGTCATCATGAGAGACATGAGACAGATCAGGGTGGTAAATGCTCGACATTACACACAATACTAGAAACATAAAGCGACCTGCAAGAGTAACCAAACCTCCCATCGATGCAAGACGAAGGAAGATATTGTCTGGTATTTGATACCGTCTTCCATAGACTCCACACAATGAAATATTACCACATAAAATTTTGATGAAACAGCAATACGACAAGTGCTTACAAGAGTAAGTTCCCGAAGCAGTCTGCGAAAACAACGTGCGTGCTGTTTTCGCTTGATCTTTTTGGTTCGTTTTTGCATCAAGGCAAAAATGAACGTAAGAAAATCATAAAAAATCAAGATCCTTCGACTATGCTCAGGATGACATATGCATTTTACTAGACTGACTAACATCTACATTATGTCCAAACTAGACTTCCAGATACTCGCCCAGCGCTGAAATGCGAGAGTGGGTCAGATCACACTCAATGGTGTCACACTCACGACACCATGCTTTATGCCAGTCGGGACCAAAGCTACGATCAAAGGTATGATCCTCGACATGCTCCAAGATCCCAAATATATCGGCGACCTGCCTGCCATCAAACTCATCCTCGCCAATACCTTCCATCTCTACCTGCGTCCTGGTCATGAACTCATTCGTGATGCAGGAGGACTACACGAATTCGAAAACCGACACGACGGGCTCATCCTCACAGACAGTGGAGGATTTCAGGTTTTCAGTCTCGGTGATCGCAATTCACTCAATCGCGACGGCGCATTACACAACACCAACTCCCACGATGTAGGGATCAAAATCACCGATGATGGCATCCATTTCCGCTCACCACATGACGGATCCAAGCATTTTTTCAGTCCCGAGTGATGTATCGATATCCAGTGCGCACTGGGCTCCGATATCATGATGGTACTCGACATCTGCTCTCCTGCCGGAGCAGATAAGACTACCTATGCTCACGACATGAGCAAAACTCATGACCGAGCACACAGACAGTACGAACATCACCAGGACAAATACAATGACGTCAAATGAGTGATGTTTCCTATCGTGCAGTGATGAACATTTTTGGACCTCAGATCAGAGTCTGCTGAAATACTATCTCAATACGCACCAGACGGTATCGCGATCGGGTGAGTCAGTGTCGGTGAGGGTACGGAAGAAGTACAAAGAGTGGTCGAACACACTGCTCCACTGCTTCCGACGGACAGACCCAGATACCTCATGGGTGTCGGTATGCCCGATGATCTTCGTCATGCGATCGAACATGGTGTGGATATGTTTGACTGTGTCTTGGCGACCAGACTCGGAAGACATGGTGTCGCTTTTAGCGATCATGGCGAGATCAAGATCAGAAATTCTCGCTACCGCGACGATCACGGCCCACTCACCCAGTGATGTCCTTGTCGGACCTGTCGCTCCTATTCTCGCGCCTATCTCCACCATCTCATCAGAGAAAAAGAGATGCTCGGTGGCATCCTTCTCTGATTTCATAATATCATCCATCTACATCAGATGCTTGAGGATTGGAAACAAGAAATGCTTACCAATAATCCTATTGCATCAGAAGACTAAAAAATATACACTCACCGCATTGCCAGAGTAGCACAGTGGTAGTGCAGCTCACTCGTAACGAGCAGGTCGTGGGTTCAAATCCCATCTCTGGCTCCATCAAAACGATAAAACGAAAACATGACGAAACGATCATACTCATCATCAAAAAATCGCTTTATCGCTTATCCATTTTAGCGCTTTACCGCCTCTCCTATGCTTCACAAAAAACATAAAGATATCCTCATCAGACTCCTCGTCGGTCTCATTAGCGGTGCATATGTCGGCTACATCGCATGGCTTATTGCTACAGGCAATACTGACGTGACTGGACAGACGGGCGCGAAAAATTATATCCTCATCGGATTGTGTCTGATCGTAGCACTTCTCTTCGCTATCAATACACTCTATAAACCTTTGATCCAAAAAAGAATCAGACTCACCTTGTCGTTGATTGGTTTGGGTCTCATTGTCCTTGCACACTACACCATGCTTGATAATCCAGAGACATACCTCTATCTCGCTGATCTCACCAAACTCTTCGGTGTTCTCATCCTCGTGGGTGGAGCAACAGAAGCCATCATCCCAACCGATGTCGTTGAAAAGATCCAAGAATCCAAAATCGAAATCATAGAGGCGTAGACAGTGGTAAAACAATCGTAAAAGTAGTTAAAAAATAGTAAAAATGTCGCAAACACTGTCTGAGAAAAAGTCCGAACATCTGTCTGAGATGCTATCATTGTATCGAAGGAGGTAAAAGTAAGTTTTTTGCGAGACCCCCGAAAGCTTTCGGGGGGCAAAAACAAATGGAAGTGAAGAGGATATGGAAAGGTGACATATCGAAGCATAAATGAAACAAGTATCGAGTGTGTAAGGACGAGGGTTTTTGGTTACCTTTTTCACTGGAAGAAAAAAGTAACAATACAATCTTTATAAAAAACCATAACACCCATGACCACTACAGATGATCAAGAAAGTCCTTTTGCATTCGTAGATCAAGAACAAATGAATAAGGCACAGAATGTAATCGATATGATCAAAAATCAAGAAGAATTTACCCAAGAAGAATCAGACGAAATCATCTCGTTCATCTACGAAAAACTTTGATTCTGATGAGAAGAATAGGCTCTTTTCCTACATCCTCAATCTTCTCAGAAATACTCTGCAATTATTCCACAAGAACGGGTAAGGCATAAAAGATAGTATTATCGATGGTAAATCCAACGATGCTCGCTCCTGCATATGCACCACGAAGACGCACGACGACACGACCATTGCTACTATTGACGGTATCTATGGTACTTGGGAGAATGCGGATGT
Source organism: Candidatus Peribacteria bacterium (assembly GCA_023898485.1). Lineage (GTDB taxonomy): Bacteria > Patescibacteriota > Gracilibacteria > Absconditabacterales > Absconditicoccaceae > HK-STAS-PATE-9. Next base: position 895,560 of record CP060225.1, on the reverse strand, counting down.
TGCTGTTGGCAGCAACGAGGTTGATAGCTACTGGCAGTGTTCCTGTATAGGGTTTTCCTGTTGCCTTGTTATAGATGTAGAATTCCACATTGACGTCATTACCGACAGTGGTTTTGGGGCTGAGTTTGTGTTTGATCTGGATACTATACGTGTCGAGGAAAGACTGTGCATCTGCGCTGAGTGATCCGACATCCAAGTCAGGAATATTCTTTTTGATAATATCGTAGATAGCTTGGAGTTCTTGATCGGATTTGTCACTCAGAACCGATTCGATGTCAGTCGTCACTGCACCATCAGTCGCATCGATAGTATCTTCTACGACATCTTCTGTCGTGCCTGTCTCTGGTGCAGGATGTGACTCAGTCGGTACCGTGGGATCGGTCGTCGCTACGAGTGTGCTATAGTATTTCTCATGGAAAACGATAGGATCGTCGGTATGTTCATGAAGGAGATCAACACACGCGTCGGTATTGTTTTGGATATAGGGATCTTGTTCTGCACAGTCGAGATAGGGATAGAGTGGCTTGCCTCGTCTGGTGGTAGTATCGATTTCGTAGTGGAGATGGACACCATATGCGAGTCCTGAATCTCCCACTTCACCGATTTTTTGGCCCTTAGTGACAGTCTGGTCTGTTTTGACGGTCATACTATCCAAGTGCGCATAGATGGCGTAGATCGTATCACCTGTTGGGGTAAGATATTTGATTTTGACGACGTTTCCATAGCCGACGTTTCGTCCAGCATCGACGACTATACCATCACCAATACTGACTGCTGGCGTGCCTCTGGATGTACGGAAATCGACACCGCTATGTCCTCCTGCCTGATCCCATCCATCATCATATGATGATGATCGCAATTCGCTGTAGACGCCACGCACGAGTGTATCAGTTATATATGAGCTATATTTGGCTTGTTTGATACGAGGGAGCTGGATCAGACATTTACCTGATAGGGTGTCAAAATCTTCGAATTTACAATCAGGGTGAGAAATCGTCTGCAAGGGATAGATAAACGATTCATTGATAGGGAGTGATCCTGTCGAACCAAATCCTATCGCCAAGAAAAATCCGAGCATAATAGCTACTCATTCTACCGCATGTCCTGCCACCAGCTCGTAGTGAGGATGTGAGGTAATATGATGATGATACATCTTCGCATGACTGTGGACATGGTTGATGAGATCTTTTATAACCATAGCATCTTGCATAGAGAGACAAAAATGATATCATAAGTATATTGCTCACGGTTTGATTTGACAAATTTTGAAAGACTTTTTTAGTACTTTGTGTCCATGGCTACTATGCAGGCTCATATTGTGATACTGGTAGACTACTATCTACCGCATCGAGGAGGTATCGAAGTATCTGTCGAGCAGCATATCTATGCCGCACTTGAAGCAGGATATCGCATCAGCGTCATCACCAGCAAACATAGCGAATGGCTCAGTGAACAAGAAACTATCCAGACTCCTCTGGGTTCGTACACCGTCTATCGTACGTGATCAGGGAGATGGTCGTACTATAAGTCAGGGAAAAAATTGTTGAAAGATTTTCTCACTGATCATCAGGTAGATCTCATCCACTGTCATACCTATGCTGCTGCTGCACTGGGTGCGCGGACGAAGAGACACTGGGGGACGAAAACACTCGTCACTATCCATGAGGTTTTCGATTATCTGTGGTATCGTATAAAACCATGGCGAAATGCTCGAATCTACCGCCTAGTGGAGAAATGGATCGTCACGAGAAACTATGACCATATCCATGTCCCATCGGAATTCACCAAACAATGTTTGGTAACATGATTCGGTATCAATCAAGAGAAAATAGCCAGAATCTATCATGATATCGATGAATCACGAGATCCTCATGCAATCGATAGTAGACTCATCCATGAGTGGCAGATGACGCTATGACCTGATCGTCGGAAAATCCTCTACTATGGTCATGCGGGTACTTCCAAATGAGTAGCTATGCTGATCCAGGCTCTCCAACAGTTGTTATCGGTGTATCCAGAGGCACTTTTTGTAGCCAATATCACCGCATCACGTGGGAGAGATAAACTCATCCGTACGATCAAAAAACAACTTCCCCAGGGAAGTTATCATATCGAAACAGGTATGGATCGCGACAGACTCCAGGCGCTCGTAATGGCTGCTGACGTAGTGGTTGTACCATCACTATCAGAGTGATTTGGATTCGTGGGGGCAGAAGTCTCTGCACTTGGAAAAACCGCCATCATCGCCCACAGTGGAGCCCTACCTGAAGTAGTGTCAGGTGATATTCGTTTTTTCGCTACAGAAGACACTGAACAACTCCAACATGCACTCCATGCTGTCTATCACGATATGAAAGAAACTCCTTATCAGACATTCTATCAACGTATCGGAAATATTGCGCAGATACAAGCATTGTATGATAACATCCTGCATCCATCTTCCTAATACCTTCTAATTACACATTTTCGTACCTTCGGTATATTTGGTATTGATGATTTCTAGAAGGCCTACTAGTTTGGTCATCTTTTCTGCGAGCGTTGTCATTCTCGTATTGACGAAATAATTCTGAAGATACTCTTCTTGCGCTCTCTGAGAGAAGATATTGGCTTGTGCTTTCATAATATTGGCTGTGGTATCATACTCCTCTATCACCCTCTCTTGCTGCATATCGAGGCAGGTATGATATGATAGCTGCAATCACTGACGTGCGGTATTGTCCCCTACCAGTGCTGCACGATCGTAGAGTCATTCGGTCACACAGTATGCGATAGCACATTGCTGCTGGATACGATAGCTCAGTGACTCATAGACTGCAAGCTTATTACAGACGATCTTGGTCGCATCTCCTACGATTACGGCCTGATCAGTTGCTAATGTTTTGTCAGCTGTAGAGGGCACTACATCTGTATAAAATCTATTGAGAAAGACGCCTGGAGGTGTTCCTGCTGGATTGGTACCTTGGGTATTAATTCGCTCTCTTCGCTTGGCTGCTATCGGATCCACCAGATTATCGTATCCATAGAGTTGTTCAAGGATTCCACTCATTCTCCTCATACCTAGTTCTATCACTTGATTGAAAAGCAAGGTGCTCGTGGGAGTGTCGGTCGGTAATGTGCTAGGGCATTTGGATGCAGGTAGTCTTCACGCCGAACAACACGCTGCTTGAAGGTTTTCAATCACTACCATGGTCGCGTCTGATGGATAGAGTTCTTCGTTTATGATAGCTCCTGCTCCACGCACCGCTTCCTCACTAATCTGTCACTGACTATCCACGAAAACATCAGCAATACCACACTCATCACTGGCGATAGTTTGTGCAGCGGTATACTGTGTGAGCAGTCATGCCCCTATACTCAATCATATAATCAGCAAACGGCGCATAAATCTAGTTGGTAGAAGGAAGTAAATCCACAGACTCCGTCACCAAGCGAGCAACGGGTTGGTCGTCAGACTGGCGAACGATGGTCATCTGTATCTGATCTGTATCAGTGTCAAAACCATACGTAGCATAATACGCATAGTTGTATGGTGCGGGGATTACGAGATGATTCTCCGTGTCACGAGCTACGATACACTGATTATCGTAGGTCAAACACTGGACAAAATCACCTAATGAAACTGATTGCCATGTATATGCAGGATGCAATATAGCCGCATCAGTAATACTCTGAAGAGGAAGCGTGACTTCGAAGAGCGGTGTATCGGTATCAACATCTCTAATGACCCGACGGAGATAATGATCAGGCCAAAGGCCTACCACCTCATATCCTGCAGTTAAGAAGATAATCTCTCCTGTATGAGGATCCATCGATGCAATCTGTGCACCATTATCGGCATAGAATCATATGGTATCACCGATAGTATACACACCACCTGTAATCAGCGTCTGTGATGTAGTGACAGTATTATTGATACCATCCGTACCCGAGAGCACTGACCAAGGTGAGTTATTGTTTTGGCGATCAAACTGTACGACACCATCATCAATATCCTGTGAGAGTTCTGCAGTGATAGTGCCTGTCTGTCCTGATGACTGCACATCAATGATCGTGATATCAGGTGAGTCAATACGAAGAATCACCGCTCTCTCTCCTACATTGTCCTGTGTATCTGCTGCACCGATCGTGATCTCATACTGTGCTGTCCCTGTGAAGAAGAGTCCCGACCACGAAGCATGTCCTCCGTCATACGTACGTTCTGCTCCATCGGGTCGTCTGATTCGGTTGTTCTCGGTGCCTGATGGATCGTCCCAGGCAATATCTAGGGTATAATAGGTACCCACATATCCTCCTAGATCAAGTCCGGATGCAATCACTGCATTATCTAACTGCTCTCTCTGGAGCTCTACTGTGGGAAGTGGTGGATCATCATCAGCAATAATTTGTGGTCCTGCAACAGCCTGTGTAGACCATGGAGAAGCTATCGTGAGGCGTGGCGTGATCGGATTGGTAAGACTCGATGGGATGAGGTCATCAGCCTGCATATGAGCAACTTGTGCGTAGTGTCGGTGTCTTGTAAGATCACTCAGTGTCAGGACAACATCTTGTGTTGGAAGTGTTGTTTCGATGATGGTCAGCATTCCTTGGTCTATCAGTGATTGTACTGACTGATATCACTGATCACGCTCGAGACGGATGTATTGAGGCTGTATCCAGTCGCTACCAATCACCAACACATACTGCTCGTGGAGTGCAGGATTCACCACATCTCTGTGTGCATCATCATGATGTATATCTACTCTCTGTGTCAGACGGACGAGGTAGCCATCATAGTCTCGACCATACGTCGCACTATCACTTCGTGAGAAGGTAATGGTGTCGAATGATTGTCACTGCGTGCGTACATTGTGAACGACAGGAAATGCTGATCCGACACGGAAACGATCATTGTGTAGTGATTCGATAGATCCATCATCATCGATGTCTGCCCTTGCTGATCACATATCAATATATCGCACATCTCCTTCGTCTCCGTAGGCAAGATGCGGTTCATGGGTCTGATTGTCATTGGCGTATTTGATATAGATGCTATGTCCATCTCGCAGAATCATCTCATCTGCATCGTCATGATTGAGATCTGTTTGGAGGTATCCGACGATTTCATCTTCCCAGTATTCTGATGCAATCACATCGTATGCTATGCCTCCTGAGAGGAAGTAGGTGCCCTGAAGATACTGGCTATAGTCATAGCTAATCGTGCTCGATGCTGTCGCTGATGATGTTTGCGCTAGGCGATCCTCTGTAGCTGCAAAAGATGGACGTGTGTCAGATGGATCAATCAATCATGCAACCAATGCTTTGGTTTGTGTAAGTGCTGTACGCATCTGATCGTATGACTGCTCTGTGAGAGCAAGGTCTTGGGCTGTGTTTGCATTGATATCTTGTTGATATGAAACAAGGATTTTTTGCTGTTGGGTGAGATAGTCTTGTGCAGGATTGAGTGTGCGCACCGTATCAAACGATGCAGGAATATCCATCTCTGCAATCAATGACTGATCTTCTACTGGTATCAGTGTATGTGTATCAAGAAGTGCAAGCACACTATCCATGCTACCTGGGTCGATAGTCGTCTGTACGGAAGCAAGTTGCGTACGGTAGGTATCCAATGAAGTGATGACAGCCTCCTGCTGACGTGTGACTGCTTCGGTGTCATATGATGCTTCATCATGTGATGACTGACGATCCTGGGCAATAGCAGTAAGACGTGATAAGTCGTCTGATGGTGTCATTCTTTCTGCTTGAATCAGAGCAATAGACTCAAGTAAGTCATCCCAATCAGTCTGTGGTATTGCTCCCTGGAGATTAACATTCGTATAATCTTCTACTTCACTTACTGCACCTGCTGCTGTTCCTGCTCACTCTTGGAGGAAGAGATTAGCTCCTGATGTAAGTTTGTTGGTAAAGTTATTTGCAACACTTGCGACACTATCAATAATGGAATAAATAGCATCAATATTCATAGTAAAATCAACCAGTGACTCTACTTCCAAATCCATACCTTCAAGTGTCGGTGAATCAGTCAGATGAGTAAGGTTGAAATAATCAAAAATGGGCACATTTCGTGTTCTCTGGGTAAGTTGTTCTATCTTGGCTTTGACACCTGCTTCTGCAACAAGGCCTATCTCACCTTTCATGATACAGTAGAGTTTACCTATCGTCTCACCCACACTGATCATCTGCTGGATCGATGGAGAAAGTGAAGGAATCTTTGGTGGAGGTGGCAAATATGGTAACGTCATATCTATCTCTGGTATAATAGGCGGTAACTGTGGCAATGTTGGTGCAGGTGGAAGTGTGGGCAACTGTGGCAATGATGGAATACTTGGAATTGCACCAAAGAATCAGATTGCTTGTTCAATAGCAATATCTCCCCAATCACCTACTGTAACATCTATATCCATCACTGGAGGCTCAGGAATGCTTGGAAGTAATGGAAGTGTCACTGATTGAGAAATGAATGACATCTCTGGTAATGTGAGCTCTACTCCTGCATCGATATGCGAAAGATCAACATAAATATCAGGGATCTTGAGAGGTGGAAATTTGAGAATGGGGAGGTTGCTCGGACACATGAACTTGAGATTACATGAGTAAGAGCCATAACTATCATTGGAACAACTACTACACGATTGTTTTCGGTTGACAGAGAGGTCTATCAGTGCTTGTCGCGTCTCAATAGCGATCTGCATACTAATAATTGCATCAACATATGCATTGAAAATGCGAGCATTAGTCCCCAACCACTCATTAATCTTACCAAAGAAATCTGTCACAAATGATGCAGTATCTGCAACATATCTATCCACACTACCCAAAAGTTCGGTAAGCTGGCTAGGAAATTCTTTATATGTGCGAAGTGCCTGTAGATTAGATTGAGCAACCTGCATAAGACTAGACATATCTTGTTGGAAAGTAAGCATTCATTGGAGTTTGCCACTAGCAATCACATCCAAACACGACGACGCAAGACGAACGGTCCTGTCATCTGTTGAGGAGTTCTTTATTTGTGTCAGTGACGAAACAAGATCATCACCCTGCGTCGCCAAGGTATCTGCATCTAATGAGTCAATACCATCTATATTGGCGATCGAACCACAAACTCCAATAGCCGCACTACCAACAGTTTTCCACTCTTTAAGAATAGTAGTATTGTGAGTAATCCACTCATGAATAGAAGACTCATAAGCAGTAATATCCTCATCGGTAAGCATAGGGATCGTAATAGAGACATTTTTCGTAGAAATATCAATCAGTGGAATTGTCTGAAACAACTGTTCTAATTTACCAAAAGGATTATTAAGAGCATTGTCTGCTGACTCTATTTGACCCTTTTGTCGAGTGATTGTATCTATAAGTTTTTCTTCAGGTGATGTGATAGCCTGTCACAACGTTGTTGTGTGGTCTATATCTACAGTAGGTGTTTTTCGTATATTAGCAATGCTTTGCGATGTTACACTATTAAGTCATTGAGTAAGAGACGCAAGATCAGGTAAATATACCGTGATACTGAGCGTCGTAAGATTATTGGCAATATAGGTAATCTGTGGATCAAGCCATCACTGAATAATACACTGTGCTAAACCTCATCCATTACCTCCCTTGATTTGGTTATTGGTGTCTTGTCAGGGCTTAAGTTGTACTCCATTGGTATTGGGAGCTGTAGTTACGATATCTACATTAACAGGATCTTGATCCAAGAAAAGCATCCCACCCAAAAGTGATCCACCATGAAGTGATGCGGCGGGAGGAAAACCATTGTTATCATTACCAGGATTATCCCACACATCCGCAATAGCATCCCATGTTGCTTCGAAAAAAGGTGACGTAACAGGTGGATTTTCTGTCATCTGACCAATCTGTGCTGCGGGGTTGGTACATGCACCACGCTGAGAGATATCATACCAGTCTGAACTGAGAGAATTCGATCCATCAGGACGAATATCGGCATCAAGATCATCACTACAGTTACCACCCATAGGTATAGTAGTGACGATACAATTACCACCAAGATTCTTAAAAGGTGCAGGAATATTAGTACCAGCTGCCATCGGTCAGAGACAAATTGCCATCCCAAGCTGTTGTGTTAGCGTTGGAGCAAGATAGATTCTAATCTGTGATGGATAAACACCACCACTAGGCCAATAAAAACTATCGCCTGGTCCCTTAAGTCCATAAGGAAAAGGGATCGGTCCGACAGGAGTATTGAGCGTACCTGGGAAAAAGAATATGGGAAGACCCTTATCTTCAAAAATTTTACATCCCATAACCTGATAATCCCCCGGAGCCAAAAATGCAACATTGAACGGAACGGGTAATCATCAGCATCATTGTCATACCCCAAATCACTGACAGAGGCCTTGAGTAATATCTTGATATGCGGCCATCAATTCTGGATCAAGTGAAACATCGATATTGAGTGATGAAGAGAACTGGTTGCCGTTGTTAAGTCATTGATTAAAATTATCTCGAAAACTTCCTCCCTGTGTATAGTCAGAAAAGAAATCCTGTGATCGTGCCTCTCCTATTTGTTGTAAGATGCCTGATGAGGTATTCTGATTAGCAATAATATCCTGTATGTTATCGACAACATCCTGATGTTGCTGATTCACATCTTCTGCTCATGCTTCAGACTCCGTCTGTTGTACCGCTGCTAGATCAGTAATATTGCCTTCATAAGATCTGTTGTCATCTATTACTTCGTTGATCCATTCTTGGCGAAGTTGATGACAACTATCAGTCGGAGATATGATAATATCGGGATATTCATCTTCTGGATTGAACTTACGAACATCAATATCAATCAATGGACCACCCGCATAGGTCAGATCATATGACCAGGTTCTGGTCTGTCCTGAGGTGAAAGTGAGATTGTCAAGCATATAGAAATATTCAGATGTCGGAGCATCTCTATAGACATAATCACCATTGATTTGGCTTCGATCAAAACTTGCAATCGCCTGTCAGACAATCGTGTGGTCATGATCAGTAGTTTTTTCGACTTGTCGTGCACCACGCCCATAGTCAAGATAAGTAATAGTCGTCGCTTGTGCTGCAGTTGCCGTGACAGTCACTGTCACGCTATCGCCTGGGAGCAATAATCATCCATCGTGATCGACATAGTGTTTTTCTATCGTGATAGGATCGGTGTTGCGCTGACTATATGCAGGAACATAGTACAAATCACTATAGGACATCTCATCATCGTCATAATAGATGGGGATAAATCTCATTGGAGATGCAATATATCTGTATGCCTCACCCACCGACGCAGCGATCAACTCATCAGTGTCGGTCGTCATTTGTTGTGTCAGGAGCGAATTAAGCGCAGACTGATCAATTTGTCCATCGGATATCATAGCATCAATTTCTGACTGTGATGGTCCTGTGTAGGCACTGTTACCTACCTCGTTGGATGTATAGGTCAATCAATCCCAGTGAATCAGACTACTATCGCGTACGGCATCATCAGTAAGTTCTACTCCCATCTGAGTCACGATCGTACGATCTTCCATGACACGATCTTCTCGGTCAGCATCACATGTGATACGATCCTGTGAGAGATATGATGCAGGTGATCATCCATATGTGATTGCTACGACACCATGACTATCATTGGTCACGATGTCCAGCGATCCATCCAAATCCATATCACGGATAAAAAGCTGATGCACACTGTCCAAGCGATCTGGCCCATCAGGTACTGGCAAACAAATCGGATAACCATCAACATCAATAATACCATGATCATTGGGGTATGCTCTGAGTTGGTTATCGGTCGTTCGAACGATGATATCATCATAACCATTGGCATCCATATCACCCGCAAATACCTCCTGAATATCCGTAGCAATCATCATAAGCTCTCCCAGGTCAACGTAGGGATCAGTCTGACCGCCATAATTTTTAAGGATATGGATAGACCCATCAGTATAGATGACTAGTAAATCCTCCAATTCATCTGCATTGAAATCAAAAGGCAGTGTCTGACTAATGACTTTGTTCGGATCAGTATAAATACGTTCTCCCCTCTGAGTATCGTGGGTTGTTGATGATGGTTCATCTCCTATCGTATGTAGCAATGGATCACCATAGACTATCATGAGTGGTGTGCCATATGGACGATGTGCCTCTCCTCGTGTCGCTCACTGTGCTCGATCAGTAAGCGGCGTGCTATCATCTTGAAATGTATTAGCAACTGACTCACTCGGCATAGCATCGACTGATCGAGGCTGTACATATCCACCGGTACCAATCTGCTCGGGAGGTGTGATCGTTGTGCTCAGGGCAAGCAGTTTGTCCGATGTAGTGAAAGCACTACGAAACGAAGTCTGATCATCGCCTGTACTATAATCTCCTCGACCACGACCATCTAATGAAAGTGTCATCGTATTGAGATGATCGAGATCAAGCAACTGATCTGCTACTACCCACTCATGAACATCAGCAACCTGCTCATCCAGTGATAGACCATCGATCATCGCCACTGCGATCGCCTGTCATCGGTCACCTGCAGTCAATGTGATAGGAAATTTATCTACAGGTACTACGAGAGAGCTCTGGCTTCCTGATGTGGTTAGTGGTCCACGAAGTGCTACTCTAATCGGCGTATCATCATCTATGGTGTTTCCTCGCTGATCTGCGAGAGTAATATCAAAAGTGGTCGTCTCCTCTGGAGAGAGAATATCGGTCGGTGTATCAATAGTGACCATATATGGGTCACCTGGTCATCGAGTGATGTAATTTTGGATCAATTGGTTGCTGCCATAGAGTCTAGCAGTAACAGTACTCTCTCCCAGTGATCCATGTGGTACCACTGAAGCTATGATTTGTCCTTGCTCATCGGTCATCCATAGAGAGGGTGTCTCTCCATTAGTATCGATCAGGTGAGCTCTGACAGTATTGGTAGTGAGAGTGAGAAACTGATCAGGGAGTGGGTTACCTTGCTGATCGCGAACAGTGATTACCATACGTGGTAGGGAGTCTGGGTCGTTTTGGTCCATCGATGGATCAAGAGCAATAGCGAGAGATTCTGCACTCTCTCCAGCATAGACGATGCGAGACTGTATAGTAGCTGGTGTACTGATGATATCTTTGGTATCGAATGTCGTGAGTGTACCATCGCTACCAGATTGTGTCAATGCCAGTGTATCGAACGTAAGCTGCGGAGATTGTGTAATGACGTCAGTACCATCATTTTGTCGCAGCTGTCTCATCGATGCAGTAGCAATAGGGGCACGATATCGCCATGTAGTATTGTATGGATTAGTGGTAGAGGCCACCGTAAGCTGCTGAGGACCGTTTTCAAATCGAGACTCTAGACTCTCTCCTACTAGTGGATAAGGTTGCATTCCTACCATATTACCACCTGCATCTGTCGCATGGATACGTACGGGTACCAGCGCTCCTGCTGCTATCGTAGCTGTTGGCAGTGTCCATATTGCATCCGTCATCTGACCAGGTACGAGAGTAAGTTGCGTACTTTTGGTCAGACAAACATCTGACTCTATACTACAAATATTGATCTGTGCTGCTATCATCCCCGCTTGCTGTGAAGAAAATCAGACAGACGAAATTCGCGGGTTGTCTTCCAGTCATTCTGTCTGGATCGTGATGGGAGTCTGACATGTATTTTGGTCGTCAATGACGATACATTGTGCCCCCGTGGTCGTCAACGACAACGAGATATCATCCGCAATACTATCATCACTTGTGATAGTGAGTGACACAGCATCGAGTTCATCAATTGTGACAACGTCATCACTCCACGTAAGATGGAGGTTGTTGTAGATACGACGAAGTGGTGCACGAAGTGATGGATCTATCGTGCCTAATATGTCTTCATTGAGGTCTGATTCGTTTGCGATAATTTCGCTCATACTCTGGGTACTTTGTTGTTGTGTGTGGAATGCATCACCATAGTTTTCCCAACTGGTGAGAAAATTAGCAAGCTCCTGCTGTCATCGAGTAGTAATATCAGGGAGGGTAAATGATACATCAAATGGTTTTTGTGCAGTCATCTTCCATCGACATTGTAATGCATCGAGCCACTCTCCAAGCAGTGGTACAGGCGTGCCAGGAGAATATCCACATATCATCGCATCATGAGTTGCAGTCTGATCTGACTCAGAATCTATTGTAGCAAATCACTGCGACTGACGTACACGACGCTGACGGATGGTGTCTGCTATATCCCACGTGAGAGGTGTCTGCGTGATATTAGTTTGGTTGGAGTCACTATGAAGGATCACTGATTCATAACCATTAGCACGATAACTAGGAGCAAGCACAGTAGATGGGTCATCATGCAAATATGTATGGATGACGTGAGCAATTTTATAATCCAATTGTCACTGCTCTAGAAGTGAATCAATATCATCAGCCACTATCTCACTTCTCGTCACCTGTTTCCATGGAAGATTTTGTCGGTAAAGCGCAGCAGCAACCTGTTGAATATATGCATCACCCAAAACATCTATCAAAAAATCATCAGACAATAATGTGTATTGACGATTGACCGACGCGAGTGGATCAGCAACCCTAAGAAAAGTGTATGCAGCTTGATTAGCAGCAAAACGTGCAGTTCATGCCTGATTTTGCTGGACAAGGAGAGTATTATATCCTTGGACAGTGGTACGCAAATAAGAGCGGATATTCTCTTCTATGGCCGTTGTATCGAGCAACTCACCCATTCCATCACTACCTGTAAATACAGATATATCCCAGAGATTAGGCATCTCCAGTGTCACTACACGAGCATCAAGTCATTGGAAAGTGATAGTATGGTCACTATCAACCGGTCTATCAGGAGTAGTAATATTCATCGCAGCAATCTGCTCAGGAGTAGGACTTGCGTTGATAATGGTAGAATCGATCAATTTATATGTATAGCGCCAGCTATCTCCCTCACATTGATCATATACTCATCTAGTTGGTCCACCAAGTAGTTCTATCGAAAGATCCGTCGACCAGATAGTAAAAAAATCATACGGTCTTGATCATCGAGAAAACCTCTCTCTAGCACAAAACGGCATACGCTCACTGTCCCAGTCATCAAAAAAGCTTTCCCTTCGAACCCTATCTACCTGTTGGATGCTGACATCATTAGCTATCTGATAGGAATACGCATCTGACTGTTCTTCTTGCAGAGCTTTAGCTCATGCTTGATCAAATACCGGTCCACCAATACTATAATTATATCATCATCTATATGGATTCCATGCCTCTTGGAGACTATGATCTCCAAGTCTCACACTGCCATCATCTGCGATATTAAACAATGTATTACCTCATCGATATCGTCCAATAAAATCCTCTGGATCAGGATCTTCACACCAACGATCATCGACAGCATTCATATCACTAATAATCGCCTGATCACCAGTATAAAGCATATTGTATCACCTATTTGCTTCAGTTTGAGTATCTAGGATACCGTAACTTGCACCGATAGATGACAAAAAAACATCTACCATAGCTCCCGATGAGAGTGCAGAAAGGTTTGCGTATGTGCCTTGATAAACACTAAGATCTGATGCGTCATCCACATGCAATCCATTGCGACCATGATACATCGCTTCATAATGTGTAGAATGACAAGAAAATGTATATGATCATCACTGCTGGGCTCATACAAATAACGGATATGGTACTGCATAATCATTATCATCTACTTTCTGAACAAGGGCGCTCTCTAACAAAGTATTAGCACGAGTCATGATACCAGGAATATCCGACATGCCTTGGACAGATTGATCCAAAAGAAAAAGTTTCTGAGCGTGACTATCGACATCATCAAGAGTCCGCCTACCAGAGGATTGGAGGATTTTTTCTAAATCCGAACGATAACCCTGCGACATAAGCTCTGGATAAGAAAGAAGCAACCCATCAAGAGACTGTCATAGTGTAAGTGTAGGAATAGTAGTATCACTAGTGCTAACAGAAGAGAATCACTCTCCCTGACTCATAATATCATTACTCAAAAATGTCGTGTATTGATTGAGCGCAGAGACAAAATCATCTGACGCATCACCCGCAAGAGGAAGAGCTTCCAAGCCACCCATATCAGACAATGCGCCCGCTACACGATCATCATGAACACCTTGCAAGATTGAAAGCAAAAGCGGTGTATATCTATGATAATTAAGATCTTCAGCAAAAATACTCTGCTGCAGATAATAATTATATGTATCAGGATCAATAGCTCCCGCCACGCTAGTAAAGTCATCCACCCACAAACGCTTATCTACAAATGATGATGGATCCCTATCATAAGTCTGAAGTTTGGCAAAATAGTCGTGATAGATCTGTGGGTCATCTCCCCACGTCATCAAACCATGCCACACCTCTGCTTGCGGATGGATAATATTCTCTGTACTTTCAAAACGATCAACAGACTCCGATCGGCGATATGCTACATCCTCGAAGTCTACATACGGGAAGACGGTCTGATAGCTTGTATCTTGATCCCAGACAGTCGGAAGTGGTACATTACCAACCACCACGATTCATTCCAAGGTGGAAGGCTGATCTATGAGTCATTCGAAATAAAGGTTCTCGAGTGTATTCTGTATGTCATGTGGTGTGTAGTCTGGATAGATTGAGATGATCAGTGGCATCACATTATCTACACGCGAGGGCATATAACTCTGAGTATACCACTCCAAATCATCACGAATATCATCTACAAGTGATTCTTGAACTAGAACTGCAACCAGACGATGTGCAGCAAGAGGCGTTTCCGCTTGTGTCTGGCTCAATCGTCACAAAAGTGACTGGCCCACCATAGCAACAATATACACTATCGTCACTGCAATAATACCCGCCTGATAGCGGTTGATTATGCTTCCTATTTTGGTCCAGAGTGACATAGGGCTATCTATCTATGCTAAATAACTCTCTCAAGTATAGAAAAACACTGCAAAAAAGTCGAGAAAAGACACTCTGAGAGAGGAAAAACAGGTGTTCACATCACAGTATTATGATATAGTCTGCGTAGACACAACTAGACAAAATATCGAAAAATAAATATACAAACACAAGAGAAAACCCATATCCAAAGGATATGAGTATTTCAGAGTATACACAATAACCTGTCTACCATCTCCCTACCTCACCCCATACATCTCTCTATATTTCTCACTCTCATTATATACATAACCTATAGCATCCTGCATCACATAATCCAAATTCCTATAGGTACTATAGAACATACGAACAGCATCACCTCTACTCAACAATCATGATCCACGAGTAATACCTACATCACGTGCAGTACTCATATAAGCATCATACCAATGAGCACTACTTGCTTCATCCAAATAGGAATGAAGTATCATTCTCACTACTACAGCAGTAAACTCTTCTTGAGATACAATATCCTGTGGTCTAAAGAGATGAGTAGATGGATCACCCTGCATCAGTCCCAGTTGGTATGCTAATACGATCGATGACTGTAATGATGGATCTGCATTAGCAAGATCATTATATGCAGGTTCTTCATTATTAGGTGTTCTACAAAGTACATGCATAGCAAACGATGAGAAAAACTTCGCTGCTTCTTCTCTTGTCAAACCATCAGATGGTCTGAAGGCAAGAAGATCATGATACTGGGTAAGGTCATAGACGTATGAGAACAAAAGACCACCTAACAATGCATCATCACCATTGCCAGAGACATCTCCGGTATATGTCCTCGTATAACAAGTGCCATCTACAATACTTTCATTATAGAATCACTCATCTACTGCTACATCTGATCCATCTATTACTGCATTTGATTCATCCACTGATGTGGTATCTCCAGTAGAAGATGAGCTGGAAGAAGAGGTATCATCTTTGGTCCATCCACCACTATTTCCGCCACCACTTCACCCACTACTACCGCCAGATGGAGGAGTCACGATAACAAGACCACGAGATACGATAGAAGTATTATTACTCTGATCGTCATCAGATGCACTACTGAAGATAGATGCAGCATTGTCTATCGTAGTCTGTCCAGATGCAGGTGTACCTACATGAGCAGTGACCGTGATACTACCAGTATCACCCTGACTCATCGTACCGATAGAAAACACAGATGCACTATACCCAGCACTACCACATGATGGATCCAATGTGGTGATATCGATAGCAAGTGGACCATTGAGCATATTATCTTGGAAGTTACCCTGACCAAAGATAGAGTCAATATTGTCTATCCATCGTTGTCACCAGTTACTACCTCCGGTGTATCATGCTTCATTAGACAACACATCATAAAAACTACTTGCACCATAATCATTCACAGCCCGTCGTTCTATTGCATCAGCATACGGACCACTCGTAGAAGTAGCGAGATCGATGAAGCACTGATCACCAGGAACACCATATCACTGTCCTACTGTCTGGATGGTATAGGGTACACTAGTACTGTCTATCACAAGTCCTGTACCAGGTACATCATAGACTACCACATCAGTGATAGTATCACCACTCAGATGAGCATAATCGATAGTATATGTCACTACATCACCCACACCAAGTGAAGCACCAGCAGTAGTACTCTTAGTGACCATAAGATCAGCACTGGTACAGTTGCGTTGAGGGAGGAATCTGACATTGGTATCGATCCAGGCTTGGGTGGTGCTATCATAGCCGTCGGTGGCAAGGCAGTTGAGATCTACTTCTATATACTCATATCATCTATCAGGCCGTGAAGATACCCAGCTAGCAGGGAATAGACCAGTGATATCATTCGAAGTTATATAAAAATCCTGTATATTATTCCAAGCACTTCGGCTATCAGGGAGAGAGCCGGTGAGTTGGGCGTATCATAGACTGAAATACTGTATATTACTCCACGCACTTCGGCTATCAGGGAGAGAGCCGGTGAGTTGGGTGTTGTAGATGTAAAATTGATTTATATTACTCCACGCACTTCGGCTGTCAGGGAGAGAGCCGGTGAGTTGGGTATCGGAGATCTGGAAATACTGTATATTATTCCAAGCACTTCGGCTGTCAGGGAGAGAGCCGGTGAGTTGGGTATCGAAGATCTGGAAATTATATATATTACTCCAAGCACTCCAGCTGTCAGGGAGAGAGCCGGTGATGGAGGTGTTTCAAATATTGAAGCTTTGTATAGTACTCCACGCACTTCGGCTGTCAGGGAGAGAGCCGGTGATGGAGGTGTTGTAGATGGAGAAGTTTTGTATAGTACTCCAAGCACTTCGGCTGTCAGGGAGAGAGCCGGTGATGGAGGTGTTGTAGATGGAGAAGTTTTGTATAGTACTCCAAGCACTTCGGCTGTCAGGGAGAGAGCCGGTGAGTTGGGTATCGGAGATCTGGAAACTATATATATTACTCCAGCTACTCCAACTATCAGGAAGTGTGCCTGTGATGGGGGTGCTGTAGATCTGGAAATACTGTATATTACTCCAAGCACTTCGGCTGTCAGGGAGAGAGCCGGTGAGTTGGGTATCGAAGATCTGGAAATACTGTATAGTACTCCACGCACTCCAGCTGTCAGGGAGAGAGCCGGTGATACCACTATCAGATAGATAAAAATACTGCATATAGGTAACATCTGCAAGACTTGCTGGCAGTGTGCCGATGAGATTGTTATAGCCGAGAGAGACTTGATTGACATGAGGTACGATATCACTGTAGTCACAGCTTAGTCCATACCATCCACAGATATTACTATCCGTATCCCACCCACTATTATTATACCAGTTAGCACCATCAGTGCTATCGTAGAGATCAAGAAGTGCCTGACATTCTGCTACTGGTACATTGATATTGGTAGCAGTACTACAGTCTAGGGTAGATGCATACGTAGGAGAGAAGAAGAGTACTCCAGCAGCTATACTAGCAGAGAGAGCAAGAGTAGAGTGGAAAATAGTACGATTCATGAGATGAAGTAGTATGAAAGAGATAAAGTCATACCAAGTAAGTATAGAGTATGATGGAGATAATTGCAAAAAATGAGGAGCATAGTGATGGTAGGGTATATTTTTTGGTCGAGATGTGATATAATATGAGTTTTTTATACAAGATGGTATAAAGAAAAAACTTACACTTGCACCGCATCAACCAAATCCCTACAAAAAAGAAAGTCTACTTGTTGCTTGTTACCTTTTTGTTACTTGCTACTTGTCTCCATGATCACCTCCATCCACACCTATGCCTCCCTTGGTCTCGAAGGATACCCGATCACTATCGAGGCAGACTCATCCAGATCACTACCCTCTATCGATATCATCGGCCTCCCTGATGCCGCGGTCAAAGAATCCAAAGAGCGCATCCGCGCTGCCCTCCGCAATATTGATATCAAGATCCCCAACCGTAGATTCATCCTCAATCTCGCACCATCCGACGTCCGCAAAGTCGGGACTCGTTTTGATGTGCCACTTGCAGTAGCGCTTTTTCTCCTGATCAATGAATGAATCACTCAGCATGGTGATATTGTGAAGAGCTCTCTCCGATTTGGTGAGCTCGGACTCGATGGCTCGGTAAAAAGAGTCGACTGACTCCTCCCATCCGTCTTGGCTGCCTATCACGATGGATACAAATCGTTTTTCGTCCCTGCGGACAATATCCATGAACTCGAATACATCGAATGAGTGACACTCTATCCTGTCTTCAATCTCGCCCAGATTACGGACTGGCTCAGTGGCATGACGACACTCACTCCTCACGAATCTACCAAGGATATAGAAGATCTCTACACACTACGCACCGCACACCCTGTAGATATGTCCGACATTCGTGGCCACGCATTAGCCAAACGTGCACTCACCATCGCAGCAGCCGGCATGCACAATGTCCTCCTGATCGGCTCTCCCGGTAGTGGCAAAAGTATGCTTTCTAAGGCGCTCCATAGTATCCTCCCACCACTTGGCTTCGATGAGATACTCGAGGTGAGTCAGATCTATTCCGTTGTGGGAAAGCTAGATAAGGACACACCCCTTATCGTCCAGCGTCCCATGAGATCCGTCCACCATACTGCATCACAAGTCTCTATTACTGGCGGATGATCGCAACTCAAACCGGGTGAAATGTCCCTCGCTCACAAGGGTATCTTATTTTTTGACGAGCTTCCCGAATTCCCTCGCCAAGTACTCGAAGTCCTCCGCCAACCCATCGAAGACAAAGTCATCACCATCTCTCGTGCTGTTGGCTCTGTCCAGTATCCGGCCAATTTTATGTTCGTCAGCACCATGAATCCCTGCCCCTGCGGCTTCTATGGCGACAAACAGAAGCAGTGCAAATGCTCACATTTTGATATCAAGCGCTACCAGTCCAAAATCTCTGGCCCACTCCTGGATCGTATCGATATCATCCTCGAAATCCCCAGAGAAAACATAGACACCATCCTCGAAAAAAACGAAAAGACTCCTACCTCCGCCCAGATAGCAGACGATGTCGTCACCGCTCGAGAACGTCAGATCTCCCGTTACCATGAGACACCCAATATCTATACCAACGCCGACATGTCCGCAGCAGATATCGACAGCTATATCGACTTATGAGATGAGGAGAAAGAATTTCTCACTACTGCAGCATCTCGCCTCCATCTCTCAGGTCGTGTCGTCCACCGCATTATAAAATTAGCGCAAACCATTGCCGATCTCGAATCTTCTGATACGATCACCAAATCACATCTTGCTGAAGCTATGCAATACAGAGCAAAGCATCTATTTCTAGAAGAATAAACAATCTAATACTTTACCATCTCACACCCACAGTACATGAACAATCTTTTCAACACTATCAGTAGTACTATTGACCAAAAAACATTGGAACAAATCGGCCAACAAGTTGGACTCACTCCCGAACAAACCAAGGATATCGGTAGTGGAGTCTTATCCACCATTTTTGGTGGTCTGGCAAAGCAAGCTACCACAGCGGAAGGGGCACAAGCTATCACCACCGCTGCCCAAAGCCATGACAGTTCAATACTGGATGATGTGGTAGGCGCATTCCAAGATGGCAAAATTGATCTTAATGATGGATCCAAGATCCTCGGACACATCTTCGGATGATCAGAAGATACCGTAACTACCACACTTGCAACACAATCAGGAGTCAGTACTGATCAAATCAGCAGCATGATGAAAATCCTTGCTCCGCTCGTCCTCTCTGCAGTCAACAAGGAACAATCATCGGGAGGTCTCACAGACATCATTGGCTCACTCACCCAAAGTGCCAAAGCAGCCAACGATAACTCATCACTCCCCATGCAAGTCGTCACCTCACTACTCGACAAGGATGGCGATGGATCTATCATCGATGACCTCACCGACATAGCTACCAAACAAGGAGGATCATTTCTCAAAAAGATCATCGGCGGTCTCTTCGGCGGATCTAAGACAACATAAGTACATTATTCAACACAAAAAAAGAATCTCACCCACATGGATGAGATTTTTCTACAAAAAGAAAAGGATTCCAAGATTAAACAAGGAATCCATAACTGTGCATCCGGCGTAGATTTGAACTACCGACCTCCAGATTAATAGTCTGGCGCTCTACCGCTGAGCTACGAACGCAGGCCCTCCACAGAAAACAGCCTCACAATACCTATGTACAACTTGATAAAGTGGTTTTTCTGCTTCACGGGACGGTATGACAATATATATATTCACAAAAATCAAGAGGAACATAAACTTTTTAACCCACTTACTCTTTTTATACTATTTACCCCAGTAGTCTCGCCGCATATTCCTCCTTCGTCATCGTTTCGACAGCATACGTTACACCATGTCCCACGATATCCGAGAAGATCTTCTCTATATCATGTTTCGTTTCTTCTTTATTGAGATTGATCTCGGCAATTTTATTGATCGCAATGAGTTGGATCATGCCTCCATCGATAGAGTCTATCATCACATATTTTTCTACCAATCCCTTCAATGTCGGTGATTCCAGATGATCAAGCAATGCAGTTTTGACAGCATCATAGTCAGCTACATCAGCCACTACTTCCACTGGCTTCTTCTCTACCTTTTCTACCTCTTCTTCTTTTTTTATCTCTTCTACTTTTTCTACTTTTTGTGCAACCTCCACCTTCACCACTGAATCCTTTCTCATCCTTTCTCATCCTTTCTCGCCCTCTCTCATCCTCTCCCCAAAATACCTCTTATACACCAGCAGTGGATACGGATAGTACTTCATCTCTCCGAGAATCTTCCCAAACAGACCCGCCATCATAGTCATCTGTTCCACATCATCGAGAAAGTGTTCATCCACATATGCCAAGACTTGCTTCGCAAACTGCGCCAGATCCACGCCACTCGCCTGCAAACTGGTCACTTCTTCGATTGCTCCGGTAACATCTCCATTATGAAGCAATCCGAGCAAAGCAGCAATTTTTTCATCATCCACCATACCGAGAAATGATTGGACACGATCACTCGTCACATCGCCGAGCACTGACACCTGATCCAGGTATTTAACCGCATCACGCATGATACCCTCCGACACCTTCGCTATCGTCCACAGAGCGTCTGATTCGGTTTTGATCCCTTCTGCATCAGCGATAGTCTGGAGTCTCTCCACAATCGCATCTCTCGCCACTCTCGAGAACTGAAAACTCTGACACCTACTCACGATCGTCTCGGGGACCTTGTGTATCTCCGTCGTCGCGAGGATGAAAGTCACATATGACGGTGGCTCCTCCATTACCTTGAGCAACGCATTAAAAGCTCCTTTCGAGAGCATATGCACCTCATCGATGATATAGACTTTTTTCTTCAGTTGACTGGGTTGGTAGGGCACTTTGGCGATGATCTCTTCACGGACATTATCCACACCCGTATGAGACGCAGCATCGATCTCGACGATATCTAGTGTCCTATTTTCAGCAATAGCGAGACAGTTGGCACACTGATTGCAGGGATTCCCATGATCAGGGTTCAAACAATTCAATGCCTTAGCGACAATACGAGCAGTCGATGTTTTGCCTGTCCCACGAGGACCGAAAAAGAGGTAATTCGCCTTGGCAGCATCATGAGCGATCTGCTCACGGATCACCGACGTGATATGATCCTGCCCCACGACAGTCTTGAAGTCGACAGGCCTATACTGGAGGGTAAGTGGTTGATGAGACATGAGTAATGCGCAGAAACAAAGGCTTACAGCTTAGAGCTTATCACTTACAGCCACTATATCTTTTGCTCCCTCTATTACAATTCACTTTCTTTCCACAAAGACTTGACTCCTAGTAATATATATATCATAGAAAAAATAAATATTCATCAACCGACCAAAAATGGTCATAAAAAACAATATTATGAACACGGAAAACAAAGTAAAAACAGTTACTATACCCACAATACTAGCGTGGTTTATAGTAAATTACAACACTGAAAACGGATTAAGAATGAATAGACAAATTGAGGATCTAGATATAGATCAAATTGATATCCACAAAGATATCTTTGACCCACTGTTCAGAAATGGCAAAATGAGAGTAAACTACTCATTGAGCTCAATGCATGGAGTATTATATGAATTTCTAAGACCAGAAATTATCACACAATACCCTATGATACTAAAGTTTTCAATACCATGGGCAGCACAAGGAAAAATGGGAGAAGTAATCGAATTAAGTACCAATTTGAAATACCCTCACCACACACTCTAATCCAAAATAATTCAAAATCCCGCAAGTGTCATCTCACGGGGTTTTCTTTTTGTCTGAAAATTTGCCACAAACAATACGGAAGCTCGAAGCAACTACACACCAAGTGCCGCTAGAGCAACAGCACCCGAAGCAGGTGTCGAGGCACGCGCTGGCTGCCGAGACGAGGCGTTTTTGGTTACTTTTTTCGCTGGTAGAAAAAAGTAACATAAAAAAGTAAATCCTAGCGAAGCGATAAAGCATTGAAAATCCTCCACCCTGCGGACACCTCCTTTTCCAAAGGAGGACCAAAAACTACCTCCCCTTAAACACCACTCCCACCGTCTTGATGATCGCATAGACATCCAGCCAGAGTGACCGATCTTGGATATACTCCAGATCCAGCTCTGCTTCCTCATCGAAACTCAATGCATCCCTACCGAAAATCTGTGCATACCCTGTGATACCCGGTTTGATCGCAAAAAGTCTTGTATGCCAGTTCTCATACTTCGCCACTTCACGAGGCAGATGAGGTCTCGGACCCACCAGTGACATTGTCCCTCGCAGGACACAAAAAAGCTGTGGAAGTTCATCCAGCGATGTACGACGAAGAAAACGTCAGACACGCGTCACGCGAGGATCATTGTCTATTTTGGATAGGATGTCGTCACGAGTGTTCGCATCCGACGAATCCAGGTCTGATTCTATTTGTTCTGCTTCATCACCACCATAGTCTGCTCCCGTACTGAGATGAGTATACATACTACGGAATTTGAGAAAGGTGAAAAGTTTACCCTGACGGCCCACTCTTTGCTGTCTATAGATCACTGGTCATGGGCTGTCTATCATGATAGCAATCATCACCAACAGCATCACAGGTGAGAGCAAGATAATACCGCAGATCGATCAGACAATATCAAAGATTCTTTTGAACACCACAGCCCAGTCATCCAATCTCGTCGGAGTCAGACGAAAAGCGTGCAGCGATCCCAGTGCCGTCGGCTCATACACCACATCTTCCAAAAATCCACTGGTTGGAACATGGTAAAATTCCTGATGTCATAGTCTCACTTGATCGAAAGCATCCTGTAGCTGCTCATCCGTATAGTCACCAACCATAATAATCACATCATACGATCAGTAGTCCTCATGTCCACGTCGTTGCGATGCGGGCAATCGTGTCAGATAATAATTTTTATACAATAACGCACGATCAATAGTATCTTGTTGACTATCTTTCCAATAAATACACAAAACACGCACTGGGTGGGTAGCGGAAATACGACCAATACAGTAATTTCGAGCTATATCAAAAAGAGAGAGCACAAAAAGTGACCCAATCCCAACGACAAGAATAATCCAGCGAGAAATACCTCCTGAAAAAATAAATCCAGACCCCAAATACGCCATGAAGATAATAGCAGCAAATCGCTGTCCTCGCGTCTTAACAAAAAGATTTCTATACCTTGGCACGCCACGAAGTTTGTAGAGTCCATTATATAGTCCCAAAATCACAAGAACAACAATCGCTAACGAACCGAACAGTCGCAACTCATTGACAACGATCGGTGGTATTCTAATGTGCATACCAGGAATAAGATCTGTACGCAAACGTAACCAGTACGCACCACGAAACATCAAACCAAGCAAAAAAGCATGGATCAGGGGCCTTACAAGGCGCAACAAAAGAATGGTAGTTTTTTCATGCATAAGTTAGAATTGAGACAGATCAATAGTACCAGATGCTGTATTTCATTGAGTGTCAACAACAGTATAGGAGATAGAGGTTAATTCACTTAGAGAAAAACGTGCAATAGATCACTCAAGAAGGGTAGAATCAATCGCACCAGCACTAGATGAAAGATTGACAGTATCAATGCCTGAAGCATCATCTGCAAAAGGCAAGTAAATAGTATATGCACCCATTTCACCATCTATAGTAATCTTACTCTCTAGCAAATAGGGAGGTACAGAGTCTTCCATGCTAATGGTAATCGGCACCTGCTCCCTATTGACAAATCATTCCACATCTGCTACTTCCACAGTAAGCAGATGTTGACCTGGTTCCAATCACTGATATGCATCCACACGCATAATATCAGTAACATTAGTTTGATTCCTCAAAAGTTTTTCTCAGACCTTCACATCATTCAGATAGACTCTCAGTGTTTTGAGCTGCTTATCATGCTTTATATCATACCACACATCGAAAGACATCGTCACAGTGCTATTTGCTGTAGGTTTGATAATAGAGATCATAATCGAATCATCCTGCTCTCCGTCTCTACCTTCACATGCTGTTTCTGGCATTTGAAGAAAGAATCCTGACTGCTCTGCAAACCATGCGCTAATACCAGACAAATCTCTCTGATCAGGCATAAATGTATATGGTTGTACTAACCACCCATCACCCAAATCATACGTAGGAGTGAGAGGAGTAAGTTTACCATTACATGAAGCATCATACTGGAAAGATTCCCAACCAGAAGCAGAAGTAGTGGGTAGATTTCCACTATATCATTTGGTAGAAATAGTAGACCCATCAGGACGAGCACCACCAGGCAAAAGTCATGTATATTTATCTATGGTAAGAGACGAGATGCCATCAGTAGGGAATGCTTCATTTGTAAGAAGATTATTCTTGATCAACTGTCACCAAAATGTTTTCCGCACAGGCGCATTGAGCCGTCCACCAAAAGCTTCTGGTCCCATGGGTTTGCCATCTGTATTACCTGACCAGAACAAAGCAACCTTAGTAGGAGTATATGCAGCAAGCCAACCATCTCTTGCGCGTATCACCTGTTCTCCATTGTGAGTAACCTTTACATCGCTCGTACCAGATTTGGTAGCATAAGCAATATCTCCCTGTAGAGTAAAGTTTGATATCCATGATGGAGGCATATTATTTCTATCAGAAAGGATAGATGACACAACATTAGCTACACCATCAGGGATAAGCTGATCTTGTTGTTTCACTTCCTTTTTATACAGAATAGATCCATCAGCAGTCTTCACCTCCAGAATAGGGTTGATAACAGCAGGATGTCCGCTAGCAGAAAGATGTGCATATGCATTAGCCATCTCCAACATCTGTACTTCACCCGCACCGATAGCGAGCGGATAACCATATCATATCTTAGATGAAAGACTCTGAAGACCCAAATTCCACAAAAACGGCTTCACAATATCTTCCCCCCCCAACGATAAAAAGATCTTAATGGGAGCAATATTTCTACTATATGCCAGAGATTTTTTCACAGACATAAGTCCATTAAACTGACCATCAGAATTTTGTGGTGTATTACCACCTATAGTAAGTGGTAGATCAAAAATTGGTGAGTCCATAGTAAGACCTAGCTTCTCAATACCCAAAGCATAAATAAACGGCTTGATAGATGATCCAGGTTGTCTCAACGCTCTCACCATATCTACCTCACCATCGATCTCTTCATTAAAGTAATCAGCAGATCCAACATATGTTAACACATCGCCATTAGTACTATCAAGATAGATCATACCAGCATTATTAGCATCATTTTTGGCAAGATTTCCATAATTCTCTTCTATGGCAGTCTCTGCCCATTGCTGCATCTCATAATCAAGCGTAGTGGTGATCTGGAGACCTCCTCTCTGCATCAGTTGTTCTCCATTATCAGGAAATAACTCTAAAATCATATCCTGCACCCATCGCACAAAATGTGGAGCTTTAATATCTATAGTACCTCACTCAGTAAATGTATAATCAAATCAATCTAAAAATGCTGTCTTAAAAGAGGCTGGCTCCAGCGTACCCTCATCAACCATATTCATCAGTACGTAGTCCTTTCTACCCAAGTCATAAGATACACGATATGTTGTATTGTCTACAGTGATAGTAAAATCCATCAAACCAGACAATTGCTTCTCAATAGCGCCCACATCCTTATTTTCCATTTGTAACCTTGGCAAAAGCTCAGCTATATGATCATGGGCCCTATCGATAACTGTATCACTCGGGCTCACTTCTTCTCCTCACTGAAAAAAATGAAGCTGACCCATCACAGGAATACGATTGACATAAGGATTATATCTTGTAGGTGACTGTGGCAGAGAAGCCAAAATAGCAGACTCCAGCGGTGTTAAGTCCTTTGCATCCTTACCAAAGAAGGTCTGAGATGCTGCCTGCACACCATAGGAGTTTTGTCCCAAGAAAATATAATTCAGATATAATTCAAGTATCTCCTCTTTCATTTTACGCTGAAGATCATCTCCACTAATACTGGGATCATTTTGTTTTACTTGCTTTTTAACCATATCATTGAGCTTACCTGCTAGCATCCACTCTTTGAGCTTCCTAGTATAAACACTAGACTCATTAGTCAAAATAATATTTTTTAACAACTGTTGAGTAATGGTCGATCATCCACCACTATAATTGATCAATCCAAGTTGACCAGCAGCGATTCTCACGATACCTCCATAGTCAATACCATTATTAGTCCGAAAGGACTGATCCTCTATCGCAACAATAGCATCTATCATATAAGGAGAGATATCTTCGTACTGCACATAACTCCTATTCTCTTGAAAAATTTTATATAACACCTCTCCGTTTCTATCAGTAATAATTGTCGCCTCCGGTAAAATAACATCCTCCATATCTGAAATATTAGGAAGTGTGGTCAAAAGATAAAGATATCCAACCAAAAGAATAGCACATACACCAACCACCAATCACAAAACATAGCGCCATCGACCACGTATTGCACTACTAAGGTGTATTTTTCATAATTTCCATCAAGAAGATTGTTGAAAATATGATGACGCTTTCGTGAGCTTCTTGGAATGCACAGAAGCATATTTGATAGGTGCTTTCTCTGCCATAGGACAAAAGAAAAAAGAAGGTAAAAACTACAAGATAGTAAGAGAATAAACCACAAACACAAGAGAAAAACGCCAGCAATACCCTTGAGAAAAGGTAGTAACTAAGCGTTCTTCAGAGTGTTTGATCAACACACACTAATAGATATAACCAATAGTGCCACCGCTATCCATACTAATCCAACGGTGATCAACATATCATTTACCGGCAGTACCATTCATTTCTTCCATCAAGAAGAGTCTTCTTTCCCAATCAATCTTGATCACAATACCAACATGCCCATAACCACCACCAAAAACAGCAATAGCACCAATAGCAGGTGATTGACCAGTAGCAAATCAAGCTCTCTGTGCATTACCTAACCATTGAGCGGCATTACCTCCAAATGGACGTGACTGCGTCGTAGCACTCGTATAAGGAAAGATGTCTGGTCTTCTTTTTGCAGCCCAATAGGTGCAATATCATTTATAGAAACCATTACTGACTGTGGCACTTCCATCCCACCATGTAGCAACTACTTGTCCAGCATATGGACCACCAGAAGTAGATACTGTAGCAGCTGGAGCAGCAGCCACCGCTGCAGTGGCAGGAGAAGCAGCAGGTTGGGTAGATCAAGCAGATGTAGCAGCTGGAGTTGTAGTAGGACGAGAAGTGGTAGGCTGTTGGACCAAAACAGGTTCTGGCTTAGGTTGTGGACGCTCTTCTAATCAGAGGGCATATGCCTTTTCTATCGTAATAGGCAAAAACATTTCATCACCCTCATGAATAGGAGCATCCTCTGTTACGACATAGTTAAGCGTCATCAGATCTTCCAAATCCAAATCATACTTATTAGCAAAGATGAGATAGTTTGTATCCTCTTTTGCATAGAAGATAATACCATTCGTCTCGGTGATAAAAAGCTCTTGTCAGACACGGAGTGAACCCTGGATATTATTGGTTTGTTGTAGTTGTTCTATCGTCGTACCAAATTGTGAAGCAATAGCACTCAGACTATCTCCACGTTGTACAACATACTTTGTGACGCCATCAGTCGCATCGACAGGCACCAAACCGACCTGATTAAGTTCCAAAACATGTGAGGCATATTGAGAATCTTGCATCAAGAAACTATCCGCGACCTGCAAAGGATCTGGAGCAACATAAAAACTTGAAGCTGCTATCATCAAATAACCAAACACACACAGAACCAAGAGAGAAGTCAATGACTTCTTCCAACTATATGTAATAGGATACATGCACAAGAAGATTGTGTAAATCGGAGAGGGTGGGATTCGAACCCACGGATCGCGTGAACGATCAACAGTTTTCAAGACTGCCGCATTCGACCACTCTGCCACCTCTCCGCAGATATTCACCAAATGAATGCGACGTGACAGCGTGTATAGTGATTCTCCTATTGCTTTTCAAGTCCAAAATACATAGGGTTAGAACAGCTTATTCTATCATACTTTCACAAGACTCTATGACATATTACACACCTCGATCTGAACTCTATCCACTCCAATATGGAGCCAAAAACCCTATTTTGAGAACTATAACCACCGAAGTAAATCATCACGATCCTGAAGTACAAAAGATTGCTGAAGCACTCACACATCTGATACATGATTATGATGGAGTCTGACTCGCAGCACCACAGATCGGCCAAGATATGAGGATGGTAGCTATTACCGAACGAGACACAAGAGGCAAAAAAATGCTGACCCCTGAGCCCGTCATCCTCCTCAACCCCGTCATTATCGACCATAGTGATGAGACTCTTATTGGTGAAGAGGGATGTCTCTCTCTCCCTAATCTTTATGGAGATGTAGAGCGTTTTCGTGCGGTCACCGTCCAATATACCACTCCCCAAGGCAAACACAAGGTACAAAAGCGGACATGATTTACCAGTACTATCGTCCAACATGAGCTTGACCACTTGGATGGTATTCTATTTATCGATAAATTACTATAACAAACCTCTGTATGAAGGTTTCTCACTATATTATGATCAATAATGTGAAGAAGAGTATTATTGTGATATAGTGATATCAGAATCATCAACCACATCAGCGCCTTCTACTTGCGTATCGGTAGTATTTTCGGATACTGATTTCTGTGTCATATCAGAGAGCCACACATGGAGTGAATCAAGCAGTGAAGGAGGTATATGATATGAATCTATAATACCAGACACACAAGAAGAAATGATATCTACATCAGCAGATAATCTCTCACAATCATACGAAAGAGCCACCGAATCCCATACACGAGAAATAGTATCTATATCTGTAGTAAGTAGCTGACGAAGAACAGCTAATTGTTGACCAGTAGGCAAAAGACGATCAGACACCAATACATCCACTGTCGGACCGGACAATACGCCAGTTGCAAGTGTAGCTGCGGTCAATACATCAGATCATCACACATCACCTCCTAACTCCTGATCAAATGCCATTAACATAACATCAGAAGTCGATGATGATGTTATAGTGGCATCTGTATCATCCAAATCAATGAATGACAGAAGTGATGCTTCTCACTCATTAACCACTGATGATGAATCACTCACAAACGCAATATCAGTAAGAGAAAATTTCGCTTCTGTCGCAGACGCAAGCGATGTACTTGGTGCGATAGTAAGCTGTGTTTCTGGAGCTAAATCTTTCATATCAGTAACATCATCCACGCGAGCAACTACGACAGAGTCTGCATAATTTTTGACAATCGTATCTCCTGAAGCATCCGCAGAAAGCTGTACTTTCATAGTCGTATCGTGAGCATTGTGTGCCAAAATAATATCTCTCATCTGCACCGTCAGTGAGCTACCAGCAGGATTACGTGAAGAGAAGACTTCCAAAAACTCACCATCAATCATCGTAAAACGATATCCATCACCATCGATACTAATATGAACAGATGCAGGACCTACAATATATGCCTGATGACCATCCACCATAAAAGAGAGACGAGAATCAGCCGCCAGCTCTATCGTATCACCATCATAAATCATATTCGTACTATAGGTGACATCATCATTGACAATACTATAGTTTCCATCAGCGGAGACTACTTGACCCACCGATGACGCCAGTACACGAGGTATAGAAGTGGTGTGGT
The DNA here is from genome assembly GCA_023898485.1 of Candidatus Peribacteria bacterium. Taxonomy (GTDB): domain Bacteria; phylum Patescibacteriota; class Gracilibacteria; order Absconditabacterales; family Absconditicoccaceae; genus HK-STAS-PATE-9. Next base: position 864,994 of record CP060225.1, on the reverse strand, counting down.
CAGGCCTCAAAAGTGTAAAGACAGGATTATCAAAGATGACACTATCTTGAGGCAATCACCAAATACCATACAAAGCACCAAAAATACTTGCCAAAACCGCGCCAGACACCAATCGCTTTCGGGTGACAAATGATGATGTATGGGATGTTTGTTGGGTAGAGAAAGAGGTTTGTTGTATATGATGATTGATAGCATCTCGTGTTTTTGCTTTTTGTTCCCCAGAAAAAATACCACGACCTTGTCGCGATTGTATCACTGATTGCAATGTCACGCGTTGTTTACTCATCAGGGAAGAACACCCACCACCTATATAAATAAAAAACCTTCTCTCATTACTAATAGATGTAACGAGCGAGAAGGTTCTTTTGTGACAATTTCGTAATAGATGACAACAGGAAAAGTTGACAAATGAAAATTATTCAGCCAATGTACATCATGCTACAGCTGCAAGAGCTTCCAGAGACTGTTCTCCACTCAACTTCTCTCCATCAGTACTGATCCATGTAGGGTATCATTCTACACCAGCTATCGTACAGATATCTTTTTGCCCATCGACACCTTCTTCTGCACATTCTACATAGTTTATCTTTTCAAACGCAGTACCAAAAAGCTGCTTCTGAGCTTTACAGTGACTACACCAGTACGCTCCATACATACTCCAACCTGCATCGGTAATACACTGAGCAAGTTCTTCGCGCGTTTCGATAGAGGGACCAGATCCACAAGCACTTACTAGCAAGACTACAGATGATAAAACAGTAGCAGTAATTAATGAACGCTTCATAAGAAAAACGAAAAAATAATAAAACACAAAACATACCATATAAACTTTCTAAGAAAATTCAAGCATTCTCATAAAAAAGTACCCCATTTTTTGACAAACACCATAGAAGCGCTATACTATAAGTAGAATTTTTATTCTCCTTTGTTGCTTATCAAGAAATGAGCGTCAATGAAACCAACAAAATCAATATTGAGAAGATCCTTGAATTGATTGAAAAAAATGACAATATTTCCGATCTTCATCTTTCATGAGAAGAACCTATAGCATATAGGATTAATGGTGATATTGTAAGAAAAGTAGAGGTAGGAATTATCAAAAATGAGGTAGTAGAACTCATGCTCCGCCAGTTACTCAATGGCAATCCACAAAGATTTGATAAGTTTCTCGGTGACAAAGATATGGATTTTGCCTATGTGTCCAAAAATGGTGTACCATACAGGGTCAATGCATTTCTTAAAACAGGGAGAGTGGGCATTGTAATGAGAAAGATCAATCGCTCAGCAAGGGTGCTTGATGAACTCATGTTCAAAGATATCGCAGATACCATCAAGCAACACATCTTAACCGCAAAAAAAGGATTGTTTTTAGTAACAGGAGCAACTGGTTCAGGAAAAACCACCTCACTCATTGCAATGCTTCAACACATTAATCAAAATAGAACAGAAAACCTTATTACGATTGAAGATCCTATTGAGTTTATCTTTACCCCAGATAAGTGTCTGATATCCCAAAGAGAAATAGGACACGATACATGGTCATTTGCAAATGCACTCAGAGCATCACTGCGCGAGGATCCTGACGTGATCTTTGTGGGAGAAATTCGTGACAGAGAAACAGCAGAATCAGTACTGATGTTAGCAGAGTCTGGACATTTGGTTTTCTCTACACTCCACACACAGTCAGCTGCTCTGACTATCAATAGATATATCTCATTCTTTCCACCTGATATCCAAACAAGTATTGCTGATAGAATGTCGGAAGTATTGCTTGGTGTGCAGTCACAAACACTTGTCAAAACTAAAGATAAAAGCACAAGAATTGGTGTCTTTGAGGTTATGATAAACAACACATCAATCAGAAATAATATCAAAGAAAATGATGTGGGGCAAATCAACTCTATCATAGAAACATCATCTGCAAGAGGAATGATATCCATGAAACAGTATGCGGAAAAATTAGCAACAAAAGGAATTATAGATGAAGAGACATATAAAAGTTTAGTTAGTAATGATATCTAGCAATGGATCAGAGCGACTACGCGCCACACACAAATCACAAAAGAAAAGTATCTAAAAGACAAATAAAAGAAATGAAAAAAAATATGAGACGTATAGATGACATCAAAACTCTAGAACAACAATACCAAAAAAAAGAAAAAGATAATCTACAATCACTTGATGAGTTACTCAAGACACAATAATCTTTATTGGCATCCCTAGCAATCATGGACAACACAACACAAGACATCCTTATAAAAAAATATCTTCCTGAATCACTGTGGGAGAAGGCTATGCAGTTTCGCATAAATAGCGAGCATCTCAAAACATTAAGTGATGTAATCATACTCATTCTCAATAGTAGATCTATAGACACTGACCAAGAAAAACAAAGTTGGTTCGATCTCTTGGGTCTAATGAACGAAGAACAAATAGAGAGATTGCGCGATATTCTTACCAGAGAAAAGCAAAAGCTTGAAGAAATAGAGAGAAAATATGAAGAAAAGAAAATTGAAATAAAGAAAAAATATTTATTAAAATGGCAAAATATGAACTATCAAAAAACTATGTCTAATATTAAAGAAAGAGAAACGGGAAACAAAGAAAAGGAAGAGGCAGAAGCAGATGCTTTATTGCAAAATATGTAAAAAAGATGAGATACATCTTTTCCATGATAACTATTATAGGAATATTGGGCATAACCACAACACATGCTCAAAATGTCTTCAACAATATTTTCAGACCAAGTATTGAACGTGGCTATATTATTGATGTTGGCGACTCCAAAGACAGTGTCTGATCAGCTATTTTTGAGTGATGAATAGACGCCAATATTAACATACAAACACAAAAGGCCTGTCAGATCCATAATGTAGTGATCCAGGCATCAGAAGGAGAATGTAGTAATCAGGGAGGAACATGGACCGCACATACTTACACACAAAATAGTACAAATGTAACGAGTTACCGATGCGTCAAGAATGATCCTATCACTATACAGACGTCAGAATCAAGTTGCAATGAGTGAGGAGTATGGTCTTTTGGTATATGTAAAATAGCTGGAAGAACTGTACACACAAACAACCAAAGTCAATGTGAGTCAACAAAATGAAGTTGGAATACTGTAGAAAATATATTTGAAGTAAACCAAAGAGAGCCACTTTTTGTCCGCATTGCTAAACTTCTCCTAAGAATCACTATTGCTCTCTCTGTTACCTTTATACTATATAATGCTGTTGTTTACATATTATCATTTGGCGACAGTGGTAAGGCATCCTCTGCACAAAAAAAACTCCTCAATATTATCATAGGAGTTATTATTGCACTCTCATCAATAGGAATCATCTATCTCCTACAGTCTATCGTCACACAAACTATTAGATACTAATCTCATCCACCATGAAAATGAAAATTATAACAATCATAGTAGCAACTCTCACAACACTCTCACTGAGTCTTGCACAAATCAATGTACAGGTACCTGTTTCATATGGAAGCAATCAAGATCAAATTGCAAGTACTGGTATAAATGTTTCTGGTAACAGTAGTGTACGAGTTTCTATTTTACAGCTTGCAAATAGTTATCTCTGGGTATTACTGATAATAGCAATTATGGTAGTACTCATAGTAACAGGCTTTAGATTGATGTCTGGAAACAACGACCACAACGGAAAAGCACTTATGAATGCCCTTATTGGTATCATGGTAGCAATATTTTCATATGCAATCATTAAATTGTTACTCAATCTCTTCTAACATCATCCACAATCATCTGTATCTGCTCTTCTATCGTCAAGGAGGTTGTATCTATCACCTGTGCATCAGGTGCTTTTTTGTTCACTGCATCAGGACCCAGATAGTCAGTCTCGTCACGTTGGATAATCTCACGACGGATAGCATCCTGATTCACCGCCAATCACTGTGCCTCTAGTTGCTTCACTCTCCTCTGGAGTCTCACGTCCAAATCACACGTAAGAAAATATTTATACTCCGCATCCGGAAAAACAACCGTCCCCACATCTCTCCCATCAGCGACAATATTGCTAACACGACCAAACTCCTGCTGCAATGTTACCAAACGCTCCCTTAGCGGACGACATACCACCACTGGCCTCATCACAAGAGCCAAATCAGTCGATCTAATCTCCGACTCCCTATTCACGCCATCGATCCACATATCATCATGGTGTGTATCTTCATTTCGCACAAACTGCATCTGAAACTCATCCAAAACAGCAGCCAGACGCTCATCAGGTGCATCGAGGAGGTCATATTCGCGAGCATACCACGCTGCAGCCCTATACATCGCTCCCGTATCGATATAGGTATAGCCCAACTCACGAGCCACACCTTGTGCTGTCGTCCCCTTGCCCGTCGCAACCAGTCCGTCGATAGTAATAATCATGAGAAAAGATGAGAAAGGATGATAAAGCCTGCCTGCCAACAGGTAAGGATGAGAGAGGGCATAAACGATGTGCTACAACTTGTCACCATTTGTTACAACTTGCTACTATATCTACATATCTCATCTCCGATAACAATCCAAAAAGAAAAAATCCTCCGCCGTGGACGGAGGAAAGGGATGAAGAGATGAAGGGGTAAATGCTATGATTCTCTAGATGACTAAGCTCTGATGAGACAGCGAGAAACATACATGTTGCCAGTGCTCGGCCAGTAGCAGGCCGCTCCTGACTCATCGAATTCCACTTCGAGACCATCGCCATTGCCATTGATACTACCCAGCCTCAGATAACCATAGTAACCCACATGATTAGAAGCGCCAGTCGAATGATTTCGCCCTGTTTTTTGTGCGACATCCACACCCATGAGCTCCATATATTCTTTGGTAGATTGACACCATGATTGATAGTTATAGTCTCCTGATGGCATGAGACACATAATAGTTTCTTCTGCTTTACTAATTTCTTTTCTGTCTTGATTGATAGATGCGTAATAAGCATAAATGTCATGATTGTTATAGAGGGGGGTATCGTCAGGATAACCTGCATTTCTAAGTTTGTCAGCATATGATATTCCGTTTCCATCTATGATATCTTTGGGTAGCTTAGCAGTGACGCTAGGGACTGCTGCTTTGATATCTGTATCTTGCAGAGGAATCTTGTATGATCAGAGTTGTGGTAGGTTGACAGTGATATACTCGGTAGTAATGTTTTCTATGATGTCAGGGTTATTCTGATGGATGTGAGTGAGGATTTCTTTTTGTCTAGAGTTAAGAAAAGTATAACCGGGAAGAAATTCGAGGGGTGAGGAGGTAGTTTCGGGAGACTTTTGCTTCTCTTCTATACTCAACACATTAGCGGCTTCTTCTGCTCTTCTTTTCTTCACAGCTTCTACTTTTTTGATATCGTCATCGGTGAGATATTGATCATTTGCATCAGTAAGCTCTTCCCATGTACCAGATGGTAGTTCTACTTTGATAGGAGGCATAAACTGAGAGATGAAAAAGTAAAATACTTCCATATTCCAACTGTAACTCTCTCTCTGCTTTGTCAAATTTTTCGGTACTTTTTAAGTCCGGACTTGAAATACATCAGATATAGGGGTATAAAACTTTTCTCCAATAACAAAAAATCCCACACCGCCGCATGAGATTTGCCATGATCCTTTATTGCCCTTTATCGCCCTCTATAGTCCTTTATTTGCCTCCTCCAATACCCTCACCACCTCCTGATGGATAGCATCTATATCTCCCGATGCATCGATCGTGATCAGACGCTGCTGTGCAGCAAAAGCATCCTTGATCGGCTGAGTAAACTTATAATATTTCTCCAATCTCGTACGAATCACCTCTTCGGACTCCCCTGCACGACCTCTCTCGAGCATTCTGCGAATCGCTTCTTCTTCGGAGATATCGAAATAGATACCGATAATCTCTCTCTCATAGTCATGTGACTTGGTCAGGTATGCATTGAGCTGCGGGATAGACCTCGGATATCCATCCAGAAGCATGTATTTTTTGTCAGCGATGACAGAATAGAAATACACATCGAAAAGACTCATCGTCACCTTATCATCGATCAGTAGTCATTGTTCCATCTTTTCTCTCACATGATCACCGATGGCATTGGAAGTCGACATCAGTGCACGGAAAACGTCACCTGTAGACAAATGCACATAGGTGCCTGGCATATAGGTTTTGAGAAGATCAGCTTGCGTTCCCTTACCTGCCCCAGGCATACCAAAAAGTACTATATCTTTCATAAAATATATCAAAAAGTAAATCACACAAAGAACATATCTACCTATCTCACCATCGCTTGCAACAGATTTTTGCACAAACAAAAACACTGGATCAGACGATCACAGCGTTCTTGAAAAAAATTATCTCTTGCTCCATGTTGGGCGTTTTCTCGCACCACGAAGACCTGGTTTTTTACGTTCTTTGATACGTCCATCACGTTTGAGATGACCATATGGTTTGAGTGTTTGGCGAAGTTCAGGATTGTATTCCACGAGTGCTCTCGCAAAACCCAATTTGATAGCGTCAGACTGTCCTGCCAAACCTCCACCTCTAATAGTTACTTCCGCATCGAAGTCATTCATATACTTCTTATCGATCGTGTGGAAAGGAGCATACAAATTATCCAACATATACCAGTTACCACCGAAGTAATCCTCCATAGATGAAGCAGTACCATTTGCTTGCGTAACGGTAAACTTTCCACTACCTTTAGGAAACAGTTTGACTACAGCAGTAGATGATTTTCTTCTTCCCACTGCATAAAGATAATCTTGCTTAGGCATCGAGTAATGGTGTAAGAGTTAAATTAGCATATGGATGATCTGCACCAACGAAAAGTTTAAGTCTCTTCATCTTGTTAGCTCTGAGCTTGTTCTTAGGAAGCATACCACGCACAGCAAACATCAAAATATCCTGTGGTTTCTCTGCATACATCTCTTTGAGTGTGCGAGATTTTACATTACCTTTGTAACCACTATAGCGGAAGTATTTCTTCGCTTCGAGCTTATAACCCGTAGTAGAGATTTTGTCCGCATTGGTCACTACAACATAATCACCATTATCCCAAAACTGAGAATGAGTAGGTTTATGTTTACCATTGAGTCTTTTAGCGATTTCTACCGCCAATCTACCAAGAGTTTGACCAGATGCGTCGACGATATATCGCTCTCTATCTTTCTGCATCTGTTCAGGGTGAACATGGACAGTTTGATTGAGGTCACGCTTGGTAAGTTTGTGTACTGCAGTCATAAGAACTATACTTTCGCAAGAATAAAATAAGTAAGAGACAATTATCCAAGAGTGACAATCACCTTCGTAGTAGCATCACCAGGTCTCAGACCTGCTTTATGATTTGCTACATAGCTTGATGTCTCACGTGAAACAAACGTTGGCAAAAGAGAATCCATTACCTTTTTACCAGCATCTTCAGTGAAGAGAACTGATTTGACGTCTCTGATATTCTCTCTACGAGCATCAGCGTCTGATAATGTTTTTGATCTCTTGACCAAACGAGAAAAGAACCCATCAGCATATGCTTTGAGCGCTCTCGCGCGAGATGGTGTGGTCTCGATAGAGCCATATGTCACCAAACTAGTGAGCAAATTTCTCAAGACAGTCTGTTGCTTCACAATACCTGTGTTCATTGTAACAGACTTCTTATGTCTATGTCTCATGAGTAATCAATGAAAGAGTTAATAAAATAATTATCCGATAAGTGTTTTGTCAATACTTTCCAAGGCAGCAAGAATTTCGTCAATCGCCTTTCTTCCTACACCCTTCATGAGCAGAAGTTCTCCTTTCTTTTTCTTTTCGAGTTCTTCTACATAAAGGATTTGATTTTTGATGAGTGCATTTCTTGTTCTTTCACTCAGAGGAAGTGCATCGATTGGCATAGTCTTTACTTGATAGTCATCGCCATAGACAGAACTTGGAGTATCTTGTTGCAAATCATCGTATTCAACCAACTTAGATTTGTCGATATAGACGCTATCGAAGATGAAGAGTTTCGCATATGAAGCCAATACCTCACCAGCGAAAGCAAGAATCTCCTGAGCAGACACACCTGCAAATCCTGTCTTGATTTCCATGATGAGCTTGTCTTTCACACCGCCCTTGAAGTCATCGATCACTTGTTCTACATCATAGGTCACATAATCAACGATTTTGAAGTCATTATCGATATAGAGCAAATCTACTTCTTGGTTTTCCTCTTCTTCGTCACGAGACTGAAGATATTGGAGTGAGTAGTAGCCATATCATTTTTCTATTCTCAGTTTGAGAACAACCTTTTGTGATGGATCAGAGAGTGAGAACAAATGAGCATCAGGATTGAGCAATGTCACACCAGCTGGCAAATCAAGTTCACCTGCAGTGTGATCACCTACACCTTTGATCACTGATTCTGACCAAACGATTTCATCAACAGAATCCTTGAGAGAAAAGCGAAGAGTTTTGAGGTTGAGAAGGATATCAATAACTGACTCCTTTACTCCATCGATAACATGGTATTCGTGAGCTACTCCATCTATTTTTGCACCAGTCACAGCTCCACCCATATCATAACCCAAGATAATTCTTCTCAGCGCATTACCGAGCGTATGTCCAAATCCTCTTGGAATATTATCGAGTTCGAACACGGTAGTCTGACTATCTTTTTCACTCACAGCGATGAAAGGATTACCGATATATTGTTGAATATCTAGCATAAGGACCACAGGAAAGGAATAAAAAATACATATTTCACAGGGCTACGCTCTCGCATAAAACTCTACCACTTTCAAGAGATCTACAGGGACATTGATTTCTGATGGTTCAGGCAATCTAATCAATTCAATAGTCATGTTTTTGTAATCTACATTGAGCCATGATGGAGGAGTAATTCCCTTTTGCGCAGCCAATGAACTATACAATGGAGATGACTGTAGTTTCCCTCTCACGGTGATCTTGTCTCCTATATTGAGAAAAGTAGATGGGATATTGTGCTTGACACCATTGAGTTCAAAATGAGCATGACCCACCATTTGTCTCGCTTGCATGATAGTGTTTGCAAATCCTGCAGCCAATACGACAGCATCCATTCTTCTTTCCAAAAATTGAATCAGAGCAGCATCGTGTGCAACGTTATTGTTCTTCGCATACTTTTTCGATGTCTGAGTGACGATTTTTGCAAACTGCTTTTCTGTAAGAAGATACATTCTCTTGAGAACTTGCTTGTTTCTCAAAAGCTTACCATAATCAGAAAGTCTCACAAAAGAAGAACCATTAGCCTTTTGACCAGGCAATACTCTTCTCTTTTTGACATCATATTTTGCTGATCCGAAAAGATTGATACCTTCTCTTCTGACTAACTTATATTTTGGACCGGTGTATTTCATAGATAGAATACAACAACAATAAAATAAACAAACAGACTAGTTTCTCTTAGGTCTCACACCCTTCACACCACCGAATTGGATAGGTGTATTTTCTCTGATGTAAGAGATATCCACTGTACCCAAATCATTAATACCTTTGAAAACACCATCTCTTGCCATTCCCACGCCTGTCATTACCACAGCAACTTCCTGCAAACCATAACCTATTGCTTCTTGGATAATTTGCTTAGTAAGTACCTCAGCAGCATAAGGAGTATTTTTCTTAGATCCTTTGATACCGAGCAAACCTACACCACCACCAAGTACCTTGTTACCTTGCTCATCAGTGAGCGTCACAATAGTATTGTTTCTCGATGTTTGAACATGTAAGATTCCCTTAGAAATCTTAATATCCTTTTTCTTTTTGATTCTTTTTCTCACACCAGCCATCAGTAGTAGGCGATAGATAATAAAATAATATTGAGAGAGTGACTATTTTTTCAACACAGGTCTAATTCTTGATCTTCCACCAAACTTTTTAGCAGTTCTTGCATTTTTTCTGGTGTTCTGACCTCTTACAGGGAGTGCAAGATTATGTCTCATACCTCTATAACATTTGATTTCTTTCAATCTCTTGATGTGTGCACCAACTTCTCTTTTGAGATCATTTTCCAAGACATAATTACCGAGTTCATCGATAATTTGTTTTTGTTCATCTTCAGAGATATCAGCTACCTTTTTCATAGGATCCAAACCGATATCAGTCAAGATTTTCTTTGATCTGACTCTTCCAATACCATAGACAGACGTCAATCCAATCCAGATAGACTTGTTGTCAGGAATGACATGTCACATAATTCTAAGCATAATAGTAATGTGTTAGCACAAACATAAAAAGATTATCCTTGTCTCGCTTTGAGTTTAGGGTTGATTTGTCCTTCTTTTTTTCTGCCCTCTTGTACCAAGTACATTCTGCGCTTGGTGTGGCTTTTGTTCCATCTTCGGACAATTTTATATCCTTTTTTCGCTTTCAAAGATGATTTAACTTTCATTAGGGGAGAGATGAGATGAATAAATACCAGTATTAATCGTTACTATCATTATTGTCAGGAGTATCATTGGTATCAGTAGTAGTGGTAGTAGCATCTGATTGAGTAGAAGACATATCGGCAGTTGGCTTTCCTTTGTATCTATAGACGATACGTCCTTTGGTGATGTCGTACTCATTTACTTCTACCTTGACCCGATCACCAGGAAGCAACTTAATGCTAAATTTTTTCATTTTTCCTCATTTGTATGCTTCGATTTCAAAGTCCGTGCCAGGAATAATCACCTTATAGTGTCCATTGGGCAAGACATCTAAAATCTCTGCATCGTAGACCATAGCATCATTATGAGCCATACGCGATCTTATTTACTGCTAAAACAGTCTGTTGTGGTCTGAAACCAGTTTTTCTTGAGTATCTGTTCTTATTTTTGAACTTATACACATGAATTTTATCACCTTGTTTGTGTTCTTGGACAGCAAAGGTAACGGTACCACCTTTTACATGAGGTGTGCCGAGGACGACACCTTTACCAGACTCATCGAAAACAGCAAGTACATCACTGGTTTCATATGTTTTTTTGTCGGTATCGATCTGATCAACGGTGATAACATCACCCTCACTCACGATATATTGGTGTCCTTGGAGCTGAACTACTGCGTACATACTAGTCTATGAGGAAATAAGAATAAAGAACTGACACGAAACCGCGTCTGACTACATGATCTTTCCAAGTTGTGAAAGTGTGTAGTATTTCTTTTTGTTGGTTCTGTATGAATCAGAAACGAGTGCCTTGATTCTTTGGTATCTTCTCTTACCAGGGAAGTCGAACGAGACAAACTTTCTATACCATTTGGTACCATACATTCTCTGTTTTTTAGCTCTATCGAGAATTTGAGATGACCAGAGTTCTTTCTTGTAGAAAGATACCATTCTTTCGTTAGTGTTGAGATCACCTGTTCTCCATACTACAAAACCCATGTGTTTACGATAAGTGATGAATAAATAGTATAATGTGTATTATATAACTATAACTTGCCGAGGACCGGACTTGAACCGGTACTCCGTGAACGGAGGCGGATTTTAAGTCCGCTGCGTCTACCAATTCCGCCACCCCGGCATCAGGGACAGCGTCCCACTATTTTGTTATCTGAGCATACATGTTGTCAAATACCTCAGGAAACGCTACAGCAATATTGGAGAGTACTTTTCTATCAAGTACAACATCCTTTTGATTCATCTGATTGATGAATTGACTATATGATATACCATGTGCTCTCACCGCAGCAGAGATTCTCTGGATCCATAGACGTCTAAAGTCTCTTTTCTTGGTTCTTCTATGATTATATGCGTGTTCACCTTGCTTGATGATCGCATTTTTCATCTGACTGTAGACAGTACTTCTTCCGAGCCTATATCCCTTCGTAAGTTGTCTTACTTTTTTATGTCTTCTTTGTCTCTGAAGACCATTGGTTACTCTTACCATAACTACTTAGCAGTATAAGGAAGTAAACGTTCCATATTTTTAGAATCAGCTTTAGTGAGCTGCTTACCATATTGATGAGAAGTGCGGTTCTTGCCCTTGTTGGTCAACAAGTGATTGTTACATGACTTGTCGAACAAATACTTCTTTGTTTTGGTAACTTTGATTCTCTTTTGTGCGCCCTTGTGGGTCTTGAGTTTATTGGCCATCGTAAGATAGTCCTACTTAGGTGCTAAAATGATACTATATCCATGAGTCTCTTCCTTGGGTTTTGCATACTGTGGTCTACCTCGCTCACTCAGGTGCTCCTGCACCGCAAGCAATCTGTCGTACACTCTGTCTGCATAGATTTTTTCTCTTCCTCTGAGTCTAACATTGATTTTGACACTGTAGCCTTCTTGGAGGAAGCCTTGGGCTTGGTCTACTTTCATTTGGAGATCGTTATCTCCGATCGCATAACCAAATTTAATCTGTTTCAATCATTTCTTTTGCGTCTTTTTTTGTTCTTTCTGTTTCTTCTTGAGATCATAGAGATACTGACCCAAATCAACTAATTTTACCGTAGCAACTTTTTCTTCGAAGTTGTAATGGATTTGGATAATGTCTTTCTCTTGTTCCAAAGCTAACTGCTGTGCATCTCTTCTCGACATCGTTCCAATAGTACCGCCATCTTCATCGAGCACTAACATAGTCGGTGCTTTGATTTGGTCATTGACCAAAAGAGGACGTTCTTTAGAATGGTTGTTTGATGCCATAGAATACACAAGCAATAAAAAAGATAATCAGACACGAATGGCGCTCCCAGCGGGTTTCGAACCCGCGTCCTCCTGCGTGAGAGGCAGGCGTCCTAGACCACTAGACCATGAGAGCATAATCACAAGAGTGGCACTCCCACCAGGGTTCGAACCTGGAACCTACTGCTTAGAAGGCAGTTGCTCTATCCAATTGAGCTATGGGAGCATAGTACGACATACGCAAAGAAAAGTATGGCCTTCAGACCATCTTCTTTACACATATCCACAATAGGGAACCAAGCAATATTGGTCGTCCGCATCCACGGACCGATCGATGTGAAAGTGCCTCAAGTACACTTTCCAAATCGCCAGAATAAGAATGGAATGGTGGATCCTATCGGATTCGAACCGATCACCTCCTGCGTGCAAAGCAGGCGCTCTAGCCAGAATGAGCTAAGGACCCAAACACAATGAACAAATTGTACATGAATACCACATCGAACCGATTACCTGTCCGAGTATCGGACCGCTCTAGCCAGAATGAGCTAAGGACCCAAAACACAAATGTGACCGCCACTATAGATTTCTCCCACTCAAAAGTCAAGAGAAAGTGGTGGGGAGGGTGAGATTCGAACTCACGTAGACTTTCGTCGGCGGATTTACAGTCCGCTGCATTTGACCGCTCTGCCACCTCCCCATACGTTACTTTACTCTTACAATTGAATGATCACACACATCTTTAACATGACTACACCACAATGGATATGACTTTCGCCAACGGATTTATCCCGACATGTCGGGACATTTGACCGCTCTGCCACCTCCCCATAATGATCTCTCTGTGCTTTATTGTGTTTCTACGAGTGATAAATCCGACACGCCAGCACTACCCAGCACTCCAAAGATAAACAACATCCCGATGACTATCGCCACCATGCCACCTATCCTAAAGTATCCTGTGTATTCTGGTCACTGATCGAAGATATCAGTCAGTTTCGGTGCATACGCCACTATCGCTACCCCTATCGCCATAATGATAAGTCAGATGACAACACGAGCAAACCAATGCATTCTCAACCTAGAAAAGTAGATAAAGCACCGAAGAAATAGCGGACAGCGGGATTCGAACCCGCGCAGGCAGAGCTGAAGTCTGCCATGCTACACCAATTACATCATGCCCGCACAGAGGTGTGCGTCCAGTAGCACGTGACCCCACTTGTAGATATCACGATAGCAAAATCAAGACCAAATCAGACCAAAATCACGTCTGGTGAAAACTTCTGGTTTGCAAATGACAAAAATCAATAGTTTAGTGAGATGTTGATTTCTGCCATCACACCAACTGCTTCGATACGCACACCATGAGTGTCGAGACACTCGCATACTGTTTGACAGACAGTAGCTGCAAGTCTTTAGCTATCCTCCAGAGGAGTTTGATAGTTTCCGCATGTTGTAATGCTTGGGTTAGTGTATCTTTTCTGTTTTGTTGGTCAGTATTGGCATGAGTGATAGCGATCATCAGCTCGAGGAGCTCATGTTTGAATTTCTCACCGAGTGTATATTTGTACTCTTTGGGGAAATGTTTGATCAATCAAAAACTCAAAAGTAACAAATCATACGAAGATTTATACACAGGAAGATTATGATGCATCATGATGGATGTCTTTAGTTCTACAAACTAAAAGATCATCATCAAACTCATAGAGATCATAAAATCGATCACCCAAGCCAGAAAGTAGCTTCTGCCTGATATGATAGCTCTGATGATAGCGACACATACCAAGATACGAATTGATAATCGATATAATGGTCGATGGATCGAAAGAGTTATGACACTGGTTCATAGATGCTATCTGCTGACGAAAATTCCCCAGTGTTCTCTTTCTGAGATAGGTTCTATAGGGCTTGATCACTGCTCCGAGTATATTGACTCATCTGGTGTAGTGCTGGAGATAGATTTTATGAGGATGGAGCGTGAGGCCTAGATGGGCAATAAGTCGACTAGTAATACGAGGGATAAGATCCACGAGAAACTGTCTGTCTTGATGGATCACGACAAAATCATCCACATATCTTCCATAATGTTTACATCCAATATGATATTGCATCTGATGATCGAACGAGTTCATATACACATTGGCAAAGAGCTGACTAGTAAGATTACCAATCGGAAGACCACATCAGGGCTGTGCATGAAACAAACTCTTAGAGTGAGGAAGTCCCTGTCGATCAGCTCTGAATCATTTGATCACATGGTCTTGTGTAGGATCGTGAAACAGTACTTGCTGTATGAGTGAGAGAAGGAAATCATAATCTATGGTCAGGTGATCTTTTTTGCAATCAATCATAGTGACAATCTGCTCTCGTAGGATAGATTTGTCTATCGACATAAAGAATCATTGAATATCGAGCTTGAGGATATAGCAATCTTGTGAATAATTGTGCGAACATGATCTGATTCGATGATCTATTCTCCTGACACCATAGTGTGTCCCGCGACCCACTCTACAGCTCCAAGCATCATGGATCAGTTGCCTATCGATGATATCATAGATGCTACGATAGATCAGATGATGTACGACTCTATCGCGAAATGATGCTGCGAAAATCTCTCTCTGTACAGGATCATACACGATAAAACACATACTCGGCCCTATCTGGTATGATTCATCGAGTAGCTCATCACATAATGCTATCAGTTGTTCTTCGTAGTCTATTTCAAACGCTAGCTGACTAGAAGTGTTTCTCTTGGTAAGTCTGGCAGCGTAGTAAGCATGGAAGAGGTCTATCAGCAACTCCTGTCTGTCTATCATCCCATACAATAAATCTATCATATAAAACTCTCCCCTAGGGAGAGTCATACACCAGTGCTCAAAACACACAACAGGACGAGCATTGTCAAGATTGTTCCAGTTCACATCCACATGGACATCATCGAAGTTGAGTCTTCACGATTTGTCTCCATCTGTACGAGAGATCCAGAAGTTACCTCGATCACTCATATTGTCAAACTTGCCATCAGATCGACGGATACCTGCTGTGTAGGACATGCTATCATCATCGTATGATCCTAGCGAATGATACGATAGTCTACTACTGAACTGATCAGTGCACGTCTGGACTAGTAGAAGTACACACTCACATGGCTCGTAAGCATCATGTGACTCTAGTACGAAAAAGAATTATAGAAAAATGGAGGAATTTTGCCTGGCAAAATTCCTCCCATACATTTTTTGTAAAACCATTTTTCTATTTATATGATATATTATGTATAATACACACCCCAGTCACAAAAAAGAACCAAAGAACCGAAGAATCAAGACTAGTCCTCAAAACACACAACAGGACGAGCACCGTCAAGATCGTTCCAGTCCACAACCACATGGACACCACCGAAGTCGAGTCTCCACGATCCGACTCCATCTGCACGAGAGATCCAGAAGTTACCTCGATCACTCATACTGTCAAACTTGCCATCAGATCGACGGATACCTGATTTCTCTAGATCAAGGAGCTCTATAAAGTTTCTGTATTTACTCGTTATATCTTTTCCTGGCATATTCTTCTGTAGCCATTTCGTGAAATCATCAACAGTGTTCCACAGTTTTTTACCTGCTTGATCGACTGTCTGATTGAGTGATGTACCTTTGACATATCTCGTATTGGTATAGTCCCCTTTTTCTATATTCGTATTTTGGTAAACCTCTCCATCTTTGAACTCAGGCATGAGGACAGCTATTTTCTTACCATCAGGTGCTTCGATAGTGTTAGATTCTCCTTGTTTCTGTTTCTTCCTCAGTATTTTCCAGTCAGAAAGTTGCTGGAGTGCTTCGTGGAGTCACTTCTCATCACCATCATAATCATTTTCTAGTCTTGTTGTGACAGAGCCTGGGACTCGTGAGAGATCAGTGGTGATCTCGGGAGAATTCTGATTATCGTTCTTTTTGCCCAACATCCAGTCGATAATCAGTCTCACATCAAATTTTCCATCTGCAGTGATCACAGGATGATCAGCCCAGTTAGGTAATGTTCCATCTTTTTCTGATTGTTTGATGATCAGGCGGACGAGTGTTTCGAGTTTGGTATTGAGAGCATCACAATCTTCATCACTAGTACGTAGTGTGCGAAGTGTACTGATTTCGTATGGAGAGAGTAGTTCACTTGGATTGGCATCATCAGCTATTTTCGCATCGATAATCTTTTTCATCGCTCACTCAAGCATATGAAGGGTGTTTTGATCCTCTGCAAAAACATCTGCAAGAGCTGTTTGAGCTGCATCATGTTCTAGTGCTTGGAGAAAAGTGGTACAGACTTCGGCGTCAATTCTTTCTGGAGTGGTAGTGCTCATAATATCGATATATATCAAGAAAAGTAAATGATAGTAGTATAATAATCAATGGCGAGTTTGTCAAATTTTGGACGATAAAAATTATAAATATTTATATAGTATTTGTCAATAGGAAATATAACTTATAAATATATTCTTCATTTCTACCTCTTTTACCTTTTCTACCTCCTACCTAATCACCTCCGCCACAACTTTCGCGACATTCTTGTCCAGAGCAGACGGGACAATGGAGTCTGGTCCGATTTCTTGGACATAATCTGCAATCACATAGGCTGCTGCGAGTTTGTGTTCATCAGTGATCTGTGCTACACGATGATCGAGCGCACCGCGAAAAATACCTGGGAAGACGAGGACATTATTGATCTGATTCGGATAGTCTGATCTTCCGGTAGCGACAATAGCAGCACCTGCAGCCTTGGCATCCTCAGGCATGATCTCAGGCACAGGATTCGAAAGGGCAAAGATAATTGGTGCTCCAGCCATCTTGCGTACATCTTCTTGGGAGACAATACCCGCTTGTGCTACTCCGATAAATACATCTGCATGTTCTAGTGCAGTCGACAAATCTCCCGACAGACCACGAGTATTATAGTGAGATATTTCTTCTTTATACTTGTTGTCTCCGTTGTTCCCTGGAGTGAGGATACCATGCCTATCCGTCATCATGATGTCCGTAATTCCTGCTTTGATCAGGAGCTTGGCAATCGCAATCCCCGCCGCACCTGCACCTGCAATCACTACGCGCAGACTAGTCAGTTCTTTATTGACGACTTTGGCTGCATTGATGAGACCTGCAAGCACCACAATAGCAGTCCCATGCTGATCATCATGGAAGACAGGGATATCCAGACGCTCTTTGAGCGCTTCTTCTACGACGAAGCAGTTCGGCGCAGCGATATCTTCCAGATTGATACCTCCAAAGGTCGGAGCAATATTTTCGACGATAGAGATGATATCCTGGGGATCTTGTGTCTTGAGCACGATAGGTATCGCATCCACATCAGCAAATCCTTTGAGAAGAACAGCTTTTCCTTCCATCACAGGCAGTCCAGCGAGTCCACCAATATTCCCAAGTCCTAGCACCGCAGTCCCATCACTCACGACGGCGATCGTGCGAGATTTCCATGTGTAGTCATAAGCCTTGGCCGGATCAGCAGCGATCTCCAGACACGGAGCAGCCACTCCCGGTGAGTAGTAGGTAGACAGATCATCTCTGGTCTCCAGCGGCACACGAGAGACGATACCCACTTTGCCTTGGTGATTTTTATGTTCGATCAGTGATTGTTCGTTATAATTCATAAGTAGGGTAAGTGTATAAATAAATAAACAACTACTGCCTTTCATTTTCATCAAGTGTTTTTCCATTATTATCCTTTCGCTCAGTTCGACCATTTGATGCCCTACCAAGCACAATACAAGATGCACGACTAGGGGAAGCAAATAGATGATTTTCTAAAAAAATTATTTTATCTCACTCTTCCTTGATAATTCACTCAGAAAGAAGAATAGGTCTATCTTTATAAGCATATCCTTGTCTTTTTATTTCTGAAGTCACTAATTCTCCTGATCAGACACTACCTTTCAAAACGATAAATCACTCTTCTGTATACATTCCCTTGGCATTACTTCATCTTCAATGAATATAGTACAAGTTAGATTCTTCAGCAATCTCGTAACTACTCACCAAAGGATGTAAAATATTAAAACCAAGATTAGCAATCAGGATCTTTAAGTCTTCAATAAACTCTTCCATATCAGGTTTTCTGTATTCTTGTATCAATCAATTATTTCAAGAGTTACCATTCTGAATCTTATATCTGTTAGCCTGAGTAGCTGCTAGTATCAGTTCTTTCTCTAAAAAATTAATATCAGATTCATTAAGAGTTCCATCTTTATAAGTAAAAGCAATAGCCGTATTCCAAAAATCTTTGTCTGTATTTTTATAATGATCATTTAATCTTTTACCCAAAATTGTTGCCTGTCATAAATATGCAATCTTATTGCCTAGTTCATCTTCTCAAAGCAAAAAATATATACCACTAAATCACAATTCAGGTCTACTTTTTAAAGCAACAGAAAAATCTTTCCTAGTCATAGAAATTCCTTTAATAAGTCTATTAGAAAATTCTACTGTTTTTACTCATTGAGGATTACCATCTACCAAGTAAGTAATAATCGTTCTCGACTGAGACATATTTCCCAAAAATGCAATTAAAATCCTTTGCCTCCCTTTTTAATCCTTTCTCACCCTCTATGATCCTTCAGAATCTATCATCGATTTAATCTTGACTGCGTTATTGATCATACGATGGCGGACATTGTGCAGGATCTCTGCAGGATCAGTAGGCATCTCGCCCTCTTTCTCACCACCCAATCTCATGATATGTCCACTCACCGGATGCTCCAGTGCTTCGATATCTGTCGTATCAACATCTTGCAGCTGCTCAAGAAATCCTATAATCGAATCCAGCTGTCCTCTCATCTGTTCTTTCTCTTCGTCAGAGAGATGGATATGAGTGAGAGATTGGAGACGTTCGAGCGTCTGTGGATCGACATGACTAGCCATACGTGATGAGTGTCAGAGAGTAAATCTTCGCTTCTACAAGGGAGAAAATCACCCACCTTGCATCGGTCACGACAATCACTATAGTTATCAGATATTTTATATCCAGTCCAAGTACCATGAAACAGATACGAGCCATCGTTATCGCCGCCCTCTTGTGAATCCAAACCACCTACGCATACACACCGACAACCGACGATGCAACCCAACTCCAAGAACTTATCACCGCCATTGAAGAAATTATCGACGAAGACAAGCCCGTAGAATATTCATTCATTAGGCAGCTTAATGCCCTCAGCAATCAATACAACAAAGATGACAAAGTCAATTTCTTGCTCGAAACACTTCATGGTTATTTTGTCAAAGAACTCAATCAAGAAAAAACTCAGACCACCGATGACGTCCGCGACACCTACCAAGTACTCGTAGATGACTACGCTAGCGAACTCACCAATGATGATGAACTCGATGATGCGTGTACTGATTATATCGACGAGCTCGACATACTTGCGTATGTTCATGATATTTCGCTTCCTGTCCTGATCGGTACACGATACAGAGAGTCACACTGTGGTTATTATCTCCCCGCCAACGGCCGAGGTCCGATGCAGATCACATCACACGACTATGGTACTGGTGCTATCGATGACCATGAAGACTTCATCACGATCATGGAAGACTATATCGATTTCACGAATGCCAAATACGACCGGTACAACCGCGTCACTGACTCGGGCGAACCCATCACACTCGACTACACTCACATCTCCTATGATGATATCATCAAACATGGCGCCCTCTATAACGGTCTCTCTGGTAGCACCATTTACGGAGATATCGCCCCCGCCAATCCTCACTATGTCTTCGACAACTACGATTATACCGATGATTCTGACGATGACTACAAAGCATCCAGAGACGGCCTCCTCCCCATCACAATCAAAACTGCGAAATGGTGGCTAGAGAATAGATAACAAAGCGTGACCACAATCGCGTCGAGGCATCAAGCATATAGAAAGCAAATCGTAGATATGGAAAACTAGTTGAGCCATGCCAAAAATAACTCTCAGCGAAGCACTAAAAAATAATCTACTTCTCCTTCTTCACTTGCCCCAGATATCTACTTTTCTTATTCACCACTAATCATTGCTCGATCATGGTATCGAGATCACCTGCCTTCACCGCTCTCGCAAGTGCATAACGATCTAGCGACTGGAGATCATCCCGCAAACCCTGTCCACGAAGATATGCTTCTGCTTGCTCAGCGAGATCAGAGGGTATTGATCGATTGTCTCTGGACTGGATACCCACGCTCGCACCCTGACCATAGAGTCTGGCGAAATCATTTTTGACTGCATATTCGGTAAGTTGGTCTTTGAGACTGTCGATCTTTTTGCCAAGTGATTTGTACTGGTCAGCAAGCTCGACATACTGATCCAGCATCGCCTGTATCACCTCAGGACTCAGATCTCCTGCACTGATTTGCTCTGATTCGACGAATGCATGGGCGAACTCAGGACAGAGTTCTTTGAACGGACAGTAGTTGCACCATGATCACGCATGAGATGGGAACACATCCCAGACCTTCGTCCCGTCTGCAAACAGTCACTGGACGTCTGCCCATTTCGCTTTTTTCTGCTCTATCTGAGTGATGATATCCATATATTCCTGCTCGATAGCATCGATTGCCTCAGGTGTGATTTCTCGTTCCACTTCATTATGAAGATGAAGATAGACCACTTTTCCATAGAGTTTCTTTAGTTTGGTGCCATACTGCTCTTGGAGACCTTTGGCATAGAGGGTTATTTGTGCTCTATATTCATCGTGCTTGTCATCTGCTCGTTTACGACTCGTTTTGTAGTCTACGATCGTTAGATCATGTCCGTCGATGTCGAGTCTGTCTATTTTTCCTCTCATTTTGTGACCATCACCGATCGTGAAATGGATATTCTTTTCCATCTCCATCGGTATGTTCTTATCGAACGGCTGATATTTAGCATAATACCAATCAATATAACTTAGACCCCTCTGTCTGTATTCAGCGAGTTGCTCAGTGTCCAGCTCGTCTTGGACTCCCTCGAGCTGCTTCGCCCACTGCTCCTCATACTGCTGTACGACTTGTGCTTGGGTAGGGATAGTCTGGAACGACACGCGTCTATAGAGCCACTCCAGTGTATCATGCACAGCCGATCAGAGTATCAGTGCTAGTGATGTGGTCTTGGGTTCAGGATATTTGAGCACATAGCGATACGCATAGCGTAGTTCGCACTGGACGAACTGTTGAAGTTGAGAAAATGAGTACATCACAAAAAATAATACTAAACACCTCTTACCACTATACTGATTTTATCATCTATTACAAGAAAACTCAAACCATCGCCGACCTCAAATCCTCCGACACCATCACCAAATCCCACCTCGCCGAAGCCATACAATACAGAGCCAAGCATTTATTTTGGAGAAGTAGAAAAAGAGGTCAAACAAACCTCCTCTTCCATAATTTTTGCTTTCTATTTCTCACTTTTCACTTTAGTCTCTTGCCCACATCAGATACACCACTAACACAACAAGGGAGATGGAGACAAAAATTAATTACTTTTTAACTAATGTTTACTCCCCACTCCCATTGATGACGAAAAATCAACTTTTTAATAAGTAATCTTATTCCATAAGGGAAGAACATAACCAACCAAAAGGATATTTTAATAAAATTCAATGTTTTATCGAATATAACATACTTATACAACATAGGTATCATAAATAATGTAGCCGCTGACCCAACAAAAAGACCAAACATAATCGTATATGCTAGACCCGCAAAGAATGCATCTTGTGTAGCGATCGACATGAGACCCACAATGGTCGTGATAGTCGTCAGGAGGATGGGTTGAAGTCTAGAAGCAGCAGTCTCAAATATAGCTGTATCTATATCCATACCCCTAGAAAGGTTATAATTAACACGATCAAGCAATACAATCGCATCATTAACCACAATACCCATCAGCGCAATAAATCATATCATGAATGAGAGACTATATGGATTTCACGTTAACCAAAGACCAGTATTAACACCCAATAACGACATAAAAATAGAAAAAATAACAAGAAATGGCTGTCTCATACTATTGAACTGGAGGACGAGAATCGCATAGATCAGGAAGATAGCTATCAGTGCACCGGTACCCATCGCTGTCATCAGATCAGCGTTTTCTGCACTCTCACCACCGGCACTATAGGAGACCCCATCAGGGAAATCATAAGTTTTGATATATTCCATAAGTTTGGCTTGGACGACTGATGATGGGATACCAGTCTCGACGGCAGACTCCACACTCACCACGAGCTTACCATCTTCTCTCTGATAGGATGCGACAGACTCCACCAGATCATAGGAGAGGATATCACGCACAGCGATCGCTCCACGAGAGGTCTGGATGACTACATCACCTACTTGCTGTGGTGTCACACTATCCTGATACTCATCATACACCACACGGATATCATGATCCTCCACATCACCCACGATCGACCCCGCACTCACACCATACAGCGATGCATACAGTGCCTGAGTGACTTGTCATGGTGTCAGACCGAGCACCTGGAGCGCCGCCTCATCGAATTGGAAAGAGAACAGACCTGGAGTCGATTCTGCGGTGTAACCGATGTTTTTGGTACCATCAAGTGTTTTGAGATGAGCCACAATATCTTGGGCAACCTCCACCATAGTAGTGAAATCATCTCTCGTTGCTGCGATCAGTTTGACGCCCACTGCAGATCATGCAGGAGGACCACCGGCTTCGACAGCAGATTCGAGCACCCATCCATTTTGAGGGATGAAAGAGAGATTCTTCACCAGTTCGTTTTCCACGTCTGATGATAATCTTCCACCATGATCATCACGATCAGCTTTTTTGTAGAGTTCGATATTGATCGTCCAAACATTCGCATTGATCGTGTAGTAAGCGATCTTGATCTCAGGCACCGCAGCGAGGACATTATCTACCTCATCATATACACTAGCAAATACATCCTGCGTCGATCATGCAGGAGCTTCTATCGTCAGTGTCATATACTCACTATCTCCACTAGGAAACAGCGTAAAACCTAATTGTGATCAGAAGATAACGAATGACGAAACCACTGCCAATACCGGTCACCAAAACACCCATCTTCTCTTCTTTTCCGTTGCAAGGGTTTGTTTCATAAGATTTTGATACCAGCCACCCATCTTTCCAAACAGACGATGACGCCAATCATCAGGATGGGGTATTTCCATTTTTCCTTGTCTATCAGCTTCCAAAAGCGCTATAGATTCTTCATCCATCACCTCTTCTTCAGGGAGATTACGTTCATAGACTTTACTTTTGGGTGTGAAAAGATAGTATAATACAGGATTCACAATCAGTGAAAGTACCAATGCAGCAATCAGTGTGATGAAGATAGTGATTGGGATATATGACAAGAATTTACCCATCACACCAGGCAAGACAAACAATGGTATAAATACCACCACCGTCGTCGCAGTACCCGCTATCAGTGGTCGCTTAAACTCACTGACCGCCAGAAGCGCTGCATTGAGTGGAGTATATCAGAGTTTGTGTTTTTCAGTCGCCGCTTCTATGATCACAATAATCGTATCGATCGCTATACCAAACGTTACAATCAGTGAAAAGTTTGTCAAAAAATTGAGCGACAGACCCATTTGATTCAGGACAATGAAAGTCACGAAAAAAGCGAGCGGAATCGAGAGTGTTGCCATGATTGACTCCTTGAGTCCGACGAAAACAAACACTGCCAAGAAGACAAAAAGTAATGTCTGTAAACCATTTTTGGCTACCGTACTATAATCATCACTGATTACCTCCGCCAAATCATATGCATACATCGAAGAGACACCATCATACTGATCTTCTTGGAGAAGTGTGGTAATATACTCTTTCGCCTGTGATGTAGCAGAAAAAATACTATCTCCAGGATTTTTATTGATCGTAAGAGTGATATAATGATAGCCAGCTTGCTGGTTGGTAATAAGAGAAGTGTAGACATCACTACGATAATCCCTCTCAATTGTAGCCACATCCTGCAGTAGCACCGATTGTGATCCCACTATCACAGGAAGTTGATTCAGATCATCCACTGTAGAAACTAGCTTGTTGACCGAATAATCATACTTAATATCATTGATCTCATAGTTTCCCAAAGGAGTACCACTGACTGATGAACGGATAGTGGACGCTATCGTCGCAGGTGAGACGCCCGTGATGTCTGCTTTGGATTTGTCAACTACTACATCGATATCATAATTGGGCGACAATCCTGGTGTCACACTACCCACATAGGGCTGTGTTTCCAAACGCTGCTCTATCGATGATGCTATATCAAAAAGATCTTCCTGAGAAAAAGTAAGTGATGGAACATACAACACAAGATCAAATAATCTTTCTGTCTCTGTTTCCAACTCCATCACCACCGGATCATTTGCATCTTCAGGAAGCGACAAAGTATCAATATCATTTTTGATATCAGTAAGCACTTTGTCAGTGTCAGCATCAGTAGTGAGTGTCACCGTAATGCTCGAAAATCATAGTGTGCTACTTGATTGTATTTTATCTATTCCATCGATACTTTCGATCTTACTCTCTATTTCCTCGGTGATACTATCGTCGATATCTTCAGGTGATGCACCAGGATAGCTCGTATTGATCATAATAATACCAAAATCTATCGCAGGCGAAGACTCTTTGGGGATACTAATCATCGCACCAATACCAGCAATAATCAGAAGAACCACCATCATAATAGTCATTCTCCACTTCTCCATCCAAAATCAGAAAAAACCTTTCATCAGACACATACCAACATAAAATACTTGTTACCTTTTGTTACTTGCTACTCATTATATACTACTCCCCCACCACATCACCAATAGTTCTTACACCATCTACTACCGATCCCGTCCCCACAACACCAATAGTATTTTTTACTTGGATAGTGTGAATATTAGGATCATAATTCGTCAAATCAGTAGTGATCAATTCATAATAAGAAGGAACATCATCAAGTATGACCTCAATCATATCACCCCACGTCTCACCAGTCTGCACTTCTTGCATCACGACTTGTGTCCCATCCCAGAGAGCAACCATCGCACGGTCACGACCACGTGGACGGACAGCACTGAGTGGTACGAGTGGATATTCTGTTTGGAATGGAAGCAACACAGTGACGGTACCACCTACCACTGTCATGTTTTCTGGTACAGCGATCGTCACAGGATATGAGAGGGTACTATCCGCTACGCCACCGATCGATGTGATCGTACCACTATAAGTCAGTGCTCCATATTCCACTGTTACTATATCACCCACCACTAATGCATCACGCTGCGCAGCATCCACCGCAATACGCACCTCGTTTTCTGCTGTACCTATGAAGTTTACCAATGGTGTACCGATCGATACCTCTTCTCCCTTATCTACGAGGATATCAGCTACTTGCCCTTTGATAGGAGCAGTGATAGAGAGTTTGGCAGCATTTCTCGATGCATCACTATAGTTGACTTGTGCTACACTGATCGCATTTTGTAGGAGACGAAGTTGTATATCTTTATTACTATTAGCAAAATCTAAAGCAGACCCCGCTTGGTCGAGTGCTATTTTCGCCTTTGCGAGAGCATCATCCAGTTGTGTTTTGGTCACCTCATATTGAAGTTGAGCTTGGTCTTTGGCTCTGTCAGCATTACTTGATCCATCAGTCTGAGCGGTCAGTTTAGCAAGTTGATCTTTATAGCTGAGAAGTTGACTCATTTGTCATTGGTTTTGCGAGAGCATGGTGGTGACTTCTCCCTGAAGCTGTGCTTTGAGTGCACTAGTAAATCCATACGCAGACTGTGTCTGTCCCAAGAAAAGATCATCAGGGATCGCACGTTGATAGAGATCTTGGAGATTGAGTAGTATTTTATTTTGGATAGTAGTGATAGTATAGAGTTCATTCACAGTATTGATGAGTTCTTGACCAGTCAGATTTTCTACCTCCATCTCATCGAGAATATCTACCTCATTATCCAATGTGGTAAAATCACCCTTAGCAGTATTATATTGGTTTTGTGTACCATTATCAGTGAGTGCATCTTCATAACTTGATGCTTTGGATGAGTAATGAGCGCTGTTTCCTGTCACCCTATCAATATGATCTTTGAGGATAATAGTAAGTGATTGGATAGAGCTTTTGAGTGAGAAAAGTTGTGATTCAAGCGTATCCAAAGTCACATCAGTACTTGCAACCGTAGACTGTACGGTCAGTAGTGCCTGAGCAAGTTGTTGATCATATTGGGTTTTGAGTGTGTTGTATGATTGTTGTGCTTGGTTAAAATTAGTCACCGCATTGGCAATAGAGTTTTGTAATTGGAGTTCGCTCTGTTCATACTGGAGTTTGGCTCCTTCAACACCTACTGATGCTCTCTGGAGAGCAATAGCATAACTATTGGTCGTATCAGACAGAGAGATAAGCTGACGACCTTGTGTCACATCAGTACCAGGTTCTACCCAGATGGTATTGACACGACCCGCAGCTTGTGCACTGATAGTGATAGTAGATGCACTCGTGAGTTGACTTGATTTACTTACTGTCACCTGATGGACAAGATCCACCAACGGTATCGTGTCGATCGCGATCACATTCCCACTGATAGATGGTCCTGATCCAACTTCCGTGAGAGATGAGTCTGTGCCTTTCCCTCCTATCAAAGCATATCCCACAACACCAAGCAGAAGCAGTACCACTGCAGGTATCCAATATTTTTTGAGTAATAGTTGTACTGATTTCATAAGAGTCTTCATAAGAGATAAGTATTAAAAATTATTTCGTCTGAGTAAGGAATTCTTGCATCTGATCTAACATCTGTTGCATATTATCCATCTTTACTATAGAAAGAAAAGAATCATCTTTGGAAAAAAAGAGCACCTGGTCACCTGGCTCTATACCAAATTGTTCTCTTACTTTATGGGGTATGACAATTTGTCCCTTGGTACCTACTGTTGCTACTTGTACTATACCTCCGCCAATATCAGCTTTTTTGGTCATCGTATCTCTTACCACATAAAAGTATGAAAAGTATGACAAGGTAGAAAAATAAGAAAAATCATCCTCATTACAAGAGATTATTATCAAAACATCATTCAGACCTCTAACCACGAGTGAGCGAGTTATTCACATTCCACTCACAAGATGTGAATAAGCTGCCATCACAGTATTGGTGGTCTGGTGGTAGTTATTCACAAATTAACATCATCACACTTGCTGCCTGCTACCTGCTACCTGCTACTTTATAAGACTTATTGGTTCTCCACACCTTATCCACAATTCAACATTATTACTATTATTAATTTTTTTTATTACTCTATTATTATATTATATACATATAAGAAAACAGAGAATGTAAACAATTTTGATCTTGCAAACAAAAAATGAATCCCTATACACACCACCACGCGGAATTAGCTCAGCTGGCTAGAGCGCGACCTTGCCAAGGTCGAGGTCGCGGGTTCGAATCCCGTATTCCGCTCCAGTAGGGAAAAATCACTCAAATAAATTTTTGAAAACGGGCTTAACCTCTAGTTTAAGCTCTTTTTCTTTAGTTACAATTATGTTCGAAAAGATCAATTCTGTAATTTTTTTCTTTCGAACATAATCTGCTTCAATATAGAATTTATGTAGATTAGTAAAGATGTTTGAAAATATTTCAAACTCCACTATCTCATTAGAATTTTCTTTTTCTAATTTACTTTTTTCTATCTTCCAACTTTCAATCATGGATTCTATCCCCACCTTATCTTTTATGTAAACATCCTGTTCTACTTTATCCCCATTACGAAGATGTCTATTATTACGGATATAATCTGTGAGCTTTTCTTCGTAGTGTTGTATGCTTCTCGTATGTTGAGCAATAAGATTTCAACGTTCTTTATTTCTTGTTTTTGTTTCATTATACATATCATCAATATATTTTTCATATTCTTCTTTATTAATTGTTAGTTGAGAGAATATAAAAGCTATTCATGATATTAACTCATCTCATCTAATTGATGTACCATAATCTTTATGTGTCCTAGTATTAACACTGTAGATAATTTGGTGTGGTTGGATGATATCCTGTAGCTGCAGTGATGGATTTTCTTTTTGTAATTCTTCCAACTTATTTCTATATCTCTTTTTATTTGGTATTCCAAAAGATAGAAGGTATCAATTCTCTCAGTGAATAAGCCCCTTGGGAAGGATATCTATATATCGGTTTTCAGTTATACTTTCCTCATATTCTAATCATCCCCTTTTCTCTAGATTTCTACTATTAATAAGTTCAAACTCTTCTCTTGTGATCATTGGTTTATAGTGAGGATTTGTTTCTATTTGATCGCTTTGATTCTCTCCATGAATAAGTAATCAATAATAGAAAGGATCTTGTCGCACCTTACTTATCTTATTTTTATCCATAACGGTCTTTCTATTATTCTTACCATAGTGATAATGAAATCAATTATTATTTAATCGTTTTATTATTGTTTTATCATTTTTATCATCATAGATTTTCATCTGAAATGCCTCATAAAGAAGATTCCAATTATGGTCTGGTTCATAATATCCATCTTCTCTTCTTCTATATCCATGCTTAGTGTGTCATATAGACTTACCTCTTTCTAGAGATTCCTTTATTCATCTATTCACATTCTCTGATATACCATCTGAATATTGTTTAGCAAAAACAAACCAAACACCCAACATCATTTTACCTGATGCGGTATTTTCAAAATGGAAATTAGTATATTTGAGTGACACCTTATTCTCATCTACTAAGTTTATAAGTACTCATCATTCTACTATATTTCTCGCTTGTCTATCAGGAGAATAACTTATAATCCCTTGAATCTCTCATTTTTCTATCATTGATATTATTTTGGTCCACTTCGATCTTTTCCCTGGTATTTTTGCTGTTTGTGTTTCAGTTACAACAAAATATTTACTAGCATTATCATATATTTCTTTTTCATAGGGATCAGCCATATTGTATTGCACTATATCTTTGGTGGTTTCAAAATTAGAAAAATCTTTCGGTCTAGACATAAGTGAAAGATTATTGGTTGTTGCATACTGCATACAGTATTTGATCTGATCAGGGATAGATTGTGTTTGTTTTTCTTCGTCTGTGGTAGATTTCCTACAATAGATAATGTATTGGGTATTCATGATTTTTTTTAGAAGTTCTAAAAATGTTATAATATATAATACAAGATACTTATCTTATAATATTATTAGAACACTAAACAATATATTATGACTCCCTTTTGATAACCTTTTTATAAATTTCGGTGTGTTGTAACTCCTGACACAGTTTGATAACTTGTGTATAAGCATAACCAACTTGTTCATCTGTTAATTCTTCATTGGTTTGTTTTATAGATACTTGTACTTTCCGAGTATTCATGGGTGATAGAGAAATAGTATCCTCATGATGAAGTAACACTAATAGAGATAAAGATTGCTTTATTTGGATCTATATTGTTTGACCTATATGATGATATTATTGTATCAGTTGATTAATCAATGATTCAAAAGTATATCATTCTAATATTGTCTGGTGGTTAAGTTCATGATAGACCATAGTACCATCATGCTTTACGGTCTTGATATAGCCATAATCAACACCATCTTTGATCTGATACCAATCATCTTCTGTGTGGGATATTACATTCATCACTAGTGGTCCAGTACCTTTCTGTTCGATGGTGATTCTTTGAATTTTATTTACCATGAGATTGAGTATAATTAGTAGATAAAGTTTTATAATTCATTGTCATTTTTGTCATTTTTGTCATTTTTGTCATTTTGTCATAATCGCTTATCACGATATCCTATTCATTCCCAGTATCGTCCATCTGATTTTTTGATCTTTTTTGCTTTGAAGTGTTTTTCTATACCATCCTGATACCTTCTACCAGCAATCGGCATATATTTATTTTCTTTACAGAAATTATTATAAGCATCTCTTACCTCTGATATAGGTGTTAATATACCAAATTCTTGTACAAAATCTCATTCCTGAAAGAATCAGTAAACAGTATCTTGTTCCTTTAAATATCTCTCTTTGTTTTCTTCTATCTCTTTTGTCTTCTTAAAGCCACCCCTTTTAATGAGTCTCTGAAGTCATACCACATACCATGCAAATATTGATTCCTTTTCTTTAATGATTTTTGCAAATAATTCTGGGTCCCTTTCTTTTCCAGTAAATGATTTACGTAGTTCGATTATGTCCAATCTCCTGCCGATGCTATCATCCTCATTGGTGAGATAGGGAATTTTATTCGCAGCCATCATCACCTTACATGTTAGATTAACTTCAATGGGCTGATGATATAGTTTTCTCATTTCTATTATTTCTCATGAAACTATTAACTTGATAATACTTTGATCTAATTGTGAATTATTTGGTATATCATAATCTATAGCTACCATTTTATCTAATAATTTATATCTATTGATTTCCTTGTCTATTGTATTGAGCTGGAATACAGCAACATTCTCTTTTCAGAACACCTGCTCATTAACCCTCATATACACTCATTTTCCGTTTCATCACTTTCCATACAATAGTATTCATTTTTCAAATTTTGTAAATCATGCTAAACAATAACCTCCTCGCTCTTGAAAGAAGTCAACTATAGAATCCTTATCACTATATCATTCAAGGATGCTATGGAGAAAGGAAATAAATTGTTCTGGCTTATTTCTCTTTTGTAGGATATCTGATTTGTATGGATGTTTGAATGTGACCATATCTGATTTGTGGTAGGGTGTCAGTTTATTATCTATAACATTATAGAATCAGTCATGGAGATTGATGACATATTCTGACTGTGTACTTGTTTTTTGTATTTCATTGATACAAGAGAGTTCTAATGACTTTAGGACCCCACTACTGTCTTTTTCCGATAGTCATCCAATTTGATCATTTCTTAATTGCTGCCTAATTGTTCATTGTATTTGTTTTTCTGTTTTTGGAATCCATATTTCATTTTTATAGTCATACATATAGAAGAATCCATTAATGTTTGCGATGGAGTAATCTTTCTTGAATCTCTCTGCATATTCATCCACATGCACCAATTTGTTGCCATGCTTTCATGAACTCAAACACTCTGCATAGATTGGGTTTACCTGACCACCTGATATGCTTGATCATTTTTTTAGTGCATTTGCTTTTATAGACCACAAATCATTGGTATTCTCTAGATAGTTGAGATCAACTTCACTACTAATATTGCAAACATATTCGTTAATATCTTTTTGTTTCGTTTCTGTGAGATATCTTCTACCATCATAGATACAGTGAGAATCTATTATATTTCACACTTGATCTATATAATTAATAACTTTATCTATCTCTTGATTCATTACCTCATCATTATCTCCCATTATTATTATGCGCTTTACTTTCTTTTGCTCTAATCCTAAGAGGAGATCCTTGAGTTTATTAACTCAGGGCAGACCAATCACGAGGGCATTACTTTGTTGTGCATAGGGTAAGATAGTGAGATAATCTATTTCTCATTCTACTATCCAGACTTCATGAGTTCTCTCATGGATTTCTCCTTGGTAGAAGTATCATTGAGATCACCCCTTATTGGTCCTTGATTTTATCTCTGCTCATATTTGTCTGATCTTATGTCAGATCTCATTTCAATCTAGATCTTTCATAATGAAGTGAGCAGTATCATTGCCCACAAATTGCAAGAGTCCAGACTCTTCACATGTTGTGATAGTGTCTTCCTGCACTTTCCTTTCTAGGAGTAAGTTTTTATATGTCATGGTGTTGTATAGAATAATAAGTAAAGGGAGTGGTTTGTAGTGGTGGTTTCTTTTTCTTATGCCAATCTGATCCGATCTGATAGTGTTCCTTAAACCATTCAAAGGTTTCTTTTTTGCTGAGACTATAGTATTGCTGTACAAAGCTATAGGGTCATCACTTTGGTCTTCCTTTTCATGATAGATCATTGATGTAGTTATCTTTGATGGTTCATCTATAGCCATCTGTTTTCTTACCTTGATGATAGAGCTCTATCACATCTCAGCGAGTCCTATAGATGATGCCACACCTTTGGAGGATATCCAAGATAGGTATGGCTTGTATTTCGTTGAATGTATTTTCCATTCGCAAATACGAGTTACTAAGTAAATTATGCTCTCATTTTTTATTAAGAGAGATTGATTTTTGTTTGCTTTCGCAAATAAGATTTATACACTTTCTCGTATTCTATTTTTAACCGCACATGGTTCTAATAGATATAGAGGGTGCGTGATGCTAACGACACACCCTTTTTCTTAATGTTAGTTTTGGTGACCACTTCTCTTTGAGTCCATCTATAATGGATATAATATCCCAAACAGCGCGATAATTTTGTGTGTACCAGTCTGTGATGATTGCAGTTCTTGTCTCATCCTCACTTGTGTTGTGAAAATAAGAAAGCAACTTAACCACCTTATCAGGTGTGATGTTTATTCTAGCGTCTATACTCTCCATCTCTTTATCCATAATACCACTTCATTTTGAAATAAACATATGGCCCCCCTTGAGCTAGCGTGTATTTTGATTGTGAGTTACATTATCTATATTAGTTATGATCTAAAACAATCTTACTTTAGATAAAATTATTATGAACTTCAAGTCTTTATTAATAAAGGGTTTTCAGAGTTTTAATATAAAAATAGGGGATAAAATATTTTATAAAAAATAATAAAAAAAATGTGAAATAAAAAATTATAGAGCTGATTTAACTCTATTGTTTAATTTGAAAACAGGGGATAAAAACTAAATGTATAATTATAAATATGTCAATCAAACATCGACTGGACATACACTGACAGCCCTTTAAAGGATTTAGAATTACTTTTTTTTCTTTTTATCTTTTATCTTCTTCTCCTTATAGTTTGCATGACCTATCGCTATGAGTGCAATAATTTTCTGATATGTATCTCTGCTTATATTGTATTGTTCATACATATTGGGATAATATCACACATTAGTTAATATCTGAAATACAATATTATCCATATCGATATCTCCCTCAATTTTACGTGCATTGCTTATAATGTGGGTTTTATCTTTTATATCTGAAAAATATATGCCATTAATATAATTATCTTCATTGTTGGTAGTGATTTTTACGGTATCCCATTTTCATTTTATTTGTATAAGATCCTCTCCATTGGATCATGTTTGTGGGTTGGTGATCCTATAGTCACCTATAAATATATTTTTTATTTGTTGGTCTATGACGTCCAAGAGATTAGTTTTAAGAATTCACTCCTTCTGTAGATCAAGTTTTCCCGCAGTAACTGAGAGATGGTTGCGTCATATGGTTATTGCTTTTGATAGTAAATGTTGTGGCCCATGAGCGGTGCTCTTCATTGTAATTAGAATTGTTGGAAGGATACTCTTATCTTTTGCTTGTGCTAATTGATGGTATATTTCTGTAAATAGAATAGCATCACCCTCAGAAGGAGGATTTTCTATAATATTATACTGATCTATTTTGAGAAGATAATTTATTCTTTCCTCGATGAGGTGTCTGATTGATTTATTATTTTTAATCATATTTAACTCACCTAAAGAGTAGACTTCAGTTCAGGTGACATAAAATGCTCAGGGGCTCTCTATATGATCTCAAGCATCTCATAACTCTGCTTTGGGGTATGTAATACGTGGATCAATACCTTGTGACAAATACATATCCAGTTCCCTCTCTTCGTCCTCAGGTCGATTGATCTGTATTGGTGTCTGTAGCTCTATTAGGAAATAGTTCTTAATAGATTCAAATGATTTAAATTCCTTGTTTTGTATGCCTTGTCATTTTATTTGTATTCATCTGCCTGATGTAAGTTGATGCAAATATTTACAATATTTATCTGTGATTTTCTCACTATTAATATATGTATGAATATTACTTGTTTTGTAGGAGACTAGAATATTCCAAGGAGATTCCACAAGCAATAAAAGATCCAATATAATATTGATCAAAACTTCATTACTTATATCTTCACTGATCACATCTCATCAACTATGTGTCTCATTCCATTTTATCACAGCATTTTTCATAGATTCAGTTCTTACTAATAAAAACCAATAAAGAATACCTCCCCTATACACTTCTCTTGCTATTTATCAATAGTTCTCATATAAAATTCTTGCCAGATATTGTTACAAACTTACCGCTACGTATGTAGTGCAACTTGCATTATTCATAAGGAAAGAATGGCGTTTGGTAGCAAACCTTCTTATTCCTTATGGGTAAGTGACAATGTCTGGCGACTGGTTTCTATCAGGCGTCATTTTTTATATTTTTCTTTGGATAGATGAAATTTATATTTAGCGCATTAGCTATTATTGCTTCATTGTTTGTAATAATAGTATGATTTACAACTCTTGGTGATGTGATAAGATCTGCATCAAACAGTGCGGTTGATGTGTGATCTCTTGTAAATAAAACAATAGCAGCAGCCATTTTTTTCTCAATAGCGTACTTTTTGCTCAGGAGTGTCATAAAAACATTTAGAAAAACAAAATAGCTTATTTTATTTTTTAACTTCTTTAATAAATGTCTTACAGGTGTAATAAGTGTCAGTATGTTGGAGCTACTACAATAAAATCAAAATGATCTATGATAGTAACAGTTATCTTATTGTTGTTACTTCTACCTATATGAATATTATATATTATCATAAATCTTTTTACTGCAAAAAGGGTATGCAAGAACTGTGGAAGTGAATGAGTTTATAAAGAACAGTTACCTCCTTTGAAATAATAGAGAGATGAGTGCCATAAAATATACTGTTTACTTTTATTTTTCTTACACTCACTTAGATTATGAACAAAGGAATAACTCAACTATTTGTATTTTTCTCAATGGGTTTATTATTATCATGATGCTGAATCCAGCAGGAGTATACAAGGGAGATTAGTTGACCTGAGAAAGAAATGATTACTGTAATTCAAAAGATAATTGAAGAGTGAGTAAATGAAGTTACTTCAGTATGAATTCCGGGAGTTGTCGAAGATGAGATAAAAATCAATAAATTAGATGTGCCACTTGGTGACGATCAGTGGACCCTTTTACAAGCAGCCTCATATAGAGGATATATAGATGCCATCAAACTTCTAATTGATAATGGTGCTGATCTCAACTATCCATCATTCACACCACTCATGTTAGCAATCATACGTGGTGGTCGATGAGAAAATCAAATAGCCACTATCAAAATTCTAATTGATAATGGCGCAAATCCCAATAGCATAACCGAATCACTAGTAACTCCACTTATAGTAGCAATGGATACATGATGAGTGGGTGTTGATGCGGTGAAGTTATTATTGGAAGCAGGCGCAGACGTTAATAGATATGCTCCAGAGTCTCTTTTGACAAAGGCGGTTAAGAAAGGTGACAAAGATATTATTAGATTATTATTGGAGTATGGTATAGATGTGAATGTAAAAGATCTGGGTGGAGGTAGCCCACTGATTGCTGCTGTTGAACAATGAGATGCTGACATTGTAAAAATACTTTTGAATAATGGCGCTGATCCAAATACAATAAAATCATGAATGCTTGATGGGATGTTTTTAGCAGACGGACAAAAAATTGATTCATCAAGAACGGTTTTAATGATGGCTGTTGAACAATGAGATGCTGACATTGTAAAAATACTTTTGAATAATGGCGCTGATCCAAATGTGGAACTTGAAAACGGAACAACAGTCTTTGATATTATAGATGGTGCACAAGGAGAAATAAGTCCAACCATTGTACAAATACTTTCCTATTATAAATAATTTACCGATGTGTAAGTTAATTTTGGTTTTATATTAAATGATCTTTATGGTCTAGATTAAGTTGTGTATTCTTTTATTTATTGACCTATTCATAAGATGAAGATACAAGATATAAAAAATACAAAACCAAGTAAGAGAATAATGCGGATATTTTTATTTATTATAATACTTATAATCTTTTTGATACGGTATTATTTTACATGAACTAATAAAAACAACACCCTGTGGTTTGATATAAACAACCCAGACACTAGCATATTGTATGATTACTCTATACAACAGCCATGAAGGATGCTCTGAAAAGCAAGTCGAGAAGCCTATGGATTCTTTTATGGTACCTTATTATTGTTCGAAGACCAAAAAAATAGTGTCTCATTAGATAATGACTATACTTTATTTTCTGGGTTTCGAATGCCTATCTTTAATCATATGACAAATTCTCGTTCAGAGGAAGAAATAGAAATGATGAGAGATAGATTCCTTTCTAATGTATGAAATGATTTTCCTCGAAATGATGTTGATATTTTTCTAAGAGATCTTGCACAATATAGCATACTAAACCCATCTCAGATCATAAATGTATGTAATAGATTTGAGGGAGAGTTTATCGCAGAGAGATCTCGTAAGGATTTCTGTGAGCAATCATTAAGAGTCTTTTTATGAGTAAAGTATTTAGAATATCCTGAGCAGGAAATGCTAGATAACTTCTATTATACGTATACTTCTTCTAGTAATAGCAAGATATTAGGTCCTATATCAATATCTTTTGATATTCCTGTAAGCTTTATGCAAATGCCTGGAGAAAGAGATATGGTTGTAGATAAATTTTTATCACACATGTGACCAAAAATATTGCTTGGTTTTGAAGAAAAAATAGGGTCTATTAATAATAAGGACATGAAGACCATATGTAATAGTTTATTTAAAGAATTGTATTATTTTGACAACAGTTTGAGATCCTATGGTGATACATATGATTGTATTTGACTCTGAAATTCAGACATAATGTGATCTTCACAAGAAGAAGTAATTGCTCTTTACCATATGTTTTTTATAGATGGTAATATGTATTATCTAATGTTTGGTGCAGACAATAAAAATAGTTTTGAATCCTATATAAAGCTCTTTGCTGAGGTACAAAAATCTTTAGTGATCACAGAAAATTAATACGAAAAAATAGCGCAAACAACATAACTAATTCTTACATATCAAACATCATCTTTTGTTCTTTAAAATAAATTTATTATGGGTAGATATGTTGGTTGTCCATGGTATAGTAGTAGATGATTTCTACCTAATGGAACATATTTTATGGATGGTAAGCTTTCAAATAAGTATAATGATGAGTGATTCGACTGTTACTGAATTCATCAGAACTGAACTAAATATGACAGCGATTGATTCAATAGTAGATGATTTAACAAAGAATTGATTCATAAAAATTGAACACAGTATGATGAGTATTGATTTAATGAAAAAGGGTATCATCAGAACTGAACTAAATATGATAATGATGGCATCAGTAGGACGTGATTTAATAAAGAATGATTTCATCAGAATTGAACTATGTATAATGAAGAATGATATAATCAATATTGATATAATGAAGAATGATATGATAAAAACTGATATGATTATGGTGGGTTTAATAAAAACTGATATGATTATGATGGATTTAATAAAGAATGATTTCATCAGAATTGAACTATGTATAATGAAGAATGATATAATGAAGAATGATATGATAAAAACTGATATGATTATGGTGGGTTTAATAAAAACTGATATGATTATGATGGATTTAATAAAAGCTGAGTCCATTGGAACTGAACTATGTATGACTCTGATGGATTTAATAAAGAATGATTTCATGAAAATTGAACCATATATGATAAAAACGGTAGAACAAGATACTGATTACACTATAATCGAAGGTGATTTTTTCATGCTCTCTTATCTGCTGTATGAGTAATGTTTTTGTTGTTATCTTTTGTATTGTGATCCATTGTGTACTTTTACAATAAGTGGACTACATATAGTGACGAGGAAACCAATATTGTAACGGTGAAGTATAGGGAAATAGATGAATGATTTATTGATCTCTCTAAGCTAGAAAAAATCATTCTTAATAGAGATGATTATATTGAGGCATTATATTATGATGATCTAACTCAGTATGCTGTTATTAAGATTACGGATACCTATTATCATTACTGTGGAGTTCCAAGGGAAATAATCAATATTTTTGATCAATCTTGAGATGTGTATAGAGCATATAATCAGTATTTATTTGAGTGAGAATATGATTGTAGAAAAAGTTGATCTATGATTCTTAATCAAAAAATCAAAAA
The DNA here is from genome assembly GCA_023898485.1 of Candidatus Peribacteria bacterium. Taxonomy (GTDB): domain Bacteria; phylum Patescibacteriota; class Gracilibacteria; order Absconditabacterales; family Absconditicoccaceae; genus HK-STAS-PATE-9. Next base: position 826,257 of record CP060225.1, on the reverse strand, counting down.
ACAATGTATGCTTTATACTATAAAACATGAAGAAAGTGTTAATACCTTTGAGTGGATTTTAATTCTATCAGTGATAGGGGTATCTTTGTTATGAATTATTTTGTTATCCTTAATTTTTAAAGAACTCCCTAGATATAGGTGACGTATAATATGATCCTTAATTTTTATAAGTATATTTTTTACTGTTTGAGTTTTATCATCTTCACTGAAACATTATAATATACCAACATATTGTTGAGATTTAGAAAATGCAGAAAAAAAGAGATTAGAAAATAGCGCATATGAAGAACGGGAAAGGGAAACAAGAATAGAGTGTGGAAACGACGACTGGTGTTGGATGAGTGCATGGGAAATTTATGAGATAGAAAGAACTAGTGAGTAGATTTTATTAGAGATTTGGTGTTGGTTCTAAGCGCCTGCGAATATGATTTTTATAGAGACCACCTCTTTATATGTTTATTTTTATTATTATGGGGTCTTTTCTTATCTATTCTTATTCTTGGTTCTCATAGTACTATATATTATAATATTATATGCTACTATGCGCCCTACGGGAGGTCGCCCTTACGGGAGCTATACATATTATTATATACCTATCTATACACCTATTTTTAATATCTATTCGCACGCGTATAGATTTTCTAATATATACTAATTATGTGGTATCTGTTTTATTAAATTATTAAGGATGCGGGTATTCGGCATCTTTTTTATACTATAAAAAATATATGTCAGTATGCTATATACTTTATTTTCATTATTCCAAATATATACCTTAATCCACTATAAAGGCTATGTAACCACTATGCTATTTATACTACTATCCCACAACCCTTATGTATACTTACATCCATTAATGATATATTATATATTATATCACACTATCCCAGAAACCCTAAGCCATACCTTATTGAATGATATACCGTTCTATCTTTGGAGGTCTACAAGACCTCACGTTGAAGAAAAGGGTGAAGAAAGCTAGGTAGAACATCCTTTGATATTGCCTGTGAATGAACTATACGGTGATGATCTTTGGCTCGAGAGAAAGTACCGCCTTATCCTAGGAAAACTCGTTTACCACTTCCTTCTGATCATATCTGATCATAGACGGACAACGTTGTCTGTCTTTTTTTATTCTTACTCTTTTTACCCATGAAACTTCTTACCCAAGAAATCCTTCATCAGTTCTATGTAACTGGTGTACAAGAAGATTCTCCCGATCCTCTTGTGATTGCGAAATTCTTCTGCCCATGGAATCAATGGACATGGTATGCTACTGAATACCATCCATCTAGTCGTACCTTCTTTGGTATTACTGTATGATTTGAAACAGAGCGATGATATTTCGCTTTGGACGAACTAGAGTCAGTACAATGACCATGATGGCTTACTATTGAGAGAGATCTCTTTTTCAAGCCTACAAAACTATCTGAACTATCTTTATCATCTGTTCTTATGCACTAATGACTACTGCAACCATTACACACAGAAATCTCCTCTCTCAAAGAGCTTATACAGGAAAGTATAATCTTAAACTATTGGATAGTGCTGGTTATACTAAACCACTTTGGCTCACTTTCCATCAGATCAAAAAGTGCGGCCGAAAGCTCAAACAGTGAACTAAGTGACTGAAAATTATATACATCGACAAGATCGAGAAAGTGAAAGCCGATGGGTCCATCGAAGAAGAGGCCCATAAACTCTATCATATTGTATTCAATGTAGAGCAGTGTATCACGCCTCCAAAGAAATAATCTTTACATAGTCAGACAGTAGCTGGACGTGGTTGCTGTCTGATAAATTAATTAAAAGAGCTCAGAGGGTAGTTATTAACTGGATCCTTATTTTATTAATTTTTTCATTTTTAATAAAAACACCATGATTATTTAACTGGACCCTAGTTTATATTTTACTCCCCTCTTGATGTTTGGATCATTAGGAATCCTTATTAGTAGTCATTTACTGGTTCGATGTTTAAGTTTCTGAGACATCGCATGCATCTCTAATCCAGTAATATTTCTGGCAATTTGATTAGTGATGTATGTTTTTCAACTTTCAAAATATTCTATAACTCTATCCCACTCACTTGGCATGTGCTCATTAAATAATACAACTCTTACTGTGTCATTAAGGGATGGGTATGTTATGTATATCGGAGGGAAGAGATTCTGAGCTCTCATTTCATTTCTCATAGCAATTACTCATTCGTTGCGATCAAGGTTTGGTGGTGATGGGAACTCCCTCAAGTGTTTAACTAATAAATCATTACGATAGTTATCTGCACGAACTGTTCATATGTTTTTGGGTGTTATATTATAGCTAAAGAGTCATGGGCTATCAACCTCGATCCTATCCTCAAAAACTTTAATTTCTATATCTCTTTTGATATGGTAGTCTCTATGAATGACAGCGTTTGTAATTGCTTCTTCAATAGCTCTCTTAGGTATCACATACTTATTAATAAATCAGGATTCTAACCTAACTCAGTTTCTTAATAGTCATAAGACAAATTGCTGTGCCTCATTAATTAATGTAATAATGGGTCACTCAATTGTTTTGGGTGTTGCCAATAAATTTGGTACTTCTCTATATTTCTCTAATGTGCCACTGTATTGATATACACGAATTACACATTTTGTATCCATGAGATTTGTGGGATATTCTGCAAAGAGCATAACAGCAGCCCTTGTGGGAAGCGTCACTCATTCTTTTTTTCTTGCCAATCATCTCTTTGTGAGAATGTCTTCTATTCAAGTTCCAGGGGTTTGTGTGTACTCTTTCCATTGTTTATAAATATCTGTTTCTAGTAATTGTAAATCTACATTGACGAGCTCTGAATCAGCTTTCTCAAAACCCCTAGCATATGAATACTTAATAGTCTCTTGTGGGTCTAATCTAATGTTTCATTTTTTTCATCTAATCCAAACTTCATTATTGATGTATCTTATACTATCAATTCATTTGGGAATATTGATAATACATACACTTCTATCGATTTCATTTATTTTAGTGCATGTGGTCATTGAATGAATATCCATAGCGGGATGGATATCTTTAGCTCACCTGAATATCTCATCATATACTTCTAAGTTTTCTTCTATTCATTTAACTCTTTTTAATCCTTTTAATTCAGTTTTCTCTGGATCATCAATTCATAATATAATTTGTCATCAATAGGTGTTGCTCATTGCGACTATGGTTTGTCGCACCTTTTTCACTACACTTTGTCATCATAATGTTTTGAACTCTATCTGAGTAGTTTCTTCAGGAATATCTAATAGATCAAGTATGTGAGAATAATCCATATTCATTATAGTAGTGAAATGAAAATAACATAAAGAGAACATATTCTAAGACATAGCAAAAATATTTGCTTGGATGCTTTCCATATAGGTTAGTGAATTATTATCTTCTTTTCAAGAATAATAAAAGTAGTTAATTATTTATGACACAATGACAAAAGTGACAACTCTTTTGTAAAGTATTTCCATAAATTATAAATACCTCTCTAATACATCTATTTGGTAGTACTTCTTTTCTTGATCAGAAAGTTTATCGAAAACCTTACTATGACCCTCATCTATAGCAGCATAAAAAGCTAAGAGAGATAATTTGACGATATAAGGAATCTCTCTGAAAGATGTTCTCATGTGTTCGAGAGGTGCAGAGTATTCCGCTCCATTCACTAATGAACGATCAAATAATATTTCCAATCAAGGTTTAGGCTATAGTCTAAGCCTTTTTCTTTTGTCTATAGTAAGGTTCGAAAAGAAAAATGAAATAATTTTCTTCTTTCGAACGAATGATTGATTCTTGTAGTTTTCACCTGCATTTTGAAGTATTTCTAAAAACATTTCTTTCTCTGGTTTGTTTCTATTTTACCTAATCATCATCCCATCCCCGAAACTGTAGAAATGATATCCGTGGTCGATAGCATATTGATATGTTTTTTGTATATTTTCGAGCCCCATCCAGGCAGAGATCATGATCATCAGTGAGCTACGCGGGATATGAAAGTTCGTGATGATAGCATCGATGATGCGAAAGTGGAATCAGGGCATGATGTAGAGCTTGGTCGAGAGAGAAAAAACTCCCCCTTCATCCCCCTCTAAGAGGGGGAGGTTATGTGGTGGTGTGATGATTTTTTGTGCTTGGTCGAGGGTGATATCTTGTGTGAGTGTCTCTCGAAAATTTCTTTGTGAATCGGTGAGTATGAGATCATCATACAAGAGTATATATGTGTAGGGGAGTGATTCGAGTGTGCGGACCATCGTCGTACCGACGGGGATGATGTTTTTCTCTCCTAGTTTGTAATCAGCGATAGTAGCGAAGATGCTCTGCGGGATGATGATCTCCTCGCTATGGATATCATACTGGGTGATGTCATCGACATGAACGGGTTTAAACGTCCCGAGTCCAACATGGAGCGTGAGAAATTCTTTTGATATTCATTTGTCTTCTAATGACTGCATGAGTTCGGATGTGAAGTGAAGCGAAGCCGTAGGCGCCGCCGCAGAGCCGATGTGTTCTGCGAAGTAGGTCTGATATCGTGCTTCCTTCTCTTTTTCGTAGGTGATATAGGGCGGGAGAGGTAGCTGTGCATTCGCTTCTAAAAACTCCATCAGACCCATCCCAACGATCTTGATTTGCACACCATCGGTCGTGAGTGCTTCGACGACGAGCGAGATCGTGTCATCTCGGTGGATGATGCTTCATGGCTTGAAATTGTTACTATCAGACACGAGTGCATCGACGGTCTGCTCATCGATGAGACGGAAGATCAGCAGCTCACCATCATCTATCATACGTGATACTCAGGAGTGACGCGTCACGGATTTGGACACGAGAGGGAGTCTAGCTTTGAAGACTTTCGTATTGTTGAAAAACAGCACATCATCCGATGAGAGAAGATCTGGCAGATCAGTAAAATGCTGATCAGTGAGCTTGTAGCTATCGTTATCTTGCCTCTCACATACCAACAGACGCGCATCATGATGCGGCACAGTCGGCTCTTGGGCGATGAGATGCTCGGGGAGGTGATAGTTGTAGTCGGAGAGTTGATAGGTCATATTCATATTGGTTATTGTTCATTTTTTGCCTTGATACAAAAAACGAACCAAAAAAGATCAAGTCACAAACAGTCTTCAGCGTACATAATTTTTCATGTATTGCTACAGATTATCACTCTCTCCCACAAGCGGGACCCGGTCGTGATGTTTGGTGCAGTATGTCTTGATGTGTAGATAATATTTTTTCAGACAGTGTTTGTGACAGTGTATCGTATATTTATTCCACACTGAAGACGATGTGATTGTTCCATGGATCTGCGACAGTGAGTGTGTCATCTGCTTCGACAAAATCTACGCCAGACTCCTGCAGACGTCTGATCAGGGCGTCATAGTCCTCCTGGGTCGGGAGTGCGATAGCGACACTATCCAGACCATATTGGTCGTCAGGTCTGGGTCATGCGCCGCGGCTATTCCATGTATTGAGTCCGATGTGGTGATGATACCCACCCGCAGAGACGAAGAGTGCGCCCTGTGCTGACATATCTGAGGTGATATCAAGTCAGAGGATATCTACATAAAACTCCTTGGCAGCTACCAAATCTCCGACCTGGAGATGGATGTGTCCGATACCCATACTGTCATCGTAGGTGGTTGGAGTTGCATAGCGAGAGACATAATCTGCCACATCGAGGTAGTTGCTACCCATGGTGACGGTGCCATCATTCCACTGCCAGGTAGAGGGATCTCTATCATAGTAGAGTTCGATACCATTACCTTCTGGATCGCCGAAGTAGAATGCTTCACTCACCGAGTGGTCTGCTGATCCTTGGAATGATCTGGGATCAGACTGGATGACACGTACGAGTGAGTGTGCAAGTGCCTCTTGGGTCGCGTAGAGATAGGCGACATGATAGAGTCCTGCAGAGGCAGGAGTTCGTGGTTCGGAGTCTATCTCTTCTTGCAGTGTGAGGAGTGGTGTAGTACCTTGTCCAAGTGTGGTAGAGGAGCCATTTTCAGAGATGATGTCGAATCAGAGAGTCTGGTTATATCGGGTTTTCATCGTCTCGAGATCGCGGACAGCGAGTGTGACATGACCGATCGTGATAGTATCTCCGATGACGGAAGTGACGATAGGTGCTGTATTGTTGGGCATAGTGGATGATGATCATGATAAAGTTGCTACGTCTGGAGGGGTGCCACATGCAGCAAGCATCAAACATAGAGGCATAGTTAGCGCTCGTGAGAGGTGTTTCATGGTATCTACTATGGATAAAGAGTTATTAATAATGTTCGCTCATTCCACCAGTAATATATTTTTCTGCTTCGAGTGCTGCCATACATCAGGTTCATGCACTCGTGATAGCTTGGCGATAGACATGATCTTGGACGTCGCCTGCCGCATAGACACCGGGGATAGTAGCTACACCACATGATACTTTGCCTGCATACTGAGCAGGATCGACGACTCTGGTCGTACCGGGTTTGGTGAGGATGTATCCTGTCTCATCCAGCTGTATCTGTCCATCTAAGAATTTCGTATTCGGTGTATGTCCGATAGCGAAGAAGAGTCATCAGACTTCCAATGCACGTACTTCCTGCGTTTGATTGTTCACGATGCTCAGGTGCGTCAGCATATCATCTCCATGCGCTTCTTGGACTTCGGTATAGAACATAAACTTGATCTTCTCATGGTTGAGCGCACGCTCTTGCATAGCTTTGGATGCCTTGAGGTCATCTTGACCTTTGCGGACGAGAACGACCACTTCGGAGGCGAATTTGGTCAGGTAGAGTGCTTCTTCCATAGCGACGTCTCCACCTCCCACGACTGCAAGTCTCTTGTCCCTGAAAAAAGGAAGTGCACCATCACACACCGCACATCCAGAGATACCACGCATCCAATAGTCATCAAGACCCGTGATAGGTAATTTTTTGGCAGTAGCACCAGTTGCGATAATGATAGTTTTGGTTTCATAAGTATCTTTGCCTACATACACCTTATATGGTTGGACAGAGAGGTCGACCTTATCTACTGTTTTGGTGATGATTTCGGTACCGTTGTGGAGCGATTGCTCTCTCATCATTTTCATCAGTTCAGGGCCTTGGATACCAGTCGGGAAGCCAGGATAGTTTTCGACCTCTGTCGTAGTGGTGAGCTGTCCTCCTGCAGCGATACCTCCGGCCATAAAACCTTCGAACATAAGAGGTTCGAGATTTGCCCTAGCAGCATAGATAGCGGCCGTATGTCCAGCAGGACCAGAGCCTATGATGATAACATTGCGTGTAGTAGACATGGATACGGTAGTGAAAAGTGGTTAAAAATGGTGTAACAGTGGTGAAAAATAGTGATTTATTTTTACTGTACAATAGTGACATCAGGGATACTGTCCATACCACCTGCATCGATGAGATTGGTAAATCACTGTGACTGCAGTGCTTGGACAGCGATGGCACTACGACGACCTGAGCGACAGTAGACAGCGAGTGTAACATCTCTCGGGAGTGTATCGGTATCTCCTGCTTCGATCTGTCCGAGTGGGAGATGGATCGCACCTTCGACGTGTCCTGCAGCTCGCTCATCATCTTCACGCACATCGAGATAGATGATCTCTGACTGACTCACGGTAGACTGATCGGACGAGGAGTCTGTGATGTTTTGATTGGTGCTAGATGATTGGCATCCAGTGAGGATAATTACCCCTCCAAGAATGGTAATGATAACAAGTGACAATCAATAACGCATATAATTTACATCATACAATAAAAGGATATTTCCTAAAATAATTATTTCTTTACTGATTGCAAGTGATTCTGTATCGGTACGATGCGATGTTGGATAGCTTGCTGCGTGATATGCTGCAGCCCACTCCAGCGAACCAGAGGAGTTCGAATAGCCATATTAATGAGCGAAAAAATCCAGAGATTAATCATCAAAAGAGGATAAATAACGACACTAAGAGCAATTAGTGCGATAAGAACAGTGCCCGATCGACTACTAGCTTGTCATCGCACGATGATGCTATTGCAGCTCGATTGACTGATAGATTGATATTTCTGCCAATAGACGAGGATGGTATCATCAAGATTGATGTGTCGTTGATGTGCTAGTGTCAGTATCTTATTGAGGAGGCTGGTGATCCGTCCAGACTGTTCAACGAGAAAACGGTTGATATCATCACATCCCAAAAGATCAATCGTCTCTACCTGATGCAGGAGAACAAGTATCCCCACAGCAGCAATCAGTATCGCATAGAGCCAGTCGGATGAGGTAGTGTAGACTCGTTTGCTCGGTGTGATAAAACGACGTATTCTATAGTCCTGATATCGAATAATAGCGATCGTGCCAGTGATGATGATGCCCGCAGCGGCAAATAGCCACCCAGCAAACACAAAGGCAACCAATACAAAGAATAAACCAATAACACCAATCCATCGAGTTTTGCGTAGAGTGAGAGGATAAACAAGTGCAACATATGGCAGCAACATCCATAGGATCAGTAGCCCCATCATCCACCACCAATCAGTGATGAAGAGTGATACTATCGTGCCCACCAGTACAAAAAGAGTAATCGCTCACCACCACTGCAAACGTTTCATTATGTAGTCTCAAAAGAAATGAATGTCTGACTGTATTTTTCTCATAATAAAAAACAACAGACACTCATCACGAGCACCTGTTGTTTTGTGTTCAGGGGGATAAACTACGCAGCCATAGCGAACGCATCAACATCTTCAGCTCCAGCAGCCTCTACGAGAACTACAGCTTCAGCTTGAGGACCTTTGCGTCCTTCACCCATTTGGTAACTTACCTTGTCACCTTCTTGTGGATTTTGGTAGTCTTCAGCACATTGTGAGATGTGGAAGAACATGTCACCAGACTGATCGTCAGCTACGATGAAACCAAAACCTTTTTCAGTGTTGAAGAATTTTACTACTCCAGTCATACGATATACGTATAGATAATAAAAAGACGGTACGACGTACCAGTCAATGGAACTCATTAGATGCGTATACGGTATGGCTGATATTCTTGTGTACTCAGGCACTCGCTTTGGCAGTAGAATGAACATTGACATATAATTATGTCCTACGACATGAGAGAGAGTATACTGACAGATACAGATTTTGCAAGAGATTTATTGTTCCAGTGGACATGTATGCGAATTTATAATAATAGCGAATATCAACATAATGCAGATAATAGTTTAATGCTGTATTACTTACTACATCTTTTACATCTTCAATCTCCTGAGTTCCATCTCTATTGTATCGATTCTGGCCTTCACTTCGGCCATTTTTGCTTTCTTGGCTTCGATGACGTCGGCAGGTGCACTATTGACAAATCCCGCATTGCTCAGTGTTTTGCGGAGTGTCTGGACGAACTGCTCCTCTGCTTTGAGTTCAGATTCGAGGGTAGCTATCTGATCTGCTTTGGAGATGGTTTGGATGCCCTGGACACCGAGTGTCATATTGACGACCACATCCGTGACATATCCGTCGGGGAGGTCTGCGCCCTCTCTTACATATTCGATCATATCAATACCTACCAATTTCGTCACAAGCGACTCGCTCTGTTTGATGTAGTCGATCATATCCGTCCCTGCCTGGAGGAAGACATTGACCTTCTCATGTGATTTGTCTGTGACTTTCGTCCTCAGTGTGCGATAGGTCGTGATGATATCCATCAGGAGGTTGATTTTATAGTTTTTGTCAGGGAGAGTGTATTGGGTAGGCCATGGAGTCAGCATCAGCTCTGATTGGAACCCAAGCTGTGTCCAGAGCTGTGTCGTCACATACGGAGCGAATGGGTGAAGTAATTGCAAAAGCTTCGCCAGACTCACACGAAGGACGACGAGACTGATGGGCGACGGCATGATCTTCGTGATCTCAATATACCGATCACAATAATACTGCCAAATATCCGTCACGAGTCTATGAGACAGCTCACCGAGCGTAAATTTGGACATCATCTTATCTGCTTCGTAGATGAGTTCGTTCACTACATGGAGCATCCACAGATCAAAATCATGCATCATATCGACACGATCCATCATCAGCTGCTCGAGTTGGTCGACATCATTCCACACCGCAGCGATACCGGGATCATCTGGTAGACCAAATGTCGTCGTAAACCTCGACGCATTCCAGAGCTTATTGACGAAACGACTATAGTACTGCGTATCTTGTTCAGAGTAATTTTTGTCCATACCGACGGTAGATTTGGACAGAAGTGACAGACGAAGGGCATCTGCTCCATATTTGTCTATCTCAACGAGCGGATTGACTACGTTACCGATAGATTTGGACATCTTGCGACCCTTCTCGTCACGCACCAGACCATGGAGATACACGGATTCAAACGGTGCTTGTCCCGTCAGTTCTGCGCCCATGATCATCATCCTAATCACTCGGAAAAAGATAATATCATATCCTGTTTCCAACACCGTCCCTGGATAAAAATCAGTCAAATCAGATGTCTTCTCCGGCCATCCAAGTGTACTGAAAGGCCACAATGCAGACGAAAACCACGTATCGAGCGTATCGGACGACTGCGTGAGTGTCTCGTCCACTCCAGCGACCACTGACCAGTTATAAGTATAGCGCTGTTTGGGTAGTGTCTCTACACCGATCGACTCTTCTAGCCATGTAATCACTTGATCAGCCACATCCTCCACCACCGCATCACTCTCTTCCCACTTCGCCAGTAGATCAATGATAGTTGTCACATAGGGAAGAATACCTGTATCATCCACAAACTTGGTACCATACATTGCTAGATACTGCTCGATCACGCTCCCCTTCTGTGGCGTGAGTGACGGACCAAACAGCGTATCGATCAGATCTTCCAATCCCCACATCTCATGCAGACGCTGGTCTGCCACCAGATTGGCAATCATCATCGCTACGATCGGATTACCCTGCTTCATTTCATGCCAACGAGCCAACACATCATCTTCTGAGAGTACAAAAAGCTGACCAGACTCCGATGTCCGTACAGGTATCCTATGTCATCGCCAGATCTGACGAGAGATCGCCCATGGTCTGATTTGTTCCAGATATTGTTTGCGAGCTACCGCTTCATAACGCTCAGGATAGATCTGCACCTCACCTTCATCTAACCAATGGAGACATTTGTCTGCCGCATGTTCGACATTCATAAACCATTGTTGACTCAGCCTCGGTTCGATACGACAGCCCGTCCTCTCACAGTATGGAACCGTATGCGTATACTCTTCGACATGATCCAAATTACCAATATCCTTCAGATATTCGATGATATTTTTTTTGAAATCTGCCACTGGTTTACCAGCAAAGAGCTCACCCGTAATCTCCGTAAAAATATTATTTTCATCAAAGGCAAACTGATCCATCGGCAAATTGTGACGCTTCGCTACTTCGAAATCATTCACATCATGGGTAGGAGTGATTTTGAGTGCTCCTGTACCGAAACTAACATCCACGTATTCATCACCGATAATAGGGATGGGTTTGTTGATATAGGGAATCAGTGCATTTTTACCGATATGTTTTTTATATCTTTTGTCTTGGGGATGGACAGCGATCGCCACATCAGCAAACATGGTCTCTGGACGAGTTGTCGCGATAGGGATAGAGTATCCTTTCCCCTCCACAAAATAGTTGATATAATAAAGCTTCCCCTCCTCTTCTCTATGCTCTACTTCTTCGTTAGAGACGACAGACTGTGCACCTGATGATCGATTGACGACATAGTTGTCTTGGTAGATTTTACCCTTCTGATACAGTGATTGAAAAGCGTATCTGACGGCTCTTGCGGGTCCTTCTGCCAGAGTGTATTGCTCCCTGTCTCGATCGAGTGTTGCTCCCAGACTACTGAGCTGTCCCGTGATATGTCCTCTATGCTCGACAACAAACTCACGAACCTTATCAAGAAAACGATCACGACCCAAATCAAAACGATCAATCCCGTCTGCTGCAAGTTTTTTGGCCACGACCGATTGAGTAGAGATAGCAGCATGATCAGTACCCGGCAACCAAAGCGTACGATACCCACTCATGCGAGCATGTCTCACCATTGCATCTTCGACCGCCACCATCATTGCATGACCGATATGCAACTTACCTGTGACATTCGGCGGAGGGAGTATGATGGTATATGATTCATCACGATTCTGTCGACCATATTCGGTACGATAGGCAGCCACTATTTCTGGATGGAAAAAGTCACGATCTACTCGTGACTGATAGAGTGCCTGCTCCGAAGCAATATCATAATGTTTGGGAAATGATTGTGTCATGAATATCTATGAACTATAAGACAAAATGAAAGTATTTACTTACTACCTTTTGCTACTTGTTACCTTTTCTACCTATTCTTTATAGACATTCACTCTATACAAGAAATAGACACCCACCACCAAGAGTAACACAAGCAATGCAGAACTTACTGGACCTGTTTTGATCTTTTCGATACCACCAATTGGTTCGGTTAGACCTCCTTCACAATTTGCTTGGACAGCATAATACGCATACGCTTCATGTTCTGCATTCGGATCGAAAGGATACTGATACTCGGTAGAAGTAGTTGTACCCACGATTGTCATGTCTGCTATACTCATTACCTCATTCTCCGCTCTATAGATAGTATAGCTTGTCGCACCTTCGACCACATCCCAAACGAGATAGTAGTCTGATCATCTCTGTTCACTGCGAAGTTTGATGCCCTTGACAACACACTGAGGTGCAGCGGCTTGCATACTAATCACCAGTGGATCAGATGGCTCACCAAGTACCACACCTGTTTGTGTAGATGGCCACACTTGTACATAGGTCACATCTTCAGCAGAAAGATTCGAAAGTGTTGCACCCGTCACGCTCACAGTAAAATGAGTATCTAGCGACTCTGGATTGAGTCCATAATACACGGTATAATAAGGACTTATTTCTCCATCTGGCTCCCATGAGAGGATCACTGAGCCAGGATTAATTGGATCGACCAGATATTTGATCATACCAATACGATAATTCTTTCCTGCAGTGAGATTAGAACCAGTCCCCCCTACAATAATATCATCTACATCTTCTTCAAACATATCACCATCTACATATAGACGGATTTTGAGGTCATAATCACCCGGATCTTCAAAACTAATCATACCACCATAAGTATTGTTAGTAGTACGATCCAATGGATAGGAAGAACCATCCACCAAAAGAGAGACAGACGTCACACTACTGCCAACCTTAGCTTCCAGTATCGCCTCATCACCCACCATAAGACCCATTGCAGGCGTGATAGTAAACGACTGCAACAGTGCACTATCATCCAATGCAACAGTAAGAGATAGTGGACTTGATTGACCCAAAATAGCATCAGATGCATCTCTGAGCTGAACTATTACAGTATTACTACCCTCTTGGAGATCACCAATAGGCACAGAAAAACCACCCGCTTGATCAGTCGTAAACGAACCATCTACTATTGATCCATTCGCCTCGACCGTCAAAGGGGTACGTGGGCTATCGGTCGTTCCAATAAGTGTGGTGGTCATACGATCGAGTGTCGTCTGAGATGCGGGGCTAGAAATCGTTACTTTTGCTGTACCAACACTTGCACCACCTACATCTGTCACAATAAATGATGCTTCTCCTCTGATATTATTATCATAAATATCTTCTACATATAGTGTATAGGTACCAGGTTTCTGGACGATAAATCCCTTAGAAAATGTTTTGATGCCCTGATCGCTTGCAGCAAACTGATAGAATCCATCACTTGGTAGTGAGTATTCATCTTGTGCGATAGATCACACCTCATCAATACCCAAAAAGATATCACTGGCAAAATCGGTAGACACATTCCCTTGCGCATCTACTGCACGAATTTCTACATCTACAGCCTCACCCTCTACAAATGTATCTGGAGTAATAGTCACGATAAATGACGTTGCGGCAGCCCAAGTCACCCCACTACTCATGGTAGCTAGGGCAATAATCCCTCCAAAAATATATTTACGCATCATGCTCACATGCATTACCAAAACAAAGAGAATTGTTAGAAACGGGTATAGTACGGAATACACCTCATATATCAAAACCTATATCAGACACCACAACACTTTCCATTGCACCATCCCATGTCATCTGTACCAATCACGTCTTATATCGTTCGGTGGGAAGATTTTTCAACTCTACACGAATCAATCACATATCATCATCTTGAACGATATACTGATAATTGGTGTCTACTGATATGAGCTGTACACGATCAGGATCATAGAGGATAATAATCGTTAACACTGATTCACCACCCACATCACCCATGAGAGAGAGTATGTGTTGATCCATATCCATCACATAGCTCACCGCAGACTCACTATAATCTCCCACTACAGAGGCAAGAAGAGATCAGTTATTATCACGATTTCGGATATATCACACTGCTATCACTGTTCACAATACTACTACACCCACCCATTGTTGTCGACGATGACGCATGAGACATCTACAAAAAATAAAGGATATAGTAATTGTATACTACTAATCAACTCACCCAAAGCAACAGACACTACGCCATAAATAGCAAAAAAACTATTGCAAATATTGATTTTTGTTATCTAGATGTTCTTCATTACTTGTGGCGGGATGGATAACACCACCACCATCATGCAAATAGTAGAAATACTCATGATCATCCACATCAATAGTCGCGCGCACGACTGTAGGAGTCAGAGAACTAATGGGTGTTGGAGGCAATCATTTGACTGCTCTGGTGTTGTATGGATTGGATGCATCATCCAAATGCTGGACAATAGTTGATGGTGTACATGATTCATACGGTTCGGCCAGACCATAACACAACGTAATATCAGCATCCAGTCTCATGTCTGACTCCAATCTATTGAGAAAGACACCAGCCACGAGCGACTGATAATCTTCGTTACGCTCCTCCTTGAGTACGACGCTCGCCATCGTCAGCAGTTCATAGGATGAAAGTCATACTCACTCCCACTGCTGAGCATCCAGTACTGCATTACCCAGACTCAGCCAGATTGCATCATAAAACCCCTGCAACTGCAAACCTACCAACTGCGACAGTACAGGATCATCACCATCGATATAATACGTCTCAGGATACAAAAATCCCTCCAGACTACTAACATCGTCTGGCAAGATCTCCAAGAACGAATACTGAGCGCGCATATCACGAATTGTCACAGGATCCGTTACGTATGCTATATAGTCACCACGTCTGATCCGACCCTTTTCTGCAAGCAATGCGTCAGTATCATAGATAGACCATCACTCGAGTACCGTCACTCTCTCATAGGTCGCACTCGGACCTGAAGCGAGATGCATGTAGAAATCACCTATCGACATCGATCCAACAATATCCGCATACGTACCTACAGCAAGTGTTGCGGGGTCAAAACCATATTTTTCAGCATCCTGACGAATACGACGACTATCCAACCGTCCCTGATCAGCCAAGACAGATGTTAAACTATCCCCTTCTTGTATGGTGAGTGGATTATCGAAGTGTAACTTCGTCCCACTGAGAAACCAATACAAAAGACCGATAATCATAATATATAGAACAATCCAACCAGGACGCAATAGGCGACTCATCATATCTTGTGGTAAGATAAAAATATAAGAGTTACTCTACCGAAATAGTATTTGATTGTAAAGTATAAACTATACAACACTTGATCTACTGAACTTACAATATCTTACTCATATACGTCCCATCATTTTGATATCATAAGTAGTCACGATAGTACTGCTTGACGCCGACTCACGCGATCACCGTCAGTTGGTGATATCACTGATATGCTGCGATAGATTCTGCCATATCCATCAGACGCCCACCGAGTCAGCGATGCTGTTGTTTTCCCTCAGCTTCACCACCGATTCTGGCGACTTTTCCATAGACATGGAGCTCTCTGATCATAGCGATATTCGCTCCCAGTCATGGGAAGTCGACAGTTTCTTCTGCTTGTGGCAGCAATAGTCTGGTGAATCCATACAGATACCCATACTCATCTTCGAACGAGACGAAATATTCCATCCCCACACTGGAGTGATACTGCCTGATGACGAGAAATGGTTCATCAATCCCCCCAGGCTCGTTTCACTCGCCTTGCCCCCCTTGCGTAAGGGGGGTGATCGAAGCTTGCTGAGAGCGGGAGGATGTTTTGTGGCGTATTTCTCTACTTCTCGTGTCGAGTGATTCGAAGTTTCTGACTTCATCTGTCGAAACAAACTGTCCTCCCAACAAGTGGGTGATGATTTCTTCGTCTCCACATTCGCTGGTTAATCATTGCAGGAGGCTGACTTCATCATCATACTGACGTGCATCAGGAGCGAGACGCCCATAGAGGTCGGAGCGCATCTGTTCATTGTATATGAGTTCTTCTGCCAACTCATGATGGACGAGCTGGTTGAGGTTAGTAATATCAGATCAGGCTGCGATCTCCGTCGCAGGGATATCTCTGATCAGACGCTTGATGCGGTTGTATGGTGGGACAATATGCAGGAGTACGTCTTTGACGAGGGTTTTGATATCATCGGTTTTTAGTGCTTCATATTCCCCTTTGCGGTACAGTTCGTAGAGTTCTGTATTGGGGATGACGGCAGTGGGATAGAATTTGAGTTCATCAGGTTTGATACTTGGATCAGAGAAGATATCGACAAAACTCTGTCTATCGCTGTCGAGTGTAGCGGTATAGAGTCCTGGCATGATATGGATCGAAAACTTGAATCCATACTGTCTCAGGGTGTGAAGTGCTTGTCTGACTTCTAGGGTCGTATGGCCACGCTTGTTCGCTTCGAGTACGGCATCGTCAGTGGACTGGACGCCCATTTCGAGTCTCGTGACTCATCGCTTACGTCGCATCTGGCAGTTTTCGTGAGTGACATATTCAGGACGTGTCTCGACCGTCAGACCGATGATTCTTGCCTCCGTCGTCTCATTGATCGCTATCGATTCTTCGATCATCTCTGGATAATTGAACTCCATCTCTTCGACAGCATACGAGAGATATTTGCTATTGGATTTTTCTCTATAGACAGAGAGATCAAGCTGTTTGAAAAACTGTCCAAATGTATTACATGCATCATACAACCCTTTGAGAAATCGCTCTTTGTAATCATCAGGATAGACATCTCGCGTTCATCATAACACGATCATTTCGATCTTGTCGATGGGATGTCCCGTGAGAGTAAGACTCAGAAGTCTGTTATACACTTGTTTGTATGGATCGAAATTATTGAGCAGCGCCCTCATCGCCCCTGGTTCGGTATTGATATAGCTTTTGGGCATGGTAAAATCATTGGGGCAAAAAATACATTTGCCCGGACACCGATAGGGTTTGGTGAGGACTTGGACGGACACAATACCCGACTCTGATCTGATAGGTCTTTTGATGAGGAGTTTTTCGACTTCCATATCACGTGTGATCTGCTCTTGCTGGAGGAGGTAGTGATAGGTCTGCAAAAGCTGGATATTGGTCGGAAGTTCTGCTATACCAAAATCTTTCGCATACGACCTTTTGAGTAGTTTGATCTGATCTCTGGTGCGCTTGGATTCGGGAAGTGCTATGATATCATGAACGAGTTTTTCTAGAGACATGAGAGGAGTCTGATTAAATGTTTCTTAGTCTATCGAATATGAGCCAAAAATCCACCCCGAAATTTGCTTTTTCTTGCTAGAGACGATATACTGTAGATATATTTATCCAACCGCGTATGGTATGAAAAAACTACTGTTTCTCTTATTGATTGGGCTATCTTGGTGAGTGAGTCACGCTCAGCTCAATACCACCGAACCAGCACAAATCTATACCAATACATCATCAGACATTCTTGATGATGGGTTTGTGGATGATAGTAGGAGTCCGATTAGACAGGGTATTGATGGTTTGGTAGGTAATATTGGAGGGATTTTTTATCCTACACAGATCGATGATTTTGGTACTGCCAAAGATAGTACGATAGGAGTTATCCACACCTTCATCAACTACGCACTGTGATTGGTATCGCTGATAGCGCTTATCTATCTGATTGTCCATGGGTTTATGATCATGACAGCAATGGGTGATGATGCTAGAGTCAAAAAATGAATGGCAGGTATCAAAACAGCAGGTATTGCTATTGCTGGTATTGCTCTGAGTTGGCTTCTGGTGACACTAATCTTCTATGTGATAGGATTGATTACATCATAGTTTATTATTCTTCTTATGATTGATGAGATACATATTCCTCACACTATCGGTAGCACTTGGTATCATTGCGCCACTCCATGCACAAGAATTTCCCTACAATGGGATAGATAATTCGTACTATTTCGACTCTCCTGTGGATATGGGAGCTGAACTTGCGGCTGCGACGACCGAAGATGACGAGAGTCTGCTCAATACTTTTCTTGCGATGTATGATTTGGATGCATATGACGGACCAGACAAAGCGCTCCATTATGCCAGAGGTATCATCAACCTCATCCTTTCATTAGCTAGTTTGGTAGTGCTTATTTGGCTCATATATGGATTTTATGCGATGTTTTTCTCTGGGCAAGAAGAGGGAATCTCCAGAGCTCGCAAAATTATCAAAATGACAGTTATCGCACTCCTTTTGATCGGTTTGGCATGGCTGATTACGACCTTCCTTTTCTATATTTTCTATGCGATCACAAGTTAGATACTGATTACGGTGAAGATAAGGTAACGTCTCTGGCGTCGCCTTTTTTTTCTATCAAAAGTTGAATCCGACCCTCTCCCGCGTATTGCTCCGTCCGCTTGGGCCGCTCGATCACGATATGATCATACTGATCGATCGCATCTAGGAGTCACTTGTGAAGGAGATCTGCAGGGTTTTCCATTCTATACATATCGATATGGAGGAGTTTCTCCTCATATATATTCATATACGTAAACGTCGGACTATGGACGAGTGCTGGATCGATATCGAGTCCTGCAGCATAGCCTTTTGTCCAGGTAGTCTTCCCAGCTCCTAGTTCTCACTGGAGGAGTACAAAAGGATGATGCTTCGCGGCTTCAGATCCATACTCAAACATTGCTTCAGGAGTTGAGATTATCATTTGCGTCCTTGTGTATAATCAATAAAACATAGTCATCACTTTAGTAGCCAAGCAGACGTCCAAATGCAAACATATATCATCGATGGGTCGGGGTTTATTTTTCGTGCATATTATGGACTTCCTGAGTTGACCGGTAATGAGTGACGCAATGTCAATGTACTCTATGGATTCACCTCCATGATGCTCGGCCTCCTGATGGAAAAACCGGACCACTTCGTCATCGCACGAGATGCGGGGATGGATACCGTCAGACGCGAAAACTTCGCTGGGTACAAAGCCAACCGCCCTTCGGCTCCCGAAGACCTCAAGCGACAAATCGGCGCAACCCAAGCCCTTGCTAGTCAGATGTGACTTCCCTGTTTTATCGTACCAGGATATGAGGCAGACGACATCATCTACACCATCGCTCGTGATCGTGCTGCTCAGGGTGATCAGGTCACCATTGTCTCCAGTGACAAAGACCTCAAACAACTCATCTCTCCCCAGATCCACACCCTCGACACGATGAAAAAATCTCGTACTACACTCGAATCATTTCGTGAAGAGTTTGGTTTCGAGCCAGCACTACTCCTGGATTATCTCTCACTCATTGGTGATGCCTCGGACAATGTCCCATGAGTTGCAGGTATAGGTCCCAAAACAGCTGATACCTTGATCAAAAAATATCAGACCCTCGAAAACATCTACGCTCATATTGACGAACTCAGTCCCTCCATCGCGTCCAAACTCACTGCCAACCGTGACAATGCTATCATGTCCAAGCGTCTGATTACACTCCTCGAAGCACCCGGACTAGACACACTTACAGCAAGTGATTTGAAACGAGAACCCGACCGAGATGACCTCACTCGCACCATCGTCTACCAGTATGGATTTCACTGATTAGAAAAAAAACTCAACCAATTAAAGGCTGAGTTTCAGATGCCCACGCAGATGGGGTTGTTTGGGTAAAGCTTATGATGTAGTGTCTTTTACACCGAAAGTATTTTGGTTTTCGAATTGTGCGAATGTCATTCATGACCTACGAAAATTATTGCTACGCCAGATTACTTGAGCTGATTGAGAAAAAGTAGAATTGAAAACTTCTCCTGAAAAAGTAGAACTGAAAACTTTTCCTGAAAAAGTAGAACTGAAAACTCTTCCTGAAAAAGTAGAACTGAAAACTCTTCCTGAAAAAGTAGAATTGAAAACTTCTCCTGAAAAAGTAGAACTGAAAACTTCTCCTGAAAAAGTAGAACTGAAAACTTCTCCTGAAAAAGTAGAATGATTCACATTGCCAAAATAGCATTGGTTTGTCTCGGTTAGTGATCTTCCTGTTATGATGATAGATTCCCAGTTCTTGAGATCATATTGTTTGAGGAGTTCAACATCTAGCTGAGTAAGTTGTCACGTATCTTGGATCGTGCGCATGATAGTATAGAGCTGTGGTCGCTGGTCGTAGTTTTTGCGATCACGAATCCTCTGGAGGAATGTCAGATAATTCTTATCAAAATGCTCCCTATATGCATCATCCCAATTTTGCTTCGCAGCAAAAAGCTTAACAGTCTGAGCCAATTGCTCATCGGTCTGAGACATCAGACGAGAGAGGAGGCGATTCCTTGCTGCCTCTCATTGTTGCTGCGCTTGTTCAAAGGTAGTAGCCATGACGCTGAAGGGGAAAATAATGCAAGCTTTATAAGCAATAGAAATAAAAAGTCAACACCTCCTCTCCCTTGCATTCTTACCCCTCCTCACTAAAGTCGAAATCATAAAACAAAAAGCACAAATCCTCTATAACCCTTTATAGCCCTTCATCATCCTTATCATAATGTCTAAGCTGATTGTTCATGGTGGTCGTCCTCTCTCGGGTACCATTCGCCCTGTCCCAAACAAAAATAGTATCATCAAATGTATCCCTGCTGCCGTCCTGACTGATGAGCAGGTGACGCTGCGCAATGTGCCTCGCACATCAGATGTGATGTATATGCTGCAGATCTGGGATGAGCTGGGCGGATCACATGAGTGGATCAGTGAGAGTGAGATCATCTTGGATCCTTCGACGATCAATTCATACGTTATCTCTCCCGAGCTCTCTGAAAAAATGAAAGCATCCGTCATGTTCGCTGGTCCACTGCTTGCTCGTTTCTGACGTGTCAGTATGCCTAGTCCACAGTGATGCAAACTCGGTACGCGTCCGATGGATACTTTCATGGACAATATGCGTGCGATGGGTTGCGATGATCACAAGGATGGCTACACCTATGATATCCACACCGATGGTCTGCAGGGTGCGGATGTGCGACAGCGATTCCCTTCGGTCACCGGTACCGAAAACCTCATCCTCATGGCTGTTATGGCAGAGGGTACGACCACGATCACGAATGCTGCATGCGAACCCCACACCCAAGATCTCTGTAATATGCTCGTCAGTATGGGCGCACAGATCGATGGTATCGGTTCCAATAGACTCATCATCACAGGAGTGCAAAAATTATCAGGCACGGATTGGACGATCATCTCCGATCATATCGATATCGGTGGTCTCGTAGCTGCTGCTGCGATGACAGGTGGAGAACTTACTATCACTCACGCTATCACACAGCATATGACGGGTATTTTGTCCGCTTTCGAAAAATTAGGCGTACAGACTATCGTCGATCGTGAGACAGACACCATCTTCGTCCCTGGTCAGCAAGATCTCTCTATCCATCAGAAGGAGAATGGCACGATATTTGATCTCAAAGCACTCCAGTGGCCACTCTTCCCACCTGATCTGGTACATACAGCAGTCGTATTAGCTCTCAAATCTCAGTGACAAGCGATGTTTCACAATCTCATGTACGAATACTCATTCTTTTTCGTCCAAGAACTCGCTAAGATGAAAGCGAATATCATCCTCGCCAACCCCGTGACCGTGATCACTACCTGACCAACCAAGTTCTCTCCCGCCAATCTCGTGTGTTCCGATATCATCCAGGCAGCATACGGACTCCTCCTCGCTGCACTCGCGACTCCAGGAGAGACCACACTCAATGCTATCACTCCGCTCTTCCGCCGCTTCCCCAACATCGTCGATCAGTTCAACAGACTCGGAGCGGATATTGAGTATGTGGAGTAAGTATTGACATTATATAAAAGATATTTATTATAAAAAGAAATTTACTATATCATCATTTTTCTCTATGCAAAAAATAATCACACCATTAATCATCGCTGGAATGATAGCTTGTTCAAATAGAGCAAGTGGAAAAATGAAAGTTAGCACTGATAACATCAAGAAAGAGTTAGTTATAGTGTTTGATAAAAATATTGCTTTCAATAGAGATCATGCTGATTCAATTGTTACTAGCTATGATCAGTATGTAGAATGAATAGGTCAAGATACTTTATATCTGCAGAGTATATTCTCTGTGCCTGGTGAAGATAATTCTTCTGATATGTTGACTATAGCATATGTGGGAGGAGGCTCAGAGAGAGATACAATATATATAAATCAAAAAACGAATCTTACCGAAAACGCCTTGATTCATGAAATGGCACATACCATAAGGGCAGAAAAAGTATTGTATGATGACTGTATCAACTTGTCGGATCGCCATAAAATTATTGGTGCACATGCGTTTAATATATTGATTGAAAAGCCTCAATGAGGCAATACACAGTTTGTATTGATTGAGGAAGCGGTAGCAGAGTATCTTGCAATGGGGTTTTCTGTGGAAAACAATAGATCTTACAGCAATAGTAATTTACGCTACTGTGCTCGCTTCTATCTTTTTAAGAAACTATGCGATTATGCTCATATAGGCAAAGAAGATATATTACAATATGTTAAGAATTCTGATGTGCAATGATTTGCTCATGCTATATACAATAATCTTGATGTGCCTGAGGTAGCTAAACATCATACGCCACTAGAGTATATGATGAACATATTTCAAATAGCGGATCAATACGGGATACAAGTTGCACAAAAGGGACTATCGTATGAAGATTTAAAGGATGCTATGAATAAATATATGTTCAATAATATTGTCCCTATAAACCATAAATAGTTGTAATAGTAGCCAAATAGTCAAAAACCACCACCCTTGTTAGGTAGTGGTTCTTCTTACTTGTAAATTCCTCCCCTACTATCTGCTTTCCATATCCAGATAAGGATTTCTTGTTCTCGGCTTAATAGAAGTTTTTGGAGTATATTTTAATAGAAGTTTTTGGAGTATGCTATGTATTGAGAAACCATCTAATAAATTTCTCTCTTCTTTCTTTAGTAAGTCATCTATGGTTTCCTAGTCTTTGTTTTAATCGACTGAAATCTCACTCGAGTTTATTGGTTGTATTGGGTAAGAAATTTATCCACTGATTTGTGTGTCTTGATGATATACATTAGGCCGCATACTTAGCGGTCAAATCTTTTCGATCAACTATATTATTTCCTTGTTCCAGATCACGAGCAGCAGACTGATACTCTTTTTCTAGTTCATCATTTCGTACAGCATCGTCAATCACGATACCAAGTGATATCCTCCCTTGGACATATGCTTTCATGGCATATTGCATGAGTGATTTGAGTGTACTTCCTTCTGCTTTGAGTTTTTTCATAGTGGCTTGTTTGAGTTGTGGATCGGTCGTGAAGACGACCTGGGTAGTAGTACTCATTATATATGATAACTATATAAAAACTATATATCAGTATAGATATTATTTTCTCAAAAGCAAGAAAAAAACCACTGTCCAACAAGTGTAGCGGCTTACCGGACTCTATTCAAAAGCAACACACTAGTATAAGTCTCTTAACGAGGATACAATCATATATGTCAATGAGGAGTATACTGTAAAAATCATCACCAGCGACATTTTCCTTGCAATAAGAAAAATACTTCCGTATGCTGAGGGAGCACTTTTATATTACAAGACACACAATCATGATGGCCACTGTATTATGG
Source organism: Candidatus Peribacteria bacterium (assembly GCA_023898485.1). Lineage (GTDB taxonomy): Bacteria > Patescibacteriota > Gracilibacteria > Absconditabacterales > Absconditicoccaceae > HK-STAS-PATE-9. The sequence continues at coordinate 802,252 of CP060225.1, read as the reverse complement.
AAAAGCTCTGTGTGTTGTTGCTTGGTGTGAGCCAAGTGATGTTTGTAGTATAAGAATTTCTATAGCTGCACATCTCTTTGGTCTCTCACACGGATGAGGGTCTGTTTTTACTTTTTACAAAAAAACATGAAATTAGCCACAAAAGCAATCCATCTATGACAACAACCAGATCCTACAACGGGGTCTATTATTCCGCCATTATACCTTACATCTACCTATGTGCAAGAAAAGCCAGGTCTACATAAATGATATGAGTATACAAGATCGGGGAATCCAAATTTTACAAATGTAGAAGCAACACTTGCTGGATTAGAAGGTGGCGATTATGCACTCTTGTTTAGTTCTGGCTTGTGAGCAACAACCACTATCATTTTATGATTATTGCAGGCATGAGACAAGGTAATTGCAATCGACGATATGTATGGAGGAACTTTTCGTTTACTGAATAATGTATTTGCAAAGTATGGCATAATATTCGAACAGATAGACATGGATAATGAAATACTACTAGAAAACAAATTACAAGAAAAAGCAGTAAAACTGTTGTGGATAGAAAGTCCAACAAACCCTCTATTAAAACAGACAGACCTTACAAGAGTATTGACTCTAACTCAAAAACATCATGTTATAGGTGTAGTGGACAACACATTCGCTACTCCATATTTTCAGCAACCACTGGCGGTGTGAGCAGATATTGTCTTACACAGTACTACCAAATATCTCGGTGGTCATAGTGACGTAATTGGTGGTGCAATCGTCACCAATAACAAAGAATATTTTTCTCAGCTCAGTTATCATCGTAACGCAGCAGGAATAAATCCAAGCCCCTTCGATGCACGGTTACTTTCTAGATCTCTCAAAACACTTGCAGTAAGAATGAAACAGCATGATGAAAATGCTAAACATATCGTATCTTTATTGGAAAATCACCCACTTATAAAACAGTTATATTATCCATGATTTGGAGGTATGATATCGGTGGAGTTGACGCTTTCACTACAAGATACAATGGATTTTATCAGCAATCTTACCCTATTTAGATTGGCAGAATCACTTTGATGAGTGGAATCCCTGATAGAACATCCAGCATCTATGACACATGCCTCCATACCAGAAACCATCAGGCAGGCGCAGTGATTATCCAATGGGCTTATCAGAGTGAGTGTGGGTGTAGAAGACAAAGAAGATCTTGCACAAGACATAATCACTTGACTCAAAAAATACCATTAAAAAAACAGAAACACAACATAAAGAAAAACTACCACCTTCGTCAGGCAGTAGTTTTTTCTTTTAACAATATTATACAATATTTAACTATTTTTACCATTGTCGTCTTACTCATCATCCAATCCTTTGACTTTACCAGCTCTTTCTTTGATGATGTCGGCAGCAACACCAGCAGGTACTTTTTCGTAACTACCGAAGTTCATAGCATATGATGCTCTACCTTGAGTAGCACTACGAAGATCTGTTGCATAACCGAACATCTCTGAGAGAGGGATTTTAGCTTTGATAACAGTTGCTTGACCTCTTGCTTCTTGACCTTGGATCATACCACGACGAGAAGAGACATCACCCATCACATCACCGACATAGTCTTCAGGAGTCGTGATTTCAACATCCATGATAGGCTCGAGAAGTGATGGATTAGCTTTGGCAAAAGCTTCTTTGAATGCTTTGTATGCTGCGATTTTGAACGCGATTTCAGATGAATCCACATCATGGTAGCTACCATCATAGACAGCAGCTTTGATACCGATGATAGGATAACCAGCGAGGATACCTTGAGCCATCGTCTCTTGGACACCTTTGTTTACCGCAGGGATAAATTCTCTTGGAATCACACCTCCTTTGATCTCATCGACGAACTCGTAGTTGATAGGATTGCCTTCTTCATCTTTTTGACCCAAGATTGACTCCAATCTCACTAAACAGTGACCAAATTGACCACGTCCACCTGTCTGTCTCTTAAATACTCCTTCTCCTTCAGCAGTGCTTGAGATGGTCTCTCTATATGCTACTTGTGGTTTACCGGTTGTCACTTCTACTTTGTACTCTCTCTTGAGTCTATCGATGATGATTTCCAGATGGAGCTCACCCATACCTGCGATGACGGTCTGACCCGATTCTTCGTTAGAGTATGCGCGGAATGACGGATCTTCTTTCATAAGTTTTCCGAGCGCGAGACCCATTTTTTCTTGATCTTTTTTGGATGCTGGCTCGACAGCGAGCTCGATCACAGGATCAGGGAAGTCCATACTTTCCAACAAGATAGGCTGATCAGGGTCACAGAGTGTGTGTCCTGTTTGTGTATCTTTGAGGCCCAAGAATGCTGCAATATGGCCAGCAGAAATATCATCAATTTCTTCTCTTTTGTTAGAGTGCATAAGTAGGAGACGTCACACTCTTTCCTTCTGTCCTGTAATAGGATTTAACAATTGATCACCAGACTTGATCGTGCCTGAGTAGACTCTCACGAATGTCAGCGTACCAACATATGGGTCTGTCATCACTTTGAAAGCGAGTGCTGCAGCAGGTGCTTTGGGATCTGGCTCTCTGGTGAGTATTTTCGTCTCATCATTGATATCGGTGCCTTTGACCGCACCAATATCAAGCGGAGATGGCAAAAAATCGACACACGCATCCAACATGAGTTGGACACCTGCATTTCTTAGGGCAGAACCTACCATGATAGGATAGATCTCATTTTTGACGACACCCGCCCTCAGTGCTTTCTTGATCTGATCCTCAGAGATTTCTTCACCTTCCAAGAAAGCCATCGCAAGCTCATCATCAAATACGGAGATCGCATCGATAAGTTCTTCTCTTCTCATCGTAGCATCCTCTACCAATTCTGCTGGGATATCATGTTGGACTTGTTTTTCACCATTGTCACCTTCGAACGTATAATATTTCATATCGATCAGATTGACGATACCCTTAAACTCCGATGATTGACCGTTAGGAAATTGGATAGCGACACCTTTGTTAGATAGTCTGTTTTGGATAGATGTAACACACATGTCGAAATCTGCTCCGATTTTATCAATCTTGTTGATGAAACACATTCTGGGGACTTTGTATTTGTCGGCCTGTCTCCATACGGTTTCGGTCTGAGGTTGTACACCATCAGATGATGAGAAGACAGTCACTGCACCATCCAAAACCTTCAGACTACGTTCTACTTCGATCGTGAAATCTACGTGTCCAGGAGTATCGATGATGTTGATGTGATGATCTCTCCAAAAACAAGTCGTAGCAGCAGAAGTGATCGTGATACCACGTTCTTGTTCTTGCTCCATCCAATCCATAGTTGCCTGACCATCATGTACTTCACCGATTTTGTGTGATTTACCGGTATAGTAGAGGATACGTTCGGTCGTAGTCGTTTTACCCGCATCGATATGCGCGATGATACCTACATTTCTCACGTCCTTCAGTGGTTTTCTATCAGCCATTAGTTACTCAAATCTTCAAAGTAATAAAAACCTTGCTCCTCTCGAGCAATGATAGCGACAATTTAGTGATTTGATGTGATGATAGCAAGGGGAAAATAGTTTGCTTATTTGTCTGTTTTATTGTATAAGTAATCCTATATTTTACTGCAACACAATCTATGATGACAACACTTACATCAAATAGAACTAAAAATCGATGGGAAGATTTCTGGAATGATGTCGACAATAGTTATGGTGCGCCAAACAAAAAGATACTAGATATTGCACAAGAATATTATCAACAACAATCATCAAACAATAACCTCACTACCGTTGATATCGCATCAGGCAATGGAAGATATGCCATAGAAATTGCCAAGATAGGCTATGTAGTGGATGCTATCGAGTATGCTGACACTGGTGTAGAGAGAATCAGAAACAATGCCCACAATCAGTGAGTAGTATTATCTGTATCACAGTGAGATTTTACACAGCTTTGCGATGAAGAGAGACAATATGATTTAGTGCTCTCCTCATGATTACTCGAAGAGATAGATATGAGTCATCATGCTGATGTAATACGCTGATATCAGCGTCGAACCAAACCTGGTGGTCTTACTATTATCAAATATTGCCTAGAAATCAGTGGTAGATGACAGCTTGTTGAAGATGATTTCGTGCATACATTCTATGAAAACGATGATCGAGAAATCATTAACTACAGAGAAAAGAAAGAAATGAAACCATCAAACGCTACTATAGATTTTGATGACACGTATGACGCGATGATAAGAACAGGAACAGTAATTGCTAAGAAAATAAGGTAACGATTTATATGACATATATCTTCTCATGTACACCTGCACCGTCTGCGGATATACTTCCTCAACTAAACTCGGAAAATGTCCATCCTGTGGAGAGTTTGCCACTTTTGAGCTGGATGAGAAGTGAACGTTCACTTCCAAAAAATGAAAATCCACCGGCCAAGCATTATCAAGCACCACCAACCACACACCACCAACCGCTATCTATCCCCTCCAGATGACCGAATTTCATAGGGTCTTCGGATCAGGCATCCACGCAGGAGGTGTCTATCTCCTCGGAGGAGAGCCCGGTATCGGTAAGTCCACGATCGTCCTCCAACTCATCGCTGATCTTCAACAAGCGACACCAACCATTGTTACTGGCTACTGCTCCGCAGAAGAACATCCGCAACATGTGGCAGATCGCCGAGGCAGAATCGTCCCAGAGACTGAATTGACAACTCACATCTATCGCGCTACTGATGTGGCAGATATCATCGCGACCATGCAGCAGACACATCACGACCTCATGATCATCGACTCGATCCAGACCATACACTCATCGCAGTCTGATGCGCCAGCAGGTTCTCCCAATCAAGTCCGCATCGTCTCTGAACAGCTGGTTGCAGCTGCCAAACAGACCAATACCGCGCTTATCATCGTGTGACATGTCACCAAGGGTGGCGAGATAGCTGGCCCCAAATATCTCGAGCATATCGTCGATGTGGTGCTGTATCTTGAGTGAGACAGTGATGGACAGCTTCGCTTCCTTCGTGTCAAAAAGAATCGCTTCGGACCGACCCACGACACGGGCATCTTTGACATGACGCTGTTCTGACTCCAACCCGTGTATGATATGCAGACGAGGATGCTCGAACGTTTTCATGCATGAGTTCCCTGATCAGCTTTGACGATCGGACTCGACAATGGTCGTCCAGTACTTGTATCTATCGAAGTATTACTGAACAAGACATCAGGCAAATACCCCCTCCGTCGCTGTATCGGAGTGGACAAAGGTCGTGTCGATATGATTGTCGCTGTATTGGAAAAGTATTGTCAGCTCAAGCTCTGATTTGTCGACATCTATATCAATGTGCCAGGTGATATGGAGTTTCATGATTCGGGGATAGATATTGCCATCGCTGCAGCGATTCTCAGTCAGTATCACTCGAAGCCGCTCGATACGTCGACTGTATTCGTAGGAGAACTGGGTCTGACAGGGCATATTTCCAAAGCCCGTGCATATGACAAGCGCATCTCGACATTACAAGATGATAGTCTTCATCTCATTGATCACACAACCACCAAACACATTATTGCTCTGAGCAAGGAGATTTAGCCCGTTTCTCCATAGTCGATATATCTTCCACTATCTTCATCATCTTCTTGTACTCTTTTCATACGAGCTATTGCTTCAAGTTGGTCTGCAGTATATTGTTCTATATGGGGAAGTGTGCTGCTGCTGGTATTGGGGTAGAGTGGCACTTCTTTCGCATAGTTACTAGTTTTTTGTATAGGCGGAAGTTGAGGGCGCATTTCCACGATCTTAGCTCCTTGAGTGGCTTGTGTGTCATCTGATAAAGTGGATGCACTAGAGCTGAAGTATCATTCCCGTGGTTGTCATCTATTTTCCATTTGTTTTCTGAGTGATCAGAGTGCTTTGTTGAGCGTACCCACAGGATAGTTATTGATATTTTGATTCCAGTTAAAATTAGTAATATATGGTTTCTCTATTCTACTACTACCTATATCCATATTGGCAGATACATTGAGTGATCTCATGAGATCTTCTTTTTTGATGTAAGCAAGATTAGTCAGGAAGAATTTGATATAGTTATCCAAGACCATCTTAACGGGTCTATCAAGACTAGTCATACCAAGTGATACAGGTAATGCGCCCAATACACCGGTGAGAATCTCGCGAGCTACTTGTGGTTCTCTTCTCTCCTGGAGATGGTACTGAGCAGAGAGAAGTGATTGTTGCATAATAGTGCTATCGGTCACACCTGGTATAAGAGATTCAAACTTTTCTATAAAAAACATCTCACCTCCCATCACATGATCGGTTGGTACTTTACTAGCGAGCGATCTCCAAAACATTTCTTTCATAGCGGTTTCTTTGGTATTACCAGTATCAAGTTGACCCGTACGCCTATCGGGTCAGAGTTGTCCACTGATCACGCTATTGGGGATGGCAAGAGGCGCAGTAAAAAGGTATCTATTTTGGAGGTCTCTATCAGCTCTGGTGATAGAGTTTTCCATCATCCCTCTTTTGATATCTACAAGCATATCATAGTGTTCTGCATTTGTGAGTATGTTGCTTGGTCATGGTTTTCATACGCCATCAGCGATCACCGTCAGGAGATTGCGACTTCCCTTTTCATTGATGTCATTGAGAGTAAGAAAATCACAGACCTTCTGCGCCTCCACACTATTGGCCCATGCTTTATATTTACCATGAAAATCGCCAATATTTTCTCCATAGTTGAGACGTTGGAATGTGTTGTCGTTGTAGTTAGTTTGCGTAGAAAAATTACCACCCGTGATATAGTCTAGTAGGGTGTGGATTTTGTGTTGCTGATTGGCATTATCGACCCAAGTACCTGGTATAAAACCTATTTTAGCAGCGATTGCCTGAAGCGTCTCTTTTGTTGTTTCTTTGGTTTGGTAGAGCACCATACCCGATAACATAAGTTCCAGTAGATAGAGCCTTACCTTGTTTATTTGTATGGAGCTCTGAGCTGTCATGGCCATGGCCTTGAGATGCCCTATTGTCTTCCCTATGTCACCATTTTGGATCTTTACACTAAACAGGATCTCATTGAGTTCAAAGTCTTTTTGACTACCGAATACATTGGCTGTTTTATCTATTCTCTCTTGATCATTACCTTTCCACTTAGCACCAATTACTGCGTCTGAATATTTTTTAGAAAAGAATGTTTTAAAACTTGAGTTATCAGCTATAGTTTGATGGATATATTTTGCTTCCATGTCGGCATATGCCTCTAGAAGATTGGCATTGGTTGGATCTGCCTCAAGTTTAGCGCGGACACTTTCCGCCTCACTGAGATAATTTTTGTAATGCCATTCCCCACAGAGGGCTCTCACCCACAATCATGATCACCTATATTCTTTGAGAGCTATACCATATGGATCACCGTGTTCTTCGAGCATATAGAGGTAGGCTCCTGCCGCGAAGAGCACACTTCTTCTTTTGGTTGGTATTTCACCATTAGCTGCATTATCCATGATGTGTTTTACATGATCTTTAGTCACCTCATCTCCATCGGGGTTTTGGGAGAGGAATTCTTTGTAACCATTGATGAGATCGAAGGTTTTTTTATCCCTTTCTTGCATATAGTCTCCATGCATATTATCAAATGCATCCTGAATGGAGGGAGCAAAGAAAAATGCACTCTTCAATTTGTCATAGAGTTTATATTTACCTAAGAGTATCTCTGTCATATCTTCAGTATGCTTCTTATTGTAGTTCTCTACACCATCTTTCGCCTTTTGTAGCATATCTTTGCCAAAACTTCGCACATTAGCGAGACTATATCGTCATCCAACATATGTTTGTCTTCCAGTAGATCCATCTTTTTGTTTGAGTTTATATTTTTCTGCGTTGATAATTCTATCTTCAAACTCGCGTTTTTCTGATGATTCTAGGGCTTTTAACCTCCTCTCTCCCAAGAAAATCATCAATGTAGAGAGATTCATAGACTCATTATAGTTTGTATCAGGGTTAGTAACTTGAAAATTATTTTTACCTGTTCTTTTGACGCGATAGGTGATAGGGAGATCAATAGTTTTTTTAGGATCTTTGGGATCAGGGATGGTTTTCTTCTCGGAGAAGTAGGTGATTCATTTACCATCACTGTGACGTTTAAATCATTTGTCTATCAGTTCCATACTATCAAACATACTGCCCGACTCCTTATCTAGTACACCTGCTTGGACTAAGGCATTTTTATGGTTGGCCATTGCAGAACCATCACCTGAAAATTTTGGCAGAAGGTATAGTGTGTTGTCATTTGCGCCCTCTTCCAATATGCGGAGCGTTTTACTTTCAAGAGGGAATGTGTATTTTTTACCTTCATTATCTTGGATCTTATTATCTGTGCCACGCATAATGAAGGAGATGGTATTGTCGGCAGTGTCCACGTCACATATTTCCAATTGTACCCAATAAGGGAGAGACCCATCCTTGGGAGGGATCTGTGATTGACCGAACTGAAGCCAGAGCGTCTGTCCACGAAGATCTTGGATTGTATTGATATGTTGCTCAATGTATCCATCAGGTGCTTTTACCATTTGTTTGAACCCTGATAGGAAATTATCTTGTACTGTCTCTACACTGTTGATATCCGTATCTGTTTGTTGTTGTTGTCTAGCATAGCTGTCAATAAATGTTTCTGGGTCTGGTGTGCGAGCAGAATCAATCATATCATCTCGCGAACCATCAAGCGATTGTTGATTACGAGTATCATGTTGTATCCTATCACCAAGTGCCCAACCCAAGGCCAATTGGTCGAGAGAGTCACCTGTGAGCGTGAGGGTTTTGTCTATCGGAGTGATATCATATATTTTCTCTACTTCTGTAGTATTACCGATATTGTGACCATTTCTGACGATCTCTGGATCGGGATATTTTCTGCCTGCTTTGGTGGGTGGAAAATCAAAGAGCATCCATTGATCTTGTGTTGTGGGGTTAGCAATATTTTTGTCCGCGTGAGCAATATCATCTCCCACATATCATACATTCATAAGATATCATTCTTGGGTGGTGCCCGTGTTTTTGTCCACGAGACGGACACGATAGGAGGGCGCTATTTGTTGTCCATTGATTGTCTGGAAAAGTCATGGCACCATTTGTTTTAGTCATGCTTCATTCTCATTTGTTACCTCTACATCTACTCCGAATCCAAGATGTTTGTAATCCTCTAGTTGATGAAATTGGAATTGTAATGGATGGACACCACCTGCGAGAAAACCCTTATCTTTGACAGGTATAGTGAGAGATTGTCCCTCATTTGTAGGGATAATGATAGCTTGCTGTTCAGGGTCAAACATCTGACGAACAAATTCACTATAACGTTCGCGATCGAGACCATAGAGATTGGCTTGTTCATCTCGGTTTTCTATCTGATCTCTGGCACATGATCGAGCGAGGTAGCACTGATCATCCTTGTTTAGTTTGGAAAAATCAAAATCCAGACTCGGACCTTGTGCAAGTAGTCATGCAAGTCTCACATCCTGACGACGAATTGACTCTACCCGCGCTTTTCGTCTGAGTATCTGTTGTTCTTGATGGAGTTTTTTAAGTGCTGCTTTTGCTTTGATTCATTCATCTCCTGATTCTTGTGTATTTTTTTGTCTAAGAGATACTTCATTGTTGAGATGATCGATACGTTTACCATATTCTCCTCGCGCTGCTCTGAGAGTAGTATCATCCATAGGATATTGGTGACTCAGTGATGCAATAGTAGGAGATAACACCTGCATCATTCATTGCGCTTTTTTGATATTATCTTGGATATATTCGCGAGATCATTCATAGACACTAGTAGCGGCGAGTGAACTATTACGATCGATGAGTGTCTTGAGATCTTTATCCCATTCACTGAAATCACCCTGTAGACGTCACTGTCCTCCAATTCTTTGGTATGCTTTATAGATATCACTATTGCGGATGACAACAGCATTGATCACATTTTCTTGGTTAGGGTGTTGTATGACCCATTGGTCGATAATGCGAACAAGATCGTCAACTGTTTGGATGTCACTATATGCATCGATCGATCCTACCGCTTGATCAAAACTGCCCCTAACACTGGGATCTATCTTGGTCCTCGTCTTCTCGAAGATAGCATGGATCATCACTTGCTCATTGCGAGCAGTAGATAAACCTCCCAAAAGACGATTCATATTATCATTATTGATATTTTCCTTAGCAATGAAGCTATTCCATGCCGCATGCAAATCACCTACACTGCGAATATCAGTGCGACCTTTTGCTCACTCACTAATAGCTATACCACGAGGACTACTGGTGAATCCGAGTTTATGCTGCTTGACAAAATCATCCCACTTACCAGGAAATGATTCAAGATTTTTTTTAATTGTGTTATATGCTACATCAAGCTGTTCTTCCTCGCCGATACCATTATCACGGAAGTAATTCGTATGTTGTTTGATGGTATGTACCGCTGTACCTTCGTTCTGGATCTCATCAAAAAGCACCTTCACACTATTGCGACTGATACGACTAAGTAGGGAATTTCCCTCCGATTGTTGGCTGACAAATTCCACAAACTTATCTGCAGTAAGTGCTTCTTTTCCTTTGCTTTCATTTTTTTCCAAAAAAGCTCCATGGAGACTACGAAGTTGAGAGTCTCTTTCGGTATTGAAGTTGTTTGACTTGTTGGGCGAGCTGTTATTTTTGGGTTGTTTTTCTACCATACGATCATGCACAACATAAAATATTATGACAAGTATATGTATCTCTTCCCAAAATACAAAAAAATACTCACTGAAGCAAGTATTTTCACTGATATATTATGTCTCCCCACCTTCATCTTTGAGCAAATGATGAATGATACCATGCAAGAGTTTGGAAGATCCGCCATCACCATATCTTTTTGCAAGTTCCACGACCTCATTGATAATGACTTCTTTGGGAGTCTGGAGCACCTTTCGCTCCTCGTATCCTAGGACAAACATTGCTTGATCCATTGGATCCATCTGCTCAAACTGAAAACTAGTAGTGTGTTGATTCACAAGCTCCGCTACTTGCGGGTAGTATTCTTCAAAACCTCTTGCAAGACGAAGAACATAGTCCATATCGATAGTCTCGAGCGGCCACTCATCGAAGTAATATGATGCCACATAGTCGATATCTTCCTCTACACTCTCGCCGAAAGTATGCTCCAGATACTGAGCCAAGTCACCAGTTTCTTGATCCATGTTGTCAGTGCTGGTATCGTGGACATCTTCCAGTCCACGACTGGTACTGATAATAGTCTCGAGCAGTGATTCATTGTTCGCCAAACGCAAAACAAAAATACGCCGGTAGAAATATGACAGAGTCAATTTTCTTGCGCGTATTCTTGCTTTGATAGTGTTATGTGTATCGGTCATTAACACCAAAATATGAGTGGTAAAGTGAAACTATGCATCTAAAACAGTATCTTTTACTGCTTTGATAGTTTTCACTTGTTTACCACGATAGTAGCCGCATGCATCACAAACATGATGGGAACGTTTCACCGCACCGCAGTTGGTACAGGTGGTGAGAGTAGTCTGTTGTGCAAGCTTGCCCATAGCCACTCTCTGCCAAGCTGCATGTCTTCTGCGAGTTCTACTTTTGGAGGTCTTTTTGGTTGGTATAGTCATAATTACCAGACAAGATATTATAAAGCATATTACAATCTTAGATAGAAGAAGAGGGTTTAGAGTGCCTGTGCAATAAGATCAACAAGTTCAGCCTTTTTGAGACCAGAATAACCAGTAAGATCCATACCCTTTGCCATATCAGTAAGTTCTGCTACGGTTTTACTAGAGAGATCTTTTTTACTAACTTTTACATTAACAGTTGCTTCTTTTGTTGCAGCAGTCTTTGTTTCCTTCTTTGCAGCAGGAGTTTTAGCAGCAGTCTTTGTTTCCTTCTTTGGAGTTACATCGGCGACTGATGCTACTACTTCTACAAATGTTTTGAGATAGATCTTACCATCAAATCTTGTGTAGTTCTTCTTACCAAAACGAACAACACCATCGGTTTGTGCGTGGATGGAGAAGTCTCTGCCTTTGTAGACATTAGCACCAAGTTTGTAGGTGTCACCTTTTTGTCTAATGATAATATCACCTGCTTTGACAGGTTGACCACCATAGACTTTGACGCCCCTATACTTTGGTTTTGAATCTCTAAGATTTTTTGCCGAACCTGCGGCCTTCTTGTGAGCCATAAGCGTATACGCTTTCATAGAATAAAATTTGCCCTCCATGGGCGACAATGGTGCTATATATAGAGATTGTCTCTATCAATGCAAGCCAAAATCGCCGATAGATTGCTTACTAGTAGTTTGCATGGTATGATGTGATTTATTGTTCTATCATTTCATCGACAAGTGCGTCGCTGGTGACCATATCAGCAGTATATTCTTTGTTATGTTTTTTTCTATAGATCTCACCCACAGGGAGCAATCTACCGATGATCACATTAGATTTGAGATCGAAGAGCTCATCAATCGCACCTCTCAGTGATGCCTCTACCATGACTCTTACTGTTTCTTGGAAAGACGCAGCAGATAGCCATGAGTCCGTCTCTTTCGCGATGGTCGTCAGACCCAAAGCATTTCTTGATCCGATTGCTTCTTTTTTACCTTGTGCTTTGAGTTGTTCATTGACTTCTCTAAATACTTCGTATTTGACACTATCACCAGGTACAAAACTAGAGTCTCCCGTATCTTCGATGAATACCTTAGAGAACATCTGCTTGACGACCACTTCTACGTGTCTTGGATTCACACCACCACCTTGTGATGCATATACTTTATCTGTTTCACGGATGATATACTGCTGTGCTTCTAGGTCACCAACGATCTCTTTGTATTCTCTGATATCAAGTGATCCATTAGTAAGGATTTCACCCTTGTAGACAGTATCTCCTTCTTGTGTTTTGAGTGGAGTAAGGTTGTTGAGCATTTTGGTATATTCGTGGATCACGCCGATAACAACCGCCTCTTTGGTTACGTCGAGCACAACACCAGCTTCTTGTATTTTGAGCTTACTTCTACCCTCTACAGCATAAACACTTCCCTTTTTGAGGAAGTCACCCTTTTTCACAACAATTTCGTAACCATCTTTGGTGAAATATGGGACTTTTTGGTAGTCAGATCTGACGGTGATAATTCTCTTCTTATTCTTTTCAGAGAAGTGGATCGTACCATCAAACGGAGCAATCAAAGCTGGATTTTTTGGACTTCTGATCTCAAAGAGTTGTTTAATTCTTTCAATACCTTGAGCCAGACCTTCTTCACTACCTCCCGCTACTCATCCTGAGTGGAATGTATTGAGCGTCAGCTGTGTCGCAGGTTCACCGATAGACTGTGCAGCAATGATACCAACCGGTGTACCGACCTGTACCATAGATCTTGTAGAGAGATCGAAACCATAACATTTTTGGCAGACACCAGAGACACTATGACAGGTCAGAGGAGATCTGACGTGAATTGTATCAAGAGCTGCATGATTGATAGCTTCTAGAGCTTGTTTATCTATGCTTTCATTTGCTTCCACAAGGACAGTGCCACGTTCATCGGTGACGGCCTGAGTCACCACTCTTCCATAGAGTTGTTCACCCCATGCATTACTGCTGTATTCATCGCGAGAGATGATGAGCGACTGATCAGTACCACAATCTTCTTGTCTGATGATGACCTCTTGTGATGAATCACAGAGTTTTCTTGTCAGATAACCAGATTCAGCAGTTCTCAGAGCAGTATCTGCCTTGCCTTTACGTCCACCGTGCGCCGTGATGAAGTATTCGATCGGCGTCAAACCTTCAGCGTATGTTCTTTTGATAGGAAGCTCGATAATTTCACCCAACTGATTCAATACAAGGCCCTTCATCCCACTAATCTGAGTTGTGTTGGAGATAGAACCTCTTGCACCGGAATTAGTCATTGTAAACATATCATTACCTGGACCAATAACCTCTTTGATGTGCCCCTCTATTCTATTTTTGATAGTATTCCATGTATTGATAATGAGTCTGTGTTTTTCGTTTTCAGAGAGATATCCTTTGTAGAAATAATTATAGATTTCATTTGCTTGTTCTTCACCTGTTTTGATGAGTTCCTCCTTTTCGTCAGGGACGATCATATCAGTCACATTGATTGAAGTACTTGACTGTGTAGCATAGCGGAAACCGAGATCTTTGATGGCATCGGCTGCATCGACGGTAGCCTGTCTACCACACACATCGTAGATGAGCGAGAGTGTCTTTTTGAGATCCTTTTTGGTAAGCGTCTTATTGACGAAACGGAGCTCTTCTGGCAAGATAGTATTGAAAAGAACTCTTCCGACTGTCGTCTCGATCACATCTCCGTCTCGCATAAGACTCACACGATCTTTGATATCAATATTTCCACTGTAGAACGAGTGCATGACACCATCCATATGAGCAAATCTTCCAGTGATAGCTTCTGATGCATCTTCGTCATTGGTGAGATAGTACATACCCAGTACCATATCTTGTGAGTGCGTGATGGTTGGTTCACCAGATGCAGGTACGAGAATGTTTTTGTCTGCAGCGATAAGTTCTCTTGCTTCTTCTTGAGCTTGCTCAGAGATAGGCAAGTGGATAGCCATCTGATCTCCATCGAAGTCCGCATTAAACGAAGGACAGACGAGCGGGTGGAGCCTGATAGTTTTTCCAGGCATCAATTTAATTTTAAACGCTTCAATAGACAGTCTATGGAGCGTAGGAGCACGATTAAGGAGAACGTATTTATCTTTGACTGCTTCTTGGAGATATACAAGCGCAAGTGGATCTTCTTCTTTGATAAGTTTTTCAGCTTGTTTTGGATTGTAGACGATACCCTCTTCGATCAACTTACCAATCACAAAAGGTGTGAACATCTTGACTGCGATATACAGTGGCACACCACATTCATTCAGCTTGAGTGTAGGACCTACCGTAATCACTGATCTACCAGAGTAGTCCACACGCTTACCGAGCAAATTCTTACGGAAGATACCTTCCTTGCCACTCAGCATATCAGTGAGTGATTTGAAGACTTTGACACCAGCATTTGCGCCGGCAGCAGCTTTTTCTCCTACGAGCAGATTATTGACTGATTCTTGGAGAAGTCTGATCTCATTCTTTTTGACCACGTCAGGCATTCCGACCTGGATCATTTTCTTGAGTCTGATATTTCTCATCAGTACTCTTCTATAGAAAAGATTCACATCAGACGACGCGAAACGTCCACCTTCAAGCTGGACGACAGGTCTGAGATCTGGTGGGATCACAGGCAATTTTCTGAGCACCATATTTTCTGGTTTGATGCCAGAAATATAGAGATTGACAAGAAGTTTGATAAGCGCAAATGCCTTCTTTTTCTTTTCCTTAGATTTGATAGTGGGGAATTCTTCTATTTGTGCTTTGATCTCTTTTTCGACATCGATCTGCTTGAGCATCGTAGCGATTGCCTCTGGACCAGACCTAAAGGTAGTCACATCAGCGAACTGGTAGAAAAAGTTTCTATAGTCACTCTCGAGAATCGTAGACCCAAAATCAAAGGTAGATGAGAGAGATTTGAGTCTGTTTCTTTCTTTATCGAGATTAGCGAGATTTTCATCATAGATTTTCTTGTACTCTTTTGCTTTGGTATCTTGATCTTTTTTACTTTTGAGTTCGGTGAGTTTATCGAGCTCCCCCTGATAGAGTTGATCTAGTTCATCTTTCTTGCTTGCAAAGAGTGTGTCTATAGATTCTTTGATAGCTTTTCTCTGTTCGTCAGTGATGTGATTGACACACACATATTTGACGAAAGCCAAAATTCTATCAATCTCATGACCAGACAGCCCAAGAAGGTAATGCACACCACCAGATGTATTGCTTCTGTACCATGCATGGATAACAGGACTTGCAAGGTCAATATGACCCATTCTTTCTCTTCTTACTCTGGAGCTAGCTACCTCGACACCACACTTTTCACAGACGATACCTTGGTATCTGACTCCTTTATATTTTCCACAACTACATTCGAAGTTTCTGACAGGACCAAAGATAGATTCGCAGAAGAGTCCTTTGGATTTCGGTTTACCCGTTCTATAGTTGATAGTGTCAGGACTCTCTACCGATCCATGTGACCATGATTCGATCTCTGCAGGAGATGAGAGACTCACCATCAGTCCATCAAAGTTTTGTTTGTTTATCATAGGATGAGAAAAGGGAAATTAAATATTGGTTGTAACGCTTCGTTACTACTGTCCATTATTTGCTACTACTCTTCATCTATATCTCCAAAATCTTTCATCTCTTCTATCATATTATCAATCATTTCATTCTTCTCTTCCACACTATCAAACGAACTATCACTATCACCCTCACTATCAGACGTGATACCTGCCAAACCAAGTGATTTGATTTTCTCAACTCTTTCTTGGTGGAGTTTTTCTATTTGTACATCATTGAGTGGTTCAATATTTTGTGCCAGACCCTTGAAGAGGTAGGTCACGTAGTTGAATGATTCAGGAAGACCACCAACCTTGGGTTTATGTCCCTTGATGATAGAGTCATAGGTTTTGTTTCTTCCATAGACATCATCGGATTTGATTGTCAGCATTTCTTGAAGGGTATAGACAGCAGAATATGCTTCCAGCGCCCACACTTCCATCTCTCCGAAACGCTGTCCACCATCTCTTGCCTTACCACCCAATGGCTGTTGAGTGATGAGTGAGTATGGACCGACTGCTCTTGCATGGATCTTATCTTCTACCATATGATTCAGTTTGAGTACTTGGTAATATCCGACAGTGATATCACGTCCAAAAGATTCACCTGTTTTACCATCGTAGAGTGTGACTTTACCATTCTCAGAGAGGCCATGTGCTCTCGCGAGATCGACCAAGTGATCAGTAGTGATACCACTAAACGATGGTACTGCGAACTTCACACCCAACTGTTTCGCTATATAACCCAACTGAAGTTCGAAAACCTGTCCTATGTTCATACGAGAGATTACACCAAGTGGATTCATGACGATATCGATAGGTTCTCCATCTGCAGTGTATGGCATATCTTCTTCTGGTACGACGACGGAGATAATACCTTTGTTACCGTGTTTATTAGCGAGCTTATCACCGACTTCTATTTTTCTCGTCATAGCGACGTAGACTTTGATCTTTTTCTTCACACCGGCCATGAGATTGTCTCCCTTTTTCGCATCCAAGACGGTTACATCGATTACCTTACCCTGACTACCTGATGGCATATAGAGTGATGTATCACGGACGCTTTTTGATTTGTCACCGAAAATTGCTTGGATAAGTTTCTCTTCGGGAGAGAGTTCACCTTCGCTCTTTGGAGTGATTTTACCTACGAGGATATCACCACCTCTGACAGTAGAACCGATTCTGATGATACCATCTACATCGAGGTTTTTGAGTTTATTAAGACCAATACCAGGGATATCGTTGGTAGTCTGTTCAGGACCGAGTTTTGTGTCTGCTACTTCAATTTCATATTCTTCGATCTTAATAGAGGTAAGTGTATCATCTTTGATGAGTCTACTAGAGATGACGATAGCATCCTCATAGTTGTATCCTTCCCATGGTAAGAATGCGATTTTGAGATTGACTCCGATAGCAAGTTCACCATCAGCAGCTGATGGACCTTCCGCAAGGAGATCACCCTTCTTCACCTTATCACCAAGTTTGACGGTTGGTTTTTGATGGATGACAGATTTTTGATTGGACTTATTGAAAGTAACGAGTGTGTATTCTTTCACATCTTTATTATATTTGATTTTGATTCTCTTACCATCGACATAGATCACTTCTCCATCTCCATCAGCAACGATCGCCGCATGAGTCATATGAAGCATCGGACCTTCTAGTCCTGTTCCCACCAATGGAGCTTCATTTCTCAGGAGTGGCAGTGCTTGTCTTTGCTGGTTAGATGCCACATTTGCGCGCACATCGTAGTTATGATTAACAAAAGGAATCAGACCCGTATTTGCAGAGAAGATCTGTGATGGCGTCACATCGATATGAGTGATATCACTCACATGGAACATTTCCATTTCGACGAAGTGTCTACCCGCTACACGTTTGGTCGTTACATTACCGAATTCGTCCATAGGGCTACTTGCATCTGCGATGATATACTTTTCATCCATTTCAGGAGAGACGTATTCTACCTCGCCCGTGACGTATGGTCTGACATCGATTGTTGCTTTTGCATCATATGATTTCTGGATAGCGGCAGCCGCCTTTTCATCGATATAGTTATCTTCAGGTACGAGGACAGCGGTAGTTGCTTTTCCATTTTTTAGTTCATAGATATCTTTTCTTGCGATCTTGTTGAGCACGTCAGCAGGTTTCGCTGTGTGGAAAATCCTCAATGCAGGAGTTTCCAAAAACCCTTCTGTATTGACCGTACTATACATCGCTTGATAGAGTACGAGACCGATATTTTGACCTTCAGGAGTTTGGATCGGGCAGATTCTACCATAGTGAGATGGGTGTACGTCACGCACCTCAAACTTCGCTGTTTGCTTTTTGAGACCTCCAGGCCCCAGAGCGGTGATTCTTCTCTTATGTTCGATTTCTGCAAGCGGGTTGATCTGATCCAAGAATTGTGATAGTTGTGATGTAGCGAAAAAACTCTTGATCGCATTATCGATGATCTTAAAGTTTGCCAGTGATGTGAGTTTTACAGGATCATCCGTATTCAAGATAGAAAGTTTACCCTTAATACTCTTGGTAAATCTTCTCATAATAGGCTGAAGACGAGCATGGAGGATTTCACCCATGGTTCTGATACGCTTATTCGACAAGTGATCACTATCATCGACATAGTATCCCTTCTTATTATTCGCGATATTGCTGAGATATGAGACAGCAGCTACCATGTCTACTCCATCAAAAAGTTGAGCAGACGCATCGTCGAGTGATTTCTTGATACCAAGTTTTGCATTGATTTTACGTCTGGCGATTCTTCCCAAATCTATTCTATCAGGAGAGAGGAATTGCGTTTTGATATAGTCAGCAGCACTATCAGCATCGATAAGCTCACCTGGTCTGATCTTATTGTAGATAAACAGTGCAGCATCAGATGCATCGGTAGTAGTATCTTTTTCGAGTGTAAGCTCGATGTGATTGACGTCTTCTTCTTCATACACGCCATTGAAAAGTTCTCTCAGACCTTCATCTGTTTCGATACCAAGCACTCTCAGAAGCGATGTGATGGGGAATTTTCTTGATTTATTGACTCTGGCCATGATGACACCAGATTTTTCGATGAACATTTCCAACCATGGACCTCTCTCAGGGATAAGTTTACAAGAGTATTTGAGATCTTTTTTGCCGTAGAAGATACCGTATGATCTCACGATCTGTGAGATAATCACTCTTTCGACACCATTGATGATAAACGATCCATAGGGAGTCATGAGAGGCATGATACCGATATTGATTTTCTTGCTGAAGAGTGTTTTTTTCTTCACGCTTTCATCGACGAGTGCGATAGCATCTGTCTTGTAGTGAGCTGAGATAGCTCTCCATTGTTCTGATGTGAGGAGATCACCCTTTTTTGCTATAGTAAGATTTTTACCAGACTCTTGTGTCTCGGTATCGATAAGTTCTTCTTGCTCTTCTTCATTATATCGTTCATTGATGAGTTTCATATCCGCATCATCTATGACAGCACCCTTTTTTACGAGAGCAGTTTTCATGATCTTGCCATCTTTATCTTTTTTGTAGATGGTATCCAGAGCGACTTGCACCTCCTTCATTTCAGGAAGTGTGATAGCTTTGGTTGCAGTTCTTTCGACATGTTCATTATCTACGAGCGTGATTTTACCGGTGATGATACCACCATAAGTCATCTCCTTTTTCTTACACGTAGCGATATCATCAAGCGCTTCACCGACAGCAATACCATTGATAGTGACGCTAAGTTTACCACCCGTGATGTCCTCGACAGGACTGATATCATCGAAAAGTTTGTGGATATAGCGATCCACAAATTCGGTATATCCTTTCTTTTGCAGTGCGAGCAAATCAGGAAAATCTACACTCTTTTGGTGAGGAGCGAGAGTAATTCTTTCACCAGTGCCATGGAGTTTGGCTGGTATTCCTTTGCTAATATGTTCGGGAAGGATGTGTGTAGCAGTAGTCATTAAGTGAGGAAAGTGCAATCAACTAAAAAAGAACAAGAAATAATTCTTGCTTCTTTATATGGTAAGAGAATAGTGATCAATAGTAACGAAAGTGCACATAAACACACAAGAAAAGATAAAACACATCGTATCTCTCCTGAGTGGTCTCTACTTTTTGTGTGATTTTTGTGGTGCAAGTGACGCTCTGCCTTTTGCTCTTCTTCTCTTGAGCATGTTGGAGCCAGTCGCGCTTCTACTTCTGATTCTAAAACCGTGTTTTCTTACTCTTTTGAGCCATTTGTATTGTCTTACTCTGCGTTTTTTAGATGCCATGATAAGAACTATCTGGGGAAGATAAAGGTGATGGAATTATTTGATGAACGGCAAGAAACCAAGTGTTCTTGATCTGATGATCGCTGTTCTGATCTTTTTTTGTTGAGAAACGCTTACGCCAGTATATTTTCTTGGCTTAATATCACCAAATCTTGTCATAAACTTTTCCAAAAGAGGAACAGACTTCCAATTGAAGAGATAATCACTCTTCTTGTCAGCAAAGATCGTCAAACTTTTTTTGATAGACCATTCTTCATTGTCAGCGAGTTCTTGTGCAGCAGCAACATTCTTCTCAAAATGAGCAAAATCATCTGCATGATCGAGGACGAAGACAGCATGTCTGACCACCTGTTTGTTGTACCCCAATTCAGTATTGATCTTATCCAAATCTTCTGGATTAATCTCTACTGCATACGAAAGGACGTATCCTTTATTGAGTTGGAGATTATCTTTCATGTTGTGAGTGAAGTGTTGGAGACCCAAATCATCAGTATCTTTGATGTTTGATGCGCCTACCAATCCTTCTACGGTAGCGCGAGCTGCAGCTACATCATCACCAGAAAGACGAGGATCTAAAATGACAACCAATTCATATAATCTCATAGGATATGAGGAGGAGAAGTAAAGTGATAGAGTATGTTAGATGCTAATTCTTACAAAGTCAGTAATAGTTGCACCATTGAGGATATCTTTGATCTTTTTACTACCATCTCTGATATAGACTTGTTCGACGAGTACTATGTCTTCAAGCGCTTTAGATACTTTACCAGCGATAATCTTTTCTTTGATGTCTGCTGGCTTATTATCTCCTTCGAGCTCTTTTTCTGCAAGTGCAGTGAGTTCATTGATCATATCACTTGGTACAGCATCACGATCCAAATACTGAGGATTCATTGCAGTGATCTGGAGAGCAACTTCTTTGAAAACAGCATCACCACCATCACCGAAGACGACAGCAGTTATTTTGTTACCTGCATGATTGTAAACATACCCAGCTTCTTCTCTCACGAATAATGGGCCAAGTTTGAGGTTTTCACCAAGGGTGAGGATATTTTCTTCGATAGTCTTGTTGACCATCTCTTGTATATCAGCAGGAAGAGCATCAAACGAATCACTTGCAGGTGCAGCAGCTATCATATCGACGAGCTTTTCTACCAATGCAACGAAGTTATCATTCTTCGCAACGAAATCTGTCTCACAGTAGAGTGCAAGACCAGCGATTTTGTTACCATATTGTTTTGCCATGACAGCACCTTCATGAGTTTCTCTGTCGGCTTTTTTTGCAGCCTTGAGAGCACCTTTTTCTCTGAGGATCTTCATTGCTTGATCCAAATCACCACTCGCTTCTTCAAGAGCTTTTTTACACTCAGCCAATGATGCCATAGTAGCATCTCTGAGTTGTTTCACAAGATTGATATCGACTTTCATCATCATTGTGACAAAAAATAAAATTACTTATATCATAGTGTTGTATGTGTTGTAGTTAGTGTTCTATCGGAGGTGTGACAGCCGACACGTCGGCAACATCCTCTCACTCGATAGTGGGATGGATATCGATCAAATCGGTCATCCATTTACCCACATGAGCAAAAACACTCAGACCTCATTCAGCGTATGCTGGTATTCCATTTCGCGCCTGGTAGACGAACCATCACCACAATCCGATAGAAATCACTAAGACAAAAAGCGGAATAAGTGAAAGAAATGGAATGAACACGAGTAGTAGACTTACCATAGCAATGATGACAAAACATATTCGCCATCAGAGTGCTTGATGTAGGTGATTCCACACTCGGTTACTAATACGATCCTTATGCAAAATCATCATACTACCTATCAAAAGATAGATCAAAACGACTGTTTTCTTTTCGCTTGAACTGGGTTGATAGGTGATACCAGTCATAGAGTGATGATCTATTTGCTAAAAAGATACGAAATAATGAAGTCAAGACTTTGGTAGCTTTTCATATTAGCAAGTACCAATGATGATTCATCCCATCGCTGAGAAAAATCAGTAGAAGCCAAAACAATATTTTCAATCTTTTCTTTTTTCACTTCATGGAGGAAGTTAGTCATAGTAGCACCATCGACTACGATAACCAAATCAGGCTTTTTAGCGAGCTTAGCAACGCCACCATACACTCTTTTGATCTTTTTGACAGATCTTTTGTGCATGACTTGTTCTTTCTTGGTCAGTTTAGCAAATTCTTCACTTTCTTCAAAAGCTACCTTTTGGTTCAAATCTTTGATCTTAGAGGTAAGTGTTTCGAAGTTGGTCAAGAATCCACCTGGCACCTTATCATTGAGATAGTGGAAACCATGAGCTTCAGAAAGAGCTTGCAACTCATCAGTATAAGCAACCTTGTCACATACAACGAGAACACTCTTGTTATCTGCTTTTATTGCTTGTACTTTTGCCTTTGCTTGATTAAGTTGTGCTGCTATTTTTTCAGGATCCAAGATAACGACACCATTGACCACATCAGTCCAAGAAGCACGAGTCTTAGGACTTGATTCCTTTTGGAGTGATCCGATATGGAGTTTATTATCGAGAATGATTGCAGTAGTCAATGACATAGTCACGATATACTAGTGAGAATAAAGAAGACAAATTATTTCAAGCTAACGGTAGCGCCAGCTTCTTCCAATTTAGTTTTGAATGCTTCGATTTCATCATCAGATGCATTTTCTTTGATGATAACAGGAGCTTTCTCTACCATTTCTTTTGCCTCTTTAAGACCAGTGTTAAGGAGTTCTTTTACGACTTTGATCACTGCGATCTTTTGACCACCAATCTCAGTAAGCTCGATGTTGCTAGATGCAACTTCATCATCACCTCCACCAGCTGCACCACCAGCTGCACCACCAGCGACTACCATAGCAGCAGCAGTGACACCAAATTCTTCTTCCAAAGCCTTAACGAGTGAGTTAAGCTCTACTACAGGAAGTTCCTTGATAAGATCAATGATTTGTTGAACATTTTTTGTTACGTCTGTCATTGGATTGTGTTATACATAAGGTAAGATAAAATACCCATACGGGACACTATGATGAGATAATCATCGCAAATGATTTATGCAGACGCTTCGTCTGCATTGGTTTCTTCTGTTTTCTCGTCTGCTGCTTCGACAGCTTCTTCCTTCGCTTCTTCTACTGCGGGAGTTTCTTCTACCTGTTCAGTAGCAGGAGCGACAAGGTCTTTGACGAGCATATTCTCATCGGTTGCTTTCTTGGCGATCTGATCAGCCACCATAGTCAGACTTTGGAGCGGATATTTGATCAGGTAGAGCAACTTGGAGATAAGTTCTTCTTGTGATGGGAGATCTGCCAACTCAGTGACATGTGCAGCATCTTTCCATTGACCATCAAACCAACCACCCAAAAACTCGAAGCCATATTCTTTCTTGTCTTTCTTGAATGACTTGTTGTGATTGTTGACTACTTTGAGAGGAGCAAACTCATCTTCGTTGGAGATCACGATAGCAACTGATTCATTGAGATTATCCAATGAGATCATTTCCAATTGAGTTCCTTCGAGAGATTTGAGGAAGACTCTCTTTTTGACGACAGTATAAGTACCATTGTCACGAGCGAGTTCTTTTCTGATCGTTGACATAGCATTGACAGGGATTCCAGATTGTTTGACGACAATCACTGATTTTGCGTTAGCAAATGATTCCTGATATGCATGCGCAAGATCTTTCTTAGCAGCTTTGGTAAGTGCCATAATGCTGTACACCATTCACAAGATAAAAAAAGTTCCACACACGAATGTTGTGGTCAAGGACAAAAAACACGATATAATAACGGTTTTCTGTACCTCGGTAGGTCTTAGTGACACAGGGTCCGCCTACGGTCTTCAGTACAAAGACCATCACTTTATATAAAAATACTCTATCATTGCAAGACTTTTATCAGACTTTTTTCATTATTATTGTTTCTGGACGAAGAGTGTTTGTTGCAGGGTGGAGAGATTAGTTGGATTGGTTCATGATTTTGGTACAAATCAGACAGCGCTTAACTGATTAAGAAGCTCATTCAAGACATTTTTGTTGTTATAGAAATCTTTGACATCAGCGGTCTCTGATGCTCCGACAGGTTTATATGTTCTATAGAATGGTGCTTGTAAATTCTTCAGTGTCTCATCACTAAACAAGACATTACCTGTAAATTGGAATCATTTCTTATTATTTGTTTTCTCCCTTATTCCACTGAAGAAGTTGTTTGCTTTATCTTGTAGTGATCATGGTGCTTGCAGTAGTTTATTGAGCTGATTAATATCTTCATTGACGAAGGTTTGAGAATCTATACCGAGCCACTTATTAGTCATTGCTTGTACGTTTTGTTGGCTATCACCTTTCCGCTTACTGGCCATTTGTTGTCACATGACGAGTGGATTAAGTGATTTACCACCTGTTCATGTACTACTTAGTACCTGGCCCAATCATGCGAGACCTATACGTTCACTACTACCCGGCACAGGGAAGATCGGTGTAGAAAGCAGTGCTTTCTGAGCAAGATCAAATATATTATTGGCGAATGATCAGACAAGGGGGGTTTTGGAAGGTATGCTAAAGCGCGCTACGAACCAGATCAAGAGAATCGTAGCCAGTGCGACGATAAGGTCTGCGAAGGTATTTGCGACATCATTACTAATAAAGTTTCCACTATAAGTCAATTCAATAGCTTCATTAATTTGTGCTGTCGATCAGTCTGCGGTGATATTGACATTGCCATGAGCAGTCTCAGGAGACTGGAGTGTAGACCAGAGCGTTGTGCTGAAGACAAGCACCAATGAAAGCATTAGCACACTAAAGACAGGCAAGAAGATGAGCTGTACAAATGTCCCAAAAGAGAATGTTTTGCCCAGTGCTTCATCTATTTTTCCTGGTAACTTGACGCCTCCTCGCTTGAGTCACCAAACGAGGAAAAAGAGCGGACCAAGCGCCGCCAGTATCCATATCATGCCAATTCTTACTACATTGGCGAGAACAAGTACCACTAGTGCAAGCGTAAATGAGCCTACAATAGCAAGCTGTATTAGAAAGCCGAGTGCAAGATTCTTACCCTTGATAAAATCAGTAGCTTGCGATTGAGTAGTGTTTTGGAGGAGCGTGTATTGCTGGATGTTAAGCACATTAGCACCTAGATAGATAAGTGGTCATGCCATACTTTGCCCTTTGGGTAATATTTTATCAAGCATATCTTCTGCAGACATATTATTGGTGCAGTGATCATCGCTTGGTGTTGTGTTACAGTTTACTACTTCAGGTTGTGCTTTACCTTCTGCGGTATATGTAATAGTGGTCTTTTTCGACCCAATGTTTTTTATAAGATCATTGCTGATATTGGTGTTATTGGAGACAAATATTTCACTCAAACCACCCATAGCCGTGACACCAATAGTAGAGATATCTACTAATGCTTGAGTGACAAAAAAACTCACATTCACTAGCAATCATGCAAGAAGAAATCATCAGACTTGCTTCACAATATCACCGACAGCAGTGTCCTCACTCCAGAGCGTACGTCCTACGAAAAAGATAAACCCAAAACCCAATCCAAAATTAGCAAAATTTTTCATAATAGTCCATATCTTGAAGAGATAGACATCCATATGAAACACGCCACCGAATACCAAATCATTCGTCATGAGCTTCCCGGCAATAGCAGCGAGCGCAACCCATGCCCAAGACAAAAACGATATCAAATAATATAACCATGACGCCAGATTATCTACCACATTGACATTAGTATCAGCAGCAAAAGTGACATTCATTGCCAATAGAACAATAATGCCTACCACTATAATACGTATGCTACTGCGTCTGATCATAGATATGATATGCATACTAAAGATAAAAGTATATGAAGATTATTCGTTTGTATTATCATTCTCTGGATTATCATTCTTATTCTCTTTAGGAGTATCTACTTTTTCGACGACAAATGAATCGTTTTCTCTTCTAATATGGAATTGATCAGACTCACCATTCGTATTTTTATTTTCGAAGAGTATTTTACCGCTTGTGTTGTTAGTATCGCTAATCTGTGAGATGATATCATCTATTACTGCCTTATTTTTACTCAATGATCATGTATTAAGTGATTCTTGTATGACACTAGCACTAGCTCATGCTTTGACAGCATCAGTGATAGCAGTAGCACTAGTAGTATTGATAGATGTTATTTTGGTATTGGATGATGATTGAGATCCCGATCCATTAGTGCCATCTCCTTTTTTGTCCGGAAATAATGCAACAGTCTGACCTCTGATCTTGTTATTGTAGTGAGTATTGAGTGCGTCAAAAACTGCATTACGGTTGTTAGATCAGACACCTAGGGCACCAAGTCAAATTTTCTCACTACCGCCAATTGGTATGATAGGAGCACTGAGTGCCATATTTTGTGCGAGATCACTCACTTGTTTACCGAGATCACTAGAAATCGATGATGCTTTGAAACTAGCAAAGACAATCATCCACAAAACACCAATACCAAATAGTTGAATAATAATCCATGAGAAATAATTGAGGAAACTACCTCGTCCATCTCCTGCCATACCATCTGATTCATAACACACATCGGTGATAAAGATAGTATAACATGAAGCTTGTCCACCTTTTGCGTCGTAGTGTTCTATACCTAGATTTTCAAATGTCACATTTTGTTGATTGCTTGTTGGATCGATGACCGTATTCTGAAGTGTGGCCAAAAAAACTATACCAATACTGAGAGCAAAAATAGTTGCTACAGGCATAAAGATAAGGCTAATAACTTCTCCTAGGTCAAGCATTTTCATTTTGTCATTGGTGTCAATCCCGATATCTTTACCAAACGCCTTGAGTAATATAATAGCGGGTGACCCAACGAGCGCTATCCAAAGATATCACACCCTCTTGATTAGTGAGATAGCGAGCACCACGAGCGGCGCTAAGAGCATGATACCGACAATAGCTCTAATGAAGAAAATAATGCTAATGCGACCCATACTATCATTATTGGAAAACAGATTGATAGTACCGAATTGCATAATAGAAGAGAACATTGTCGTCATCACACCTGCCATACCTTGTGCTTTGGATTGTAGATCTTTGAAAGTAGAACATCCAAGTTGCTCGTTGTATGACTCTTTTACTTTACCACCCTCCACTGTGCCGAGAGCTTGCAACTGTTCCATATATGACCAACTTGCATCATCAAAAGCGCTCTTAAATCATCCCGCAGTACTGTTGTTGCCACTAAACATTACTGGTGTCTGATTTACGTCTTGTCCACTAGCATTTTTTGTTTTTTCTTCTTGTCACATAAGAGGAATATAATACCGCTCACTAGCTGCTTGATCACTTCATGCAGCATTATTGACCTTATAGATATAGTTATTAGCTACGCAGTAGTTGAAGTTGATAGACCCATTGGACCAGTCAGTACTACTAGTAGCGGGGTCAAGATCTGGTCTTCTGGCAATAATATAGTTATTGTGTATGAGACACTGTTGTATGACTTTATCTTTCGTTTGTTGATTTCCGGATGTATCTTTTGTGGTGTATGTACCAAGATCCAAAGAACCTCCTCCACATGTATAATTCACAGTAAAAAGTTCATCATCCTTTTTGGTTTTTGCATCACTATCAATGCCAACATTATTCATGGTAATGACAGGTTTGATGATGCGATTTGTATTGCTTCACGCATCTGGTAAGACCTGGAGTGGCATCGCTCCGATAGAGTATATAGCGATAGTAGAGATATCGAGCAGTGCAATCATTAGAAACCGACTTACCTGTATACCGATACCTGCGATTAAGGCCTTTCCGATCGTACTGATGATTTCTCTTTCAGATCATTTGCCCCAGAGGTGTTTGGCTATCATCCAGATCACAATGAAACCGAGCGCAAAATTTGCTAAGTTCCTCACAATCACCCAAAACTGCCACAGAGCATTATCCAAATGAAACACCTCTCCCAATACTAAACTATTGTCCAAGGCCCACCCCGCTACGATGAGTAGAGGCCAGAGGATCACATACAAAACATCCAGTACGAGTGAAAAGAAACTTGCTGTATTATGCAAAAATTGTGCATCATCGAGACCAGCACCTCGTGCGATAGAACTACCGATCCATAGCGTGATGAGTGTCAGTACAATCCATTGTTTAGAGCGACCAAACATACGTTGCATCCACAAATAAAGTCATTGCAACAACTATAGCTGTCATAGCACGATAATACAAAATTGCACACACTTCCTCTATGGCTTGTCTTGCAACAACACCAACACTAGATATAGTATGCGTTGTTTTGATTTTTTCTGTTTATATGATGACAAAAAGTGCCCTCATTCATCTCGGTAGCGATGAAGTGATGATCTTCTGAGTACAAAGCACCTTTTTAGAAAGGAATAACCTCGAGCAGACCCTCCCTCCCGTCCTCCACACACTCTACGATAGCGGCGCCAGGGACGTCCGAGTGATCGAATGACCGGGGAGTTTTTTCAATATTCGTGTGGGTACACTGCTGCTGAATGCTATGCAATCACTCACCCCAGAGACGATGACTTTTCGTGTTATCCAGAAAGATATATTATTCCAATGGTTGTATGACCAGTGACATATTCCTCACCATAGTGTGCTTTTTATCGGTCAGCGCAAAAACGCCCGATTCTACGATCATGAGCAGCATGCATACGAGACTCTTCCTTACGCGACTATGACAGATCAGACGACAGATTATATTATTGACCAGACCCAGCAAGTATTTCTTCCTGGCACACAGATTACATTCATACGAAAAAACGGACCATCTGTAGTCCGATGATGACAAGAGATAGATCTGACATCTGCGCCACGAGAAGTGACAGAAAACATTACTCCGTACTATGGGATACAGCCCCTGACTCACTAGTGGAAATAGACCCTGACGTAGTCTGACTATCGTTTTGGATAAGAGAGTCATCGAGCGAGATCACAATAAGACGCTCACGAAGTGCCGCAGGATCAGACCGTGAATCGAAGGTATTAGATTGGTTTCGGAGTGCCTGCTGATGTTCAAGTACATCTAGTTTGACCAGATTATATTGGAAAGTGATATCATCGAGTTCTTGCGACTCCACCTTATAGAAGTAGCCGTATGTAGATGCCTTATTCACATAAGTGACATAGATCAACATCAAAATCATCAATGCAGCAACTGCGGCACCAATCTTGAGTAGTGGCATTTTTTCTTGATGTTTTTTTGCTCTTCCCTTGATACTATTCATCACCGAAAGCCCCCAGCTTATCACTGGTTTGCTCGTATGTGTGGTCTCTGCTCGGGTGGTGGTCATATGCGAGGATCATAGAGGTTAATAAAGGGTGATGAAGGTTAATAGAGGATTATTTTGCTGTAGTGGATTGATTTCTTTTGATAGAGCGAATATATCTTCCAATAAGTGTCCCTATTTTCTTGGCTTCTCATTCAAGTCATAATGCAACTTTTTGATCCAAATATCAAGTATGCTGTGCAAGATGAAGCATAGATCTCACTTCACCACAACTTCCCTTTGCAATAGTAAGAAATCTTATCAATTCTTTTGTAGTCTCTCTTTCAAATCCTTCGGCAATATTATTGGAGATAGAGAGTGTTGCTCTGAGAATTTGATCCTTGAAAAAATATTTTTTGAAAGATTCATCTTCTACGTAATGGGAGATAGCAACATAAAGCTGAATTGATTCTTGCCAAATAATAAGGTCAGTAAATTGTTGATACAACATAGCAACAATGGAAATATAAAAGAACCCTTTATGATCCTTTATCAACCTCTATAACCCTTTATGATCCTTTATCAACCTTTTCTATCACTCTCAACTTCGCACTATTACTTGCCTTATTCTTTTCCCTCTCTTTCCGATGTGGGATGATGACCTTTTTATTGACGAGATGGAAATCACCTTTTTCAGACAATTCTTTGAAGCACTGTTTGACCATCCTGTCCTCGATGCTATGGAATGTCATGATAGCACATCTCCCTCAGGGAGTCAGATGATCACCAAAACTTTCCAAAAACCTTTCTAAATGTCCCAGCTCATCATTGACGACGATTCTGAGGACTTGAAAGATGATGGCTTGTTTTCTCCCATCGAGTTTGATCTCTCTGAGCACATCGACCAGTTCCAGCGTGGTCGTGATAGGTTGACTACTCCTACTCCTGGCGATATGGAGTGCTATCTGTTCTGCTCTCGCGGGTGAGAAGTCGCCATACTGTTGGAGTTTGGCTGAGAAGTCCTGGACATCCATCCTCTGGAGATATTGCTCAGCGGTCATGCCATTGCTCGTGCTATCGAATCTCATATCTAGTGGTCCATCTGCCTTGATGCTGAATCCTCTCTCTGCATCCCAGATATGTCCTCGGTTGATACCGATATCGAGCAGGATGTAGTCGAAGCTGTCGACTCATGCTATCTTTTTGATCTCATCTCGCTGATCATACGCAGCATGACCGAGGGTGATAGTAGGATAGGTAGACAGTCTCAGAATAGCGTCTGCAAGCATCTTTTCATCCTTGTCCACTCCAATGAGATGGACAGTGTCGACATCCTTTGGACACAGGTAGTCATGCATTGCGAGGGTGTGTCCACCATGCCCGACGGTCCCATCCAGGATCCACTGTGCACCCTGTGGGATATGGTCACAGACTTCTTGCGCCATGATGGTGTGATGATAGCGAGAGTTTCTCATTTTTTAATTTTTATTCTTGAGAGATAAAGTAGAAAATACTATTTGGATGTTGTCAAAAGTGGTAGCAGATACTATTTGTTGAAGAGCTGAAAGTGAGATGGTTTTTTGAGAGCTTTTGAGTTGATTGATGGTGTGTGTTGGAATCAAGTAAAAATCTCGTTGATTTACATCTAGAGGATTGATTGTTTCTGGATCTTTATGTTTTAGATGACAGAAAATATAAACATCAGCATGTCTTTTATATTCTCATTCAAGTTTATTGGTTTCTTCATTCCAAAATCTTGCAGGTCTAATAGAAAAAGAAATATGGGAATATTTTTCTTGTTTCCAGCTCTGAATATAGGCAGATGATTTTACTTCTACTTTGATTCATGTTGGAGTAAGAAGATCATAAGCATCTCGCTCTGAACGAAGCAATTGGATATCGACACCAAGGGCTATTGCAACAATAAATTCTGCTAATCTACCACGAGCTGCATTGCTAAGTAAATCAGAATTATTCCAACGCCAAAAGTCTAAGAGAGTATATGGTAGCTTATTGTCGCTATTGATGAAACACTCATTGCCTGTCTTGAGAGAGAAACTTGACTGCACAATAGACATATTTTTTGAATCAATACAAAAAACTCTCCCTTCTATACCCAAAGAGAGAGTTGATTGCAAAACGAAGATTGTTATTTACTTGCACTCCTTCTTTGTTTGAGCAGCGCTTGTGCTTTCTCCAGTGCAGCCACGACATCTTCCATATTGTCCGTGACTTCGCCGATGCTGTCCGAGACCTCCTCCATATTGTCGCTGATCTCCTCGATGGCCTGATTTTCTTTTCTATTTTCTGCTCTGAGTTTGTCGATCTGCTGCTGGTGATGGTGGAGATGCGCCACGACGAAACCCCTGATTCTCGCCTCGATGATCAGACCTGCCGCGAAGATAAACATTGGCACACCGATCAGCGCATAGACGATAGTCAGCATCTTGCCTGCGTAAGTCACGGGGATGATATCACCATAGCCGATTGTCGAGATAGTCACCGCCACATAATACAGCGAGTGAAACCGATCTCGTCCCTCAATATGTTTGAAAGTAACCGTACCTACGATGATGCTGATCACTACAATTGCAATACCAATCAGCGCAGTCTCATTACTGACCTTGAGGGTAAATGCTTCATTGCTATTTTTGCGAGATCTAGGAGTCATAGATGACAGGAGATACTAAATATCCCCCTAGTATATAGTGAGACTGTCCAAAATGCAAAAAATGAGGGCCAGACTAAAACCCACTTTGTAACCCTACCATCGTATAATACTTCCCCTTCATTTTCATCAGCTCCTTATGATCCCCTGTTTCTATAATTTTTCACCCATCAAGGACTATGATACGATCGAGATGCTGTACCGTTCAGAGTCTATGGGCGACCACTATGGCCGTCCTTCATCTCATAACCTCTTGCATAGCTTTTTGTATCTCTCACTCAGTCACAGAATCGAGAGATGATGTGGCTTCATCTAGTATAATAATAGGAGCATCATGCAATATGGCTCTTGCGATAGCTATTCTTTGTCTTTGTCATCCACTGAGCTTGACGCCACGCTCACCCACGAGAGAATCATATCACTGAGGTAGTGAGGAGATAAACTCATGTGCCTGAGCACGTCTGGCAGCATATATCACCTCCTCTTCGGTAGCATCAGGATGACCGTAGGTAATATTATCACGCAAACTACGGTGGAAGAGGATTGGTTCTTGCGGGACATAACTAATTTGTGATCTCAGTGCATCCAGAGTAAATCATGTAATATCATTGCCACCTATGGTGATAGATCATCCTTGTATATCATAGAGACGAAGCAGCAACTTGGTAAGTGTAGATTTTCATGCTCATGATTCTCCTACCAATCCTATATGTTGTCCATGAGGGATAGTGAGACTAAAGTCTTCAAGTTCATGAGTATGGGTATAGCCAAACGTAACGTGGTCGAAGACTATGTCTGCTTGCGTAATGACTATCTCTTGAGCATGAGGAAGATTAACCACTTCATGAGGAGTTAGTAATATTTCCAAGAATTCTTTACCATCTTCTGCTAGCTGTACGAAGCGTTTAAGTGTTGATCAAATGAAAAAGAGCTGCTGATCTACGGTACCCATATAGAGTATGAAGAGTACAACTAATCCCACCGAAACCTGTCACTGCTGCCATAATCATACAAGCAAATAGAGTCATCACACAAAAGCTACTCACAAGATGAGACTTGATATGGCATATATCCGATTACCAAAAAACCAATTACGACTGTGCGCTAGATTCATATTGGATGTATGTATATCGTGAGATTGGACTTCTAATGGAAGTGATCACGAGTGCTGTATAGAAAAGGCATTGGAGAGGGTGTCTGCAGTATAGCCACTTCGTGCCGAGACACTTCTCGTAGAAGCGCTTTCTAGTGGTGCTTTTTTGCGATACATCCGTATCTGCATAGATACAAACAGTATAATCCATCAGAGCATTCATCGCCCTAACAAGATATTTTCCCCGAATAATACAATGATAGATCATAGAGAGACTCCTATCGGAGTGATCAGACTAAAGACAACAGTATCGTATAGTCACACAAAGGCACTTGATCATTGCTTAATGATCTTAAGGAGCTTGCCACTCATCTTATCCCCAAACCATCTGGTGCTATGTCTATGGATATAAGCAAACGATTCATCAGTAATAACCTTCATAGGTACAAGTTGGGCATCTACAATCGCATATTCAACCAGACGCCAACCTAAGAAAGTAATGATAGCAAGCCACAGGATCCATTGTAGTATACGATATACTTCATGTATGTTAGGAGACGAACTTGTGAGTATGTCGATAAGATCTTTGATGAAGATGGGTTCATATATCATCACCAATACTAAAATTATCCTTGTTATGAAGATGACAGGAGTCCTCCACCCAGCGGTAAGTGATTGTTTTGCATAGTAACTAAGTACGTCACGATACGTGACTTTTGGTGTCTTATTCTCCGTCATTACTGCATATTCATAGTCATAAAACTATCAGAAGAAACGAGAGAAGACGCTATTTTGTGACATTTACATTTACGACTGCCACATTCCCACCACAAACTCCCCTTTATGCACAATACTTTCTTCTTCCCACATCTGCTTCACTTCTTCTAGAGTCCCCGTGATGAGCTGTTCGTGCATCTTGGAGACTTCTCTGGCTATACTTATCTGTCACTGAAATCATGCTTGTTCGAGTTGCTCCAGTAGCTTTCCCATCCTGTGGACGGACTCGTAGACGAAGACAGGATACTCTGATTGGCAGATGTTCGTGATGGCGGTCTGTCTCCCCTTCTTCGTCGGGAGAAATCACCAAAACGACCACTGTGTCGTCGGAAAGGCCGCACCTACTACCGCAGGGATGAGTGCGGTCGCTCCTGGGAGGATACTATAGGGCAGACCCTGTTCGTGGCAGAGTTTGATCATGACATTGCCTGGATCAGAGAGTCAGGGTGTGCCTGCATCAGACACGAGACCGACTTCTTGCTCACGGATGAGATCGATATAGTGATCGAGCTTGCCCTGCCCTGTAAACGATGTCAGCGAGACGAATTGTTTGTCTTGATACGCAATATCTAATTTACTCAGCAATGATTTGGTCGTCCTCGTATCTTCACAGATGAGTACAGGAAGCTCTCTCAGTAGACGAAGTGCTCTGAGTGTGATATCTTCGAGATTGCCGATAGGAGTAGGGATGAGGTAGAGCATATGCAGAGGATGAGAAAGGGCAATAAAGGATGAGAAAGGGTGAGAGAGGACTCCAAAGACCACCCGGCACTTCATCGTACTATAACACTGATATGCTATCGATAAGTGCCGGGCCAACGACTAACGACCAAAGACTTGATATATCATGATTCATAGTACCACTATCCACACTCCCACTACGACGAGATACTGCTGGAGGAAGCTGCCTTTCATTCTTTTGTGTCTCCAGATTTCCATTCATACGAGTCCACCGATTCGCCCACCTGCTCGACAGAGCTGGAGGAGTTGCTTTTCGCTGATACGTCGTCCACCTTTGATAGCCTGATATTTGTCCCATCATCGGATGACGAAAGTGACCACATTAATACCCAAAAAATACCACAAAATCACTTCCATCTGCGAGATACACGACCAACTAAAGTA
This sequence comes from Candidatus Peribacteria bacterium, assembly GCA_023898485.1. Taxonomy (GTDB): domain Bacteria; phylum Patescibacteriota; class Gracilibacteria; order Absconditabacterales; family Absconditicoccaceae; genus HK-STAS-PATE-9. The sequence goes on along the minus strand of CP060225.1, from coordinate 766,885 downwards.
TGCACATCATAGGAGTCTAGACTTGTTTTGCAAGCAGGGATATTTGCACTTGCTATTATAAGATATTTTTTATACAATCATTACACATACTCTTCTTTACCTATTATAACTACTTGCATGGAAAACACTAATGGAAAGAGTGGAACAACTGCTACTATGATCATTGTTGTTATTTTGGTTGTGCTAGTTTTGTGGTATTTCTTGGGTAACAAAAATGACACGAAGGATGCGATGGATGATGCAGCTAATGCGGTTGAAAACACTATGGATGATGCAGCTGATATGGCTGAAGAAGCAGCTGATGATGTCGCTGATGCAGCACAAGACGTCGTAGACGAAGCAGAAGCTGTAGTAGAAGGCGAAGCAGCAACTGGTGACGTTGATGCAGTAGCTACTGGTTCTGCCAACTAATTCTTCTTTTCCAAAAAGAAAGTCAGACTCCTCTGCTCGTCAGGGGAGTTTTTCTTATACAGAAAATGTTATGTTATTTATCGATTATCAATCACGTTTGCTTTCAGGTGATGAGTAGTCAGGGAGCACTATGAACGTGCAAACATATCAATTATATTGGTTCCATTCACCCCTGCAATAATAATCATGACACCAAAACTTATAGGCACAACGACATATGCGATAAAATGGATAATAGATCAAAGTTTCTTGCCATAAAACCCTTTCATAGATTCAATTTTTCCTAATTTATCCATCTTATTGCGTAGTCTAAGTGATAGTATATAGAGACCATAAGTGATAGGTAATAAGCCAATAATGATTGTGGTAATATTCATGAAATCTTTAAATAGTGTTATAAAAATGGGCTTCTTAATGTTTGTGCCCACATCCACATTCACCTTTGTCTTTTTTGTCACCTTTGCAGTGACAGTCATCGCCGTGACCACCGCAGCATCCTCCGTCATGATCATGGTGGTGGTGAGATTGTTCGACTGATTCGATGAAACCATTGATCAGAACTGCAATGACATCTTCGTCAGTCAGGTCAGGATTGTCGGTCATCTCCGCAAACTGTGCTCTGAGCTCAGTGATCATATGATAGATTTCAGGGCGCACCTCGATCATAGCAGTCTGGTCTTTTTTTGTCATAATGTCAAATAGTATAAGCGATAAAAATCTCGCGACCTGACACTCATCATAAAATGTAATACTTTTTCACGATGTAGTGCCAGGCAACTTTCCACAACCATATCCATTTTCTCACAATCTGCAAGAGCAAGACAACATCAATCTACCCAAAATTATTGTTTGTGGACACAATAAGTATACTTTCAGTAAGTCTTATTTTACTGCTCTATCGACACCGATGCGAAAGAGAATCATCTGATACATCGCAGCTATAGCTGCATTGGCGACCGTCACTATTGCACAGAACACCAGCCCCATTCCTTCCTACTATTTCGCTAACTATGCGATCACGACACAGTGGGAACAGATCCTCAGTATGTTTACGACCATCGATGCTGCCAAAAACACCGGAACAGACCTAGATGAGTCGTTCTTTGCAGATCTCAATGGGTATTTTGACGACGTTTTTCCTCAGCTGCCACAGGGTGAAGATTTTCCTACGACGTACGAGCAGTGTCGTATCACCTCGACCAACCTCGCTAGTGACTATACCTACAATGGCTTCGAGCTCTTTCTCAATGGATGTTACAATCCTCTCACCAAAGCTATCAATAAAATGAATAGTCAGTATAGTATCAAGCCCTCAGCCAAGATTAGCCCATCATCAGGAGCAGCACCACTGAGTGTCACATTTGACGCAAGAGGTTCAAACGATCCATCCAATGATACGATCCCTTCATCTAATTTCTTCCGATACTATAAAGATACCGACGGTAATGATCAGGTCATCGGCCAAGGACCTGTCGTCAACCACATCTTCACGAGTGAAGGACAGTATCAGGTCCATCTCACGGTAAGATCAGTCAATCAGCCTACTGAGGGTATCCTCGATGGTTCACAGACAGTTTCCGTGGATGTGACTCCGCAGTCAGCACTGGTGAGAGTCTTTGCCAATGGTAAGCAACTTGATGAGAACAATTATACCAAGATTGGCACTGCAGAAGCACAGCGTGGCGTCCTTCTTGATGCATCCGCGACAGTACCCACAGGAGGTCGTACGATAGAGCAGCATACATGGGATGTCCAGCAGGGTACCAAGAGTATCTACTCCAGGACAGAACCAGGTCGCCCCGGTATTGCATCCGTCCAATTCCCGACAGAAGGACAGTTCACGGTATCACTCACCGTCCTGGACAATCAGGGCAACTCCATTACCAAAACATACAAAATCATCGTGTCTGATCCTTTGGCTATTATCAAAACATCACCTGACCAAGGTGACACCTCGACCAAATTCACGTTTGACGGTGGGACATCATACTCACTCGTCTCCAGTATCAAACTCTATACGTGGGAAATCTTCGACTCCAATGATCAGAAGATTGATACATTCCAAGGTAAATCTATCTCCAAACAATTTACCAGACCCGGTTCCTATACGATCAAACTCACCGTCGAAGACGAACAGGCAAGGACCAATAGCGACACGATCCAACTCTACGTGGAGTCGACTGAACCACAAGCACAGTTTCGCATGAGTGCGACGGAAGAGTGGACACATCCATCACAGTTCTTATTCGACGCGGGACTTAGTAGCGATGTCGACATCATCAATGCAGACGATTCATTGCTCTATAGCTGGAGATTTACTCCCGAACAACAAGTCACTGTCGATCAGATCATCGATGATGGCAAACAAGTAATCGCATCATTCGACTCACCGGGAGAATACCAACTCAAACTCACTGTACAGGATTCATACGGTAAGATGAATGAAATCGTCAAAGATATCACTATAGATTCTGCGATGAGACCGACGATCTTCATGGTACCCAAAGCAACCAACTGGGGTGTGCCAGTGACCATGATTGCCAGAAGTAACATTACTCCTATTTCATATGAGTGGGATTTTGGTGATGGGGCCAAAGAGTCATCGACCACTTCTCCCAAAGCTACTCACACCTACGAAAAGGTAGGAGCATATGTTGTCAAGCTGACTGTTTACGGTCCTGATAATCAAGAAAACACTGTTATAGATACCGTTTTTATTGGTGAGAAAGATAGCCCAATCCCGCAGTTCAAGATACTAAATATGCAAGGCACTACCATGAAACAAACAGCAGCGTGTCCTGAGTGACCAGCATACCAGATCAATCGTAGAGAAAATATTACCATCGATGCTACGGAGTCCGTCAATACCAAAGGTGTCGCATCCAATCTTGATATCTATATTCAGCCACAAGGAGACGATATCTTCCAAAAATCCAACACACAATACAAATTTCAAGAACTAGGATGTCAGTATGTAGATATCACCGTCAAAGATCGCGAAAATAATAAAACCTCTACTATGAGAACATGGTTCAATATAGTCAACGCTCTTCCAGTCATACAAAATATTACACTCAGTTTCCCACAATATGGAGGTGGTACATCATATGGTATAGGACCATTGTGATTTAGTAATCCAGCCACAGTACAATCTGCATCTGATGTCTTTTCACCCAATGTATTTGACCCACTCGTGGTACAGGTAAGTGCACAGGGGACAGCTGATCCAGATGGTGTCATTTCTTATTATAAGCGGTACTATTACAAAAAAGATAATCCATCCAGATACCTTGAGACCAAGATCACACCCGCAAGTGTCTCAGAAGCATATTTTTCTCTTCCACGTCAGGGTGGTGAGTATGAGTTCGGCGTGACGATGGTAGATAATGATGGCGGAGAATCTCGTAGTACTGATATACTGGGTGGAGGACGCACTGTCTTCTTCCCACCAGATACAACTAATAGTGATATTCCTATCGTGACACTTAAACAGTCACAAACCATCGTCAAAGCAGGTGATGAAGTAACATTTGATGTATCGGCACAAATTATCTCTAACAGACCAGATTTTGCAACTAATAGAGTCATCAAGTATGATTTCGATGGTAATGGTACCTATGATCTTACTACCAAAGACGACCATGTGACCCATATCTACCGTGAAACAGGAACTTTTACACCCAAAGCGGCTGTTATTTATAGAGATAATAAAGGTTATGATTTTGGTGAGGATATTGCAGTAGAACAGAATATCAAACCGCTTATGTATATTACACAGCATGGACCATATATCCTTGCAAGAGATGTGAGTATAGGTTCCATTATAGAGTCTCATGCATGCGTTGATGCGAGATCATGTTCATCTGACTCCTCACTCGTTTTTGATCTTGGACAAGATGCCAACAGTGACCAAAAAACTCTTATCTATCGTTATCCAGAGTCTGGCCAGTATTTTATGGATATCCAAGTCAAGGATGATCTCGGACAGGAAGCATCGAGAAAATATCCACTCACCATTGATACCACAGGAGCAGTAGATTTTTTCTATCCTCTGACGATACCAGAGGCACAAGTACAGGGTGATAACTATGTCATTACTGTCGGTAATCAGCTTGATAATACCGTGTCATACCTATTACAGTATGCAGGTGGTGACACCTGTTATATGGATACAGATATTACAATAGATGCTGATGGAGATCAGACATGAGACAATGACCATGATATACTCTGTAATGAGTTGGTAAGTATTGCCTATGATGGTACGCAGGCATCGTTGGCTGCCAGAGTCCACTATGACCAAGATGGGACAGATATTATCCGTGATATCACTATCAATTTTATAGATATCAAAAATACACTGACTCCTGATCAGCAGATAGTCTACACCAAACTCGGTACGATCATCAACCAAATACCCAATACAACTGAACAAGATAATTATCTAAGATGATTACTGGTGAAACTCCAAGCGTCACTTGATGATAGGGACGTACGTGGCGGACTAATTCTCGATATCGAAGCAGCACTAGCAGATGGAGGACTCACGATCGCTGATGCACAGCGCAATCAGATCAATGCCATCCTCGCATCCATGAAGGATGATGCGCTCATGGCCGCCTCTGGTGGTACTGCATACGATCAGGCTAAAGCAGAGATTATGCTTTTGGCAGGAGAGACTCTCGGAGCACAGATTACACCGTATTTCACAGCGATCGAATCAGGAGAAGCGAGTACTCCCGATGATATCAAAGCACAACTCCAAACCATCCTCAATACAATGACAGCTAGTGTGGGTCAAGATGGAGGAATAGATGATACAGACGTTAATCTCGTCCTCATGCCCAATATCTGCCGCATCATGGAGTACTATGAGATCACTTCAGAGACTTGTCAGGCATATGCTACCTCTGCTGGACTGATCACCGATACACCAGCTATACCTGAAGACGAAAACTCATCTGATGGTGGTTCAGGATGGATGAGTGGCATCCTCAAGCGAGTACTCATCGTAGTAGGTATTCTCCTCCTTGCATTCGGTGGTCTGGTCGGATTCTTCGTCCTCAAGGCCAAAAGAGCACAAGCAGGACAGGCAGAATAGTGACCAGTAGCTAGTTACTAGTTGCGAGAATCCTTTATCATCCTCTATGATCCTTTATTGCCCCTTATTGCCCTTTTATGACTTCTCGCCTCCGACGAAGAGTATTGCTCACACTCGGACTGATCGGACTGATCAGTATCTCTTGTCGATGGTATGGAGAGCGACCCACGACATCACTTGCATGGCTGATGATAGGTATAGTATCCATAGCATTACGACTGGCGGTTGATAGGCGACATCAGAGACCATATCGAGGATATGCGATCGGTATAGAGGTGGTCACCCGAGGAGCGGTACTGCGGTTGGGACAAGTTACTGATCTTTCACTTGCAGTAGTAGTATTGTATACTATCCTGCTCATTACATTGCTCCTGAGTCGGATGCTCTGGCCGGTCAGACGATGGACGATACCGCTCTTGGCAATGATTGCGGCAGGATGATTGATGATGGTCCCATGGTCTCCGACGACCTTCACTCCAACTAGTATTACCAACACTCTTCCACGCCTCCAGCTCTACCGAGTACGTCAGGCGGATGATGAGAGTCTCTCGGTCATCACTTCTGATGGTACCAGACAGATCAGATCAGATCAGTGGACGTCACTCGGCTCGGATGCACTGACCATCCAGTACGCAGCAGCTCAGCAGCACGACAACCACGTCATCATCCAGCTCAATACGTTCACCACACTTGCACTCGCACCGCAGTCTGCTCTCTCCTTATCATACGATGACTATGTGTGGTCAGGATCACTCGAAGGGACGATCGCACGACAGACGACGGATGAGGTGACGAGACCCATGAGCATGATGACAGCAGGACAATCATATATCCTGACAGGACAGTGATCGTTCGGTACGACTGTATCACTGGATCAGTACACGGCATCACTCTTTCGCCAAGCAGAACATATCGCAGACACCATACGTCCGTCCTCCTGGACATCGACGATGATAGGAGCATCACTTCTGCGCCTCAAACTATGGGGACTCAGTCAGATCGACCCTGTCTATACTGACGACCTCCAGCAGCTCTACCAGTACCAGTGCCTGATCTACGGTCAGCGATGTGACTATGTCGACACGACACGACAGGACTTCTCGCTTCATCTGTCTACTCGAGATGCAGATCTCCAGGCGACGACACTGTCTGGATCGGTAGAGGTAGGAGGGTTGTGGGAGAGTATCAAAAGTGTAGTATGATATTAGTTTATGGTCTACTTCTTCTGTCAGACAAAAAGCGGTCTCTTAGATTCTGGTGTATATGTTTCTAGCGTATAATTATTATAGACATCAACCTTGAATCATACTTTTTTCATGATTGATGTAATTTCTTCTATAGAAAATACACCCAAACTATGTTCATTGATTTCAAAATCTACTTTTCCTTTTTTCTTGGTGAAAATGATAGAGTTTGCGTCATAGATGAATAGATCCTTTCTCGTAGGAAATATGTTAAATTAGTTAGAATGATCTTTGGAAACCTGTCTCATTGCAAAACCTGTTAATATTTCATCTCGATTTTCTGAAGTTACGATTGATAGATTTCAAAACTCTAACAGTTTTGGAGATCATGCATCACAACTTTCTTTCCACATATCCAAAACACGCATAGTAATCGAGCAATTCCACGCTCAATTATCTTGGGGATTGCTAGAATCCTTGATTTGACTTTCCCAGTAGTCAGCAATATATTGTAATTGTTCACTGATAGATGCTATTTCTTCTGTAGTAAAATCAGTCTTACTTCTATAAGATTCTCGTTTTTTTCTATAGTTTGCTAGTATACTATCAATCTGCTCAGTGGGGATTTTTCATTGCTTAACAAATAGGAATGCCGTAGCAATCGCATTACTAATTTCCTGTGGATTTTCTGCTCCTCAAAAGGAATCTTCCTTTTGGTCAAGGGCGTGATTTTGTTTCATGTTTAGGTCAGTGTAGATAATAAAAGCTTATCTCTTCAGTATAAATAAAAACATAAAAATGTCAAAAAATAAATAGCTAAATGTGATAACCCTATTTCCTCCCAAAATCTGCAGGGATTTCTCCTCGTTCTTTGGTTTTCCATTTGACGAGGAGTATCTTCTTCTCTGCCAGCACATCAAGTCAGACTCCTACTAGCCATTCCAGCTGCTCATCGATGAGCGACCAGAGCTTCTGCGTCTTGCTCGTTCTTGGCAGGGTAGTTTTGATGATTCCTTTGGTCACCCAGCCGAGCGCGATGCGACTATCCGAGTAGATCGTATGCTCTTTTCTCCCATTTTCTACCAGATAGCGCATTCATTGGATGATGGCGAGCCATTCTCAGATGTTCGTCGTGCCTAGTGGGTATGGGGTCGATGAGAAGAGTTTTTTTCATCATATCGTCTCGACTCATTGTCGTTCGAGGACGCCAGGATTGGATGAGCAGGCAGCATCGACAGCGATACTCAGTGGCTCAATAATTTTTGTATAGTCTTTGGTCGCCAGTCTGTGGTCTTTGGTCTTTTGAGTGATTTGTGATGAATAGCTGCTGGCGAATGCCTGCTCTGCAGCTGCACGAGTTTCATACGATTTGTATTGAGCACCTGCATAGCCATGGACAGCGGCTTTGCACTCATCCCAGGTTGTGAAGATCCCAGTCTTCTTGCCCTTTCGGACGACATATCGTTTGGGTTTTGCCATTATTTACAGTGAATCTTTAAAAGGTTCTGCCACGATCTGATAGTCATCTTCATAGACAATATAACCAGGATTGTCACTTGTTATTTTTTCTACGACAATATCATATTCTCCCAAAAGATAAATAATTTCCTCCATTTTTTCTATGTATTCTGTTGCTGTTTCTTTCCACCGAGAGATTCACCTAGTTTTTCTCTGGTCTTTTTTGCGAGAAAAACGACCAGGGGCCTCAAGATGATCATTAAACCACTTTCTCAGATCATCTGCGTGTGTTTGATGATAGTCTAACATAGTACCACCATCTCTGAGATCAGCTATTGCATGGAAGATGCCCAAGGATTTAGTGCTCCACGGGTCTTTTTCATGTATCTGAAAGCGAATATAGTTCATATTGCAATATACTTACAATAGTAGGTTGTTAACAATAATGTGAACAAGCTGTTCAGAAAATGTTAATAACTTACAATAGTAATAAAATAACAAAAGCAATATAATAACAAAAGTAAGTAAAATGCAATAGTAAATAAATAACAAAAGATAGAAAATAACTATTGCAAAAAATTTGCATTATGAAACAATGACCCATATACTTACATTATTGTTACTCACTTGCAATTGTTAGTCTTTTACTTTTTGATGTCTTGATCCACGATGCGAGCACAAGCCGTCCATGATCGTCTTTCTAGCCAAGGCTATAGAAGCACGCGTACGCGTGTAGCTATCATTGATCGGCTCGCAGAGCAGAGATATCTCATCACGGTCGAGCAGATCAGTGAGGGAGTTCGTGTGGATCCAGTGACGGTGTATAGAGTGCTGGATGTGCTGGAGCAGTTGGGTATCGTGATCAAGGTCCAGTCAGCGTCATCATATGTTACTGTCCCTCAGTCGCTACGAGACGAAGAGCAGTGTGCGCTCCTGATCGATCCCACTGCACAGAAAGTCCAGATACGTCCATATATCTCACCATGGGATGATATTGCTCCGACCAAAACTATTGTAGAGGTTCGAGGGAGGATCATGAAGGGCGATGAAGGATCATGAAGGGCGATGAAGGATCATGAATCAGTTATAAAGCAGATAGAAAAAGTAGAAAGCTTAAAAGAAACTGTCATCCCGAGTGAAGTCGAAGAATCTTCTCCAGAGCCACAACAAGATCTTTCAACTCACTCTGTTCGCTCAAGATGACAAGAAGAATGAGGGAATAGTGAAGCATTGTCTCCACCTGATAAGTACATGGACTCTCGCGAAGCGGAGGGGGATACCGACGAAGTCAGAGGGGGTTCTGGTTGATGAGATGAAAATACTGAGATGACCATCACTATTGATCCAGATCACATCGACCGTCTGCATCGTTTTTAGCTTGCAATTATCATCCCACATACATAGAGTGTTCTGCACGCGGGTGATTAGCTCAGTTGGCGAGAGCGCTACATTGACATTGTAGAGGTCGTTGGTTCGAATCCAATATCACCCACCATCTTTGTTGTCCTATATATCACATATCAACACTGTCTGTGGGCAGTGTTTTTTGGTCTTGCAAAGGAGATTTCACTTGAGTATAGACAGAGGTAGACAGATGTGTTTTGTCCCTTATCTACCAGCCGCATGTCCGATTCCAAAACACTTCATATTCTCTTGGCAGGTGGTGGCACCGGCGGTCACGTCATGCCCATCGCCAATGTCATCCAGACCATCGAATCGGGTGATTATCCGCCACACAAACTCTATCGATATGGCTCCAAAAAGAGCTTAGAATACACTATTTCTCAAAAACTCAATCAGACCCTGTCGACACCTGTCATCTTCCGTTCCCTGTCCTCAGGCAAAATACGTCGTGATCGTTCATTTTCCTCATTCTTGCACAATATCCGAGACATGATACGCGTGATACGAGGGACACTCCAAGCTCTCTATTACTTACGTCGTGATCATATTGATGTCATCTGGTGCAAAGGTGGCTATGTCGCAGGTCCGGTGATCTTCGCTTCACGTATCTGGGGTATCCCTCTCATCGTCCATGAGTCAGATACTCGTATGGGTCTGATCAACCGCTTAGCATCCCGCCACGCCAAAGCAATTTTTACCGCATTTGATAATGTACATAACGATGCGCAAGTAGTGGGTCAGTTGCTTTCGGACGATTTTGCTCATGAGAGATCGCGCACTGATTTTGCCACACTTATCGGACACCAGACCCAAGCCAATCAGACTCATGTGCTCGTGATGTGAGGTTCCCAATGATCGCAGAGCCTGTATCAGTCACTCGCACAAGCCATGAGGATGAGACCAGACATCTATCGTGCCTATACTTTCATCGTGATTGGCGGTATTCTTTCCAAAGATTTGAACAAACTCTTCGATTCATATGATAATGTGATCGTACTCGATTTCCTCACACCACCACAGCTGGCACTCTGCTACCAGTACTGTGATATAGCACTCACACGCGCAGGGACCACCTCACTCGCTGAGCAAAAACTCCGAGACATGCTCCTGATCATGGTACCTATCCCTCGGACTCATGACCAGAGAACCAATGCTGAACGATATGTCGAGAACCATGGAGATATTATGATAGAACAAAACGAAGCTCTCTCTCATCAGTTAGACATGGTATTTACCGCACTTCGCGCCTACCGCAAAACTTCCAAGCACAATGAAACATCTCGTCTCAATACTATCCGTAGACCCAAAGAAAGACTGATCCAGACACTCTTTAGTTTTTCCTCCTAAACCCATGCGCTTGCCGTGACGCTCGCGGACCATGTGATGACTATTCTTGTTACTGCTGACATCTCTGTGACTTTGATCGCTTCTTTCCTACACGCGGTCGCTCTTGGTCACGGAGATTTTTATAGATGGAACAGATGAATTTATCGAGATTTCTACCGATGTCGGGGAGACATTTTCTGGTACCGTCTATCTCTCGGGAGCTAAGTCCTCACTTGTTCCTCTGGTGCTTGACCTGTGATCCAATCAGTCTGCCATCTTCTCCGACAAAGATATTCTCTTCACTCCTGATATTGCGGTTTCGCCAGGTTATGGACGAAGTTTTACTGATAGTGCGGCGATTAGTCGACTCTTGCTTGATAGTAGCGGCACTATCCTTGACACGATCATGATCGATACATCTACTGTCCTCGCTGCCGACAATACAAAGTCTTCGCTGACGCGTGTCGAATCTGAGCGACATGTTACCACTGCATCAGGATCCATAGGCATGGTAGATGGATACTATGGTTCCCCCATGTATTGGTGACAACATCTCATTGATGCTCTCACACAGACGGGTAGTAGTGGCACAGGCGAAGAGATTACATGCATCGATCCATCGCCACGACGTATCTCCGAAGTATTTCTGGGTTCGGATGAGATGTCTGCCTTCGTCGAACTCAAAGCACAAGAGATCATAGCTGACCCTTTTATAGTCTTCACGGGTGATCTACTTTCTTGACTGGTGATCGATGTGAGTGGACAGCGGTACCCTGAGGATCACCTATTGATCGCTCGATGACATACAGGGGTTATCAGTGCTGATATTGATATGCTTATTCCGTCTTGATACCAGTTATGAACTGGATTTATGACGATTAGTGGACAGAGTGGACAGGTTTTGGACAGGGTGTCTGTCTCGCATGTCATATCATGATCTCAAAACTTTGGTGGACAGGGCTGTTGACGTGATTTCGACAGTACATGACTGTCTACTCCGGGGTATCCAGAGAGCATTTCCTTCTACTTTACTCCTGTGATTACCACACCACCCGAAGAATGCCCGATACCACCATCTCATCCTACTCTAACACTGGATGGTGTACGACCTGCACCACCAAGTGGATTAGATGAGACTATTGCCCTTACTCTTCACACAGATGAACTTATTGACCTGGACCACTACTATCTGCTCAAAAACGGCTGATCCAAACGCTATCTCTACGGGCCCACTCTCTCTTCATCCGGCACCATTCTTTTGACGGGCAATTTTGCACTTTCAAACACAAGCGACACATGTGTAGAATTGTGGAGTGATGAAGATATATTGCTTGATTATCTTTGTTATGTAGCTGATCAGGCAGCTGATGGTGTGCGAATTGGTGCAGGAGATATTCCTTGGTCGGTGGATGATACATGATGAGGGACGGGGACGGGAGAGGAGTCTGGCTCTAGTTTTTCATGATCCGTAACGATTGATGCGCTCGTCTATGATCCGCCTGGCTCTGACACTGATGCCGAGCAGATCACGATTACCAACCTCTCCAATCAGACCTTCGACCCCGAAGAGTTATGGATCCTGATCGGCGACGCCAAGACGAAGCGCTATATCCGCGAGACTATTGTTCCATGAGCGACTGTAACTGCTACGGCAAGTTTCTCTCTGCCCAATAGCGTCTCTACCTGTGTCGAACTCCATCGATCAGGCTGATTATTGAACACCAAATGTTACACTATCACGACCAGTGCTACCAAGACTATCACTGACGATCAGTCTGCATCATGAAAAGCTGCTGATATAGAGATTATCGATCTCGTCTATGACCCACCAGGATCGGATACTGATCATGAATCTATTACTTTTGCTCTATCTGATGATCAGCCCGAGACTGATTTATCTGACTATAGACTACTTGTCGGCACCACACGCAAAAAACTCGAAGGCATACTCTCCCCCTGAGAAGAATTCACCATCACCAAGACACGATGATTTGTAAATACGAGAGCATCATGCGCAACCTTACTCTATGGTGAAAAACCCGTGAGTTACCGATGTTGGGCCCCTGGTGATATGCAAACTGTGACAGGAGAAAAACTTTCATGATCCATTATCACATCACTCCACATACTTGATGTGATTTACGATCCTGATGGCAACGACACCGGTCGCGAACAGCTCCATCTGGCCTACACGGGCACCGAAACACTTGACCTATCGGATACGTATCTTTTGATCAACGGCCGCAAAAAACTCCTCGATGGATCGATCAAAAATGGATCAGATCGCCGAATCATGGATAACTTCCGCTTCCCAAACACCAAGGAGACCTGTGTCCAGATCCGATCTGATGCTATCATGCGAGATGAGTACTGCTATGACCCATCCCAACCGAAGCTCCTTGAGACAGGTATTCCAACTATCACTACATGACAGTGAACGATCACCGCAGCCTATCCCAATCCTCCTGGAGCAGATGGAGATAGAGAACGAATTAATGCCTCTATCGATGCACATGCAGATGACGGGCTTCGATCACTCCAGATAGGAGATCGCACGACACGTACCGACCCACAATTTGATATCACAACACAAACGCTCAGACGACAGTGAGCGCTCTCACTCCCCAATCGTGTGGGCTGTCTTCGTTTATTACACGCTGATGAGCTGGTCGACACCTTTTGTTATTTCTCGACGGACGATGGTCAGACTATCACGACCGATCAGGAGGACCGACATGATTTGTCGTCTGATGCAGTTTCTTTATTGAACCGTCTTACCATCACATCACAAGGCACCTGATCAGACAAGCAATTTTGCCTCCGCTCGGACGGTGTGAGTCTCGTGTGCAAAAAAGCCCCAGCGTCACGTAGCACCACCACGCCACCCGAACGCTTCTATAGAGATTATATCTCATCATTACATACGTATTTGGCTCGTAATCGGTCTCCGATCTACTATGACACGGATGTTGCGCAACATGTTGATCTCTACTATACGATGCGTGATGCGTTTCGTGATGGTGAGAGTCAGGTGACTATCCATAACACTTCCTACGATATTGATACGCCGATGGAGGACCTCCGAGTCGCGCAGCAGCAGACGAGTTATTATGATATTTTTATCGATAGTGTCGTGCGTCCGCTTGCAAATAGTGCACAAAATCAGTAAAAAGTACCAAATCGTTACACATGGTAACACATAGTAACAAATCGTTTATCGTTCCTCACTGATATAATGCGCATCTACCTAAAATGATATTATTGATATCGTAACATAGGAGACGAGATATTGTTGCTCGGTGTGATCCAGTATCTTGCCAGTCAGCACAATATCACTCATGTCACGCTCGAGACCGATCATCCAGCATGGATGCGTCAGTGGATCCGCAAACATGCGTGATTGGTGAGTATCCCTGTGACACCCGTGGATCGTAATCGTTCGTGGTTTCGCAAGATCCGAGAGGCGACACTGAGTCTGTTGGGATTATTTCCATTACTCGTACTGTGAGGAGGTGAAGTCATCAATAGTCATCTGCCTTGGCCGCGCAATGGACGACACTATCTCATGCAATATCCAGGCATCATCCTCGGGACGCAGCGCTTTATGATTCTGGGTGGTGTGACCTTCGATCCCGAGCATCCAGGGCGACATATTCGCACTTTGCTCCGTCATGCGCGTGCAGTGATCCTGAGAGATGAGACATCCTACGAATATGCCAAAGCCATCTCTCCTGACAATGTCACGCTCTATCATGATCGGGCATATGATGCGCTTGATCAGCTTGATCTTCCCAAAAAGGCCCAGACCTCCGACTACGTCCTCCTCAATATCCACCCTCATGTCTTGGAATCGCAGTCTGAACTTATCGACAGATTAGATGTGTGGATGACGGCACATGGTGCACAGAAGATATATTTTGTCCCAGGTGATCTTCGCCAAGATCAGGTCGCTTTTGATCAGCTAAAAGTACAGTATCCACAGCTCGAGCGACGAGACCGATCTACTCATTCACTGCCAGAGATTCTCGATTTCTTTGCTGGCGCAGATGAGGTGGCGGCATCCAGACTCCACGTCTTACTCCTAGCACAAGAGACAGGACATAGACCCACGGTATTCTCCTATCATCCGAAGATACAGAAAGTTTTATGACTTAGTTCCTAAAGAGTGATTATGAAGTATAGTGTCGTGATCCCCACCAATCGCACCGACCAAACGATCGGACCACTGCTGATTTCTCTGACCAATCAAATCTTCCCACCACATGAGATCATCATCGTGGCAGATATTGATTTTACTGATTCCAAAACAGAATCCTCATACAAGCAATATATAGAAACGCTCATCCGTGGACACTCTTACACTCTTATTACACACTCCACTCACCCAGACTTCATCCCTGGACAAGGAGCGAGTTATGTCAGAAACTACGGTATCCAAAAAGCTACCTCAGACTACATCCTCTGTATCGATGACGACAATATCCTGGATGCTACGATGATGGATCAGTTACGAAAAGATTATACAGCTATTGACCTACCCGCCAAGCAGTGAATCGTTATCCCGAGCGAGAAGTATAGGGATACCGACACTATTCGTAGTCAGGGCTACACTCACTTCCGCTACCGATTAGGTTGGGTCATTCCCGAAGCACCTATTACTGATGTCGCCTACAAAAAGATCCTTTTCTCTGCATCTAATTGTATTTTCTGACCTCATCAGCTCTTTCTTGACTATCCACTAGACGAGAGTATTCCATTTGTCTATGAAGACTTTGAGCGGATGAGTCGTATCACTCGTGCATGATTTCCTATGTATGCGCTGACACAGGTTTATACTCATCACATGATGAGAGACAAAACTCCACTCGAAGATTCCTATCTTGCCACTCCTCGTGGAGCATATTATAAGGCGAAACACCGCGTCATCCGAGTCCGCTCGACAGCCACCTCACGACAGCAGATCCAATATTTCACCCTCGGTCTTCATCTCCACACCGCATCACTGATCTACAAAATCCTTCGCTATGCGCCCATCAGACAGCGACTTCCATTAGTCTGGGCGGTCGTGAGAGGGACATGGGCAGGTATTTTTACTCCTCGCAAAAAATAATATGCAGCTCCTCTTCCGAATCTCTTCCATGGTAGCGATAGGATGGCGAACAGCTGTCCGTGATCCGCAGTGGGTGGCGATTGGAGTGGGAGTATCATTACTGATGGTATTCGTACGGACACGGTATCAGAAGCGTACCACGACCAAGATCCTACAATCACTGAGTCTGACGCTTTTTGCATGAGTACTCGCAGGGGTCGCGTTGGTCATCTACCAACGACGTTATGATCAGGGAGTACCTATTGATTCATGACAGCGATATGGCGAAATTACCATCGTCGACACACGTACGGATGATGTGATGATCGCTGAGACAGGCGAGAGGAGTTATTGGTATCGCACTGATCACCTGTATCCGCTTGGCACGCGTCTTCGAATCACTGGTTACGTCACAGATGAGTCACTCGGACTTCGACGCCAACTGGATGAACCATTGACCTTTCAGCCTGTCTCGGGCGAGATGGATCGAGCAGGATGGCTTCGTATGCGTGGACTTCATGGAACCATCTCTCCATCCAATGTGATTGTGCAGGGACAGGACGACCTCCCACGATATACCCGTACCAAAGCTCGACTCATCGATCATGTCAACAATCTATTTCAATGACAAGAAGCTGCGCTCCTGCTTGGTATGCTGATCGGTGATAGATCAGGGTTTGACGATGCAACCTATCAGACATTTATCGATAGTGGACTCGTCCATATCGTGGCAGTCTCAGGCGGAAATCTGGTGATGATCATGGTGTTTCTCGGTTTGATCTTGATCCGAGTGCCGCTTCGCATTCGTACGGTCATCATGGCAGGAGCGATCATCTCATATGCCCTGATCGTAGGGATGGATAGCAGTATCTTCCGCGCAGTCATCATGGCTCTCCTGACGATGGGAGCATTGCTCTCCGGTCGCATCGCCAATATCCGACGTCTCATGGCTATCGCAGCCCTCCTGATGCTCTGGCGAAATCCGTATTTCCTCCGACAGGATATCGGTTTCATCTTCTCATTCGCAGCACTGATCGGTATTATCCTTATCCGTCCACGAATCGCCAAAAGCACCACCCAGACCCGTCGCCTCGTCTGGCGACAACGCTTGCCTCATCTCGTATGGGCTGATTATATCCTTCCTACACTGGGAGCATCACTGGCAGTGATGCCGTTTCTACTCCTGTTTACCGATAGCCGAAATATCTTGTCTCTTCTCGCTAATCTTCTCGTTCTCCCCATCGTGCCACTCGTGATGATAGGATGAATGATAGCGACCATTATCTCTTCATGGCGATGATACACACGACTTGCACAGATTATAGATCGATTACTCCAGTATATTATAGATATAAGTAACTGGATCGCTTCACATGGTCGACTATTGAGCGTGCAACAGAGAGAGTTCGTGATAGTGATTATGATATTTCTTGTAGTCTATGCGTATATGACACATAGGAGAGGAAGGAAATTGGAAGAATAAGGCAGCGAAAAGTACTCCTTCCATATCGTTTCATCTCCTTCTTGATCCTTTTGTGCTCTTATTTTCATCATAAAAATAAAAAATGTATACACTTTTTAGTCACAAACAGAGAAGACAGATCGTATCATGCATCAGAAGAGCCGGAGTATGATAGAGACACAAAGTAGCTTTGGGAACAGCAAATTGACATAGGTGGACATGTCTAGTATAGCGGATGCCGTCGTATTCGACACACCATGTCATTGTCTGTCCAAAAAGGCTTGCAATGTTTACTCTATATCATTACGATGGTCGGTGTTAGTTACACGGAGGTGTGGCAACATGGGCTTTTCAGCTCTTTGTACATTTTATATGTATAAACCTCTTGTATCAGACGGACGTTCTGATATCAGAGAGCACAATTCTTTTTATCCTTAATGAACGTGCTATCATGAACAAATTGTTCAAGAAAAGCGTTGCTATAGTTGCCTCTATGGGAGTATTGGCTTCTACTATCAACGTAACAGCTCTCGGTGCGTCACTTGTGAACGAAGAGTTCTCATTGGCTTACACTTGGGGTTATGATGCTGGTGTTACTACCATGTCATCTGAAGAGGCATTTATGCCTTACTCTAATATGACTAGAGAACAAGTAGCTAAAATGGCTTATAACGGTCTTGATGCTGCTTCTTGTGTAGCTCTTGAAATGACAAGAGACTACGCAGACAACTTCTCTGATCTTGATTCTGCTGATGCTAGTCTTCAGTCTTGGATCGAAACAGCTTACGAATACGGTTTAGTAAATGGTTGGGATGGTGCTTATCACCCAATGGAGACTGTAACAAGAGGTCAGTTTATGACTATGATTGGTAGAGCTCTCTATGGTCAATTGCCAGAACCAGCTGAATACTGGAAGAACTACTACTCATTGCTTAATGCTGAGGGTATCTTCACAGTAGAAAATGCTTGGGCTCCTGTCAAGAGATACGAAGCTATGCTCGTCCTCTACAGAATCGCTCAGAACTGTGACAATGGAACTGACACAAATATCGATGATATATTGTGCCAAATCCTCGACACATGTGAAGGTACTGTAGATCCAGTAGATCCTGAAGTAGTAGATGGTTTCGTTACTATCTCTCTTGTAGATGCTCCTAGTACACAAGACGTACCTAGAAATGCTATCGGTATCAATGTAGGTACATTCAAATTGACCGCTGGCGCAGATGGTGCGAAAGTATCTTCTATCGTTATCGATAGATCTGGTCTTGGTGAGTATGGTGACATCGATGGTGTCTGGTTCGCTAATGACTCTATGGTTACTAAATCATATGCAGTCACTTCTTCTAATACTGCTACTGTAAGATTCTCTCCGGCGCTTGAGTTGGGTGCTAATCAGTCTGCAGAATTTGATGTTATGGTTGCTCTTGATGCTATGTCAACTGTCAACAGTACTCACAAATTCACTGCTACTACTGTAAACGTAGCTAATGGTGAAGCTGATGGTACTCCTGTATCACTCGGTACTATCAAAACCACTTCTTATGAAGTAGATGATGTTGATGGCACTATTAGTCTTGATGATGTTGATTCAGGTAAACTTGACCAAGTACTTGGTACAGTTACTTTGACTCCAAATTCAGACGCTAACATTAGAGGATTCGTTTTGAATCAGATCGATGCAACACTCGGTACTGATGTTAATACCAATCTTGATGAAATCTTCGCTAATGTTGATGTATATTACAATGATGAAATGGTTGGTTCTGCTTTCGTCACTAATGACAAGATCGTAGTTACTGGTCTTGATGTTGACGCTGACGATGGTGAAGCTATCGAATTTGAACTCAGAGGTGATGTAATCTATGTCGGTGAAGGAGCTGAATTTGCTCTCGAACTTGATGCTGGTGACTTCTCTGCTATTGATGTAGTAGACGCGGACTCAGACTATGGTATGCGTCTTGCAGCATCTGATGATGATGAAGCTAGTCTATCTGACTTTGACCTTACGCTCACTAAAGTTGCAAACCCAGATACTATTGCTCCTGGTTCTAACAACGTAGTATTGTATCAAGCTACTTTGAAATCTTCTTCAGACTTCACATTGACTAACTTCACACTTGAAGATGTACTTGGTGGTGACATCAACGCATTCACTAGTGAAAAGGTAACTCTCTATGTAGATGGTGTAGACTTCGAACTTGATGACACTAGTGACTTCGGTATGACTAGTACACAAGACTTCGATGATGAAATCTATATCGATGCTGGTAGAACTGTTACTATCAAAGTAACAGCTAACGTTAAGTCTGCAAGTGCTCTTGCTACTCTCGGTTTGAGTGGTACTGACCTTGATTACCAACTTGAATTCTTGATTGATGAAATCGAAAATTCAGATGGTGATGATGTAGATGTAAACATCTCTAAGAAGGGTGACAAAGCTACTATCGAAGCTGGTACTGCTATTGTAAAAGCTGCAACTGTAGCTGCTCCTGTATCTAGCACACTTTACTCAAATGCTGACCAAGAAATTGGTAGATTTGCAGTAAGAGCTGATGCTGAAGATCTCAAACTTAAGGAAGTAACATTCGATGTAACTCTTACTACTGGAGCTGTTGAAGACCTTCTTTCTGATGGTGATGTTACATTGGTAGATGTTGCTAATGGTACTGAAATCTCAGCTACTACTGAAGTAGTAGGTACTGGATTGACAGGTACTATTAAATTCTCTGGTATGAGTTACACAATTGCTGAAGATGCTACTGTTAACTTCAAAGTTATGGGTGACTTCGCAAATGTATCTGATTACGATGGTACTACTCTCCAGCTTTCTATAGCTGATGAAGATGCTATCGAATTGAGAAACTCTTCTACAGAAGCTGAAGTACAAGCATTCACTAATCTTATGCTTAAAGAATACACATTCGGTGTACAACCTCCTCTAGTAACTTTGACTAAGTTGGATGACAACAAATTCAAGGTAACTATCAAGAATGTAGACACTGAAGCTGAAGTAAACCTTTCTGGTTTCGATGCTCGTGTAAGAATCTTGGCTGCTGATGCTGACTATGAAGGTACTATTTGTATCTTGCCAGAAGGATCTAGTGTAAGTGACTGTGCTGATGTAGCTAGTGGTGCAACTGCTGGTTATGCTTCTACAGGTACTGGTGCAGTTCCTGGTGCTATCACTATGTTTACTTTGGTTGATGCTCCTGTAGTATTGGCTGAAGATGGTGGTGATATTTCATACGAGATTCTCGTAGATTCTGACTTCATCAACCCTGCTGTATTGAGAGCTGAAATTACTAAGCTCTACTACAATGGTGGTAATGAATCATACTCTATCTCTGCTCAATAATAGGCTCTCCTCTTATTCTAGCACGACATAGTTTATGTCTCAGAAAGATAGACTCTCTCCTTCGGGAGGGGGTTTTTCTATAAAAGAGAAGAAGCGGACGAAATGGATGAAGTAGACGAAAGAGAATCTACTTATTCTCCTTGTTCTACTTCTTCCTTTTCGTATGATAGAGTCCTGTAAGAGGGTAGTGTCAGTGGTTAGCACATCGGTCTCCGAAGCCGAAAGCAGAGGTTCAAATCCTCTTCCTCTTGAGTTGTCGCCGAAGGCGACGGATGAAAAAGAAACAAAAGACGAAATTGACTAAATAGATAAAAAAGACGAAACAGGAATCCACTTTGTCTACTTATTTTATTTTATCCACTTATTCTCTTCTCATGCAATCATTCGAAGATCTTATCATCCGACAAAGATCTAAAGACCTCTATCATCGTATAGCAGATGTATTGGAAGAGAGTAAAATATACTTCTTTAGGGATCAGATATTGAGGGCAACTCTTTCGATCTCCAACAATATTGCAGAATGATATGAGAGAGAAACCAAGAAAGAATTAGTGAGATTTCTCTATATAGCTAAATGAAGTTGTGGTGAAGTAAGGAGTATGGGTATCATAGCAAAAGAAAGGAAGATGATTGATGATGAGCAATGTGATCAGATATTATCCGAATGTCGCCGCATTAGTATTATGATACATAAATATATTGCATCGGTCATAGAGTCCACTTCATCCACTTAGTCTACTTCATCTATTTCATCCCTTTTCCATGCATATCCACTATATTTCACTCTTTCCTACTATCTTCCAAAACTTTGAGCAGACATCCATCGTAGCCAAGGCGGTCGAACGTGGTCTGCTGAGTTTTTCGCAGTATAATCCGAGAGACAATACCTCTGACTGATTTGTTGATGATACTATTTACTGATGAGGTGCAGGGATGCTGATCCAGGCAGAGCCAGTGATCCAGTCTATCGAGCAAGCATTATTGTCTGTGCAGGAAGGAGAAACATATCTCATTGTCTTTCCATCACCGAGTGAGGTAGTTTTCAATCAGTCTACAGCCCTCCAGTGGAGTAGTTACGACCATTTGATGTTTATTAATGGCAGATATGAGGGCATCGATCATCGTGTTCAGTTGCGATGTGAGCGTGAACATCCAGATCACTTCGTCCGCATCTCTCTTGGTTCTTTCGTCCTCCTAGGTGGAGAGGTAGCGAGTATGACCATGACCGAAGCAGTCGTGCGTCTCATTCCTGACGTCATCAAAGAGTCTGCCAGTCGACAGCAGGAGAGCTATAGTCCACTCCAGGGTATGAAAAATATCGAAAAGCCACACTATACGAGACCTCCGTCAGTCAGATGATTGGATGTGCCCGATAATGTATTGCAGAAGTAGTTGTTGTCATCTCGACCGCAGTGGAGAGATCTTTTATTATCTCAAGATATTATGGGCACTTATTATGTGTATATCGTATCTAATTATACCAATACTGTTCTCTATATTGGAGTGACTAATAATCTACAGCGTAGATTATATGAACATCAAGAAAAACTGGTACCATGATTTACAGAAAAATATAACTGCAACAAGTTAGTATATTATGAAGAGTGTAGTGATATTGAGATGGCAATTGCTAGAGAAAAACAACTGAAAAAGCGAAGTAGAAAAAAGAAGGATATTTTGATTGATAGCACCAACAAGGAAAGTATTGATATTGCTTCTGAATGGGAATAGATCTCTCGACAAGCTCGAGATGACAAGGCATATGTCATTTCGACTGCAGCGTAGCGAAATGGAGAAATCTATTAACGTATGTTTGAGTTTACTAAGGAGAAAAGTTTATTACCTCATCGAAAAACAGATCTCTCGACAAGCTCGAGATGACAGTAATGATATTATTCATTCATATCTATTATCTCCTTCATCTCTTCCCAACCGATTTCTTCCAGACGCTTTTTGGTATATTGCTCAGGGATGGTAAGTGTATTCCCCTTTTTTGTATTGAGAGTTGCTATTGCTCCAAGTGTTTTGCGTTTGTAGGGAGACAGAAGTTCTAATATCTCTAAGAGCTTGTCTATGTCCTCTACTTCGCTTTGTTCCTTGCGAGTGAGTGCAATGACAGCAGAGTCGACCTTGGGTGGTGGGTTGAAACTCTGTGGTTTGACTGTAAAACAGTAGTGCACATCATATCCATTGTTGAGTAACCACCAGAGATATGATTTTTTCGGAGCATCGGTCATGATTTTTTCTGCTACCTCTCTCTGGATGAGAAACACTCCGCTGACAAAGTGGTCATGTTCGAAGAATTGTCTCAGAATCGGTGAGGTAATATAATACGGCAGATTGCCCACAATCAGTGTCGTGTTGCGATCTATGGACTCATCTACTGATTGCTCCAGGACATCACCCCAGATGATCTGCTCTTTATTGACGATCTGTAGGAGATGCGACTCCAGTGTCGTATCTTTTTCATAGACCAGAAAATGATCACTGATTCAGACGATTTTCTTGGTCAGGGCACCCTTTCACGGACCGATCTCGATGAGGGTCTGGCATTCGTTTTGTTCATAGAGCTTGGTGATTCGCTGTACGGTACGATCGAGTACTTTGCTATCGCGGAGGAAATGCTGTCCCAGTGGTCTACCCATGAGCTTCATCTGCAAGTGAAAACATATTCCATAATCTATGTCAGGTCAGTGCATTCAATAGTTTTTGTCGCACCTCATCCTGTGTGCCACTTGCATCGATATTTTCTCGAAGAGGAGCTACTTGTGGGTGTTTGCTTGCTTCACGATATCCTCTTTCTATGGTACGAAAAAAGTCTGCATTTTTCTTTTCCCATTTGTCTCCATCGGCATCGAAAGTCCTACTGAGACCAACTTCTATATCCAAATCCATAAAAAGTACCACATCAGGCAAGCAATCGAGTAATGCTTGTCTATTGATTAGGAAAACCTTCTCTATTCACAAACCCTGTGCATATCACTGGTATGCAAGTGATGAGACGAAGCATCTATCAGCTACCACAATTCCTCACTGATTAAGGATAGGTTTGATCTTTGCCTGCATGAGCTGGACTCTCGCAGCAGCGTAGAGATATGCATCAGTAAGTGGGTGCATTTCCTCCTTTCGCGCAGTTCACTGGACCATCCTTCTGATAGACTCTGCAATCTCTGTCCCACCTGGCTCACGGACGAACTCGAGGGGAGTATCTGGATATTTTTTTTGAATATATTCGTAGAGTCTCTTGGATTGTGTCGACTTCCCTGTGCCGACCACTCACTCAAATGCTATGTACATGATATGTTTTTCCAAAAACAAAAACCTGACCACAGTCTAGTCAGGCGAGGGAACGAAAGCAAGGAGTGATGGCTATGGTTTTCGCTTTTGTTGATGCCGTGCACATATAATATTTTTTCTGGCTTCCATATATCACTTGTATTGATGGGTGAACTCATGATCATGAGGTAACCGCGGGCGTTCCCTAATATCACTAGCAAGCTGAATATGTTTGAAAATGTAGCACCTACTAGAGAGGTTGAATCCCTGTGCTCTGAGTGCTTTATCAGCAAGCATACTAATAAATCTTTTCTGCTGATTATTTAGTATGAGATCATTGTTATATTTTGTGCTTTTTGTCTTGGCATCTACAGTGTATATTATGATATTTTTGGTCTTTCAGATAGGCTCTGCAAAACACATATCGATGCGATATTTGGCATCTAATATATGTGAAATTGTTGGATTAGTGAGGGGGATTTTGATTTCATAACATGACTCTTGTTCTGTCAGGACAGAGAGTATAATAGCATGATTCAGTGCTCATACAAACATGACCTGTGCCTTGTTACGATCCTTAAACAATTTCCCACAATCATCAACAAGCTTTTTTATCTCCACCAATCAACATTCCTTAACGTAGTGGTCTTTGAGAAGGCGGCTTACATACTGCTGGAAAAATGCACCAGAGGAAGCCTCATGAGGATCAATATCGTTGGTTTTAATAAAATCTACAACCTCAGTAAAAAGTGTTTGAGCATGAGTATTGAGATTATCTTTATGGATTTTTCTATACTCATTGATAGCATCCTCTGATTTTTTATCGATCTTAGATAATACACTCCCCTTTTTCTTGGGGGTATAAAGTATGTGCGATGTCTGATTTTTTGCAGTGGCTTTTTGAATAGCTTCTTGCACGGCAGGTAGATGAGATGCATTTCACACAATACGTAGACCATGGTCTGAGGTATTGTCTTTGTGTTGATTGATATCTTCTATGCTTTGATATATCTTCTTATAATATTGTTTACGTTGTTTAGCGAGGAGAGCATTACACAGCTCTCTCCTGGCAACTTCTTTAGCACTAAGATACTTTGGTATACTACTATAACCACTCTGGTATTTCCATTCCAAAAGATCAACCTTATTCGAGGTTTGGAGTAATCATTTTCATATCTTGGAAGAGTGATTGCTCATAAGACACTAGAGTCCATAATAATCTATAAATGATGCATTATAATATATATAAGAATACGAAAGTCAATAGATAGAAGATTGCTATTGTTATACATATTCACTATAAACAGCCTATGTTTTATTATGGTGTCGCTGGAGAGAGCATGTATCTTAGACAAGAACTTGAGCAGAGAGGATTTCTCTATCAGTATACGCATGAAGACCTCTTCGATACCTTCGACCAGTGAGGCAAGGCACTCTACTTCGGATGTGATCCGACAGCGCAGTCGCTTCACTTGGGTAATTTCTGCGTGTTTATGCAGGCCGTCAACTATATGAAACGTGGCAACAAGCTCTATCTTATAGTCGGTGGTGCAACGGGTATGATCGGTGATCCGGGAGGCAAGGATTCCGAAAGATCATTTCTCTCTCCAGAACAACTCCAGACCAATGTCACGTCCATCACGAACCAAGTCCAGGGCATGCTCGAGCATCTTCGTGAGCTGTCTGGTCATGATTTTGATTTTGAAGTCATCAACAACGAAGACTTCTATACCGACATGAGCTACATCGATTTCCTCCGCGAGGTCGGCAAATACATCACCATCAACTACATGATGACCAAAGAAACCGTCAAAAAGCGCATCGAGGATCCAGACAAATCAATCTCGTACACCGAGTTCTCCTACATGCTCCTGCAGTCCTATGACTACCTCCGTCTCTATCAAGACCACGGCGTCTCACTCCAGATCGCAGGCTCTGATCAGCGATGAAACATTACTACATGAGTCGAGCTCGTTCGCAAAAAACTCGACCAGACCGTCTTCGGTGCTACGGGTCCGCTGATCCTGGACAGCACTGGCAAAAAATTCGGCAAATCTGAGGGCAATGCTATCTGGCTCGATCCGACCATGAACTCACCGTACTCTGTCTACCAATACTTCCTGAATACAACCGATGAGGACGTGGAGAGATATCTCAAACTCTTTACCCTGCTCTCATTCGAGGAGATCGACGCTATCGTCACCCAACATGTCGAAGATCCATCTCGCCGCTATGGGCAGGAGCAACTCGCTATCTATGTCGTGACGACCATCTTCGGTACCGATGCAGCGACCCAAGCAGCAGCGATCACATCTGTACTCTTCTCGACAGGAGATATTATGAGTGAGATCGCAGCACTCGACGCAGCGACACAGTCTGCACTCTGTGATGCAACAGGAGGTGTTCGTTTACAGTCAGGATCATACAGAGCGACTGAGCTCGCCGTCCATGTGGGTCTCGCCTCATCCAATGGCGAAGCCAAGAAACTCATCCAGTCAGGTGCATTATATATCGATGAGCAGAAGATAGATGATATCGGTGCAGAGATTGAATTAAAAGATTCTTTGCTTATGAGGAAGGGGAAGAAGGGGAAGGTGTTTGTGTTATGACAATAGATTTTATGTTTTGTTTTGTAATATAGATCATGAAACAAAAAAAATTATCAATTTTGCTCGTGTTCCTTTTGTGCACTATAATAGTACCATTAGTAGTTTTGGGCATATTATACTCAATGCAATATGGCTTCAAAATACCAGACGCTGATACAAAGAATTATACCTCCATGGTAGTAGACATATCAAATGGAATCCTGAATTATACAGGTATTGTGATGTATCAAGATACACAAAGATTAGTTGACCAGAAATATGTTGTAGATTATAGAGTATGAGAATCCAATATAGAGTTGGATGACGTATATAATGTGTTGAGCGATGTTTTTACTTGATTGCAGAGAACTTGATATACATATACCTATGACATAGATGACAATATATATAAGGTATATCAACATTGGGATGACTGATCAAGAATAACAAAATATGTTCTCGATGAGATGGGAATGCCTTCAAATATTAAGTTTAAAAGAGTGACATTTTGAATTGTTTTTAATATAATGTTCGTTTTTATCCCATTGGGTGTTGGGCTATACTTTCTCAATTGATTTTTATTGTGATTATTATGGAGAGAAACAAAAGATTATATGAAAGAACGAGAAGAGTACACAAAATATATAATATATATTGTGTTTGGACTATTTGTAGTATGGTTT
Source organism: Candidatus Peribacteria bacterium (assembly GCA_023898485.1). Taxonomy (GTDB): domain Bacteria; phylum Patescibacteriota; class Gracilibacteria; order Absconditabacterales; family Absconditicoccaceae; genus HK-STAS-PATE-9. The sequence goes on along the minus strand of CP060225.1, from coordinate 739,545 downwards.
ATTGTGGTGAGTTTGACCTAATGATTTTCGAACTCGATACAGCTTTACTTGTGAGGAAAGGAAAGAAGGGGAAGGTATTTATGAAAAGTTTATAAAGATATCTCACCATATACCACTCTTGTATTATTATATCTACTTATATACCATCCGCACATGAATGATTTTACCTTTAATATAACCTTATAGCACATGATCAAAAACAGACATTTTATGCTTATGGGAGCGACTATCGGACTCCTCACGCTCGCAGCATGTGGTATGACCACAACCTCCACTACGAATACTGTCACAACAGGCACCACTGCAACTATCACGACAGGGACTGATCGTCCTACTCCTCCAGCAGGTGATAGACCTAGAGACCAAGGATTTGGTGGCTATACACTCACCGAAGAACAGAAGAATACTTGCGGTATCACGGTCCAGACGACCGAGTGACCATACTATGTCCAGAATACACTCCAACTCGCTGACAATATGACACTCAACTATGACAATCTCGATGGTGAGCCTCTTACGCTCGAAGGACAAGTCTATGGCGGACTAGACGATAGCGACCCTATCGCTGGTGCCAAGATAGAAGTACGACAAGCAGACGACTCTGGTAAGTACCACCCACAGGGCAATGGAGACTACTCCGACTACGATCCTACACAGATCAGCTTGCGTGGCTATATACTGACCGATGAGAATGGTGCATACAAGATCAGCTCTATCTATCCAGGACTTTATGAGGGCAGAGCTCGTCACCTCCATCTCCGCATCTCTGCTGACGGATACAATCCTGTCATTACTCAGCTGATCCTGCCATACGAAGGAGACACACCTACTCCTGAGAATGATAATGTCGCACAGTGACTACCATACTGCCAAATCATCTATGGAAATCCTGATGCTACGTCAGCAGATCTCACCTTCGACTTCAGGCTCAAGGCGGAGGGCGACGAATAAGAAACACTAGTTACATATAATACACCAAGAGATCCCGCACTGATGTGTGGGATTTTTGGAAAATTTGCATAAAAGAACATTGGCGCATATAATGAGAAATGTTTTATGAATTATGTGTTTTATAATGAGAAATACACCCACTACATGAGAGTATACACAAGAAGCAATTGCAGCACCAGCTCCAGAGAGTGCTGAAATTCAGCCAACACAAGAAGAAATCGAAACAGATAAGATAGTAGCTGAAAATGAAAAAGAAGAACAATTAGAAGTGCTGAAAGAAAAACTCTATCAGGAAGAAGTCACTGAAGATGTTATATGAGCGTCAGGAAGTCTAGAAAATCAAAATGATGTTATAGAGGAAGAACAAAAGAAGCAATCGTTTCGATGAAAAATAAAGCATTTCTTTCTAAGGGGGTGGGAATGATCACGATGGAAGAAGAAAGAGAAACAATTTCCAAAAGATTATTTCCCAAAGACATTAGATCGTATTATAGAGTCGAATGATTTTGATCTATGTGAATCACTTTATAATATTAAGAAGGGAAGCGGTGATACAGATAGAGCTCAAAAATTACTTACTGCAATGGGAATGGTAGCTCAGACAGAACAACAAAAAACAAGATACCAAGAGTATCTTGCGGGAAATGTACCAGAAAAAACATTACTCAACACTTAATACTTCTCAAATTTCACCTAATATTTGGTAGATATATGAAAATCCTTATCATCAATAATGAAACCAAACATATCGATTACTTGCTAACATTGTGTGTAGAACATAATATCGATATTGTGGAGCTTGGAGAAGAATTTGACCAAGAAGCATATGATCTTTATGTTCTCAGTGGATGATGACATCATAGTGTTTTTTATAAACCAAGTCCATATGTTTATGAAGAGGATTTTATTCGCACCACAAGCAAACCTATCATAGGTATTTGCCTAGGAGCACAGATTATAGCACAAGCATATTGATCGCATTTTGATCATTTATCAGAGAAGCTACAAACTCATATGGATATTGTCTACAACCATAAGACATATACAGTATATGAAGCGCATAGATACACTATCAAAGAATTGAGTAAAGATTTGATTTCTCTTGCACAATCATCACATGGGCATGAAATCATCAGACACAAAGAAAAACCTCAACGAGGTTTTCAATTCCATCCAGAAGCAAATATGGATACTACTGACGGGAAAGAGCTATTATCTTTAGTGACTGGTATGGATTTCTAATACTTCTCAAACTTCACTTGCCCTTTTTCAAATCATTTTTCTTCTATAAGTATTGACCTTATCTCATCGACCATATCGGGATGGCCACAGAGGAAGATACTGATATCCGTAGTCTCTAGGTATTCTAGTGCCGCATCGAGCGACTCACCCACGCGTCCAGGAAGTCGTCCTGCAGGCATCTCATCTTGCTCTCTACTGAGGTGACATCGATGACGACAGTGAGGAGACTCATTGAACGCTCGCTCATGCGTGAGATTAGGGAGGAGGTTTTTCGAGAATTTCTCGCCATACAGCCGTGCGATACGATTGTAGTCGTGGGTCTGGATCAGTTTTTGGTAGATACTATAGAGGGGAGTGATACCACTACCTACACTGATGAGGAGATAGTTTTTCGACACACCCTTGTCGACCATGTGTCCATAGGAGCCCATGAGATTCATTTTGTCTCACTCCTTGAGTTGATTGACGAGGTAGTCCGACATGCCACCAGGACCGGTGTACTTGACGATAGTCGTCAGCGTATTGCTATTGATCATCTGCTGCATGGTGCTACCTATGCTGTAGGCTCTTTTGGGTGGTTTGTGCGGATGGCTGTAGATGATATTGGGCTCGAGCATCACAAACTGTCCTTCGACGAAGTCGACACGTTCTTCTGTACGAAAAAATAACTGACACGTCTGACCGTCAGGACTAGAATGTCTACGTACGAGTTCGACAGGTGTCTGCATTGCTTTTAGATGGATCAAATAGAATAAATAGATCAAATAGATGCAGTGGATTGTTTCCACTTGTACCATTTCGTCTATTTCATCCACTTTATCTGTTAGTGGCGGTGAGGAAGGGATTCGAACCCTCGACCCCGACATGTCGGGGTACACGCGTTCCAGGCGTGCTCCTTCAACCACTCGGACACCTCACCACGTGACAGCCTTTGTATATAAGCCATGTGTCAATGCAAGTCTAACTCGACAGAAAGCGACTGCTAGAATATTGTCATCACAAATCATAATTTAGACTTGCAATTAGTATCAATTTTGTCTATCTTCGCCCCCAGTCACTTGAGAGAGTGATGTTTTGGTATCGCATGCCGAGGTAGCTCAGTGGTAGAGTAGCCCCGATAAGTCGGGGTGTGTCGTTTGGGCTTCGCCAAAGACACAAGTATATTATGTATGAGCCGAGGTAGCTCAGTGGTAGAGCAGAGGCCTGAAAAGCCTTGTGTCGGCAGTTCAATTCTGCCTCTCGGCACCACTAAGAGTTCGGGGATTAGCTCAGATGGCTAGAGCGCTTGGTTTGGGACCAAGAGGTCACGAGTTCGAGTCCCGTATCCCCGAAATTCTTGTTATGTATTGTCTATCATATGTGTAGGTCATGGGTGTATAGCTCAGTTGGTTAGAGCGCATCTCTGATAAGGATGAGGTCCCTAGTTCGAGTCTAGGTACACCCACCATGAATCACATGAACATTGATTGTAATTGATTGATATAAAAATCTCTTGCAATCCATTCACGTTTTTCTATAAAAGCGAACAGACTCGTCATGATGACGAAAGTTCTTCTTATGTTTTTAAATTATTTAGTATAATTACGTTATGTCTAAACCACACGTAAACGTTGGTACCATTGGTCACGTTGATCACGGTAAGACTACTCTTACTGCTGCTATCACAGCTGTCTCTGCTGGTAGAGGTATGGCTGAAGCTAAAAACTACGCTGATATCGACAACGCTCCAGAAGAAAAAGCAAGAGGTATCACCATCAACACAAGACACGTTGAATACGAAACACCTATCAGACACTACGCTCATATCGATTGTCCTGGTCACGCAGACTACGTCAAGAACATGATCGTTGGTGCTGCTCAGATGGATGGTGCTATCTTGGTAGTGAACGCTACTGATGGACCTATGCCTCAGACTCGTGAGCATATCTTGCTTGCTCGTCAGGTAAACGTTCCTTCTATCGTTGTTTTCTTGAACAAGATGGATATGGTAGATGATATGGATATGGTAGAATTGGTAGAAGAAGAAATTAGAGATCTTCTCTCTAAGCAAAACTACGATGGTGACAATACACCTATCATCAGAGGTTCTGCTCTCAAGGCAGTAGAGAATCCTACTGATGTAGACGGTGATGCTAAATGTATTATCGAACTCTTGGATGCGGTTGATTCGTACATCCCAACTCCAGAAAGAGACAATGACAAGCCATTCTTGATGCCTGTAGAAGATGTCTTCTCTATCAAGGGTCGTGGTACTGTTGCTACTGGTCGTATCGAAACAGGTGTGATCAATATGAATGATGAAGTAGAAATCATCGGCTTGGGTCATGAGCCTCGCAAGACTGCTGTGACTGGTATCGAGATGTTCCACAAGCAACATCCTTCTGCTGAAGCAGGTATGAACGTTGGTCTTCTCCTCAGGGGTGTCGACAAAGACGATATCGAAAGAGGTCAAGTGATGTGTAAGCCCGGTACAGCAAAAGCTGCTAGCAAGTTTGAAGCTGAAATCTACGTCTTGAAAAAAGAAGAAGGTGGAAGACACACTCCATTCATGACTGGTTACAGACCTCAATTCTTCATCAGAACGACTGATGTGACTGGTGCTATCGAAGTACAAGGTGCAGAAATGATCGTCCCTGGTGACAATGCGAAGATTGCAGTAGAGCTTATCTATCCTGTTGCTATGGCTGAAGGTTTGAGATTTGCTATTCGTGAAGGTGGTAGAACAGTAGGTGCTGGTGTGATCACCAAAGTACTTGGTTAATTACAAAAACTAATACAGATACATAACCATGAGGGAGCTAGTAGTACGCTAGTCTTCCCTCGCTTTGTCTTCTATTTTGAGAGATTATCTTATGGCTACTACACAAAAACAACCTACATTGAGAATCAAACTCAAAAGTTATGACAGTAGAATGCTTGATGCTTCTCTGACTAAGGTAATGGGTCTCTTGGCAAAATCTGGTGCTGAGATCAAAGGACCAATTCCATTACCCAAAAAGAGAAAGGTATTTACCGTCCTCAAATCTAACTTCGTCTACAAAGATTCAAGAGAGCAATTCGAAAGAATTACCTATGCAAGACTTATTGACGTCGTAGAAACAGGACCTAAAACTATGGAATACCTCCAAAATCTCTCTATACCAGTAGGTGTATTGGTGGATATCAAAGTATTCTAATTGGATCTCTATCGCTGATAGATTCTTTACCTATTTTTATGCGACTGTATCATCATGAAGGGTGGAATTTTGTGCAAAAAGAAGGAAATGACCAGACTCTGGATCGACGATAAGATGGTGCCTGTCACCCTCCTTGCTCTCGAACCACAAGAAGTCATTAGATACAAAACAGATGAAAAGGATGGCTATAATGCTGTTGTTGTCGGAACAAACAAAAAAACCAAGAACGACAAAACATCGTATGGGTCTGTGATAGAATTTGCACACGATCAAGCATTTGCTGACGCATTTGCACAGGGTGCTACTATCACGAGTGATATACTCAGTGATGTTGCATCAGTAACCATAAAAGGTGTATCTAAAGGTAAAGGCTTTCAAGGAGGTATGAAGAGATTCAATCTTTCTGGTGGTGAGCAAACCCACGGTTCTAAGTTCCACAGATGGATCGGTTCTATGGGTAATAGAAAACCACGTAGAGTCCAAAAAGGACACCCTCATGCAGGACACATGGGTACTGATGCTATCACATTACATAATGTAGCAGTATTGGATATGGTTACGCATGATAACACATCATTCCTCATCGTCAAAGGATCTATTCCTGGCGCATACAATAGCACACTCCAAGTAGTAATAAAATAAGTTATATAAAACATACACAATTGATTTATTCTCATGTTCATCTCGAGAGACTATGGCATATACTATCACGCTCTACGATCAAAAGGGAAAAGAAGCTGGCACCGTCCAACTCAATAAAGACCTCTACAACAAAGATGTCATCAACACTGACCTCATCCATGAGTATGTTGTGCTCCAACAAGCCAACAAACGCCAATCATCTGCTCACACCAAAACAAGAGGTGAAGTAGCTGGTTCTGGTAAAAAACTCTACAGACAAAAAGGTACAGGTAATGCGAGAGTGGGTGACGGACAGTCTCCTATTAGAGTAGGTGGTGGTGTGACATTTGGTCCATCCAACGAGAAGAACTACACCAAAAAAATGAACAAGAAAATGAGAAGAAAAGCAATGTGTGGTGTATTGTCATTGAAAGCAGAAGAAAAAGAAATTGCTGGTTTCAAAGCATTTGCTCTCAAGGCCCCTAAGACCAAGGATGCAGTGGCATTCCTCGACGCAGCAGGCTTTGCTAACAAAAAAGTATTGCTCGTCGTCAATGAGTCTGATGAAAATCTTGAAAGATCATTTGCTAACATCCCTACTGTCAAACAAGTTCGCGTGCAATATCTCAATCCAGTGGATGTGATGCAAGCGCATATTGTTCTCATTGCAGAGGACGCATTTGATACTATCAATAGTTAATCCTATTGTTGTGATCACACCTTTATTCTATGTTATGGTACCCAAACACTATGAGTTACAAAGACACACTGAGAGCAAGAGCCATCAAAAATACTACTGGTAAAGTAAGTCACAAACTCGCTCCTCATCAGATTATTCTTGCTCCAATGTTCACGGAAAAAACCGTCGCAGCCAACGAAGATCATGGTGTTTTCGTCTTCAAAGTACACAGAGACGCCAACAAGATCGATGTCAAAAATGCTATTCAGGCACTCTATGATGTGGATGTTGCAAATGTTCGTGTCATGCGTATTGGTTCCAAAGGGAGAGCCCATAGAAAGCTTGTCCGCAAAGCATACAAAAAAGCTGTAATTACACTCCAAGGTGACAAAACAATTGAACTTGTATCATAATACATAACTAACCAACGATATTCCTTTACATTCATCTGTCTCTAAGACCATGTGAGTCAAACATTACAAACCACATACCCCATCCAGACGCTATATGGTAGGTTATGGTTTCGAAGAGATCACCAAAACAAAGCCAGAAAAATCTCTTACTAAGCCAAAAGCAAAGTCTGGTGGTAGAAATCATACTGGTAGAGTAACATCAAGATTTATCGGTGGTGGTCACAAACAAAAAATTAGAATCGTTGATCACAGAGCATACGATAAGGCAAACATTCCTGCTACTGTAGCTGCTGTAGAGTACGATCCTAATAGAACAGCGAGACTTGTTCTCCTTCACTATGCTGACGGTGAAAAAAGATATGTCTTAGCATGGAAGGGTGCTAAAGTGGGTGACAAAGTAATGTGTGGTGATCAAGCTCCTATTGGACCAGGTAATAGAAAACAACTCAAAGATATTCCTGAAGGTTTGACGGTATATAACTTGGAAGTGATACCACAAACCAAAGGTAAGCTTATCAAATCAGCTGGTGGTTACGCTACTATATCTGGTAAGGATGAAGCACAAGGACTCGTCTTCCTCAAGCTTCCCTCAGGAGAAGTGAGAAAGTTCCATGATAGATGTTGGGCTACTATTGGTGCTGTCGGTAATGAAGATCACAAACTTATCGTAGATGGTAAGGCTGGACGCACCAGATGGAAGGGACGCAAGCCACGTTTGATCGGTTTGAATACCAACCCAGTAGATCACCCACACGGTGGTGGTGAGCAACACAAAGGTATCGGTAGAAAGCACAAGAAAATGTTCTCTGGTAAGGTTGTTGATCCAGGTATGAAAACAAGAGCAAAGAAAAAATGGTCAGACAAATTTATTGTCAGCAAGAAGAAAAAGAAATAACCACTATATAACATTTTATTACCCCTATGACTATATCAGTATGGCTAGATCACTGAAAAAGGGCTTCTATGTAAACGCCAAGCTCCTCAAAAAAGTCCAAGAAATGAAAGAATCTGGTGACAAAAAGGTATTGAGAGTATGGGACAGAGCATCACAGATTCTTCCTGACATGATTGGATTCACCTTCGCAGTACACAACGGCAAAGATTTCGTCAGCGTCTATGTGACAGAAGATATGATTGGTCATAGATTAGGAGAGTTTGCTTTCACCAGAACCTTTAGAGGACACCCATTCTAAACGACACCCTATTTTACTTACCCCACTACGAGACCAAAGATGAACAAAAGTATGACCGCAACACTCAAAAACGCGGAATCGTCTGACAAAAAGATCGCATTGGTAGCGAAGATGATCAGAGGAAAAGATGTCTTGGAAGCGAGAAATATACTTCGTTTTATGCCCAAAAAGGCTGCAAACATTCTCCTCAAGGTTGTTGATTCAGCTGCTGCAAACGCAGAAAACAATGCAGACCAAAAAGTCAATAATCTCTATATCCAGACTGTTGAAGTCGGTCAAGCTACCAAACTCAAGAGAATGAGATTTGTGGGAAGATCAAGAGTGCATCGTTATATCAAACATAGAGCAAATATTACTGTTATTTTAGCAACTAAGTAGGTACGATCCCATGGGACAAAAATCACATCCAATAGGAATGAGAGTTGGTATCATGAAATCATGGCCATGTGAGTGGTTTGCTAAGACCAAAGATCAAAGCGCTGATTTCTTTGTTGAAGATATCCAAATCAGAAGACTCATCGAAAAGACCTTTCCTCGCTCTGGTATTGCCAAGGTAATCATCAGAAAGACAGAAACATCAGGTGAAATCATTATCTTCTCTGCGAAGATTGGTGTGATCGCTGGTAAAGATGGAACAAAGGTGAAGTCATTCGAAACACTTCTTAAGAAGAAATTTCACAAAGATTTCACTCTCACCCTAAAAGAAGTAAAATTACCAGAACTTTCTGCAAAAATCATGGCAGAGCATGTAGCTGCTCAGATTGAAAACAGAATGCCTTACAGAAGAGTGTGTAAGCAGACGGTGGAGAAGGTTATGGAAAAGGGCGCTGAAGGTATCAAGATCCAGGTAGCTGGAAGGCTTGGTGGAGCAGATATTGCAAGAACAGAAAAATTTGCTGAAGGAAGGGTCAGTCTCCAAACCTTTAGAAAAGATATCGATTACCACTATACGACAGCTATTACCAAATACGGTGTGATTGGTGTTAAAGTATGGATTGGAAAAGGAACTATCTACAATAACAATAACAAGAAAAAGTCAGCTTCGTCTATCGCAATGGATAAACTTAGCAAATAATAATACAAACTTTATCTAGCAATTATGTGTGCACTCATGTTGATGCAACCAAAGAGACGAAAGTATAGAAAGCAGCATATCCCTGTACTCAAAGGAGTCGCGAAAAGAGGATATGAAGTTGCATTCGGTACCTATGGCCTCAAAGCTATGGAAAACGGCTATCTTTCATCAAGACAACTCGAATCAGTAAGAAAAGTAGTCGTAAGACGCACGAGAAAGGTTGGTAAAATCTGGATGAGGGTTTTCCCCGATGTACCGTTCACCAAGAAAGGACTTGAGATGCCTATGGGTAAAGGTAAAGGTGATGTGGATCAATATAAAGCACCTGTCAAAAAAGGTAAAATCATCCTTGAGGTTACTGGAATCTCTGAAGCAGAAGCAAAAGATGTTTTCAGACAGGCGGCACGTAAGCTTCCTATCAAAGCAAAGATGGTTGAAAAGGGTGAAATCCACTAAATGATATATTACTCATTTTTACTCCCCAGTTTATAAACAATGGCAAAGAAAGACTTTGTGAAGGGACTCACTGACAAATCAGTTGCACAACTCAAAGAGTTGCTAGAAGCATACCAGAAAGAGTATTATGCACTTACTGTCAAAAATAAATTGAGATCACTCACACAAACCCACTTGATGAAAGAAAAAAGAAGAGATATAGCAAGAATCAAAACTGTTTTACATGCTAAACAATCATCGTAATGGCAGTCATCGGAGATAAGAACATCAAGGAGTTGGTTGGTGTCGTAACAAGTGCAAAAAATGACAAGACTCGTACTGTAACGGTTGAAACCGTCAAAATGCACCCTCTCTACAAAAAGAGATTCAAGACAACCAAAAAATACTACATCCATGATGAGAATAATGAATCTCAGCTAGGAGATACTGTGAAAATCAGACAATCTCGCCCACTCTCTAAACTCAAGAGATGGACACTGGTCACCATCACTAAACAAGCAGTACAGGTTGCTGCGTAGCCTTCTATTTACTCTCTCATTATGTAGATACTCATGATTCAAAACGAATCAAGCGTCATCATCACCGATAATACAGGCGCAAAGAAAGCGAAAGTGATTAGAATCCTCAAAGGTTCACATGCAAGATCCGCAACGGTCGGTGATCGTGTAGTTGTCGCTATCAAAGAAGCTTCTTCTACTGCTTCTGTCCAAAAAGGTAAAGTATCATGGGCAGTAGTCGTCAGAACCAAAAAAGAAATTGCCAGGCCAGACGGTACATATGTCCGCTTCTCTGACAATGCAGTGGTTCTCGTTGCACAAGACCAAAAGGGTGAAATCAAACCTGTTGGTAAGAGAGTATTCGGCCCAGTTGCTAAAGAACTCAGAGATAAAGGCTACAGAGATATTGCCACTATGGCTGAAGAAGTAATCTAAATATATCTTTATTCCCTCGCTAGGTAATTCGAAATGAAAAAATTGAGAAGTGGTGATCCTGTCATCGTCATCTCCGGTAAGCACAAAGGTAAGGTCTCTACGATCGAACGTTTTGTAGATGCTGATCATGTCATCGTAGCTGGTGTCAATGAGATGAAAAAAGCAAAGAAAGGAGAAGGTTTCATAACCAAATTACTTCCTTTACACGTATCGACAGTACAATATTACTACGCTGATGAAAAGAAAGGAGTCAGACTCGAAATCGTAGAAGAAAAGGGAAAGAAAGTAAGAAAAATCAAAAAGTTTGGCGTCAAGGTCGACCAAATATAATCTGTTTATTTGTATGTTTCCTAGAGTATGACTTTATATGAACGTGTCTCTTCAGAGATCATTCCATCACTCCAAAAGGAGCTCAAACTCGATAATGTTCATCAGGTACCTCGTATCGAAAAGATTATCGTAGCGATGGGTGTAGGTTCACTTGCAACCAGAAAAGGCGTCAAAGATTTTGCAGAGCTCCAAGAGCACATGGAAAGAATGACTGGCCAAAAAGCTCACATGGTTCTCTCTCGCAAATCTGTCTCTAACTTTAAGCTCAGAGAAGGTATGCCATCTATGCTCAAAACTACATTGAGAGGCAAGAAAGCATATGACTTCTTCGAGAGATTGAATATGCTCGTTCTTCCAAGAGTGAGAGACTACACTGGTATCTCTCCAAGAAAATTCGATAAGTCAGCAAACCTCAATATAGGACTCAAGCAATATGACCTTTTCCCAGAAATTGGTCCAGATGATATGAAAACTCCTATGGGTCTCCAGATCACGATTGTCACCTCAGGAGATGACAAAGAGTCTGTTCAGGCTTTCCTCGAAAAATCTGGTATGATATTCCAAAAATAATTCTTTTTTATACCCTCTGCTAGCATTAACTTATGGCAAGAAAAGCAATCGTCAACAAACAACGCGAGCTCAACAGAAGAAAGAATGTAGCTCATGCAAATGGGACGAAAATGAAACACTCTACTAAACACTACAATAGATGTCGCCTCTGTGGAAGAGTTGGTTCATATTATAGAGAGTTTGGTATTTGTAGAGTATGTCTAAGAGAATACGCAAGACAGGGTAAGATCATGGGTCTCAAAAAAGCGAGCCGATAAGACACGACGAACACTATAATGATTTACATTTATTCCTTCGGTATATAATCGATGAGTTTCACAACAGCTCCTATCCACGATATGCTTATTAGAATCAAGAACGCCTACATGGCGAGAAGAACAAGCGTTTCTGGTGTCTATCATTCTGCTTTCAAAGAGAATGTATTGAAATTACTCAAAGAGTATGGTTTCATCATTGACTATACAGTCGATGCAACCAATGGTGAGAAAAAATACATCACCATCACACTCAAACAAGTAGGTGGCAATGCAGATGATATTCCTGTGATCAAATTCTTCTCTAAGCCTTCAAGACCATGGTACGTTGGATATAAGCAGATTAGATCTGTTGCCAATGGAAAGGGTATTGGTATCTTGTCTACGAGCGAGGGTCTTATGGCTGCACACGTAGCTAAAAAGAGAAAACTTGGTGGTGAACTGCTTGCAGAAATCTACTAAATTATCATATATTTCTTTATTAATTTTTTCTACCAGACACAATGTCAAAGATTGGAAAAATGCCTATCGCTATACCAGCAGGCGTTACTGTTGCTCAGGATGGGGATGTAATCACAGTCAAAGGACCAAAAGGTGAATTACAACAAACTATCAGACCAGAAGTGAACGTTGAGATTAAGGATGGCGTCATCGAATTCACTATCCAAAGTGATGATAATAAGCACTTTTGGGGTCTGACCAGAACATTGGTTGCTAATATGATTACTGGTGTGACTGACGGATACCAAAAGAAATTGATTGTTATCGGAGTCGGTTATGATGCGCAAGTCCAAGGACAAACATTGAAACTTGCACTAGGATATTCTCATCCAGTGAATTATGACCTACCACCAGCTATCACTGCTACGACAGAGAAAAACCCCAAAGGACACTCTATCGTCACACTCCAGTCTCCTGACAAACAATTGCTTGGACAAGTAGCTGCAGAAATTAGATCCAAGAGACCACCTGAGCCATACAAAGGTAAAGGTATCAGATACGATTATGAAGTCGTCAGACTCAAACCAGGTAAATCTGCGAAATAGTTTTATTCTTCGATAGTTCATCAGTGATGAAACTCCACAAAAACAAGACCCAAAAGAAGCAAGCACAATACGCAAGAAGAAAGGTCAAAACCAATGCAGCTGCAAAAGCGCAACAGTATGATGCAAGAGTAGTAGTACGCAAATCACTATTGCATACATCAGCGCAGGTGATCGCAGCCAATGGTGATGTTATTGCGGCTGTTTCTGATCAATGAATCGCTGGCAAAACAAAAACTGAAAGAGCATTTGCAGCAGGACAAACACTTGCAGATCTGATCAAAAAAGCTAAGGTAGAAAAGGTTATTTTTGATAGAAATGGATACCTCTACCATGGAAGAATCAAAGCATTCGCTGATGGTATCAGAGAAGGAGGTATCGCACTCTAGTGAGTATATATTTTAACACTCTATAATTGTTTGTAGTATGGCACGCCCCAATAATAGAAGAAAAGGTGGAAAGAAGAATGATGCTCCTAAGCAATTCGAAGAACGCCTTTTGGAAGTCAGAAAAGTTACGAGAGTAACGACTGGTGGTAGACAAATGGCATTCAGAGCAACAATGCTGATTGGAAACAAAAAAGGCCAAGTTGGTATCGGTATCGCTAAGGGTAACGATGTCGCTATTGCCGTCCAAAAAGCAGTTCGCGAAGCATACAAAAACATTGTCACCGTACCAGTAGCAACAGGAGCAACCGTCCCTTATGTGCTTGAATACAAAAACAAAGCATCAAGAGTAAGACTAATTCCTGCAGCAGAAGGTACTGGTCTAAAAGCTGGCTCATCACTTCGTACAGTACTCGAACTTGCTGGATACGAAAATGTCCTTTCTAAGATTATTGGATCTACCAACAAACTCAATGTAGCACTCACCACTCTCGAGGCTCTCGGATCATACAAGCATGCAGATCATTTCTCTATCCATACAGGAGCTGCTGAATCTACACCCGAAGAGAAAAAAGAATCAGACACTCAAGACGTTCCAGCTACAGAAACCAAGAAAGCTCCAGCAAAGAAGCCAGCTGCTAAGAAAACAACCAAAGCAGACGAAGAGAAGAAAACAGTTACCAAAAAACCAGCAGCCAAGAAAGCTCCAGCAAAGAAGCCAGCTGCTAAGAAAACAACCAAAGCAGACGAAGAGAAATAGTATCTTTATTATTCTAGTAGTATTCTCCGATGAAATTGCACGAACTTACCAAGAGCTCAGGTCTCTCTAAAAAGAAAAAGAGACTCGGAAGAGGTGATGGTTCTGGTAAAGGTAATTATAGTGGAAAGGGACACAAGGGCCAGAAAGCGAGAGCAGGCGGAGGTGTCAAGCCAGGATTTGAAGGTGGTCAGACTTCTCTTTTCATGAGATTGCCGAAATTGAGAGGTTTCAAAAGATATCACAAGTTGGTAACTAACTATATCCCACTCAATCTCCACACTATCGAAAGTGATGACACTATCAAGTCAGGTGATACGATCGATAGAGTAGCGTTGCTTGAGAAAGGTTATATCGGTGTCAATGATAAGGTGAAACTTCTCGCTCGTGGTACATTGAATAAAAAGATTACTATCAAAGATATTGATGCAGCGTCACAAAGTGCTATCCAAGCAGTTGAAGCTGCGGGAGGTTCTGTCTCACTCTCTTCATAACATACCAAAACAAGAGACGACCAATTGTCTTTTGTTTTTCTTTATTGTTATTGCCCATAGATCATGAATCTGATACAAAAAGTATGGTCCAACACCACACTAAGAAAACAAATTATTTATACAGTAGCTTTGTTGGCGTTGTATAGATTGTTAGTGGCTATTCCTATGCCATTTGTAGATATCAATACATTGATGAATAGTACGACACAAAATGCTGATGGTTTTGGTGGATTTCTGATGCTCTTAGGTGGTACTATTGAGAATTTTTCTATCCTTGCAGTAGGATTAGCTCCATTTATCAATGCATCGATTATCATTCAACTATTGACAGCAGTTTTCCCTCATTTTGAAGAACTTATGGAAGAGGGAGAAGCGGGACAGAAAAAAATTCAACAATATACAAGATGGGCTACATTCCCACTAGCATTATTACAGTGATTTGGTATGGTATACTTTATCAATTATCTCTTTGGTGGTGGCATTATTGACACTACTAATGTTTCTATTGTCTTACTTGGTGCATTTGTCTTGGCTGTGGGTGCAGTGATTATGCTTTGGCTCGGTGACTATTTGACTGAAAAAGGAATTACAAATGGTGTTTCTCTTTTGATTTTTGCCTCCATCGTAGCAGGTATGGTAACCCAGATTGCAGGTGCATTGCAAGCTGCACCCAACATGATGAGTGTCTTGATATTTATTGTGGTATTTATCCTGATCTTGGTGTTACTTTCTATCTTTATACTCAAATCTATCAAAGAAATACCAATCATTTACGCCAGACAGGGTCAAGTGCAGCAGACATCCATTTTACCAATTCCGATGAATCCAGTAGGTATGGTGCCTATCATTTTTGCAATGGCATTATCATCTTTCCCCTATATTTTTTCACAGTTTGTAACCAAATTTGGTGTCCAAGCGGTGTGGGTACAGCAGATGGCACAGCGGATTGAAGTCAATTTCAATATCTATAGTCAGAATCCATCATGGTGGGTGATCATCTTGTACTTCGTCCTGATTGTCGCGTTTACCTTCTTCTATGCGACTATCCAGTTCAATCCATCTCGTATGGCAGATAGTATCCAATCTCGTGGAGGATTTATCCCAGGTATCAGACCTGGTGATGAAACCGCTAAATACATCCAGAAAATATTGAATTACCTCTGTCTCTGGGGAGGCGCAGGACTTGCGTTTATTGGTATCTTCAACTTTTTGATTGCCAAACTACCATTCGTCCAGCAGCTTACCTTCTCGCTCGGCTCTCTCCCGCTCGTCGTGACGGGGTCATGAGTGATTATTATCGTGGGTGTCGTCCAAGACATCATGGACAAAGTCCAAACAGAAATGATGATGGCTGGGTATGATATGTAAATAATGAGATAATATTATAACAATGAGAATCCTATGCTTCGGTATGGGATTTTTTACTGTTAATAATACTTTCCATACACACACTCCATCCTTCCATCTCCAAAATGATGTGGCATTAACGCTTCCTTTTGCATTCACATCTTCTGATAGAAAGTTTGCGCTCTGATATTATCCTCATTTGTATAGAGAAAAAGTTTGCGTAGATTGTGATTATGTTTTTGATAAGTTGTATGGATATCTCATTCTAGTACATGGAAGAGTTGTTGGGCAATTCACTGTCACTGATGATGCGGAGAGACTGCAAGATATGTTAGCTCAGCGAGACCATGATCTCGTCTGTAATGTTTTTTCCGAGAGATAACTCACATAATATCGTGCCCAGTAGAATCAATGTGAGCGGTGAGATAGTGGTGGTGCGGTGTATTAAATTCATCCACAATCATTTCCTCTGCCTTGTGTATGTCAGATGAAAGTCCACTATCCACAAAGCATTGCGCTATGGTAAGAGCATCATCAGAAACCGCATGTTTGATATGCATCTACAAGAGGATGAAGTGATGAACATTACTCTACCGTAACACTTTTGGCAAGGTTTCTCGGTTTGTCTATCGGTAGTCAGAGGATGTCAGCAGTATGGTAGGCCAAAAGCTGTCAGACTACATTGGTCAGGAGTGGTATCAATTCAACGTCTATTGACGGTATCGTGATCTGTCGATCTGCTTCTGGTATAGGTGTATCAGAGATGACAAGTACTTTGCCGCCTCTTGCTTGGATTTCGTGGAGCGTCGAACGATTACTATCCAAAAAACCATCATCAGGCATGAGTAAGATACTGAGAAATTTTTCATCAATCAGTGCAAGAGGACCATGTTTGAGTTCTCCTGCGGGATATGCTTCAGTGTGGATGTATGCTATTTCTTTAAGCTTGAGGGCGATTTCATATGCGATAGGAAGCTGATAATGCCTACCCAAAAAGAAAATATGATCATAGCCAGTGAGGTAGTGAGCGACGGCTCTGATGTGTTCTGATTGGGAGATGATGGTTTCCATATGATTGGGTAGTTGTGTGAGTGTGGTCAGCTTCTCTTGGAGGAGACGATGACTGAGAGATCCTTCTTTCTGAGCGAGAGCGAGGTGAAGAAGATAGAGGTTGAGAGCTTGCGCAGTGAAAGCTTTGGTAGATGCAACAGAGATTTCCGCTCCACATCTCGTAAACATACCCACATCAGTCTGTCTCGCTAGTGTAGAGCCAGGTACATTGACGATACCAAAACTTGCACCACCATGAGATTTGATCTGTTTGAGACATGCGATGCTATCGGCTGTCTCTCATGACTGCGAGGTGAAAAGGTGGAGCGTCTGGTCGATATTTTTGAGCGAATGGTATTTGTACTCACTGGCGATCATCACAGAGAGACGAGAACTACAGCGCTCATCAAACCAATAACAAGCTAAAAGTGCGCTATGATATGATGTGCCGCATCCTACAAATGTTCGATAATCATAATGATGTTGCTTAATATAGTCGAAAGCATGTGCAGTAAGTGTAGATGTGGCAAGATCTACCCTTCCTTTGAGTAGTCTCCTGATGATGGCTGGCTGTTCGGTGATCTCTTTTATCATTCGATGTTTGTGTTCGCCCTTGGCCTGCTCAAGCATTGTCTGATCAAGGAGTTCGATATCTCTCATGATGGGCTGGCTGCCAGAATAAATGCGGTATCATGTATTATCCGCGAAGACGACATCTCCTTCTTCCAAAAAGATCAACTGACGTGCCGATCACGGTAGGGCTTGTTGGTCGGAGGAGAAGTGGAGACCCTCATCACTGAATGCGAGCAGAAGGGGGCTTCCCATCCTTGTAGCAATAATAGCATTGGGATGATCACGATGTGTGATCAGGAGAGCATATGCGCCTCTGAGTTTTTTCAAGGTATGTTGTACCGTTTCTAATATGTCACCTGTTCGTTCATACTCCAGAAGATTGACAATGACTTCTGTGTCGGTTTGTGAGGAGAATGAGTATCATTGATCTTGGAGAAATATTTTGAGTTTCATATAATTTTCTATGATGCCATTGTGTACTATATGTCGTTGGTGATCATTGCTGACATGTGGATGACAGTTCTCTAGAGACACACCACCATGAGTTGCTCGACGAGTATGAGCAATACCATAGGTTCCCTCTATATTATCAGCGTGTACTTCTTTTCATAGATTGTTCACTTCTCCGATTGCCTTCCGTAGAGATGGCTGAGAATCGTCTGATCCTATTATCATCCCAGCAGAATCATAACCACGATACTCTAATTTATGTAGTCATTGCAGTAGTATTTCTTTGGCCTGTTGTGCGCCGATATATCCATAGATACCACACATGGTTTGATAACATATGATAAAATATTTCTATCAGAAGCATAGAGAGAAGAATACAAGACACAAGTATAGAACATACAAAAATGAGAAAAAATATATATAAATAGAGAAAAAATGAGAACAAAATATAAGAAACCGATATATAAAGTAGATGCAAGATATAGACAAAGAAAAAAGTACATATATAGTATATAGAATGAGAAATAAAATATTATTTATTAATTTGTCAACCCCTAAGTAGCACCTAAGAGCAAAAAGTGCTACTTTTTCTTGCAATTGAAAAAAATCTGTTTATACTAGCACCCGTTGTCATCAGGTGCTATCATCTGGATGACGGACGTAGACATTAGTCTGATACTTTTTTAACACAATATATTACGTATTATTATGGCAAACAAAATCATCGGTATCGATCTCGGTACCACCAACTCATGTGTCGCATACATGATGGGTGACAAATCAGAAGTCATCGCAAATGCAGAGGGAAACAGAACCACACCCTCTATCGTCTATATCAAGGGAGACGAACTCCTCGTCGGAGAACTCGCCAAACGTAAGGCGATCCTTGAACCCAAAAACGTCATCTATGAAGTCAAACGTTTTATCGGTAAGCAATACAAAGAAGTCAAAAAGGAAGCAGACGCTATGCCGTATGACACTAAAGAAGGTAAGGATGGCGGTGTACTTATCGTCGTGGATGGCAAGGAGTACAAGCCAGAACAGATCTCTGCATTTATCCTCCAAAAGATAAAAGAAGACGCAGAGAAATTCCTCGGCAATGCAGTCACACAAGCAGTGATCACGGTACCTGCCTACTTCAACGATTCTCAGCGTAACGCTACCAAAGCTGCCGGTGAAATCGCTGGACTGAAAGTGGAGCGTATCATCAATGAGCCAACCGCAGCATCACTCACCTATGGCGAATCTGCTCACAAAGAAGAAAAGGTCGTCGTCTATGACCTGGGTGGAGGAACGTTTGATGTGACAGTGCTCGAGATCGGTGACGGAGCATACCAAGTCCTCGCAACAGCGGGTGACACCATGCTCGGAGGTGCAAATTTCGATGAGAAGATTATTGACCGACTCGTGGCAGGATTCAAAGCCAAAGAAGATATCGATCTCGCAGACAATGCGATGGCTATGCAACGTATCAAAGACGAAGCAGAAAAAGCGAAGAAGCAACTCTCTCAGACCGAGACCGTAGAGATCTCTATCCCCTTCATCACCGTCGGTCCTGATGGTCAGCCTCGCAATCTCATGGAGACACTCAGTAGAGCTAAGTTCGAAGAGATGTCCAAGGATCTCATCGCTGCTGCCAAGAAGCCACTCGAAGCTGCACTCAAAGATTCTGGTCTCAAGACAGGCGACATCAATGAAGTAATTCTCGTAGGTGGATCGACTCGTATGCCATGGGTCAAAACACAGATCAAAGATGTTTTCGGCAAAGAGCCTAAATCAACTGTCAACCCAGACGAATCTGTCGCGATGGGTGCCGCTATTCAGGGTGGTATCATACAGGGTGACGTGTCTGATATTCTTCTTCTCGATGTGACACCACTGTCACTGGCAGTAGAAGTCGAAGGTGGTCTTGCTCATGTGATGATCCCTCGCAATACGACCATCCCTGCCAAGAAATCTAATATCTACACCACTGCACAAGATGGTCAAGCTGCCGTGACTATTCATGTCACTCAGGGTGAGAGATCGATGGCAAGAGACAACAAATCACTCGGTAACTTCAACCTCGACGGTATCCCTGCACATATGAAACGTGGACAGCCACAGATCGAAGTAACCTTTGATATCGATGCCAATGGTATCCTCCATGTGACTGCAGAAGAGAAGTCTACTGGCAAGAAACAAAACGTCACCATCCAAGGTGCGACCGGTATTTCTGACGATGAGATCGAAGCAGCAAAAGCTGATGCAGAGAAATTTGCAGAAGAAGATAAGAAAAAGAAAGAACTCATTGAAACCAAGAATAGACTCGAAACTATGGTCTATCAGATGGAAGATCTCCAGACCCAATACGGTGACAAGGTAGACGTCGCAGACAAAGAAGCAATGCAAAAACTCATCGATGAAGCGATCGAAATCAAAGCAAAAGACGAAATGGATAAAGAAACACTCGACAAAGAAATCGAAAGATTCTCTACTGAATTCCAGACACTCGCACAGAAATATCATGCAGTCGCTGCAGAGCAGCCTAATGAGTCTGATATGATTGACGACAATGCAGATGACGATGGAACGGTCGAAGCAGAAGTAGTTGATGCAGACGATAAGTAGTCTTTTGTTTATTAGTCTTTTAGTCTTTGGACATAAGCTCACACTCCGGTGTGGGTTTTTTTGACTTATGGCAATTATTTATATACAATAGGGTTGTGTAGATCTTCTATTTTATATATCTGATCACTCAATGGCATTAGATAACATACCCATAGATACTATCACACAGTCTGGTAAGGATGAAGATGGACGTAAGAAGTTACTGGAAGCTATGTTATATGATATTTTTTCTGAAGAGAGGATTGCTAGTGCGCACAAGAGAACATTCTCTTATCAAGAAATGGAGAAGAAAGTGGAGATGGTGTGTTCTATAATAAAAGAAAATATTGATAAAAATGACATAAGAGATCTAGTGGAATGATCATTGGTAAAGGTAGCAGACGATCTACTAATGAAAGACATATCTACTAATATTGTAAATAAGGAGTGGTTCATGAAACGTCGGTTTTGGAGGAATGGGCTAATGTATATGATCCAAAAGGCAGGACAGTTGCAGTCTGTATACAAAGACCACCATCCAACACTTTTCAGTGATAAGAGGCGTTGGTTTTCCTCTGATATACCCCGATATAAAAAGTTTATAGAAGATCACGCACTATTGGAGTATTTACGCCAACAAGATAACAATGATATTGTATCTACAATTGCAAATCATATCATGGAGGGATGACATTTACTTGATGGTAGACTTACTGATGATCATCCTGATAGCAGCCATGTCGCAGAATCGCGCGATAGGACAGAATAACCAGTTACCTCGATATATCCCTGAAGACCTTCAGCATTTCAAAAATCTCACATCCTGACACACGATCGTGATGGGTCGTACGACCTACGAATCGATTGGTCGTCCTCTTCCTCAGAGACATAATATCGTACTGACGAGAGATGAGTCGCGAGATGATCCGAGAGTGACTGTCATCAATGATTACAACCTCCTCCTAGCCTCCTCCAGAGGGAGAGTAGAAAGTACAAAACATATTACTAGTACACGACATCTTCCTTATAATCCTGATAATGTAAACAAAGCAAAAGCATTGAGACAAAACATGACAGAGGCAGAAAAGAAGCTTCGATACACCTATATGAAACCATCCAATCAGCATCATAGATCCCCCCGCTCTCAGCAAGCTTCGACCACCCCCCTTGTGCAAGGGGGGCAAGACGAGCAGAGCGAGTCTGGGGGGATAAAATATCTGAGACAACAACCTATACTTGATTATATAGTAGACTTTTATTGTCCAAAATTGAGATTGGTGATAGAGATAGATGGTGATACTCACTACCAAGCATGAGCTCAAGAATATGATCAAAAAAGGACAAAAGATCTAGAATCACTAGGGCTTCATGTTATGAGATTCACTAATAACCAAATATATTACGAATTTGATGCTGTAGTAGAGCAGATTATGAGATATGAAGATGACTATAAGAAAGAGGAAGAAGATCTCTACATCATCGGATGAGCTCAGATATATCAGCTGTTCTTGCCCTATGCAGACCAGATAGAACTGACAGAAGTGCATCGTATAGTGGATGGTGACACCTACCTCCCTGAGTTCGAGTCAGATTTTGATGAAGTCAAACGCGAAAAGCACGATGAGTTTGATTTCGTGACCTACGTCCGTAAGGTGTCTGCATAATTATTTTCTCTCATCACCATGACCAAAATCGTCGCATTTTCGTGAAACAGCAATACCGGCAAAACCACGGCGATGTATTTCGTGCGTGATTATTATGCACAGCATCACCCAGAGCAGAAGGTTCTACTCCTCGGAGAGTCAGCGCGCGAATACATCGAAGCGCATGGAGGGATGATCGACAATCAGCGCAACTTCCAATCCCATGTCTTCCAAGAAGAGATAGCCAGACTTGAATATCTTCGCAAACTTCGCAAGACGGGAGAATACGATGTCGTATGTATCGATCGTACGACGATGGATGGGATGATTTATTCCTACCGAAATATTATCAGTGGATATCTCGGTGCACTCGACTTCACGGATGATCATCATGCGATGATCGCAGCTTCCAAAGAGCTCTATGATCATGTCGTCTTCTTTTCGACACCTATTCACGTTGATCGTCGCTTTGAGAACTACAATAATGAGCATATCAATGCTGTCTTCGAACACAGCATCAAGCGATTTTACGGTGACAAAGTAGCTACCTATACGAATAATATTTTCTTCCAAGACAATCGAGAGCAGAATATATTTGGAAATATTTTTGGAGAGTAGTCAATATGGTGTTGATATTATTGGTGAAAAAAATATAACCATCAGACTTTTAAGATGGTTATTTGTTATTATGGATCGTATTTTGTTGCCAGTATATGATTTTGATGGAAATGTACTTTCTCCTCAGACAGTCAACTTTTTCGAGAATACTATGACAGGAGAGATTGTGGAGATTCTAGCACATGATGTTGATCAGAATCCCTGGCTATATTTTGAATCTGGACAATTTAAATTTCCTAATGATGAGGCAGAGAATGCTTTCCAGAGATTTCGCGACTATTATCTGCATGATTCTCATCCTGGACCCGATGGTTTGCTGATAGATACACAAGATGCAATCAAAGAAGGTAACTTCCCACCAAGTTTTGAAAACTTTAAGCAATTGGCATTGATTGATGCAGAAATGTTCGCAATATTGACAGCTCGTGGACACAGTCCAGATAATCTACAAAGAGCGATAGAACTTATTGCTCGTGAAGTATTGACTAATGATGAACACAAAGAAAGAAGAGAAAATATAAAAAAGAAGTATGGTGGTTACCTAGAGCAGTATAAGGTATCTAACAACAATATAGATGATCGATATTTTGCTCATATACCGACATATATTGGTGTAAATAACATTAATTTTTGTAAACAATCACATATTGATTGGTATAAGGGATCATGAACGAAAAAATCTGAAGCAATCAATATACATTTTGATAGATCATATAGTCTTTTTGGGGCAGATAAGGATTTTGCAAAGGGATTTAGTGATGATGGCATAAGTAATATTATTCCTATGGCAAAAAAATTTTTGAAAGAAAAGAACCTAAGACCGCAAGACAAGTATCGCCTTTATTTTACAGGAAAAGAGGAAACAAGAACAAGAGTAAAAGAAGAAATCTTACAATTACCATGATCGGAGGATATTGAGTTTATTGATGAAAAGGAGATATTGAAAATTAGAATCCATAATTAATTTTCCTCTCGACATCATCCATGATTTGAGTATAGAGGAAGTAGTTTTTGTCTGCTTCGTTTTTTGATCATGAAACAATATCTCGATCTCCTCCAAACTATTAGAGATACTGGTGTCGATAAAGACGATCGTACCGGTGTCGGGACGCGTGGTATTTTCGGAGCACAGATGCGTTATGATCTGTCTGAGTGATTTCCTCTCGTCACGACCAAGAAGACCTATCTCCGCGGTATCATCGTAGAGCTGATCTGGCTCATCCGTGGTGAGACCAACATCAAATATCTCGTGGATCGTGATGTGCATATCCGAGATGAATGGCCTTTCCAAAACTGGCTAGAAAATCATGTACATGACGCGCTGGATATGGATGACGATGACCTTGCTCAGCGAGAAGAGCAGCTAGAAGAACATAGACAACATCACAAAAGACCTGTCCATGAACCAGAGATGGATGTCTGTGACCTGAGACTTGCACACCGTAAGCCAAAATACGCAGAAGAGCGAATGGCACTCAAAAAGAAATTTATTGACAAAATTAAAAGCTTGCCAGCAGACCACCCCTTCGTCCTGCGCCGAGGTGATCTCGGTCCTGTCTATGGACATCAGCGACGCAATTTCAATAGTCAGGGTGTCGACCAGCTCGCCATAGCGATCGACCAGATTAGAAAAAATCCCACCAATCGTAGGATTATTGTCAGCGCGTGGAATCCTGTCCAACTCAGTGAAATGCTTCTACCGCCATGCCACATGTTCTACCAGTTCAATGTCGATACAACGAGTCGTAAATTGCATCTCCAGATGTATCAGCGTAGTGCAGACATGTTTCTCGGTGTACCATTCAATATTGCATCGTATTCGACTCTACTCATGCTGATAGCCAAGATCACTGGGTATGAGCCAGGGACTTTTGTCCATACGCTGGGTGATACACATATTTACCAAAATCACCGAGATGCGGTCAATGAGCAATTGGGACGTGAACCGCGTCCACTGCCTGAGCTCAACATCCTTAAAGACATCAAAACTCTTGAAGACATAGAAGCACTCGAACGAGAGGACTTCGAGCTGGTCGGGTATGATCCTCATCCGAGAATTAGTGCTCCAGTAGCAGTGTAGAAGTGGAAAATCAAATATACAAGAATATATCCTAGTTGCACAGTACTGATTATTATGACTTTACTACACTGTTGTCATGATCCATCTTAATAACATCGTCATCGTCGGAGTGGGTGGGACAGGACTGTCAGCTATCGCTGGTATTCTCCATGATTTAGGCTACCAAAATATCGTCGGTATCAATGATCATGAATCGCAGATTACACAGACCTTGTCTGATAAAGGGATTGATATCATCATCGGTCATGGAAACTACGAAGTACAGCCAGATGATTTTGTCATCTACTCGGATATACAGGCTATCTATGATGGTCCAGAAGTCCAGCAATCACTCGCATATCAGGCACAGGAGACCAAGCACTATCATGTGCCCATGACATACAATCAGTTCATCGCTGAGCTATCGAAGCATTTCCGTACGATGGCAGTCACAGGCACTAATGGCAAATCGAGTACGACAGCACTTGCTATCACGGCAGGTATTACTGGATCAGCACAATGTGCGCTTGGTGTCGTCGGAGCCATGCTGCCTGATCATGATCAGCAGAACTATATCATCGGAGCATGACATGAAGACTATCTTCGTGAGGTGATGGAGCACATCTTACGTGGGACGCTGATGATCAGCACTATCAAACAGTCTGTCTTCGTTTTGGAGTCGTGTGAGCATAGAGAACACCTCCTGATGTACGATACCGATGTCGCGATCACGACGAATCTGACTCATGATCATCATGATTATTATCCGACTTTGGGCTCCTACCAGTCTGCTTTTGCCAAACTCCGACAGCAGACCCAGACAGCGATTATCCTCCCTGAGGATGATAGTGAGTTGGTCACACTGGCAGAGAGTGCTACTCCGACAGCACCCATTATCCCTGTCACTCCAATTGCTATAGATTTTGCGCATATTCGAGGGTCATTCTGGTCATACAATGCGTCACTGGCATTGGTAGCATGGGAGCAGATAGATCCATGATTTGACCGCGAGGCAGCGCTGCAAGCACTACAGGAGTTTACCGGACTCTGGAGGAGGATGGAGTATCTCGGCGAGCTCTCCACGGGGACCAAAGTGTATTCTGACTACGGTCATCATCCTGATGCTTTTCAGCGTCTCGTCCCAGAGATGAAAGCTCATTTTCCTCAGAAAAATACTATTATTTTCTTCGAGCCACACCAAGCCAGACGTCTCCTCTCACTACGAGACGATTTTATTGACTCTCTAGAGGGAGCAGATCAGGTACGAATTTATCACCCATATACTGCCAGAGAACAGCGAGAAGATTTACAAGATCTACTAGATGAAAAACTTGGTCAGATATCACACGATTCAGACGATCTCGGAGCAGCCTTTGCACAGGCAGTAGGAGGACAATATATAGGGTCAGAGCAGCTTTTGGTAGAATCACTGCAGACATTGACAGAGGATGATATGATCTTGGTCGCGAGCGCAGGCAATCTCGACAGCATCATGAGAGAACAGATTAGACACTAACATGAGCCTACCCTATGGATTGTTGTGGATATCACTTGCAAAGATAGCTTATTTTGATAGTATGAAGCTATGTATGGTAATATCTGGTAGTGGTATTATGAGTGATCATGATCCATCAGATATGTAGGCAGGGTTGTGTCTATATATATTTGTCTCATATTATTGTTCTCAGGCATGGTCATATTATTTGAAATCATCAAAGGTCTATTTTTCTTCACTTCACTGATAGCTGCATTGGTTGTTCTGAGAGGACCAATTTTATTTGGAACAGAGACAGCAAATATTGCGACCATGATTGTGGTGCCATGATATTTGGTACTTGCAGGTGTGATGATAGCGTATGTCTGGTTGCAACTGTGGAAAGTAAGTCACGAGGATGATGTGATATCGTCATCGCTTATGATCAAAACATTTATGGGTGGATTACTTTTAGGTGCTATACTTGCGGCGGCATATGTTTTGCTCTAGGATAGTAGGATGGACAGCGATCATGCTTTGCACAGTAGGTCTGTCGTGATGCGGGTCATCTTCTTCATCACTTACTATTGGATCATACAGGGTAGATCTCCCTGGCACATACGAAAAAGACTATACAACCACTGCTGACACCTCCTATAAACACATGGATGGCGATGATACGATAGGTACGCTGATCGCACAATCCATGGAGACTATCAGCACTACTGACGATATGGATACATTTGTGAATCAGTCATCATATCCCTCATACGGAGTAGATCAGATACGTACGATGACGAGTGACTGTGATCAAGAATATAGACTCTATCATGCTGATTTTATTGGCGATCCTATCCATGATACAGCGATGTATCTCTCCTATGTGTTCCTCTCCACGACACCCACGACAAGCATATCATATCTCACCACATCCAAAAAACTCCGCTCCAAACGAGACGATGCACGACAAGAAAACTTCTGATGTATCACACCATAACTTTATCCTCCATCTATAACGTATGACTGCTACACGAGACAATATCCCTCCATCTACCACTATCGGTACCACACTTACCAAAACATTTATCTGACTTGTATTGGGTGCAATCTTGGGCTTTGCGTTTTTCCTCCTTTTGACGATTGTGGGTGATTCTGCTAATATGATCGTCGGTGGTGATGCGATAGGGTGATGATCATCCAATCCGCTCATTTCTATTCTCCTTCTGATCGTGACGTTGATTAGTACATTTGTCGGTATGGCTATCTTGATAGCTACATATAGTATGCTCTATGGTGATGAGTATTATGATTTTGGATCTATGTTCCGCTATACGGTCATGACCAATATTGTTATTTTCATCTTCCTCATACCAGTGTATCTTGTGTTTATGAGTGATTTAGGATCTCTCTTTTTCGTGATGGCACTCCATGTAGCACTTGCTGTCTATGTAGGATCTATGCAGCTGGAGATGATGGTAAACCCTCACTATTCTATCTCTGCGAGTATCGGAGCTACACTTGGTTTGGTGTGGGCGATGCTCATCTATGGTGTGATTATAGCAGCTGTGTCGAGATCTCCTGTTCAAGACAATCTCCACCGATATATTATCTGGCCACCGATTCTGATGTATGGTCTGATACCACTTGGTATCGGTGTGCGGAGAGCTATCTATACCAGAATGTACGAATCAGGTTCTGATAGTCTCTATCTTGCATCACCGAGCGAGCTGGCACAGGCTGCGACAGCACAAGATGCAGCGCAAGAAGATGATATCAATGTAGAAATGTAGATAAACATAGTGAAACAGTTGTTAAAAATAGCATGAATAGTGGTAAAAATCCTTCATTATCCTCTATAGTCCTTTATTACCCTTTATCACCCTTCTTCTATGAACTCCTCCGCACAGTGGTATCATATCGGATCATGGCTCAAAATCATCATTGGAGTCTGACTCGGTCTTCTTCTCTATTTCTTGATCAATCCACAAGAGGATCCAGCACTAGCGATAGGATTATTACTGATCGCACTTTTTCTCGTCGGTTGGGGAGCGAGTTTTTATGTCTTCCGAGCGATCAATAGTCTGACTCGTCGTGTCTCACAAGAAGCACTCTCCGACAGCTACAAAATGTCTCTCCTGTTCGGATTTTTCGTCATCATCAATGCGACGCTTATCTTCCTCCAGGCACGAAGCAAAGTATTGGGTATTATGCTGCTGGTAGTATTCCTTGGGTTATTTGTCGTCCTTTTCAGACAAGGTAATCGTGCGAGACATGACCGATAAAACCAATTCAGACATTATTCAAGAACAGATCCAAACCGTGTACGACCCCGAATTTCCTATCGTCGACATACGGACCCTGGGTCTGATTTATGGTATCGATTGCGATGACGAGGAGGAGAAAATCACCATCACCATGACCTACACCACGCCTGCCTGTCCTGATGGCGAACTCATGCAGCAGATGACGATCAATGCAATCCATGAACGCTTCCCCACGTATGATGTCGTGATAGATCTTACCTTCGATCCTGTGCGAAAACTTGATATGATCAAAGACCCTGATTTACTAAGGATGTTTATGTAATATTTTCATAAGTAAAAAATTTATCACACATATCTCTGATGTCCCCCGAAGTACTTCACATCATCAAAATGCTAGCAATTATCCTCGTGTATAGTGCTATCCTGCGAGTGGCACGAGGATTTGCCAGAGGTGCAGGATCACTGGCTCCATGGGTACCCACGAGATCAGAAGATCAGAAGCAGATCAGTAGATTGGCGTGACTTGGGTCTGGTCAAACTTTTGTTGAAATCGGCTGTGGGAGTGCCAATGTGTCCCGTTCTATCGCTCAGGATAACCCGACGGCTACCGTCATCGGTATAGAGATCGCGCGACCACTGGTGCGATATGTTCGCCGCCAGCTTCGTCGTCACCCACTTGCTAATCTGAGTATCATCAGAGCTAATGCGCTGGACTATGACTATAGCGAGGTCGATGTGATCTACGTCTATGGTATGCCAAAAACCGTCAACAGACAGCTCAAGAACGTCCTCATCCCACAGATGAAGTCAGGTGCGAAGTTCATCTCCTATATGTTCGATATCCGTGATCGACCTGAGGGCGAGACAGTGACCTATCCGAGCGAGCAGACTGATGCGCAGATACATATCTATACGAAATCGTAAAAAATCCCCCGACTCCGAAGAGTGAGGGATAGCTAAGCGATAGGTGTGTATCTATTTTGTATGGTGAGAACTTGGTTTCTCGTTTTTTTTATTATGTTTATTGAGTAGCGGTGATAGTGGTATCTATCGGTCCATCATCATTAGTTTCAGTATCATCGTCGTGGGGACCGAATCCATGATCAGCACGAGGACCACCTCTCATACCTTGTCCGCCGTCTGGACCAAATCATCCATCCATACCACCTTTACCCATACCAAATCATCTACCTTGTGGAAGTGCGCCATTTTCTTCGTAGTAGGTGACGAGTTCTTGGAATCTAGCTTGTTTGTCTTCGTCAGATGGTTGCATAGCCTCATGGAGAGCATCCTCTGCAGCGATATATGCGTCATAATCATTGGCTACAACAGCTGCTTCGAGAGCAGATTGGTAGGTAGTCTGAGCCGCCTCACGAGTTACGAGCTCATTGAAAGCTTCTTCACTATCGATACGTTCAAGCATTCTGTCATCAGCAGCAGCGAGGAACGCTTCGTAGTCACGATTTGCGATAGCAGTCTGGATCGCTTCTCTTGATGCTTGATGAGCTTCCATATCAGCAAACTGGTCTTCAGTGATTTGCGCTTGTGCCTCAGTAGAGAGTGCACTGTAGTCATTCGCTTCGAGAGCAGCTTGGACGGTGTCATCACTAAATGCGCCAATTTTGCCATCCTGGTATGCAAACATACCACCCGCCACGGCGATACCGATCACGGTACCTCCAGCGATAAGAAGAGTTTTTTGTAATGATTTCATACTATAAGTAAGTAGATAAGGGTAAAATAGTGAGTATCCAATCATCACGTAGACCAGCTTGAAACCCTATCGCAGTAAGAAGTGCTCGATCGAGTACTGTACCGCAAGAGGAGAGGTCATCAGTGATACGCTGGATATGATAGACACCTACCCTAAAGCAAACTTAAAGAGTGGAAAAGACTGACGGGGAAAGGAGATATATGTGTTACTCTTTGGACAGACACTCTGCTGAGGTTACTTTTCTTGTTACTTTTTCTCCCAGCGAAAAAGTAACCAAAACGCCTCGTCCTCACAGACTCGATACGTGTTTTGTTTCTGCTTCGATGCGTCATACTTTCCATCTTCTTTTCATGTCCATCTGCCTCCTCCCCACCTTCGGCGGGACCCAGTCGGCTTCCTTTCAACTACCTTGATACGATGATAGCATCTCAGACAGATGTTCGGACTTTTTCAGATAATGTTTGCAGTTTTTCTTAATGGTCTCTCTACTTCTTCTACTTTTTTTACGTTTGTTGCTTTTTCTACTATATATTACCAAGAGAGCTTATATCCTACACTTTTCACGGTTTCAATGAGTTCTCTGTCGAGTTTTTTTCTCAGATTCGCAATATAGACGTCAAGTTTGGCATCATTTTTGCTATCTCGTATTCATGTATCTCCTCGGAGTTCGTCGATAATAGTCGCACGCTGAACGACACCACCATTGGCATCCAGGAGCATCAGGAGGATATGCCACTCTTTGGGTGTGAGGTCTACTTTTTGTCCATCTTTGGTGATAGAGTTAGTCTCCAGGTCGATCTCGAGGTCGCCTCGGCGGATGATATCCGACACCTCACTACGTTTGACCAGTGCACGGATGCGCATCACCAGCTCCGCCAGCTCAAATGGTTTGACGAGATAGTCATCCGCGCCTGCAGAGAATCACGTGGAC
Organism: Candidatus Peribacteria bacterium; assembly: GCA_023898485.1. Lineage (GTDB taxonomy): Bacteria > Patescibacteriota > Gracilibacteria > Absconditabacterales > Absconditicoccaceae > HK-STAS-PATE-9. Next base: position 708,261 of record CP060225.1, on the reverse strand, counting down.
TTGTCGTCCAACTGACCTCTAGCAGTAGTCATGATGATAGGGGTCTGTTTTTTCTTCCTCACTTCTTCTAAGATGGAGAAGCCATCCACCCCTGGGAGCATGACATCCAAGATGAGACAGTCGTACGTATGGGTCTGGGCTTGCTGCAGTCATTCCAGACCATCATGAAAGACATCGACCGACCATCATTCGAGTTCGAGATACTCACGGATATTAGCTGCGATGGTGACGTTGTCTTCGATGAGGAGGAGATGAAGAGACATGTATTTTCAAGGTGTTAGAAGATGAAGATAATTTATTGTAGTTTATTTCTTATATCCATGAGTATTTTTCCCATCATATTTTTCCCTGATCCATCTGTTCACTCTCATCGGAAGTAGTCATCTGGATTTGCTTCAATAAGCTCTTCGCTACCTGTAGACAAGAGTAGTCTACGTAAATTGGAATATGAAGTAAATTTAACCTGGACAGCTTTCGATAAAATATCAACCTTTATTGCATCCCGTGTGCCATGTTTTGTATCATTTTCGATACAGAGTTTTTTTACATCCTTGGGATTCGGTATTCATTTGATATATGTGGCAAATGACGGGTCGATGTCTTTATACTTTTGGTATTGATAATAATGTTCTGTAGAAAACCATTCTTCTCCATCTATAGTAATTGCGTATGGTGCAAGATTGGAAAAATCTTTCCATTGCTCTATTGTGCTAAGAAATCTAATAGCCATATTTAAAAGTGAAAGATTTTAAACAGTAGTAATCTCAAACCTCACCCCGCTCTCATCACTTACCACGCTGATCGCGTATCATAGCCTCTCTACGAGTGTCTGGACGAGGGTGAGCCCTAGGCCAAATCCCTGATCCTGCCCTTTGGAGCTGTCGGCCTGTCGGAGGGGCTCTCGGATGTGATGGATTTGTTCGTCTGTCAGTGAGGAGCCGGTATTATGTACAGCGAGATGTGACTCATCCGCTGTGATCGTGATGGCGCCATCAGCGGGAGTGTATTTGTATGCGTTTTCTATGAGATTGCGCAGGATAGTACGCAGTGCACGAGGATCAGTATTCCATGTCAGTCATTGGGTGATGGCGGTCGTGAGGGCGATGGATTTGTCTTGATAGCATCACTGGACATCTTCTCTTACATCATGTATGAGCGGTTCGATAGATACGGTTTCGCATGCGATATCATATTGGCCTGCCTGATGAAGCTCGGTCATCATGGTGACGAGATCATTCATTTGCTGGACAGTAGTACGATTACGTTCGAGACCAGTCTGATAATCCTTTTTTCTGAGTGATACATCTATCTGTGAGAGCATGGTCATGAGCGGAGTTTTGATTTCGTGGGAGAGATTTCCGACGAAACGTTTCATCTGACTCACTTGGCCGTGGAGTGTGTCGGTCATGTTGTTGATGGCGGTCGCGATGGTCTGGATCTCATCATCGGCGGGGAGATGGGGGAGTGATATTTTCTCATCCAGCGAATTGATATCCGTACGTCCGACCGTGTCTGCGATTGTTTTGATATCACGGAGTGCATAGCGAGTCAGCCAAAGAGATACAAAATATGTCAGTAGTGCTACTGCTATGAGGACGAAAAGACTAATCTTGATCAGTACAATCTGACTCTGGACAGCAGAAGTACTATCGATCATACGGACCATGTCACTATCGACTGGACCATCAGAGACCAGGAGCCAACTATCGTCATAACGTACCAAATCATCCACAATCCATGAGGGGTGGGTATTGAGGGCATCAAATTCTTCTTGACTAACCATAATCATCCTTTCAAAAGGGAGATTGCGGTTTCCTTTTTGTATGATCACAGTGTCATCGTCGCTAAGATGGATAGCGGGCGGATCACGATGGATGACATCATGCTCACTTCTATATCGACTCGAGAAAAAAAGCCCATTGATTACGATAGCAAAAACGAGCACAATAAGAGTGGTGATGGTGGTGTATCGAAGTGAGAGGCGAGTGGAGGTGCTCATAAATGAGAAGATTTTCTAAAATTACGGTTGTATTTTCCTACAATATAATAAAAATATTATACAAGTAAACCTTAAGGAAAGGTTAAAATTGTTTACCTCAGTTACATTATTTATGAGTTATTTGACAAGAATTGGTTGATTGGTTTTTATGTCAGTATTATTGTTGGGTGCAGGTCGGTATGTTGGTTATAGAATACATGCCGTGCTTGGCTATCTGCCTCTTTGGTCATGGATACTGATAGTTTTATCTCTCACGCTCGCATCGCTGATAGTGATGATGTGGTCGGTGAGTCATATCACCACTCTGGCGACCATAGCATACTGGATATCGTGACTTTTGATCACTGTGATGTTATATCTTTTGCTAGCATTGCTTATAGTAGATGTAATAAGCATCGTGATACCATGGTGACAGTCATGACGTATCATAACAGCCATACTACTTGCATTATCCGTGACATGATACGGCGTCTGGCATGCTTTTGATACCAAAATCGTCCATCAGACCTTTACGATCTCTGGGCTAACGCAACCCATTACAGCTGTCCATCTCACAGACACTCATTTTGGCCATGCAAGAGGGCTCGCAGAAGCACAGAAAATCGCCCGTATGATCAATGAGATTAACCCTGATCTTGTCTTTTTCACGGGAGATATGTTTGATTCTCGTCGCGCCTTACATGAAGATATTTTTGCTACATTCGCACAGATACAAGCGCCGATCTATTTCATTGAAGGTAATCATGATGTCCACGTCGATGTCGAGGCAATCAAGCAAGCTATGAGGGATCATAGCGTCACTGTCTTAGAGAATGAGACTGCACAGTTTGGTGAACTCACCATTATCGGCCTCAATCATATGGCAGCAGACGCTCAGACACGCAATGTCCATGTGCATGATATGACACACACCGTACAGTCAGTCTTAGAAGAACTTGCGCCAGACCCCAATGCGCCGACTGTTCTCCTGCATCATAGTCCTGATGGTCTCCAACACGCAGCTGCTGCGGGAGTGGATCTTTTTCTCGCAGGACATACGCATGCGGGGCAACTTTTCCCTATCACATTGCTTGCCAAGCAACTTTTCACGTACAACCGAGGACACTATGTGGTAAATGGGATGGATGCATATATCTGCAGTGGTACGGGTACTTTTGGTCCAGTAGTGAGGGTGGCTACTCGCAGTGAGATATGTGTCTTGGAATTGGTGCCAGAAAAATAGATTTCATCCCTCCGTTTTGAGTAATGCTCAGTCCCACTATCCATCCTTCTATACAAATTGCAATGACAACTCGCGATGATTTTGTGAACACTGATTTGCTTGATAGGTCACGATCACAGGACGATCGCATCAGAGCCAAACATATCGGATTGGATAGCTTAGGTTGGGAGTCTGAAGATGTCGCTTTGTGTAACCAAATACACACAGACATCCTTCATCACGTAGTTTATCCTTGACTCCAATGAGATGGCGATGCGATGATCACTGATGACAAAAATATCATTCTCCAGATTGCTGTAGCAGATTGCACACCCGTGATCCTTGTGGGAAGGAGATCAGATTGATCACCTATTGTCGCAGCAATTCATTCATGACGATGACCCACAATCAAGAATATTACTGGAAAAACGATACAATCTATGGTAGATGATGATGTAAAGATTGATAGTATTTCTGCTCGAATTGGCCCATCTGCCTCCTGGGAAGTGTATGAATTTGGTCCTGAAGCATGTGACATATTTGATGAGAAACACATCTCTCAGAGAGAGGGAAAGATATATGTTGGTATTGCAGATCAGGTGTATGACCAATTGACGCATGCCTGAGTTGATGCCACACAGATACAGCGAGATAAAAGTTGTACTATCACTGAGACAAAGAGATTTTTCTCTTACCGTAGAGATGGTCAAACAGGGCAAAATATGTATATTCGAGCAAAACTCTTGTAATTCCCTTCTATTCCACTATGGTCATGGGCTTCTAACTTTATTGATTATATGGCTTTCTTTATGTACAAAAAAATACTCAGACTCGCTTGACCGATTATCTTCGGGAATATTTTGCAGATGGTGTATCAGATGACCGATCTGTTTCGGATAGGGCGCTATAGCACAGAAGGAGTTGCGGCTATTTCACTTGCCGGACCAGTAACATTCTTTTTCGTTTCACTTGGTATTGGGTTGACGGTAGCAGGGACGATTATGGTCGCACAAGCTCGAGGATCCAAGCGTTTCGAACAGCTCAATCATATCGTGGGTCAGACGCTGACGGTGTCGATGATCTATTCGTTGGTGGTGTCAGTGGTTGGATTCTTCACTGCTTCGACAGTGATTGGATGGATGGATGCTGAGCCAGTAGTCAGAGTACTCGCTAGTGGCTATTTAAAGATCTCATTTATTGGTATGTTTGCTGTATTCTGATATATGTCCGTTCAATCACTGTGGAGAGGAATGGGAGAAGTGATCAAGCCGGTGTATATTGTGATCGGGACAGCACTGCTTAATCTGATTCTGGATCCACTGCTTATCATGGGATGATGACCAGTACCATCATTAGGCGTCAATGGCGCAGCACGATCTACCATGATCACACAATTTATTGCTTTTGTGATAGCGCTATGGATGATGTACGGTACTGATCGTTATCATCTCAACCTGCATCGTAAAAATTTTGGTATCCATGGTAATTTTATCAAACAATATTTCTGACTCGCAATTCCGTCCTCGATCGAGATGTCCGCGAGATCTCTCGGTATGGTAGTATTGGCAGGCATTATAGCAGCACTTGGTACGACTACTATAGCAGCATATGGAGTCGGTAATCAGTTATTTTCTATTATCCTTTTCGTTGCGCTCGGGTTTTCGATGGCAGCGACGACACTTGCAGGTCAGCTTTATGGCGCCAAAGATTATGAATGACTAACTCAAATGAGACAAAAAGCTATGACCATGACCTTTTGGACTTTACTTGGTTTGGGTCTGCTAGTATTTCTTGTAGCACCACAAATTGCATCAGTCTTCGTGCCAGGTGAAACAGAGGTGATCGCAGAAAGTACACATTTCGTCAGAATCATCGCACTCTTTCTCTGGGCAATCGGTGTCCAGCAGATCTATGTCGGTATGTTTAGATGATTGGGTGAGACTCGTATTCCGATGATGCTGACGTTACTTGCGTTATGGTTGATACAAATACCAGTTGCCTATTTTGGATCTCGTATGTATGGAGCAGATGCCATTTGGCGGTCACTTCCTATAGCAAATGTTATTGTGACGATCGCTGCATGGGCTCGATATAATCAGTGGAGGAAGAAGAAGGTGGCAGAGATAGTAGTGAACAAGTAGATAACATAAGAGCCAAGAAGATATAATTAGACAAATAATATAATCTCTCTTTGAATTTCTAGATCATATACTCACAAGCCACATTATATTGGATCTCATATGAGTTGTCAGTATAGTTATAGTGTGTTTTAGTATCCTATTCACCTCTATTGAGTCAAAAAGCTCCCCTTTGAGCTGACCAAAGTAAAGAAAGGTGGATAATTTTTGCTATTGTATGCTAAAGTATTATACTAGATACAATATTTATCTGTATCTGTATGCATGAACCTCCACGATCTGCGTCAGCATTATATTTGATTGTGACTAGATATTATCCAAAATACATCTGCACAACGTGAGATAGTATTAGATCTTTTGCATACCTTATTACTAGCATATAAGCAAGACATTGCTAATCTACCGAAGAAAATGGCTACAGGAAATGAAGAAAATCTGATACCACTCAATGAAGTACATAAAAAACTCCGACAATCTATTGCAGATGAATTGTGATACAGTGGAGTAAAAATTACAACGATCGAAAAACTAGTTGATTTAATTTTTCCAATCTGAGAAGAAATCAAAGCTACACTTGAAACTCCTGTGATACCAGAACCAGATATTCAGTGATCTATCGAACAGCTAAACATGATCATCTTCCCACCCGATGAAGCTGAGATTATCACTGGATCAGGTGCAGGTCGAGAACAGCGTGAGATCGTCTGATATGACAAAATCTGACTAATCGAATGATGGATAGCAGACCAAATACAGATACAAAGAAAGGATATCCATCGAAAAACAGGAATACTAGAGGCTAATCAGATGAGGAAAGTCTCATATTATTTTACCTATATACCACAGTGGGATGTGACTATCATTACGAACAATCAATATGGTGAGTGAACATTCGTTGTACAAGGAGAGCGGCCTTATTATGCCGAAACGAAGAAGGCCAATAAATGATGACCAGATTTCATCCCCGTAAAGTTCAATTACAACGATCCAGAAGATTTTTTGGTGAGATTATGAGTAGTAGTTCGCACTATAAAAGGTATGACACAGGAATTACCACACACTAAAACAGCTATCAATCATCAACAGAGGGAATGAGCAGAAGCATATTCGCAAGAAGAAATCATCCCTCTCCTCCAAACCTATCGCACTGACTTTATTTCCATGTGAACGGCAGACAGACAAACACGATCCCTCAAAGACAGTAGCGGTAAAAAAATCATTAGTTACATCGATCTCTGTCGCCTCTTCGGATATAAAGAAGATCAAAAAGATCTCTACAAAGACACCATCTTCCATCCTCTTTGTGAGAAGTTGTTTGGTCTTGACTGGAGGCAGAAAAAGTAATTTCCCCTTGCAAAATCCTCCCTCCCTCACTACAAAGTAGCACGGATTTGACTTTGGTGCTACTTTTCTCTATACTGTAGCATCTCAGCAAAAACTATTTCGTCTATTTAATCTACTTAATCCAATCATATATGGACTTCGATCCACAGAAAAATTATTACGAGATCCTTGGTGTGTCCGAAGATGCAACGACAGAGGAAATCAAAAAAGCTTTCAAAAAAGCAGCTATCCAACATCACCCGGACAAAAAATGAGGAGATAAAGAAAAATTCCAAGCCGTGAATGAAGCGCACGGCATCCTCTCTGATGAATCCAAACGTCAGCAATACGATGCGTATCGCAAAGGTGGTTTTGGCGGATTTGGATGAGGAGCTGGAGGATTTGGTGGTTTTGGCGGTGCAGACTTCGGAGGGTTTTCTGCCGGATGATTTGATATCGGTGATCTGATGGGCGGACTCTTCGGATGAGGTGGAGGACGCAGACGTCAGGTCGGTGGCGAGGACATCCAAGTCCGTCTGACGATCGATTTTGCTGAGTCATATCATGGCGTCAAAAAGACCATCAAATACACTCGCAAAATATTCGACGATAAAGCAAAGAAAGAGACGTGTCCGACCTGCCAAGGACGTGGTGTGATCAATCAGCAAGCACAGACTCCTTTTGGTGTGATGCAGGTGCAGAATGCATGTCCTGACTGTGACGGCATCGGCGAAATCTACACTCGTGATAGCAAACGTATCGGCAATGGCGGTCTCATCGACTCGACAGAGACACTGGAGGTAGAGATACCCATCGGTATCAAAGACGATGTCTTCCTCAAATATGGTGGCATGGGTCATATGGGCCCTGGCGGACAGCATCCAGGTGATCTGTATATCAAGATAGCGATCAAAGACATGGGCAGCTATACTCGCGAAGGCGACGATCTCTATCTCAAACAAGAGATATCGCTGTTTGATGCAGTGCTTGGAGGAAAACTTACTATCGATCATCCCGAAGGGAAACTCACCATCTCTATCCCCAAAGGCACTCAACCACACGAAAAGATCAAGATATCAGGCAGAGGTTTTGGTCGCAAGGGGCTGCTCTCACATCGTGGTGATCTCTATATCATCCCTCGTATCACTATCCCCAAAAAACTCTCCAAAGACCAGGAGAGGCTTTGGAAAGAACTCCAACAACAAGGATAACGATCTGCTTGTATTATGCTACATAGTTCACTAAGAAGAAAGGGATTTATTCTCTTTTTTGTGATCTATGATATCTGCTATAGCCAAAAATATGATAATATGAATAGTACTTTGAGTCATCTGAGTGAGTACTATATGATATGCACAGAGTGTAACAGCAGCAAATGCTGCATGAGTTGCCAAAATCATTACCTATCATGATGTAGCATATCAAGCATGAGTGTTTAGTGAATATTCCCAAGGTAGTGCAGTTGCTCTTGGTCAGAATCTCTTGGTTACTAATGCTCATGTGGTGATGGATGATGATAGGACTATTATGCAAAATATTGCAGTGTGCGTTATTACTGGTTTGGTAATAGATCCGCCTGAGTGTTCTGTAGTTGCTAGCGTACTAGCTATAGATATCAACAAAGATATCGCCATCCTACAGACCAAATATCCTGTAGGTGCATTAGTTCCAGTCACGATAGCAGATGATGATATGGAGCTCGGAGAGTCGGTAGCGGTACTGGGATACCCAGCCAATGGTGGATCTACAATCACCTATACTGAGTGAAAAATTTCTGGTCAAGAATGATGATGGTATAAAATGGATGCAAATCTTGACGCTGGCAATAGTGGTGGATGAGCATTCAACAATCAAGGAGAATTGGTAGGTATACCCACCAGCGTATCACAATGATATACTACCCTCTGATATATGATACCAGCTAGCACTATTCGTTATTTCCTGGACAATAATACACAGTCATTACCTGTCACTACGAGTGATCATTTTGCATCATTTGTGGCTGCAAGACATAGAGATACAAGTGCTCATGATATAAATAATAATTTCTTTGCCATAGAAGATTTTGATCGTTATGGATTTACATTGATAGACAGTGTAGTCAATGCACATACGAATACCTACCAGTATCTCTTCTCTTCTCTGGACGGGAATACTATCCTGACTATAGCTGCAAATCAGCAATATGTTAGTCCAAATGATCCATGAGTAGACATACAAACACAAATTGGAGAATTGCAGACGGTGAGAAAAAGGGTTGTTTACAAAGAGGATGTAGAGTTTATGGATCGCGTATGGGATGTGCTCTATTTGGATGGATATAAACGTTCTAATGAAATAGATAAAGTACTCCAGTTTACTCAGAAGGGAAAGTACAATGTATTGTATACGTATACTATCCATACACAGTCGACATCGCTAGATGATATGTTCAATGCACTCAATATCCTTGTCAATGCTTATTCTATGGAAGAGCACACGGGCAGTAGAGACCTTCGTACCTTTGGGGAGCTATACCTACCAGATTTTATGAGTCTGTGATGAGCCACGATAGACGGGCAATGAGTGACAATGAGTGCAAGCTATGGTGATGGCGTGTGAGGCGCATTGTGGTATGATACAGTAGGAAATGAATGGGTAGATACTACATCACATGAGGATAGTGTATATGATCCATGCACGATGAAAGATACAGCTACTTGATGTGATAGTTTCTGGATCCGCAATGATAACAATATCCCTATAATGATAGCTACCTATACAGATGAAGAGAGTGATCGCTTTTATGTGGGAACCATAATAGATGCATACCAAGATGATTATGTAGCGTATAACTTCATCTTCATTACTGATGATTCATATCAGTACAACAAGAGAGTAAAAGACTTTTTTCAACAGATTGATAGTGATGAAATAGAGCGAGTATTCGATAGTTCGCCATCATTCCAAGCATCATGGTAGTACTATGCATATCACATTCTCCCCAATAGTCATATAATGAAATCATACAAGAGCTTGTCACGTTCGTACAAATACGTATGATATCGTGGCAAGTTTTTTGTATTGTCTGATAATGGTATGGTCGAACTCCTTCTTGCATCTGAAGCAAAACAAGACCTCGATACGCTTATCGCTTCTCGTGCAGCTGCACTGCAGGGGAAATTTCTCGCAATCATTCATGTCGGTGACAACCCTGCTTCTGCGACTTACGTCCGCATGAAAAAGAAATACGGTGAATCTCACGGTATTGAGGTACGCATTTTTGGTCAAGAAGAAGAACAGACTCACAACTCATTACTCGCACTGATCGAATCTCTCAATACGGACAAGTCCTGTGCAGGCATGATGATTCAGCTTCCTTTGCCGCCAGCACTCCAACCATATGCGACCGAACTCTGTGCACGTATCGCACCTCTCAAGGATGTCGACGGTCTGGGCGGTCAGCTCCTTGGTCTCTCTACTATCGGTCAGCAGAATATACGACCTGCGACTCCTGGTGGCATTCTTACCTTGCTCGATCACTATGGGTATGGTGACCTACGCAGGCAGACAGTTCTGATCATTGGTCAGTCCAATTTGCTCGGTAAACCACTCGCTATCGCCTGCATCAACCGTGGCGCTACCGTCATCACGACCAATAAATCTACCGATCCAGACACTCTGCGTACGTATTGCCTCCAAGCAGATATCATCTGCTCATGCACGGGAGTGATTCATCTGATTGGCGCTGATCATATTCGTCATGATGGGTCACAGGTCATCATCGATGCAGGGTATGGACATCTGGATGGTAAGGCAGTAGGCGATGTGGACTTCGAGGCAGTAGAGTCCCATGTCCGCGCGATTACTCCCGTCCCAGGAGGAGTCGGACCTATGACGGTGGCTCAGCTCTTTGCCAATCTAATCATACTGGCTACGGAAGATGTCCATCCGACACAGAGAAGATCTGATGTTGCACCATGGTTTGCGTAAGCGGTAGTTAAAAATAGTGAAATTGGTTAAATTGGTGAAATTGGTTTACATCTTCTTGTACATGATGAAGGAGTTACTCTATCGAGATATCTATGATATTGCCGCTGATCAGACATCTCTCAATGGTGTGATGCTGCGCGGGAGACTCAGAAAACTTAGTCTTGAATACGCACAAAACATTCTCCTCGAAAATACATCCGACAGAGACAATGGGATCAGATTTGCATTATTGGCGGGAGAATCATCGACTCATATTAAATCATATCTTCATTCGTTGGCAGATGATATACACATAAAACTCATACAAGAAAAAGTACCCAATCCAGTTCTCTCTAAACTCAAGATAAACCAAGAAGAAAGATATACACTGTAAAATCCTTCATCACCCTCTATAATCCTTCATCACCCTTAGTTCTATATGAAATCCCATCACGTACGACATACACGATATTTGCTCATAGCCCTAGGGATGATAGGGTTGATTTTTTGGCAACGTGAGACGATGAGTGACTGGATCGATCAGATAAGACAAAAAGATGATATCGCTATATCGATTGCAACCGACGCTACCACCACCAATGAGATCACTATCACCAAGACCGATCCTGCACTCCCATTACCGACCGATACAGCAGATGCGGTCACATCAGGAGCAGTGATTACAGGTACCACTATCGTGATCGGCAAACATGCAGATACTGCTCCAGTGCCAGTGTCTTCCTGATCAATAATTGACACAGATGTTACTACAGGCGCTGTAGTGACCACGACAGACACACACATATCTGATACTATAACTAATACAGGAACAGTGGTTGATACAGATATCACGCTGGTCTCTACTGGTGCTACCACAGATGAGTCAGTAGTCTCACCCTCTGATCGTATTGTTATCCAGCCACGACAGTCAGGACGTACACTTCGTCAGGGTAAGCAGTTCGCATATGAATTGGCCAATGCACTAGAAATCGGTACAGGAGAGATGCTTACGACTATCGATGGTTACTATGACACACAGACATTGTATGATGCATGGGAACAGACACAAGACACACAAATCTACCATGCACTGATAGATCGCCTCGAATCAGAGTATCAGTATGATGATATGGTCGCACTACTCGCATCACATACTAATCTACGAACTACCGACACACCAGATCGCTATGTGCGTGCATTGTGAGAGAGTAGTCAGGTAGATGTGACTCGTCCTGATACGATACAAGTCATCCAAGATACGCTCTACAATATGGAACAGACAGGTGTCATGCCCTCGATACAGATGGATCGATACAATCTTCTCATCAACACGCGAAATACAGGTATGAACAGTCTTGTGGTCAGTGTTGCATCCATCCCTGACCAATCATTGCATGATGATATACAGAAAGTATTAGATTATTACACAACCCAACAACATGTCCCTGAATATTATCGTGATACATTGGTGGCTATGGTACTCGTGCAGTATGGATATTTCCATCTAGCAGAAAAAACTGCCCTCCAAGTTATTGCTCAGGATCCGTGATATATCTTGCCTCGTCAGATTTTAGCATACAGTAGCTTTACCAAGCGTGATCGGACTCAGTCTCTCGTCTATCTTCAAGAGCTTATCGAGCGTGACCCGGACAATAGTGAATTTTATACATTTCTCCGTGGTATTGTGATTTATCGACAGGGTGATTATGCAGCAGCAGCTCTTACTCTACGCCAGACACAGAATCCTCGTTATCTTCCGGATGCTGTAAGGTATCTTGCCCTTGCGTATGATCATTTGGACGATATTACGCAGCGCGATCAGGCCTTCACTGCATTACTACAGTATTCACTTGATCCGAGTGATTATTACACATATTTCTACCTCACCTTTTTCCAGCCTTTCCAAGAAGGAGACTTCCAGACACAAAGTATCGTTCTCGATACCACCACAGCACAAGAATATGTTAGACGCTGTACGGAGTCACTCTCGGGAGATGCGCGTATCGTCTGTGAATACGGTGCGGCGTGAGTTTTACTAGCGTCAGGAGACCTAGAAACCGCACACAATACCTTACTCCAACTCTACGACAAGTACCCATATTCCTATATTGCACATGCCTTGGGTGATTACTACACCATGCAAGGCGAAACACAAAAGGCAATGAGATATTACTTTCTTGCATTGCGTTCTACTGATTCTACAGCAGAGCGTGATCTTGCTAAGCAGAAGATTTGGGAACTAACACAGGGCGATAGCGACATATAGAGCTATATAGAGTATACCAAGAAGGTCAACATAAAGGATACATGATATGTGTCTGATTTTTTCTTTTTTGATAAGATACAGATATGATTGATGTAATGTTTATTTTTCCTTTTTCACATCATGTGATTTGCCAAACAAACTCTATCAGTTGTTGTATCTTTTTTGATGTTGATGCAGTCAGTTATTATGACGCCATCAGTATTTGCCGAATTAATCAAGAATGTTAACACGTGAGAACTTACTGTTAATTTCTTTAATAATCCATTGGGGATTCAATCTATGGATCCTACATTGCAACATGACTCGTTGGCTGGAACGGTTGCTCTGGTGAGTAGTCAATCATGATCAATGACCATGTCACCAATCAATATACCCTCGCTAAAATCATGGAATGAAATGAGTATAACATTAGAAATTGGATCAGAAGATGATATTATAGTAGATATACTTTCGTGTGATGATGTGATACTTGTTGATGAAGTATCATTGGTGGGAGGTAATATCGATCTTAGTATTATTGATCCAAGTGAAACATGTATCAAGCCAGTGATTACACTACTACCTCCGAGTAATGGGTGACCATCAGTGGTAGTGAGTACTATTTTTGTGGATTGGGAACCACTTGCTTATATCAAGACTATAGTACAGTGACCAAGCACCATACTCTCCTGTGAAACCAAGAAATACGATCTCGCATACGCAGTATCATATGTAGATGATGTAGATCTGTATATATGGATGACCATAGACTCCACCAACGATATACCACAACACACCATAAAACCCACCCTATGATATACGGATAGTGGACAGACAACATCCAACACGCTCACTAAAACACTCAACAACGGTGAGACAGCCACCATACCAGCACATAGTCTGTGGCGACATTTTGATACTATCAAGGCTGGTGAAGCATCTCTCTTATCATTCAATATAATCGCAAAGTGTGGTGAGACAAATGGAACTACTTATACACTTACTGCCGGTAGTAATGGTGTGTTTTCTGATGCATCACACTCTAATCCTCTTATAGTAACAGTAGATTCTCATCCAGAAATATTACTCACAAAAACAGGAAAAAAAACCATCACTCGCGATAAGGATTCATGATGGTATTTTTCAGGTTATAGTAGTAGTGTAACATACAACATTACAGCAAGTACTCCACAGGCAAATAAATATAAGTGAATAGAAGACATACAATCATATACGGTGGTAGATGATGTAAGCGATATCATGTCCGTATGTCCCATTACCGCAATACAAAACATATCCGATGCATGAGTACTAAGCGGTAATGAGATTGTATGGAATGGATGATACCTTGCATATAATGGAAGCAGGTCGGTTTCGTTCGATGTGGATTATGCACAATGTGCCACACTAAGTCATCTACAGAGTATAGAAAATACAGCATCTATAGATGTATTATCTCCATCATGACAGTCTGCTTCTGCACAAGATACATATAGTATCGTGGCACTGACGGATGTAGAACCCAACATGATACTCAAAAAGACATGACCGCAAGAAGCGTCGTATACATCACCAAGTGCATATTCTATTTCTTTGAATAATCCTGGTTTGGTAGCTCTCGGAGATATCATTATCACCGATAGGATTCCTGATAACCTTATTTTAGATGGACCGATATCAGTCAGTAATAATGGTTCCGATCCACAAGTGCGATACCATATTAGTACTGGATCCACAGTACCATTGTATGATACATCTATGGTATGAGGTGGTGTGCTAGGCACGGGATGGACACAGACATACTCAGAAGATAGTCGTCGAGTGGCAGTGACAAGTGCATGTTTGGGTAGTACATGGTTTCAAGATAACGGAGCACTCTGTAATGATACGGAACCATCTCTTAACATAACCGTACCAGTCAGATACAACACAGAGAACATTATAGACCGATGTAGCAATGAACAAATCATCAATACTGCCGTTGCATCGTTTGGTGCATACGCAGAAGGTGTGACAAACAACGTGTTGATATCCAATAATACGTATTCATCTATAGAATCTTCATGGACTAACTCATGGAAAAAATCTCTACCAGACCCAGTGATCACTATCGATGGCAATACATATATCACACCAGGAGCGTGAGAAATATTTACCTTGACACTAAATAATGCTGCTGATACTCTTTTGGAAGATGCAAGTATCGTGATACCATATCCTACCATGATGATCAATGGTCAGACCAAAAAACTGAGTATGCAGATACTACCATGATCGGGAGCAGATGTAGTCATCGGAACATGATCTATGACAGTCAATATGTGAGATATGCCGCCCAATGCATCTATGCAATTACAAGTGAAAGTGACTATCCCATGGGGTGTAGAAAACAATAGTGGTATGAAACTGATCGCACAAGCGGAAGGAAATGATACACAGTGTGGTCAAGTCAGTGATACCACATCGTTTGTGGCTACTGTTTCTGGTACGCCCAAAGTAAGAACGACTATTACCAGAGATTTGGCACTGATTCCACAGGGATGATCCATAGGATATACTGCATCGGTTGCTAATGTGGGCAATGTATCACTACCGTCTACTTATATGGTTTTTATCGTGCCAGAAGATACGGAACTTGATACCATACGCACGACGGGAATGGATATTTTGGGCAATGAGATGACATGTGATGGTTGTCAAGTATATACTGCTCCAGCATCTGCAGAGGGAAGTTTACCAAACACACTAAATCCTTCACAGCCTTTTGTCGTGAGCGATATTAGTAGTTTTTTCTCACTGGCGCAGGACAATAATGACGGCACATGGACGCCCGCGACTACCAATGCCAAATATATAGCGATAGCAATGGATGATGAACGCAGTCTTCTCACGGTATGAGGAATTGAAAAGATAGGAATCCAGACGACCGATACAGGAAATGCTATCGGTGACCAGATATGGATGAATGCTGCTGTAATTTCTACCAGTCTTCCGCAGACCATCGCGAATGAGGTGTTTACCGCTATTTTGGACTATCCAGGAGTGAAACTTTCTCTTCAGACGGAGAAAGATATCGTAGAAGCATGCGAAGCCAATACGATCGCCATACCATACTATGCAGATGTTGGTAGTGACAATGACGATGTCATTATAACTGTATCAATTCCTGATGAATTGACGATAAACACTATCTCCAACACATGGAACAACATAGTGGTACAGTCAGGATATACATCGAATCCAGTATTATTGAGTGGTGGTGACTATACACTGATACAGACAGGTGGCATGAATGTCTACACGATAGATATAGTCCAATTGCTCGGTGATAGTCTTGGTGCTTTGGCTGGAGGGACGATCAATGTGGGAGTAGATACACCATGTGATGCGACAAGTAATACAGTCTATACTCCTACTGCACAGGTATATTTTGCTAATGATTATGGACAATGACAATCATCGCAGTCAGATGATATATATGTACAGAATGCAGATCTCCTCATCATCAAGAACGTCAATAGATACGACCCTATACCATGAGATATATTGACATACACACTCGACATCTCCAACCCAGGTCTCCATGATGCGAGCAATGTCAGCATCCAAGATACACTACCGACAGGCACGTGTTATGTCGATGGTTCTACTGCAGTACTGAGTGATGGATGGTCACTCGCAGAACCTACTATCATCTCTAACACACCAGACTGTACGGAGACTACACAACAGATACTCGTATGGAATCTTTCAGGGAGCAATGCACTGACCAATACCATCACTAATGAGATAGCATATTTGTCAGCGCAGAGTGAAACGGTACAAGTATCATATCAAGTACTAGTGACGGAAGGTATGCAGTCGGGTACTAATATTGTAAATGATGCATCAGTAGGTACCACCAATCCTGAAGATGACAATAATCCCAATCAAGATAGCTCACAGACCACTATACCATACCCTAATCTTGTAGTCTCTACATCATGAGACACGACAGTCAATCCGGGCGAAGGAGTCAACTATACACTCCAGTATCACAATGCGTCTAGAACATGTGCAGAGAATGCATATCTTGTGCATCTCCTACCAGATGTAGTACCTACACCTGATGGACAAACAGATATCAAAGTCACCCACATCACAACCAATGCTGGCAGTATTTACTATCATCATACACTCGATCTGACAGATTATAGCGCGATAGGGACGGGTGATTATCCAGCGTTTGATCCAACGAATCCATGAGCTGATGGATGGAGTATATATACGTGATCTCTCTCACAACCAGTCAATGCAATAGCTGTCCTGTATGATACAGGAGTAGGCACAGGATCTACGACACTCTGTCAAGATGATGGTGTACAGAGAGTCACCATCTATGCAGAAGCCAAAGATCCCATCAGCGATGACAACATCCCCATAGGATACGATATGCCTACTGCTACTCTCGTGGCAGATACCAACGGAGAGAACGACCGATCAGACAATACCACATCACTCACTATCACGACACCAGGTATCAATCTCACTGCTACTATAGAAGGAGACCCACAGTGATCGTTTCCAGGTACTATACCAGGAGCAGAACAGTCATACACGATCACTCTCGCCAATACGGGAACTGATCCTGTCTGTGCGATCAAAACCTCACTCAAACTATCTGATGCCATGCTCGCCACACTACCCGCGACGATCACCACAGCTATCACGGATAGCTATGGTAGTCCACTCTCCGTCGTCGATCCCAACGGTATACCGTCTGGTCAAGATCTTCTCATAGCGATCGATCCAAGTACATCATGATATCTGATGACACTGGGTGGTGGCAGTACTGCTACTACCTGTCTACCTGCACACTCACAGGCGACAGTCACACTCTCATTCGTCGTCGACGAAGATGCGATAGATGACACCGAGCATCAGGCGACAGTTCACATCCGAGAGGAGAGCGATAGCAATGAAATCTATCTGGATGACAATATGGATACCACGAGCGTACGAGTCTACAGAGCAGATGTGATCATCTCCAAGGAGTGATATAGTGATCTCGTGAGAGGTTTCGTCGGCAATCAGCAGCAGACTGCACGAGGGGAGACGATCACCTATCAGCTGAACTATGACAATATCGGAAACGCCACCGCAGACGATACCATCATCACCGATACCCTTCCTGAGTGAGTCTGTCTCGATGTCGATGATCTCACTGCACATCTCCCAGCAGGAGCTACAGCTACCTACTACGATGGAGACTATCAGCCCGTCACCTCGCCTACTACACCCATAGACTGTACGATCCGTAGATTTGCTATCTCACTGGGTGCACTCACTGTACCTGCTACTGCAGATGGCGAGACAGTAGGGCAGTTTGATGGTCTTCTCAGTGATCTAGTAGATCATGATGGACTCCAGATCGGAGCTGGTGGGTCAGCAGTACAAGATGGTAGTTTTGATACTGGAGTTCCCTTTCCATGATTTAATAATGCTGTCTACACCACCACTCTCCAGCCCGATGGCAAAATCATCGTCGGTGGAGCATTCACCTCATATGATAGTTCTCCTGCCAATCATCTCATCCGTCTCAACCCCGACGGCTCCAGAGACACCACCTTCAATATCGGTCGAGGATTTCTTGGTAATGACACAGTCTACACCACCACTCTCCAACCAGACGGCAAAATCATCGTCGGATGAAATATTAACTGATACGATGGCTCTCCTGTAAGCCATATCATCCGTCTCAACCCCGACGGCTCCAGAGACACCACCTTCAATATCGGTCGAGGATTTCTTGGTAATGACACAGTCTACACCACCACTCTCCAACCAGACGGCAAAATCATCGTCGGATGAAATATTAACTGATACGATGGCTCTCCTGTAAGCCATATCATCCGTCTCAACCCCGACGGCTCCAGAGACACCACTTTCAACATCGGAGGATGATTTAATAGTACAGTCTACACCACCACTCTCCAACCAGACGGCAAAATCATCGTCGGTGGAGCATTCACCTCCTACGACGGCTCTTCTGCTCTTCGTCTCATCCGTCTCAACGCCGACGGTTCCAGAGACACCACCTTCAATATCGGTGCATGATTTAATGGTAATGACACAGTCTACACCACCACTCTCCAACCAGACGGCAAAATCATTGTCGATGATATTATGAATCTCATCCGTCTCAACGCCGACGGCTCCACAGATACTACCTTCAATATGAGTGGACGATTTGATGATCTCATCTACACCACCACCCTCCAACCAGACGGCAAAATCATCGTCGGTGGAGCATTCACCTCCTACGACGGCTCTTCTGCTCTTCGTCTCATCCGTCTCAACGCCGATGGCTCCAGATATATATTTGATAGTCGTGAAGGATTTAAGTATAATGACACAGTCAACACCACCACCCTCCAACCAGACGGCAAAATCATCGTCGGTGGATATTTCACCTCCTACGACGGCTCTTCTGCTCTTCGTCTCATCCGTCTCAACCCCGACGGCTCCAGAGACACCACTTTCAACATCGGAGGATGATTTAATAGTGCAGTCAACACCACCACCCTCCAACCAGACGGCAAAATCATCGTTGGTGGAGGTTTCACCTCCTACGACGGCTCTCCTGCCAATCGTATTATCCGTCTCAACCCTGACGGCTCCAGAGACACCGCCTTCAACATCGGTTGATGATTTACTAGTAGAGTCTACACCACCTCCCTCCAACCCGACGGCAAAATCATCGTTGGTGGAGATTTCACCTCCTACGATGGCTCTTCTGCTCCCTCTCTCATTCGTCTCAACCCTGACGGCTCCAGAGACACCGCCTTCAACATCGGTTGATGATTTACTAGTAGAGTCTACACCACCACCCCCCAACCCGACGGCAAAATCATCGTCGGTGGACGATTCACCTCCTACGACGGCTCTCCTGCCAATCGTATTATCCGTCTCAATCCCGATGGTTCCAGAGACACCGCCTTCAACATCGGTTGATGATTTAATGGTGTAGTCAACACCACCTCCCTCCAACCCGACGGCAAAATCATCGTCGGTGGACGATTCACCTCCTACGACGGCTCTTCGGCTAATAATCTCATCCGTCTCAATCCCGATGGCTCCAGAGACACCACCTTCAACATTGGAGGATGATTTAGCAACTCAGTCAACACCACCTCCCCCCAACCCGATGGCAAAATCATCGTTGGTGGAGGTTTCACCTCCTACGACGGTTCTTCGGCTCCTTATCTCATCCGTCTCAATCCCGATGGTTCCAGAGACACCGCCTTCAACATCGGTTGATGATTTAATGGTGTAGTCAACACCACCTCCCCCCAACCCGATGGCAAAATCATCGTCGGATGATATTTCACCTCCTACGACGGCTCTTTAGCTTATCATCTCATCCGTCTCTGATCGACAGTACTCATAGGATCATACGATACGGTGGCGACATCGACGACCTGATTCCTAGGACGAGATGCACTGATGACCGATGTTGAGATGTGAGTGGATAGCGATATCACCGTCACGATAGCTGCTGATGCAGCGATGAGTACCATCCTCCTCTGACCACTATCACTCACTGATGGTCGTATCGATCTGAGTAGTATCTCACCCTCGTATGAGACACTATATCTCCATTTTGACTTCTCCAGAGTGGATGCACAGACAGCATCACCACTGATGCGCACATGGAGAGCGAGTTATGATTCGACTCTCGCTCCGTCGCTAAGCTATACGGTACAGGTGACGGATGATGTAGCACTACTCTCCAGTCTCGATGCTCTTACGAATGCTGCCAGTATCAGTACAGCCACACCAGAGACGATCATCTCCAACAACTATACACAGAAAATCCACTACCTAACCAAAACTGATCTCCACATACAAAAAGAAGTCTCTCAGACTGCAGTCCAGCCCGGTGATGAAATCACTTATACTATCACCTATGAGAATACAGGACCACATGATGCTACCAATGTTACTATTGCTGACGTATTACCTCAGAATATTACTGTGACTAGCATCACCACCGGTACACTAGCATGATGATCGACCACTTTTTCCAAAACAGCTTATGGTACTGAACAAGACTGTATCACGTCTAATGTATGTCTGACAAGTGGTGACGATGGACTCCTCTATAATGCAGCTACAGAAGCATGATTTGACTGGGGAGGGTATACATCACCAGTAGATACTGAGCGATATACTGCAGGAGCATGTGGTCCGACTCCTGCATCACATACGTATGGTTCATGGGTTGGAGCGCTCTCTGACTTCCTAGCCAATATAGGTAATCCCATGTGTCTCCATCTCATCTCTGATGATCTGTATATAGATATTACATTTGATTATCTGCAAAGCACATATTTTGGATGAGCACCAGGTGGGGCATTCTCATATACGAGATCATGATGATCCAGTACTATCACTATGGATATCCCCATACTATTAGCATATCATACATGATCTATTTTGGTCTATGCGACTGTCAACCCATGAGTCAATCCATGAGATCTTGTCTCCAATATAGTGACGATAGCAGGCGACACACTCGAATCAGATTATACTAACAATTATGACAAAGCTACCTCGATCGTAGGAGATTTTGCCAACGCCTATACGACGATCGACTGTCCACCGGTAGGTGAATTGGGATGAGCAGTTAGCTGTGCATTGACCATCGGAAACAATGGTAATACGGCATTTACCGACGGTACACTAGAAATATGGATGCCACAGTATATGGTACTAGAACAGACTACCATCGCTGGTCTGGATGTGACATGTACCACGAGTGATGTGACACTGCCTCACAAGCTGATCTGTACATGACCAGATTTGACACAAGTAGACCCTGATCAACTATTGACAGGAGTAGTCACATTTGTGATAGAAGAAGACTATAGTATCATAGCTCATCAAACCAATAATCTCCAAGCAACTCCTCTGGTCGTGTCCAGTCATATCAAGACACCTTCTCCCGAAGTGACTACTACTGACAACCACGCATACGATACTATCACTCCTGTACTCAAAGATCATAGCAGTATAGCTGGTCGTACCTATATTGATGTCGATGGATCACAATCATATACCTCGTTTGATCAGGTGATGAGAGATACGAGAGTATGTATATCAGGTATCGATGTGATGGGTGGTATCATCGATCAGTGCCAAGATACCAATAATGAAGGTGAATATGTCATCAGTGGATTATTGCCTGGCACGTATGAATTGTTATGGATCCCTACTAGTTTGACAGGATCATATTCTTCTGCAGGGACGCTCTATCATCTGGTATCAGATGGATCCAATCCGGTCAGAGTAGGTGAGTGATCTTTGCAAAACGACCAAATAGCAGTGACTACTATTGCTAATATAGTTATGGGAAGAGGAGAACATATAATTGATGCAGATTTTGCCGCCAAATACACGTTATGTCCATCTCCTATACAGCGAAATATTACATCAAATGTTGTTGAAACTACTGCATCATCTACAACGATAGAAGGTATAGTCAGCAGTCCAAATACCACTCTCACTGTCAACGGCATATCATATGCTATCACTGCTGGCCAATTTACTATACCAGTAGAACTAGTACAAGGTAACAACACCTTTGCCTTCACATTTGCTAATAGGCATCCATCCTGCACACAAGAATATACTGTGTATATTGCTAGGACAGGAGGTAGTACGACCACACCCACGAATCCGTCTACTACACCCACTGTCTATCACTATGCACCACCACAAGGTATCGGCTGTAGGTATAGTGATGAACCATATCAAAACAATGGACATTTTACTGATACAATCTATGCCAACGGCGAAAAAATCTGGTGATATCAATATATTGAACAGATGAGACTCAACTGTATTCACAGAGGAAGAGGAACAAGCGAAGGGAAGTGGATCTATGAACCAGATTCATCGATCACGAGAGCAGAAGTGATGAAAACTATGGTCAAGATCATGGGTATTGCATACCAGGACTTCGATATCAAAACAGAAGATACTATATTCGATGGTGAGATAGTATTCCACGATATTGATCGTGAACATCGATCGAGTTGGTATACACCATATGCTTTTCACAAAGGAATCCTTGCCAAACTTTATGCTATCGATGTCAGCGGTGATCGTTACTTCTCTCCAGATCTTGCTATCACGAGAGGAGAGGCAATACAGATGATGATAGCTACATACGAGAAGATATATGGTACAGTGTCGGTTCCGAGCGATTATGTCATTCCTATGGAAGATGTATCATCTGCGGATCTCTATTATGATGCGATTCAGAAAGCAGTATATCTCGGTATCATAGAGGGAAGGACACGCAATGGTAAAAAATACATAGATAGTACAAGTACCATTACCAGACAAGAGTTTGCAAAAATTGCATATCTTCCATTCCAAGAGCGATTTGTCATAGACATAGGACAGGAGGTTGTTGCGGTTTCTGCTACTCAGTACCAATAGAGCCACACCCAGAAGAATCCACAACCAAAAACAGACACCTATCTCACAAGGATGGGTGTTTTGTTATATATTATGTAAGCCAGAATATGCCTTGCAATAGCATCACAAAATCCTAGTATCACAAGGTTATATTTTACCTGTATGTGAGACTAGTAGCAACTATGAAAAAAAGCAAGAAACAATCATTCACTATGCAGAGTCGAATGCGGTATGTGCTCGGACTTCTCGTAAGTCTGTTTATCGTTTTCGTCCGACAAGGTGGACTCAGCGGTATCAAACTGGGTATGGATTTGGCAGGAGGTGTCAGACTGACCTATCTCATCGATTACTCCAAATACGACGCACAGTATACTGATGCCAATGAGCTTGCAGCTGCCAAGAAGAATGCAAGAGATATCATCACCGTACAGATTGATGATAGAATCTCACAGCTTGGTGTCTCCAACTACGATGCCACGACACAACTCATCGATGGAAAAGAGTATATGGTCATCGAACTCGGATGAGTGCCAGATATCGAAGCAGCCAAAAATATTATCGGTAAGACAGTAGAACTCGAATTTGGTCTCGAAAACGATGTCATCGATGCAGCAGCAGTTGCATCAGAGCGTCAAGCATTGGCTGAATCTCTGCTCCAACAGGCAACCGAAGGTGTATCACTTGAACAGCTTGGTAGTACCAATGGATCCAAAGGCGTATCATACCTATCACTATCAGGGACACTGTCTCAGATGCCTACACTCTACCAAGAAAGTGATATCCTCGACACACTTGCAACAGGTACGTTATCTACTACCATAGCAGCAGGACTTTTTCAAGACTATCCAGACGAACTCGCTCAGTATGGCTATGCCGATCAGTCAGGATATACGATTACATATTTAGTCGACCGTGCCGTCCAAGAAACCAACTCATATGATAGTGCAGCATTTCTTGCACAAGTCCCTGATGCAACTCTAGTAACTATCACAAATCCCACAAACATACAAACAGGGACAGCATATTACGCTGATGGCAAATTAGTCTACCCAATGGAAGCAGTGCTTCCCAATCAATCTGGGTACAATCTAGAAATCTATCGTACTGATACTATGATAGATGGCGTGACTGACCAGATCGATGCGGGTACTATTACTGGTGGTATAGCAACAGTCTATAATGGCTGGCTTGCAGCTGATCAGGTAGCACTTGCAGTGCCTGGGTTTACCTATACACCAGGTCAGACATGGACTACGGTAGCAGCCGGATCAGGAGCTACATTGGTCAAGATTACTGATACCAAAACTACCGATCAGACTCTCTTCGAACAGTACGAATACACGACCGATGAGGCGACAGCTAATACATTATTGGATGCACTTACGCACCCCACCATCTATACAGTAGAGGCACTCTTCGTAGCTGATACCCAACCATGGAAAGCAGCAACCGATCCACAGTCTGGTGATATCTTGAATGGAGCATTCTTCGAATATGCAGCAGTGGGTTCGACACAGTTTGGTGAGCCATCAGTCAACATTACATTTAACGATGCAGGTAAACAGATCTTCTGTAATATCACCGCTGCCAACGTAAACAAGCAAATGGCAATCTTCGTCGGTGGTGAACTCAAAACAAATCCTGTCATCAATGAGAAAATCTGTGGTGGTCAGACACAAATCACGGGATCATTTACGCGTGAAGAGGCGACACAACTTGCGAGAGACCTCAATGAAGGAGCATTGCCAGCTCCACTGATGCTCGTCCAAGAAGAAAAAGTATCTCCCACACTCGGTATCCAAGCACTTAACCATATTCTCTGGGCTGGTTTGATCGGCATCGTAGCTATCGCTCTCTATATGACCTTGGTCTATGGATGGAGATGGGCATTGATATCCGTGGCTATTTTGGTTGCGTTTATTATCTTCCTTTTTGCTGGACTTAAGATTATTGGAGCAGTACTCGGACTCAGTGGTCTAGCTGCTATCATCCTCTCGCTCGGTATGTCAGTGGATGCAACGATTCTCGTCTACGAACGTATCATAGAAAATCATCACAATGGCCAATCGCTCCGTGATAGCATCATCGATGCACACAAACAAGCATGGTCAGCCGTCAGAGATGGTAACTTATCAACGGGTATGATTGCATTACTGCTTGTCTTCATGGGTGTGAATATCTTCAAATGATTTGGTACCATGATGGTACTCAATATCGTGGTGGTACTTGCATTACTCTATCCGCTCATCAAAATCCTCACATTGAAATTCATTCACAAAACCAAATAAGTAATCATATCGAGAGGCCAGCAGAAATGTTGGTCTTTTCTTGAATAAGAAGATCAAAAGAGAAATCTTTCATAATCCTCTCTCATCCTTTATTATCCTTTGTTATCCTTCTGATGAAAAAACGAACCCGACGATTATTGGCAGTACTCCTTGTGGTTGTGGCGGTTATTTCGTGGACGTCCATCTGGCCTGAGTATGGTTTCAATCACGGCTATTACATGGATATGGTGAGCAATCGAAAGCATTGGGCGATGCTGATTGGAGGAATTGGGGTAACGATAGTAGGTCTTTCATGAGGTCGTTTTTTCACCACACGATGGAAAAAATGATTACTGCGAGTGGGAGTGGTTATTGTCTTCGCGATGATACAGACAGGTCTCAAGTGATGACTAACAGCCGCAGGTCTGTTTGGACTGATACGAAAACATCTATGGATCTTGGCAGTGATTGGTTTCCATCTCAGTAGTCTGCATGCATTGGGCTCATGGATCAATCAAAAACTCTTCCGTCTCTCTCGCACGACGACACACATCATCCTCACGATGGCGATGGGATTGGTTGCCAATATTCTCGTGATGTACCTACTTCTCTTGGTCGGTGGGATGTACTCGATCGTGGTCTGGCTACTTTTCTTGGCGATGGGATCGCTGATCTACTTCCAGCGAAACGAGATGAAAGCTGATTATCAGACACTGTCTGACGCACGGACAGGAGCGATCGACCGCAATTCTCGACTTCGATGGATTCAGCAGTGATTGCTCGTGGCTGCGATTGTTTATCTCCTCTACGGATTGCAGCTCGCCTTCATCCCATATTCGACTGCATGGGATGCCAATCATGCCTACATGTTTTTCCCCAAAATCTGGGCAGATCATCATGGATTGTATTGGTCCGATGGACCATGGACACCGCCGTTTATCCGATATAGCTATATCGCACAGTGGTTCTCGTCGATGTCATGGCTTACGCCCATCACAGGTATCGCTCGTGATACGATGGCAGTGATTATGAACTTCGTCACGAGTGCGGTTGGTATTCTCGTCGTGGGAGCAGCTCTCCTAGATACGGTGGCGAGATGGTTTACCAAGCACAAAGAAAGTGCAACTACTTTTTCTCTCATTAGTGGTGCGATGCTTCTGCTCTGGCTCACGAGTGGCATGGGTGCATTTCTCGTCTTCGTCGATAACAAAACGGATCTAGGTATCTTACTCCTCGTCATGGTGGCGCTCCTGAGTGCATTTATGTTCCTCACCCATATAGACGAAAACACTGATCAGACTCCTTCACCGACACGATATGCGATGATGTCTGGGTTCTTTTTTGGCGTAGCTTTCTTGGGTAAGCCGACGGCATTTATTGATATCGCGGGATTTGTGACGATGGTCATAGGAACCCAGTTAGGGATTTTGTGAGTGATCGGATTATCTACTATCATTATCGGTGTGATGGCTGCGATGCAGCTTAGATCGACAGGAACCTATCTCGAACCATCAGCTGCCAAGATTGCACTCGGATGACTCCTTATGTTGCCAGCTCCCTGGGTCGAAAAAGTGCAAAAATCATGGAAACGATTGCGTTTACTCCTGATTCGATGAGTAGTACTCGTGATCACCATCGTGATCGGTAAGATGCCTTATCTCGTAGCACGTAGCGATGGACGATCAGGAAGTCAGCGGATCAATAACATACTAATGAGCAAAGCATCAACGATCGATACCCATAGTCTCGTAGCTGCCACAGGAGAGACAGAGAATCCAGCAGATACCATTGCGATAGAAGCAATCAGTGCTCCACTCACTCCATCACTGGATCAGTGTTCTCTCGAAGCGATCGGAGCTACAATGGAAGAGCTTCGTGACCATCAGAGAGATGCGATCGGTGGCGGGTCTACGGAAGATAATGGTCGTTATGTAGGGTATGGACAGAGAACACTTACTCAAGATACTGCAGGTGCTCGATATACTCTTGCCAAAACACTATTTTCATCAGACAATGGCTGCTATACAACGAATGATCTTGCCAAATCGCTCTGTGAATCGCAGGACCAACTCACCACAGGGTCAGTAGCAACTTTGGCATCATCACTAGCTTCGACGTATGAATACGCAGCAGAGATCAATACCAAACTCAGCGATGGAGATATTTTCTCACAAGATGCAGTGTCTCTCTTGACCGAGTACTATCAGTCGAGAACAGTTGAGACCACTGCAGATAGTGTTGCTATTCCTTATAGGTGGCTTGTCCCTGCCAATATTACTTTCAACCGATCACTCCAAAACGCATCGAGCTACTATACTGATATTGGTGTCATATGGCTACCAGCACTCCTTATTGTTTTCATCTGACTCATCCGAGGAGCTATCATTCATGACCGCAAAATCATCGCTCTGACAGGAACTACGCTCCTTGTGTGGACTGCATGGATGCTCGTTGCAGATGGTATCGTCTGGTACGGTATGGGTATGATTATCTGGACTATCTTGGCAGCAACTGCAGTAGTTACGAGATGGATGGAATCAGCCATATGAAAAAAGAAAACACAGTCTATTGTGATATGGATCGTTTCGATTGTATTGGCGATATTACTTATGACACAGTGGCTGCTCAATATGATGAGAATCAGCTCACAGGGCGCAGGAGGAGTCTTTCTCTCCTACAAACAATGATTTGGGACATTATCAGAAGTGATGCTCACTGAAGGCCAACTTTCCGCTTCCAATACACTCCAAACCATTGATCAATCTACAATATTTTCTCTCCAATTCCCTCATTATCAGCCCATTATCAACGAATTAAGAGAAAGAGATGATATAGATGGTGTATTCATAGCAGGTACGTATATACAATATTTTATCGGTGATCAAGCCAATATTCGTAGTGATAATCTTGTTACCTCACTCCGAAAAGAGATGTCTGACTCCGATGTTTGCGCAAGCTACTTGCGTCTACGTGATACCTGATACCGCACGATTATTCTCGATCCTAATATTGCTACAGTCGTCTTAGGAGAAGGAAACCAATCACTCAAAGAACGTTTCATTATGAAAGAAGATGCTCAAGGCAATCGTATCGATGATGGTGTCATGTCTATGATGGCTCGCATGGTGATGGCTGATTATGCAGAGATACTCTCGACCAACAATATTGGTCTCTACTATGCATATGCATTATCATCTGATGAACTTGCTCCCTACATGACACAGATAGGAGAGTCTGATGAAATCACTTTCCGTACTCGTCTCGCAATGGCTCGTTTCTTACCTCAAGAGATGCTACAGCAGTACTTTGATGTGATTAGTAGTATCTTCTATGGTAGGTTTGGTTCGTTTGATGGTATGGTAGATATGGGTCGTATCTATGGAGAAGATCTAGGGAATCCTGCATGGGCTGTAGTGACTACTGCACTCGAATGACAAGTAGACCAGACTGCATATGATGAACTAACCGACGGACAGCGTCTCATCATCTACAAATATGCACAGCTCATTAATGCTGCTCGCAATCCACAGATACAGTCTCAAGTCCAATCACAAATCAACCAGATCCTCCAACAAAGTGTGAGTTCGCAAAGCCAGATAGCAGCATTTGTACTCAAATAAATAGTAGAGATAATAAAAAAGCCCCGCACAGATATGCGGGGTTTTACTATTTATGTTTTTCTCTATCCAGCAATATACTGCACCAACCTAATAATCAGATAACTACACAACACCAGTACATACCCAATCAGCGCATATTTGATACCCTGTCTTCCTCTCTGGGCTGTATTCTCATTAGCGCCTCAGAAGATAATCATAAGTGCTGATACTATCAGTGCAAACGTCAGTATCGTACCGATAAACGTCGTCGCAGTCAGGACAATATCTTGGACAAACTCATCAGGTGTCGTATTGGGATTGCCTCTTCTGATACCAAGCATATCATACACATGCAATGAACATATACCATTACTTAACATTTCAGTCGTACATTGAATACCATATCATCATTCCTCTGGTATAGTGGCACCTCCATCATACTGAGGGTCTTTGTTACTACATCACTGTTGCTCACGACCATTTGAAAAATTACTCATATATCGATCTCATGCACGACGTCTACAGGATAATAAATCTTCACAACGATAGGTGCCATCACCGTTATTGAGTGATAGTTGATTGGTTTTACAGTCAGCATTTCGTCACATAAAGCAGCTTGGATCTTGATTATTAGCATCACACAATGGTCATGGATCCATTTGGATTAATTGTCAAAAACTAATTCCCATGAAACTCACAAGAGTTATAACCACCGTAATGGCATTAATATAATTTCTGATCATATGTATCGTGCGCATAGAAGGCATATGCAATATAAACAAATCATCTAGATTATTATAGTTATTGAGCAATGTTTTGCAAATTTTGACATTGCAAATAGGCTCTATTCGTGTAAAAGGGGAGCAGAAGTAGCAAAAGGAACAAAAGGTGCAGAGGTGCTTTTTACTCTTTTTACTCTTTTTACTCTCTTGTGTGTTTTTTCATGTCCGAAAAAGAATTCTTTCCTATCGAAACAATCCGCCATAGCCGAGCGCATCTTCTCGCGCAAACGGTGCAGAGATATGTAGATCCTGCTGCGCAGTTGGGCACTGGCCCATGGATAGATCATGGATTCTACTATGATATCCTCTTCGGTGATGGGATCACTTTCTCTGACAAAGAGCTCAAAGATCTCACCAAAAAAATGCAACAGACTGCAAAGGAGCCACAGACCTTCGTCCTGTACACCTCACCTATCACAGATGCGTATGCGATCAATGATTTGACAAACCAAAAGTTCAAAAATGAACTCCTGGAGAAGTTCGCCGCGAGAGGTGACACAGAAGTGACATATTATCTCAATGTAGCACCACGTGCAGTCCTAGACAATCTCAGAGGAGTCCAGGAGGGATATCAGGCGATGTATGAGAAAGTTACGCAGTTCTTCGTCGACAACGGAACGATTGATGAGAGTCAGGCAGTCCTTTTTCTTGATCTCTGTGCTGGACCTCATGTCGATCTGACCAAGGAGGATTTGCCCGCTGATGGCATGACACTCGATAAGGTCGCAGGTGCCTACCGACAAGCTGATGAGAATAATCCTCAGATGACGCGTATCTATGGATTAGCTTTTGATTCTAAGGAGAATTTGAAAGTATACGAAACCATGCTCGAAGAAGCCAAAAAAAGAGATCATAGAGTGCTGGGCAAGCAGCTCGAATTGTTTGCATTCGATGATGAGATAGGGCCAGGTCTACCGCTCTGGCTGCCCAATGGAGCTATCCTTGTTGAAGAACTGGAAACACTCGCCAAAGAGACCGAAGCAGTATACGACTACAAGAGAGTCCGCACACCACACATCACCAAGAGCACACTCTACTACAAATCATGACACTTGCCCTACTACGAAGAGGATATGTTCCCACCGATGGAGCTAGATAATGAGAAATATTATCTCAAACCCATGAACTGCCCCCATCACCACAAAGTCTATGCAGCCACACCCAAAAGCTACAGAGACCTGCCGCTCAGACTGGCAGAGTATGGCCATTGCTATAGATATGAAGACTCAGGAGCGCTCTTTGGGCTGATGCGTGTGAGATCACTGTGTATGAACGATGCTCACATCTACTGTACCGAAGACCAGTTTGAAGATGAGTTTGTCAAAGTGATCGAAATGTATCTCTATTATTTCCAACTGTTTGGTATAGAAAAATACCAGATGAGACTCTCCAAACATAGCAAAGAATGACTAGGCAAAAAATACGTCGACAACGAAGCACTCTGGATCAAGACGGAAGACCAAGTCAGACGCGCATTGGAGAAGTCAGGCGTACCTTTCGTGGAAGCAGAAGACGAAGCAGCGTTTTATGGCCCCAAGATCGACGTCCAAATCTGGTCTGCTATCGGTAGAGAGTTTACCCTCGCGACCAATCAGTTGGATTTCGCAGTACCAGCAAGATTTGACCTCACCTACATAGACACCGATGGACAAGAAAAGACGCCCATCTGTATCCACAGAGCGCCACTCAGCACCCATGAGAGATTTATAGGTTTCCTCATCGAACACTTTGCAGGAGCATTTCCTGTCTGGCTCGCTCCGGTCCAGGCGAAGATCATCACTGTCGCCGATACCTTCAATGATTATGCAGATGATATACTGAAACAGCTCAAAGTGCAAGGTATCAGAGCAGAAATCGACCACAGTGGCGACTCATTTGCCAAGAAGATCAGAAATGGCGAAATGATGAAAATCCCCTATTTATTGGTAGTCGGTCAACAAGAAATGGATAATCATTCGGTCAATGTCAGATCATTCCAAGATAAGTCTCAGACCGAAATCCCTGTCGGTGAGTTTGTCGAGCGTATTGTAAGGGAGTATCGTGAGAGGAGTTTGTAATTCTTTTATTTATATGAAGAGTATGGTCGACATGAGCACCGAAAACCCATCCCTAAATGTTGATAAAGGTATTGAAAAGAGTGTATGACTAGAGGCAAAGGATATATTAAATACATTCAATAAAAACATATATCCAAAGATCAGGAAGCAATATAAGGATGATAAAAGAATTGACATTATAAATATTTTGTGAGACCAGAACGTATCTTCTTTGGAAGAAGATGCAGATATTATATGGAGGAGAGAAGTAGGTAAATGAATCATAGAATTAGTTTTTGAGAACTGGCCAGAAGATGACCTAGAAGGATTGCAGTTATTATTTGATGTAATGTATTTGGACATAAGAAGAAATGCTTATGGGAATAGCTTACTATCTTTTTCTTATGCATCAAATCGGTATAATGAAAATGGAGAACTAGAGAAAGCAGACACCATTAAGGAATTGATCGAACTGTGTAAGCAAAAATTCCGATCGTGAAAAACCATAAATTTTAAAGATGATTATGTTACTATAAAAGATGGCGATAGAATCATAATACAACATAAGAATGATAATAGTGAATAGACTTTTATTATAAGTAATAGATTCTCTCATGTCTCGCATCCTCCTCAAAATCTCTGGTCAGTCGCTCAAAGGGCAACATGACTACGGTATCGATAATGACTATGTGAGGAGTCTGGCTCGCCAGATTCTTGATCTACAGCAGAGGAACTATCAGATCGCTATCGTGGTCGGAGCGGGCAATATCTTTCGTGGAGAGAATGAGTGACAGGGTATCGATGAAGCGACAGGACACTACGCAGGTATGCTCGCTACCATGGTAAATGGTCTCGTACTCAATGAAATCCTCCGCCAAGAATGAGCCAAAACGAGAGTCTACTCAGCGATCGAGATGCCCAGATTTATGCGCACGGTCAACAAAGCCGAAGTCGTCGCAGCGCTCGAAGAGTGATTTATCTGTATCTGTACGGGCGGTACGGGCAATCCCTTTGCTACGACAGATCTGGGCGGAGTGACGAGAGCGCTCGAGTTCGACTGTGCTCAAATGATCAAATGCACGAGAGTAGATGGCATCTATGACAGTGATCCAGAGACCAATCCTGCTGCCAAAAAATATGATACAATCACCGCAACTAAAGCTATGGAACTCAATCTCAAAATCATGGATCAGGCAGCTATCGCCATGGCCAAGACGAATAAACTCTCTCTTATTGTTTGCAATATCAATAAGATAGATCTGATCGGTACGAACGAACTGGGTGGGACAGTAGTAGAGATAACCCATTAGTGTACTATGTACACAGAGTCATGTTCTATAAGAAGAAACAAAAAGAAACTAATATATGGCTAAAAAATCTCCTCATGGGAGATTTTTATGTATATGATAATTGGTAAGGAGCTATTGTTACATATCACCAGTCATAACCGCAACTTCTTCTACCATCATATCTTCATCACCAGTCATAACCGCAACTTCTTCTACCATCATATCTTCATCACCAGTCATAACCGCAACTTCAACTTCTTCTACAACAACACCAGTAGTACCAGTAGCAACTACAGAGTCATCTTCAATAGTTTTAGTGCCACACGCAACCAAAGTCATAGTAGCAACAGCTAAAAGAGCGATAAGAGAAATGTTTTTCATTAATCAAATTATGTACGAAATAAAATGTACGAACGCTTATATAGAGAGTCACAAGAGAATTGCAAGAGAAACTATACATTGCATACATTAAATAAAACAATAGAATGAAGAAACTTTTGTCTATAATAGTAAAAATATGTTACCATCAGGTGAATTAAGAGTCATTGTAGCGGATGTTGTGCCTCAAGGAACGCCCAAAGAACAATTGGACGTAAGAATGTCTGAACTCATTTCTTTAGTAGAGACATTGGGAGGGGTAGTGATTGTTGACACTATTCAAAAACGCACCAGACCTGATTATCGCACTTATTTAGGTTCGGGCAAGATCCAAGAAATCAAGGAAGCAATGCAAATACTTGATGCAAATGTATTGATTGTAGGTAATGTGATGAAACCTAAACAAACCTATACTATCAATGAAGAACTTCATGATATTGGCGCGCAGTGTTGGGACAGAGTAGATTTAATACTCAAAATATTCGATCAACATGCACAGAGTACTGAAGCCAAAATGCAGATTGAACTCGCAGCCATCAAACATATGGGACCACGTATTGTGGGTATGGGTATGGAGCTCTCACGTCAGGGTGGAGGAGGATCGGGTGCAATGCGTGGACTCGGAGAAACCAATACAGAAATCATGCGCCGTCATCTCCAACAACGTCGCGAATCTCTTGAGTCACAGTTGAAAGAATACGAACAGATGCGCAAACTTCACAGAGACAGCCGCAAGCGTAAAGGACTGCCAACTATTGGTTTGGTCGGCTATACCAATGCAGGCAAATCTACGCTCCTTCATGCATTAACCAATAAGGAAGCATATGCAGAAGACAAACTCTTCGCTACTCTCGGGACGCAAGTCGGATCATTTTTTCGATACCCACCAGAGCACTATGGCAAACCATACGAATTCCTCGTATCAGACACCATTGGATTTATCCGCGATCTTCCACCGCAGCTGATCCAAGCGTTTCGTAGCACGTTAGAAGATAGTGTAGAATCAGATCTCTTGCTGCATGTGATCGACTCTTCTGATCCACAAGTCTATGATAAGATCCAGATCGTGGATGATATCCTGGACAATATTGGTGCTACCCAGCGTCGTCTTTATATTTTTAATCAGGTTGACCGTACTGATCCAGAAGTACTGAAAAAGTTGCTACATACATATAGTGACCGCAGCATTGTCGCTCTTTCTGCACTACAAAAAGAAGGAATAGATAACCTGAAAAGTACGATCTACCAGATATTGTATGCGTAGAGTATTGCTATTTATAATGCGGAGGTGGTATTGATCTCTGGTAATACTAGATACTATGTCTGTCTAATATTTTTTGTAGAAAAAGGTTCTGATGGTATCACGAAGAAAGCGACTCACAGAAAATCACCCACCACAGATCATGATAAGTAGGCTGGCAATACCATAGAGAGTCGCTATGAGTGCCTCTCACCGCACATCCCCACCTTTCGCTCCCCAGACAGCCACTATCATAATAATCAATGTAATCAGCGCACCCAATCTTTTCCCATATGATCA
The DNA here is from genome assembly GCA_023898485.1 of Candidatus Peribacteria bacterium. GTDB lineage: Bacteria > Patescibacteriota > Gracilibacteria > Absconditabacterales > Absconditicoccaceae > HK-STAS-PATE-9. The sequence goes on along the minus strand of CP060225.1, from coordinate 673,046 downwards.
TCAGAAGATAAGCAATATGCCGCCTACTATCTCACCAATGATGGCTATTCGTCCCCAAACATTGATAGGAAAGAAAGTCAGTCACATGGTATGAGCAGCACCGCCAAGAAATCAGACTACTTCATGTGCATGGAGGAGTTTGGGTATGCCTGCTTTGAGCATCAGGATACCGAGCACCACGCTAACGAGGGTCAGTGCTCATCGCCATACTCCGTGATATATGCGAGATGTAGTATGTTGTCCATCTCAGATACGCTGTTTACCACATCAGCATGATATAACTTTCATAGATGATGAAGACATAATAAAAAAGATGTATAGGAGAAAGTTTGTTGTATTGCAAGTTGTAATACAAGTACATATATGTATATAATAAACCAATTATTTAGTTTTCCTATGCTGCTCAATGAAACAGTTATTCTATACTTTTATTACTGGTCTAGTAATGGGTGCTTCCGATATCGTTCCTGGTGTGTCTGGTGGTACTATTGCATTTATTTCTGGTCTTTATCAGCGTCTGATCGATGCGATCGCATCGTTTGATTCACATGCGTTGCATCTGTTGATTCGTGGGCGCCTTGGTACTTTTTGGCGTTATATAGATGGAGCATTTTTGGTTACATTGCTGGTGGGTATCGGTATTAGTATTGTCCTCCTCTCGTCAGTGATGTCGCGAGCTCTCGCATATCATCCTGCCGTGGTCTATAGTTTTTTCATCGGTCTTATCATAGCATCAGCAGCGATGATTGCCAAAAACATCACCAGACGATCGTGGGCGATTATTCTCGCAGTCGTGATTGGTCTGGCTGGTGGATTATTGATTACGCAACTTTCTCCTGGCAATGTTGCCGATCCTTCATGGTGGATGATCATGGGTGCAGCAGCGATAGCGATCTGTGCAATGATTCTCCCTGGGATTTCATGATCATTTCTCCTCCTTCTCATGGGGATGTATGAGGTCACCATCAATGCGGTCCACGAAAGAAATATAGCGTATATCCTCCTTTTTGCAGGAGGTGCAGCACTTGGTTTGTTGACCTTCGTTCGTGTAGTGAGACGAGCATTTACGCGTTATCATGATGTGACGGTCGGAGTGCTTCTTGGTCTGATGATCGGGTCTCTTCCGCTCCTATTCCCACGAAATGCGACAGAAGCAGTGATTCATATGAGCGACTGGTGAATCCGAGCGGTCGCCTTTCTCATCGGTATAGCTGCTATCATTGGCATCAATTACGCCCGCAGTCATTTGTCTCGTTATCAAGATAAGTCTCTCGAATGAACTATATAGTCTGTGAAAACATCCGCTCTGCTTACAATGTGGGCAATATCGTCCGTACAGCAGACGGACTGGGTCGAGGAGTGATTATTTCATGATATTCTGCGCCATTGACCCACCCAAAAGTAGCAAAAACTGCACTGGGAGCTGAGCAGACGATTGATGCACATCATTTTCATGATATCCAGGCGACGATAGATTTCTTGCGTGAGCAATGATACACCATCATCGCAAGTGAAAAAACCCCAGATGCCGTCGCATTGGGATCATATACTCCACCCTCAGAAAAGATCGCCGTCATCATGGGCAATGAAATTACTGGAGTAGATCAAGTTACCATAGGCCAGGTAGATCATATCATCCATATTCCTATGCTCGGTACCAAAGAATCACTTAATGTTGGTCAGGCAGCAGCAATTATGATGCGAGCAATAGATCACCCATAGTGAAGCATAAAATATGAATGACAAAGAAAATAAGATATATCTTTTGATTTCTATGAGTATATTATGTCTGTATATTATGTTCATTGTTGGTTGTTACCCTGAGGTGCTGCCCAGGTCTTGACTGAATTAATCTACGAATACGGTCATGACAGTGATACCAAGATTTTTACACTCTTTTCGGAGACTGATATACGAGAAGTTGACGGGGAATACATACCTGTCATTTGTGCTCTTCCGCGTCGAATACAGTCTGTATTTTTCTTCTTCCAAAAGTATCGTGTACCGCTCTTCTCCCGACTCTTTGATTATCGCAATCTGATGTTTTTCTATCCACAGCTCATCGCGAGACTGAGACGCAAGATAGTGAGGAGTAAACCTGATACACTAGTGGTTTCTTCTTTTGCGGTGGCGAAAAATATTGTGCCAGCAACTGGCAACTGGCAACTGGCAACTACCCTCTACCTCCACAGCCCTATGCAATATATCCACACACATCGGGATGAGTATAGTGAGAAAATTACTGGGATCAAAGGTCGCATCTTCCGCTCGATAGCAGAGAAGCTCAGAAAGTGGGATACGAAAGAGAGAGCATATGATACCATCATCGCCAATAGCAACTATACTGCTATCCAAGCTAAACACATCTACCATATGTCTGTCGATCGTGTCCAGTATCCTCCGATCAATCGCACTTTCGGCGAGCAGGCACCCATTCTCCAGCCAGACAACTATTTCGTCTATGTATGAAGACTAGTAAAGTTTGTGAAAGAAGTAGACAAACTGATCCAGCTCGTCAATGCAACGGGTGATCATCTGGTACTCATTGGTTCTGGTCCTGATGAACAGTATTTGAAAAAAATAGCTGGTCCGACTTGTCTGTTCGTCGGGCGAAATCCTCCTGATATGGTAGATATTGTGCGTAAGTCTCACTGATTGCTCAATATTACCAAAGAATCATTCTGAATCTCGACGGCAGAAGCGCTACTGTGTGGTGTGCCTGTTTTCGGGTATGCTGATGGTGCTACGCCTGAACTCGTGGATGTGGAGTCGGGCATCCTTGTCGAGGACAGGAGTCTCGGAGGTCTGTACGAAGATTTTCAGAAATTCAAAGAGAAAGAACGAGATAGAAACCATATACAACAACAAACCAAAAATCTCCTCAAATCCTCACAGACCCGAAGAGATTAATGTATTATATTATACTGATTGATCAGAACTATCTCTTTATCAATGCTTTGAATTTTCCATTTCATTCATTAGCAGGAGCGCTTCCATTGCATGCATCAGTATTGCCTTTATTAGACTCAATATCGGCAGTAACTACATGCCCCGTATTAGTACCGATATATGCATAATAATCACCCTCATGTTCACTACACGAATCGTCATCTTGTGCTACGAGACCATTATCCACATCTGTAGGTATCACATCCACATATTCATCAATCTGAGTACTAATATCATCAACACTACCAACCGCGCTCGGATATTTGCTTAGATTATCTACCGCATAGAGTTCCAGCGCCTGTACGATAGTTCTCATACCAGCATCTCTTGCCGTATCTCTTGCCCTCGCCTGGATACCAATAAGCCTTGGAATAAGTGCAGTAGCAAGAATACCGATAATAACAATTACGATAAGCATTTCTATCAAGGTAAATGCTTTTTTGACATTTCTCATGTGATACATAAAGAATAGTTAAAATACTATAACATCCTCAATGATAATGGCTCAGCTACCTGAGTCAAGATATGAGAGTTGATTTATTACTAGACAAATAGTAGAGAATATAAGTAATATATTGTTATAATATATAATATGCATATACCTGTAAGACATAGGATCTAATTCACATCACCCGTTAGCGTATTAACAGTAATTGTATCGCCTTCATTCTTATGAAGTGGTACTTGAATTTCTATCCCTGTTTCGATGGTTGCAGGCTTTTTGCCCGCATTGGATCTGTCTCCCTTGAGTCCAGGGACAGTGTTTGTAATGACGTACTCAACGGTAGTCGGGAGGATGACATTAATCACTTGACCCTTATACATCATGAGGAAGACATCCATATTATCCTTGAGGTAGCCAGACATATCGTCGATGATATCTTCTTGGACCTCAAACATCTCGCCCGTGTCACCGACCATAAACGAGTATGCATCACCTGTGTGGTAGAGATAGAGTGCATTCATCGTACTCACATCTGCTTGTTCAAGTACCGTACCTGCATTGTATGTGTTGACTTTAGTTTTACCGGTGGTTACTTCTTTTACCTTAAAACCATACGTGGCACCCTGACGCCCCATGTGCGTATGAGAGATATCCACGACCCTATAGAGTCCGCCATCCATCTCGAGGATAGTACCTCTTTTGACGTCTGATGTATCGATTTTTACCATGATAATATCTTATAATAATAAAGTTAAAAACTACCTACCCTTATTTACGCTACTTATCCTATTTATTCTCTATACCATACAACTTGCGTGTCTCATATTCCCAATGATAGACCTATCCAGACATTCATCTTCTTTGAGTGATTTTGCATTGGTAAATGCTGTACCATCCAGTCGATAACTCACATGTTTCGCCACCTTAGCCTGAGCATCTATATGAGACAGAAGACCATCTCTGACCTGACGACGGATGAGTTTGTAGTCCATAGGGTCGAAGTTGTCATTTCTGATAAGCAAATCCTCTAGTGCCTTATCACGACATTCCGATGAGCAGAAGCCCATGTGTCTTTTGTACTCTTTGCGGCCGCAGATCAGACGTGCATTACACTCACTATAGCGACAGTTTTCGCAGTTATTGGTCTTATCGCCGGTGTAGATACATTCGCCTATCGTTGTATGAGTACGATCATCGCCCACTTGCATACTGACGCGACCATCGAATGTATACAGATTTCCTAGTCGATTCCCATCGTTTTGGGTATTCACATATTTCATCACACCGCCTTCCAGTCCATAGAAGTTATCCAGTCATTCATCTTGCAAGATAGCATTGAGTTTTTCACAACGGATGCCGCCCGTACAGTACATGATGACCTTCTTATCTTTGTATTTCTCTTTGTAGTAGTCGACGATACTAGGTACTTCACGGAAGTTCTCGGTAAACGCAGGCTCTGCTCCCTTGAAATGGCCGAGTTTGAATTCGTAGTCGTTTCTCATATCCAAGATCGCATAGTTGGGGTCTTCGTCATCGATGATGCGCCTGAGTTCTTCGGGGGTCACTTCTTGCTTGGCAGCTTTGACTTGGGCTTCGGTGACTTGGACGCCGAGTGCGACGATTTCGTCACGGTACTTGATGATCATCTTGTCAAAACAGTGCCCCGACTCCGATGTCGCCTTAATGTCAATATCAGGTATATCCGCAAAATAACGTGTCTGACTCAGATATTGCTGATATGCCCAGCACTGCCATGTTGTCCCACTGACGGTTGAGCTGATCCCTTCAGGACCAATGTACACTCTTCATTTGAGTCCAATGTCCTGACAAAACGCAGTATGTTCTGCTACTTCAGCATGCGGATCCGCCACATCGACAAATTTGTACAATGTCAAAAGATGGTAATCGCTTTTGTAATGCATCCTTACTGTTATAAGGCGTAAAAAATCATCAGTTGTTGCTGATGTGTTCGTAGTCTAATGATCCTTCCAATAAAAACAAGGTCAGACTACAATTTCTTTGCTACGAGATAGTGGATGGTTCTTCCCTGCTCCACGAAGCGCTGCTCATAATGTGTGCGTATCCCATGATGGTCAGCAAGTAATGGTGACTGATAGAGATCTCTCGTCTGATCAATAATGGTCCATCCGTGTTCGGCTAGTGATCCTAACGAATAGTCAAAAAGATCTACATCATCAGTTTTCAGACGCAGTAATCATCCAGGCTTCAATACACGTTCATACATCGCCAAAAAACGACCATGAGTCAGACGCCTACGTTCGTCGCGGCCTTTGGGACGAGGGTCTGGATGGACGATTCGTATCTCCTCTACTTCATTTTCTGCAAAATAATGATCCAGATGATGGATAATGGTGCGGAGAAATCAAATATTCTGAAGCTTGTTTTCGATAGCATCACGGACACCATATCGAAGCCTGTGACCCTTGATATCTACTGCGACGAAGTTTTTGTCAGGAAAGGTTTTTGCAAGACCTCTACTATATTCTGCTCTACCAGCAGCTAACTCAAGTACGAGTGAGTTTTGATTACCAAAAATAGTTGGCCACTGTCCTGCCAGCTGCTGCGTATCAAAACGCTCTTCCCCTTCCTCAAAAAAACGAAGAAATACGCTATTTTCGCTAAAGCGATGTTTTTTAGTAGTAAGATTGGTATGTCACATAGTTTGTTATAGGGATTAGGAAGTGATTGAGTATATGTTTTGATAAGTGCACGACAAGATTTTTTATTGCCATAGCTCTTCCATGCCTCTTACAAATGATTTGTGTGAACGCTGTATAGCTGAAATAAGATGTAATAAAGAAGAAAGCTCTCCTTTTGGCATAGCTTGGCGGTGAAGATGTTTCCCAAGAAGATCAAGCAACTCTTCATTAGAATGAGTAATGCGATCTATGACCCTTTCTATTTTTTTCTTTCTTCTACTAAAAGACTCATGTGTAATCACTTCAGAGAGAATGATATAAAGATCAATCATATCTTCTCTTAGCGTCTGCATACGTTCACGTATCATGAGGTTATCCGAAGATTGGAGCAGTGTTATATACTCTCTTGCATCTTCCCATGCCTTGGCACTATATGCAACATGTTGAATCGATTCATAGAAGGGATATAGCGCCTTATCTTGCTTATCATTACTATCATGCAAGCGCTTTAAGAGTTCATGTAAGAGGGATTCTTCAATAGTAGATATTACGTCATAATCTTCACGTAATTTGTCTGCCTGAATATATTTGACAGCATAATGTTTCTCACTAAGTGTGTATTCATCATTAAGTAAGGTTTTTTGATCTATAGAAATATTTTGTACATTAAATTTAAAGATTTTCTTGATAAACATGGTGATATCCTGATTTAATAGCTCATAGTACTTTCCATGCTTAGATTGACCAATACTTACAAGTTGATAATCTTGGTGTTCATCGCTACCAACAAAACGCTCCATCAGCCTAGCTCGAGGACCAATCAAAGGATAGACGATAAGAGCAGCAACTACGTTATAGAAAACCTGAAACCATGCAACTGAGTCTGCACTCATATTATTGGATCACAAGAATATACCCATAAAATCTGCAACCAGTGGAGTAAATGGGAGAAAGAGGAGTGATCCCAACATGTTGAATCATACGTGTGCATAGGCAATTTGACGTTTGATCGGTGATCAGCCTCGTGATACATAAAGACTCACTAAGGAGCTACCAATACTAGCGCCGAGCATAGTAATGATAGTCTGCTCAAAAGATATCAATCCAGACACCATGGCTGTCATAGCAATAATAGTAGTTGTGCCCGATGAGTGTAACAGTAGCGCCATAATAATACCGCCTAAGAAGAATATGTATCGACCCATAGTGGCATATTGTGCTACATTGAGACCGGCTGTCAGTACTTCTACACTATCCTTAAGATATCCTATACCAAAGAGTAGCAGACCAAAGGCAAGAACGAGCTGCCCTATCAATTTGATATGTTTATTTCTGAAAAATTGTGTGATTCATCCTATAGCCAGTAGTGGTAATGCCCATGTAGAGATACTATATCCAAATCATAGTTTGGCAATGATTACGGAGAGGAATGTGCCTCCAACATTCGCACCTACGATAACACCAATACCTGAGGCAAGAGATAGTAATCATGCTCACGCAAAGGCGATAACCATAGTAGACACAATAGTACCGGACTGTAATATACCTGCAAGTATGGTACCAGCAAACATTGATTTCAGTCTGGTGTTAACGTTCCTGGAGAGCCATTTACGTAATTGTTGATATCATAAGTCATGAATACTATCTTCCAACACATTCATACCGAAGACAAACATTGCTAGACCTGCAAAAAACGCCCATAGAGAAAATCATCATTCCATGATATGCACCAATTGAGGATAATAAAAGAGTAGATAATCAATATAATCAAAAAAGATTTTTTATGCAAGTATCTCTTGGTGAGTTCGTAGTATCGTAGTTGACAGATGATTTTGCTTATAGTGTATGATGTATAGCGGGCCTATATCAATATGAGAGAAAAGTTGCATTTATATATGATGGTCACTATTATTATGTCAGTTTTCATCTTAGTATCCTAGAGATATAATGAGAACACTACAAAAAATATCAATCACACCGCCACCTTTTCCAGCCATGACCAATAATAGGTGACTTGATTCCATTCAACAGTTACATAAGACTGCTGTTTTTGATAATTTACAACCATGAGCAAAAGTACTTGATATTGGTTCTGGTGAGGGCGTTCTAATACAAGCATTAAAAGAACAGTGATATGTGGTGGAGGGCATAGATAAAGAGTACCATGGACAAAGGTATGTGTTAGATCTTGATAACATACCATTACTACAAGAGTTTGTCCGCCGAAAATGAGCGTATTATGATCTTGTCATATCATCTTGCACAGCACAATATCTCAAACACCCATTTGAGGTTATAAGGTTGGCTAACATGTTACTCAAAGAGTGATGAGAATTATCATTTCATCTAGGGTTTGTGGAAGTGTTTGCATGAAATAGGCCAGTGACGCACATACTGCAACAATATGATATTCCATTCAGAGAAGAACAATGGATACCCAGAGCTCTTGATAGTGTATGAAATATAATAACACACACGCAATATATTACAGCTGTCTTCGTGCAACATACGAAACGTCATCGGCCGTATACAATACCCCTATATAAGGATATTGGAACTCTCGCGTGTCTACAGAGTGCGAGTGAAACTGTTTTTCCTCTCCATTGTGATAAGTGGAAGGTGTATGCTTTACAAGAAAGCGAAAATTAATGCTTTTCTCCTTCAAAAAATATCCAGCAGACTTCGTCGTCGATGAGCTGACTCGACCCGTACAGCGGACGAATCAGGGTCAGTATCGATATCTTTTGATCTGCAAAGAAAACCAGAATACGATGGACGTCATCCATCATTTGACCCAACAGACATGAATGGGACGTAGACAGATCATGATCTCCTGACTCAAGGACAAAAACGCTATCACGAGTCAGCGAATTGCTATCGACCGTGCCGATCTTGCTACTGTGGGAGGAGAGGAGTCTGTCAGACAGTCATTACTTGAGGTAGTGAACATTTTGGATGAAAACTATTCCAACCAGCCACGAGGTATCGGTCGTCATCGCGCCAACCGTTTTACCATCAGACTCAGAGCGAGAGAGCAGATTTCCCCAGAGCTCAAAAAGGCTATGGAATCACAGATACATCATATCCAGACACATGGATTTCCCAATGCTTTTGGCGAGCAGCGCTTCGGTAGGAGAAATATCGAGAGAGCGATGGACTTTTTCCGTCTTGATCATATCCCTGATCCTACACAGCACTATCATCTGAAGCTTAAGTTGCAGGCGTTTCCGTCGCTGTATTTCAATCAGCTCGCCGTACGTAGGTATGAGTCGGGTGACTTCTTGGTCGATGGAGATATCCTCGTCCATCAGGATGAGCAGGGGAGTCGTCAGTACGGCGTCTATGATGATACCAAAAAGGTAGTCAGACCCTTCGACTACGCTCAGCTCAAAGACAGATATGAAAACCAATCATCGTTTGTCCCAGAGAATTTTTTTGATACGATTGATTATGCCACTGAGCGAATCTCTACTGGACTCATGATGGGTGGCAGGATACTGCTAGCGCCAGAGGAGACGAGAGCAAGAGCGTATGAAGATCAATTGCTTGGTGAAGCGCAATTCTTCCCGCTCCGCGAACAGCTCGCGAGAGCCTATCATCTCCGAGGACATCGTAGACCACTTTTTGTGATATCAGAAGATCTTACTTACCATCGAGAAGAGGACGATCTTATCATATCCTTTACTCTTCCAGTCGGATCATATGCGACGGTACTCCTTGGTCGACTCTTCGACAGCATCGATCCTGAGACCGTGCAGCAGTGTGGGTGGGGGATAGAAATTATGTAATTACTATTGACAATATTATAATAAATGTATATATGTGAATATATTATATATTTTTGTTATTTATCTACTTATTGATTTTAAATGACTATTTTTACCCAAGAAGGAAAGTTAGATATAGAAAAATTAGCACAGTTAAAATCGGATGGCGTAGCTAATTGGGAAACAATTTCATTAACATGAGGGAATCTTTTATTTATAAGTCTCGTAAAAGACAACAAGCAGTTTCTTATTGAGCAGTCTACACAACAGTCTCTTGCTTTAGAATTACATAACAAACGAGAATTTAGAAAGTATATCTATACTAAAAATGATGCATGAGAACCCAAAGAACGAGCTCTTTTTTATGAGAAAGATAATAATACCACTATTTGTCATATTATTGATGAAGATGGTCAGTATCCAGAAGTTATGAAGTGATGATATAGGAGAATAAAAGGAATAAGAAATTGATGATTTGATGATGAGAAATCTCTTATTATACGCCAAAGAATATTTGATAATAAGTATAATCGAGATGAAAATACTATGTATGATGAGTGATGATGGTTAGAAGAAATTGACACATTAAACCCTTCTTTTATAGGTGATTCTTTCAGTCGGTATGGCTCATACCAAAGAAATGATGGGAGAAAGGTAATAGCGTTTCATAGTTATGATAATGAATCAACAGAAATACTAGGAGAATATGATGACGCTATGATCCATGGTAAATATTTGATATGATCTACACAATGAGAAAATCAAACCGAAACACACTTTGTGGCACATACAGGTGATAAGAAATATAAATTTCAGACCAAAGATAACAAGGATCATTTTGATATAACCGATATAGAGGAAATCATTCAGTGAGTAAATGGCGCAATTATTATCACATATAGTGGAGAGGAATATCAAGTATGGAATAGTGTCTGAAAGAGAATTATACTTAGTGATGTAGATCAAAAACAAAAACCAGAGTATGAAGATCGTAATTGAGCATGATTTTTTCTTATAAGGAACGAACAGTGATTTGATCTTATTGAAGATGTACTTCAGAGATGATCATGAAACTATACACAAGAGCCACTACATGTAAAGTGTGATGAATATCTTTGATTTTTTGGTAATAATTTTTTACACTATAAACGTGGGCAGCAAGATATATTGATGCCATATTGTAGGTATAGTGGAATAAGTTGAGATATATATGAAAAAATGACTATTGCTGGAAAAAAACCAGCAAGATGAGAAGAGATAGCGTTGGACAGTATCAGAAAAATATGAACCATTAATAGGGGTACCAAAAGTGACTACTATTTTTTGAACAGCGGTGATAAATCTTATATGACATCAATAAGCGGAGGAGATCTAAAGACACTGGATATATTTCACAAAAACACGGTGAAAGACTGATCTCTCGATCCAGTACTTAATAAGTATTATATTACATGAGTAGCAGAGTCTGGAGATGTTATCTTGTATATTACTTCATATGTGATGGGGGATTATGAGTGAGCTAAAGAAAACGACATAAATAGAATAGTATGTGATCAAATTATTGAAGATAATGTAGAAAATCTACGTAGTAAAGATTCACAGAACAATATTCTATGATTTGTATGTGATGGTAAAACATATGTACTTGCAAAATATGATTACACAAGCTATGCTGCTTATTTATCAGATGCCGATAAGAAAAAAGAAATAGATGAAAGCAACAAGAAAATGTTAGAGAAAAATATAGAAGATCTCAGAAGGTTTACCAATCCCGATAGTGACCAATGAGATGGTGATCTTCCTTTTTAAGATTTTGTTACTCTATCCAAAACCCAAACCCCTTGTCACTCGAGAACATGTTTTTCAGATTATTGACCTGATCGAGGGTGAGTGATTCATACCTCTCGAGCTGCTGATCGAGTGTGGTGATCTCTCCGTACAGAAGTTGCTGCCTTCCGACAAAGTGCGCCAGACTATCACTACTTTCTATTCCCATCTGTGTCTGTCCACGGAGATAGTTGAGAGTGGTTTCAAATTCTTCGGGAGTGATTCACTCTGTCGCTAGTAGATCGAGCTCCTGCATCATCCTGTCCTTAGCGAAGGCGAAGCGTCACTTGTCCATGCCAGCTCTCAGATAGATCGTCCCATACTGTGGACTCGCAGAGTGACCAGCGCCGATATAGTAGCACAGACCTTCTTGTTCTCTGATACGCTGAAAGAGTCTGGAAGACATATTCCCTCCGAGTACGGTAGTGAGGACTTTGAGTGCATATTTATCATCATGATTGCCATCCAGTCCAGGGAGTGAGATGATGACATGATTTTGTTCGGTTCATTTGGCATAGTGACCATCTTGATTGTTCGTCACACCAGAGAAGACGGGCTCAATTATTTTCTTCTGCTCGGGCAAACTATCGAAAGCATCAGCCACCAGACGAACGACTGCGTCCTCATCCTCGATACGTCCTGCGATCGTGATCACGAGGTTGTCCTTGGTGTAGAGATTGCGCTTGTGATCGACGAAATCTTGCCTGGTAAATGCTTGGATATTCTCTACCGGACCAAGTGTCGATCGACCGAAACTATTATCTCCATAGTAGGCAAGTGCCCGTTTGTCCCAGACGAGTGAGGCGGGATCATCTTCGTACATCATGACTTCTTGGGTGATGACACCCTTCTCTCTCTCGAGTTCTGGCTCTGGGAAAGCTGTCTCACACATCATATCCTGCAGGACATCGACTGCTGTTTCCAAGAAAAGTGGTGCACATTTGATATAGTATCCCGCATAGTCATCGGAGGTATATGCATTATAATCCGCACCGATCGCGTCCAGAGCAAGCGCAACGCTGTGCGGAGTCGGATATTTTTTCCCTCCCTTGAAAAACATATGTTCCAAAAAATGACTCAGACCATTGGTGCGTCTGTCCTCGTAGATCGAACCCGCTTTGACCATGATCTCTATAGTGACGCTATTGGCATCAGCGATGGGAGCAGTGATGAGGGTGAGGTTATTGATATGGTGAAGTGCGTAATCCATGATATTGGTAGTATAGAGATAAACACGAGCTGTGAATATTTACTTATCTAGGTATTGATCCTGGTCAAGCTGCGTATAGATGATCACCACCATGAGGGCAGTAACAGATGCGTAGATAATAAATATCTCTTGTGAAAAGAGTGCATAGAGACCGGCTCCGACCAGTGGTGCTATAATGGATGCTGCAGCGTGTATCGATTCTTTGAGTCAAAGAATATACCCTTCATTTTGTTCTTTGGTATAGGAAGTAATGATGATATTGAATAATGTCATACACCGAGCTATACCACTTGCGAGTACTATCGAATAGAGAAGAAATGGCCAGACAGTCTCCACGTAGGTCATTCCACCCAGTCATATTGCCATCATAATATGTCACCATAATAACATATGATAAGGCCCAAAGAGACGACTCACATAAGGAACCACAGCTATTTGATTAGCAGCAAATACAAGTCAGACCATGGTTCACACCAGACCTATTTGCACAATACTAAGCCCTAATTCATTGGTGGCGTGGAGGACATAGATCGTAGTATATCACAAAAATAGAGCAAAGAATACCCCAATGAGCAATCGCAATATGCCCATACGCCTGTCAGATTTTGATATGGTTATAATATCATTTGGTATATTGATTTTATGTATAAATTGTTTCAGAGAGATGAGCTGTTTCTTAAGCGGTTTATATGGTGATTCTGGGAGAGAAACTCGTAGAATGGTAAAAGTAAGGAGAGAGAGGAATGCTGCACCAATAATAGTACCAAAATTTCATCGAGACGAGAAATTGGCAGATAGACCACCTAATAGTGGTCATAACATAATACCAACTCATGTCATGGCAGCAATAATACCAAAATATTTTACCTTCTGTGCCTTGGTGTGGGATATATCTGCAATATAGGCGCTGATTACTGCCGTATTTCATGCAGTGATTCAATCAAATACTCTTGCAGCCAAAATGACCCAGAGAGGCATGCTAATATGGAGAAAACTATAATCCATAGGAACAAACCATGCAGCGCCAAATATAACCCGACTCATAAGTGTGCCTCGTTGTGAGATGAGGAGGATGCGCTTCCTACCATAGATATCGCTGAGAGATCACCACAACGGAGCAGCAAAGAATTGGAAAAATGAATAGATAGAGAGTAGTATACCATACATAAGATACCCTCCACCAAATTGCTCGCTAATATTTGGTAATATGGGTATAAGTAGTGAGATCCCAAGCATATTGACTATCTCTACTAGGCTGAGAGGTAAGATAGATGGGTGAAGCTTACTCATGAGATGAGGTCGATGATGGCGTAATTAAATAAGACATCCATATACAAGCATACATAGTAGTCTTGATATATCAAAGTCCACCAGAGTGTTATGAACTCCCAGCCATAATCAACTGCTGTTACAAAAATCATCATGCATAATACCTGAAAAGTTTTCTACTTCCCCAGGTCGTCACACGATAATCAGCAAGTCCAAGACGATTTATCCGCTGATAGATTACCTTCCTCTTAGTAGATTCTATCTCGACTATCGGTGGTAGTCCATCATAAAAATCGACATCACAGACACTATTTGCATCCAGCCTGTAGCTAATACGTATCTTGTGTTTTTCACGTACGACTTCCAAACCCATCACCGCAATCGCTGCCCACGCAGCTTTGAGGGAGGGAACTGTCGTATCTTCTTCTTTTCTTACTTTCGTAGGATATTTCCCCTTTTTCTGTCCTTTTTTGCCAACTATCTTAGATTTTGTGGTGATCACAGTCACATCACCTTCTTGACGAACTCTGACCGACATTCCCTTGGCAGCCAGCTGTCCATCAGGCGTGTCACAGTATCGATCATGGATTTGTTTCGATCATAGTTTTTCTGCGTCGGCCATCTCCAGTCTTTGACAAAGCAAAGCATACGGCACATCCAATATTTTGACTTCTTTTTCTATCATAGGAGTTGTAAGCGATAAGCTAAAAGCGATAAGCTATTGGTTACCTCTGTTTTACCTGCTACTTGCTACTCTTTCTTATTTGGTAGGCTATTTTTTGCATAATTTGCCATCGGCAATTACAATGTATACTATCTATCTTCTATATAGATAGCAAGTCATTTTTATAAAATATGTCAATGTATATGGAAAAACTCAAAAACATCTCTACTGGTCCATCTAAAAAAGAAAACGACAACAAAGAAGATTACAAAGCCAAAACCCTTGAACTCTTGGGAAAAATGCAAACCTATCAGACCCAAATGTACGCTCAGGGCAGATATAGTATGCTTATTGTCTTCCAGGGCATGGATGCATCAGGCAAGGACGGAGCAGTCAAACACGTCTTCGGCCCTATCAATCCCATGGGATGTCAGGTGACAGGTTTTAAAGTCCCTTCCAAAGAAGAATCTGCACATGATTTCCTCTGGAGAATTCACGAGCACACACCGCAGCGCGGCATGATAGAGATCTTCAACCGTTCACATTATGAAGACATTATCGTTCCCACTCTCAATGGCGATATGGATAAAGAGAAGCGTGAAACCATGTACAGACATATCAATGATTTTGAAGAACTACTTACAGACAACGACACCGTCATCCTCAAATTCCTCCTCCATGTCGGCAAAGAAGCACAAGACGAAAAACTTCGTGAAAGACTTACCGATCCTACCAAACATTGGAAACACAATGACGATGACTGGTCCAAGAAAGAAAAATATGACAAGATGCTCGACATCTATGATGACATGATTGAAGCTACTGATACCAAGCATGCACCATGGATCGTCATTCCTACTGATAAAAATCGATACAAGTCATATCTCATCGCAGAGGCTGTCGTCGATGCATTTGAAAAACGTATGAAACTCGAATGGCCAGAACTCGATACAGAAATGACTATAGTTGAACTAGAGAAGGAAGAAGACTAAGTGTTTTAGGATACGTATCAATGATTTATGTGAAGACCAATCATCAGTATTCACGCATACATACATCAAAAAGCAGGAGAAGCATCTCCACAATTACATATTACTACAGAAGAACAAAAATATAATGAAGGACACATCCATCACAAAGAAATCAAAATAAAACAACAAGAAATAATCAAACTTCTACAAGAAAAGCAAATCTCACAAGAAAAAATTTTATGATATCTAGAGTATTGTATTCTCTCTACTATTGGAAGAATGAAGAAAAATAGGGAAAACAATTATAGATATAAAGATGTTATGGATATAATTTATAATCAAAAATTAGATAACAAGCGAAATAGTATCCTCGTACAACCACTTTATAAGATGTTCCAAACCCATACCGATGAACTTCCACCTAATTCAGCAATAAGAGTAAGGATATGAAGAAGAGAAAAAAAGAAACCGCAAGTAGCGGTTTTTCTTGTATTAAAAAACAAAAACATTACCTTCACAGAAACTTTTCACATTGCTTCTTATCCTCTATGGATCTCTATCATCCTCTATGGATCTCTATCATCATTTTTATGGTGTGAACTGTCTTTGGCTCGTTTGGCGGTGTGCTGATTGAGAGACTTGCAGATGACCGAAGTCGAAAAAATATTCGTAGTATGCTGATAGGGAGATCAGTCTGTCTGTCATGCTCGGGACACAGAGAACTACAACGATATGAGCTTATCCCCATCGTCTCATGGATCAGACAGTGAGGCAAATGTACTCAATGCAACAGCAACATACCACAACGATACCTCTGACTTGAAATAGCGTCCGGGTTTGTTTTCGTCATAACTTATCTCCGGACTATATATGCTGGTATACCTATGACAGAGCTCGTTTGGCGAATAGCTCTCAATTGGCTCCTCCTTCTGATTCTCATTTATGATCTCCAAACACAATACCTCCACACAGCCATATGGTATCTCCTTATAATGCTTATTCTTACGTATCTAGGGACGCACTGGCAACTGGTAGCTAATACCTGGCAACTCATACTCTCCAGTTTTCTCGTGCGAGGATGACTGATGTGATTGATACGACGAGGTGCGCGCATTTATGCACAGCAAAGATACAACCAATCTGAAGGTATCGGTAGCGGAGATATCATCATCATCGCTACGATCGCACCACTTCTTCCCTTCCTTACCGACTATTCTCCATTAATCATGAATAACTCACGATTATTTACTATCTTCCAGCTCTTTTTCCGAGAACTTATCATTGGATCAGTGATGAGTATCTTGCTTGCTTTCTTACTAAACAAAAAAAAAGCAGGCCAAACTGTCGCCTTCCTTCCCTGACTTATTGTAGCTCGGTGGATTATATCACTATATATATCATAACATGACATCACATCACAAAAACCCCTCTCAGAAGAGGAGTGATCATGTGGGAGTAGTATGATGAGAGACGTGCTAGAAAAGCTGTAAACTATAAGTCTATAAGTCCTAAGTTGGAGAGATTGATGGTTCCGATTGTACCTGCTGACCCGATTGCGATGATTGTTCTGACTCTACTTGTGGTGTTTGATGTGGTTGGAGTAGTTTTTCTCCAGTGATGGGATCAGGTTGACCAGCCATTTTGGCAAGCTTACGTGCCATATTTTCAGAGAATCAGGAGAGCAGCCTATCTGCTATAGTGGATGACTTGGTAAAGATTTTTTGGATAGTGCCTGGTTCTCTGGACTGACTGATAGTAGGAGCAGTCGGAGCAGCAGGAGCCCCGTTTGATGCGGTAGACTTCGGAGCTTGAGGTGCAGTCGGGGCGTCGGGAACTTTTTTGACGATACCGAAAGCACTGGGAGCTTGCCATCCGCTCGTCTGATCGAGTGACATGACTGAAATACCGGCAGTATCAGCATCCACAAGCGCCTGGACATCGGCGTGCGATTGCTGCTCGGGTTGGCTGCCAGCGACACTGATCCGATACTGAGCTTGAGGTGTGAGAGGCATTGGACTTGTATAATACCATAAAGATACCTAAGTATAGAACATCGTTTACTTATTGTCCAAAAATCTGATGTCAGACACCCACACGACATTGACAATCGATCAGAATGGCGTCAGGCTAGACAAACGACTGTCACAGCAGTTTTCGTATTCTCGTAGTTTTTTTGAACATCTCTTCGCACGTGATGCGATTACTATCGATGGCAAAAAAGCCAAAAAATCTACCAAAACTAAGATCGGTGATATAGTGGAGATCGCATCACTCGACCGTTTTGTGGATGGTGGGATACTGGACGAAGCACCTGCGATCGATCTCCCTGTGTACCACGAGACGGAGGATTATCTGGTCCTCTACAAACCCAAGTGAGTCCTCAGTCATCCCAATAGTATCCGAGATGTCGGACAGCCATCGGTGGTGGGGTTTCTCTATCATCGTTACAAGGACCTACCCAGTATCGGGACATTCGTCCGTGCGGGTCTGATTCATCGCCTTGATCGTGAGACGGATGGACTTATGCTCGCCGCCAAGACGGAGGAAGGCATGGCGTACTTCAAAAGTCTCTTCCAAGCCAAATCCGACGCAGAAACCATCGACGCCAAGGAGGCCATTCCACTCAAGAAGTACTATCGCGCCCTCTGTGATATCACTGAGCAGGGCAAGGAATTTTTGCAATCTCTGTGAGTAGCACCCTGACAAGGGGGAGTACCCACGAAGTGGGAGGGGGTTCACATCATCGATGCAGACGTCATCCCTCACACACCCTATCCCGTCGTCAAAAGAGGTATTACAAAAATATTATCAATACAAGAACAACCACACACCACACACCACGTACCACGTGCTATGATCCATCTCGAAATCCTCACGGGGCGTACTCATCAGATACGCTATCATCTCAGTAGTGTGGGTCTCCCCATTGTAGGTGATTATCTCTATCATGATGGATATAGAGAAGACGACGAAAATTTGCAGCTAACAGCATATGGCATCAGATTCGTAGACATAAAAAATCAAGAAGTAGATATCTTCTTGCCACTATAAGGTGTATGGTCAGCCATCATGAACGTAGAAAAACATCATACTTCACGAAAAAACAAAACTATTAGTGAGCTCTTATTAAGAATGCTTTTTACAACAAATGGGTGCGATTCCTATCCCATCTCCTTGACCATCTCGAGCATGATCTCATCCGATCACTGTGCACCCATGAGCTGCATCCCCACTGGTAGTCCATCTACCTCTCCCACAGGGACAGATATCGCAGGACAGCCCACGAGATTCGCAATCACCGTATAGAGATCTGCGAGATACAGACGCAGTGGATCATCTGATTTACTTCCTATATCCCACGCTACTTCGGGACTCGTTGGACCGAGGATGAGATCGTAGTGTTGGAAAATTTCTTCCACCTGCTGTTGGAGGAGTCTTCTGACTTGCTGTGCGCGGACGTAGTAGCCCTCATAGTGACTACTACTCAGGACATAGGCGCCGGTCAGGATTCTTCTTTTGACCTCAGAACCGAGTCATTCAGATCTCATAGAAGTGATATAGTCACTAATCTTGTCATACCCAAATGTGTCACCTTGGAGCCCATAGCGGATACCATCATATCTCGCCATATTGGTGCTCACCTCTGCGCCGATGAGGGTATAGTAAGTGGGGATACCTTTATCCAAAAGAGGCAGACTCACTTCGTCGACCTGATATCCTGCATCACGTAAGACTTGTATTTTTTCGTGTATAATCTTTGCAATTTCTGAATCGAGAGCATCAGAAAAATATTCCCTCGGCACGGCAATTTTTGGCTTTTCACGACTGTTTCACGACTGTTTCACGACTGTTTCACCACTGTTCACTGTCGTCTCATCTTTCTCATCTATCCCTGCTATCAGTAGATCAAGTGTCTGGATATCTTCTATACTGGTTGCAAAGATACCTACCTGATCAAATGATGATCCCATAGCAATGATACCATATCTGCTATAGCGTCCGTAGCTTGGTTTTCGTCAGATAATTCATGTCAAAGCAGCAGGTTGTCTTACCGATCATCCTGTGTCAGTACCGAGTGCTATAGGTACCATGCCCGATGCCACTGCTGCTGCAGATCATCCTGACGATCCACCAGGTACTTTATTCATATTATGAGGATTGTTTACTGGTCAGTAGATACTAGTTTCATTACTCGCTCCCATAGCAAACTCATCCATATTCGCTTTTCCGATGACCAGCGCCCCATGGTCGATAAGTTTTTGAAGTATGGTAGATGTATAAGGTGCGACATATCATTCCAATACCTTGGAGCAGGCTTCATTGATTGTCCCTTCGAGCAGGATATTGTCCTTGATGATGATGGGAAGTCCTCCGAGAGGCTTATCCAATTGCTCTTGGATGTGGTGTTCTACCCATTCGTCTTCTCGACGCACGACGGCATTGAGGTCGGAGTTTTTTTCTTTGCTATGATGGATGACATCGCGGATAAGTGCTGCGCGACGATCACGAGGGAGAGAGATGAAATCTATGATCATAATCGAACCATATAACAAATGATTAAATAACAAACAATCGTAATACGAAAAGAACGCATAAAGAGGTGAAAAGAAATTTATTGGAGCATTTGCTGGAACATAATCATCAGTGTAATTGCAATCGTTGCAATCGTTGCAATCGTGCTGGCAGGAGCACCTTCTAAGGCATCAGGTATTAGTTCAGAAAAACACATTCGCAACATTGCTCCTGCTGCAAAACCAAGTCCGACAGGCAAGAACACACTAAAGTGCTCTACAAAAAGAAACGCAGGAATTGCCATAAGCGGTTGGGGCAATGAAGAGAAGATACTCCACAGACCAGCTTTTCGCCGAGGAATACCTTTGGACGTCATGACACTGGATATTGCTAATCATTCAGGAATATTGTGAATAGCCATCGCTAGAGCGATAAAAACACCGAAACTCAATGCAGGTTCGAACGAGACGCCAATCGCCACACCTTCAGCAAAACTATGAAGTGTCATGATACCCACTATCAAAAGTACTTTTTTGGTATCAGCGGTGCTGAGTTGACCAAGAGAAAGATCATCACGCTTACTAATAATCTTATCAGCAAAGAGAATAAACACTAAACCCAAAAGTATTCCACCAACAACACCTCGAGCTGACCGTGAGAGTCAGAGTGTGATACTACTGAGACCATGTTCGGTAAAATGTAATCACTCATATATCATACCAAAACTTGCTGTGATCATGAGAGCGGCAGCGATTGCCTGTGCAATAGCCTGTTGTGTTGGAGAGAAGTGTTTTTTGAACGCAAAGGGGAGTGCACCGACGCCGGTCGCGATAGCAGTGATAAGAGCATAGATGAAGATGGTTCGAAGCATAGCAGAATATACAAAAGAGGCAAAAAGAAATGATAGTACAATAGTATTTCTATGCTTTATTGCAAGGGCGTTGTAGCGGCATGCGCAAGCCGGGAAGCCCATGGTTTGACTACTTGGATGTCATCCAACAATTGATCAACAAAAGTGTCTGACAATACCTCTTCATCTGTATAGTAATGATAGACAAGATGCTGCTTCATTTTGATGAGGTTGATATGATGATCATAATGCTGGAATCAGCGTGGCATCCCTGTGAGCATCTCACCCTGTACCTGTCCAAAACGCTCGACAAAATCTGGATGATGGGTATGGGTCAGGTAGATAATACCTTCTTCTGCCAGATGCTGTCTGAGATTTTTTAGTTCACTGCTTGATGGCCAGTACATTCCACATGCAAAAAAACTATTACCAGGCTCGATATGGATATAATAGCCTGCGATGGAATCTTTTTTGCCCGTGGGCGAGATCACAAATCAGAAGTTGTGCTTGTAGAGTGGATCTCACTCCTTGAGTCTGCGAGCGTCGCGATAGATACGAAAGAGACAGTCCTTAGGACTGAGTGGTCCACCATCGGCATGCCTGACTCCCGTCTCATCGATGAGATACTGACACAGTTCCGTGACGGATGCGAGGATTTCAGTATAGAGATCCTTCACACTAGCAAAATATGCTCTGGTATTGTACTCAGCGATAGCATCGAGGAAAGCAAGGGTGGCAGGATGGAGTGTAGACATGGTGGTAAGTGGTGACACATAGTAGCAAAATAGTGGCAAGTGGGTTCTCCTTTGGGAAAGGAGATAGTCCGATATTCGGACCAGAGGATTTTTTAATAATAGTAATGTGGGGAGATGATGCAATGTGTATAATATCATAAAATAATTAAAATGGTCTTGATTTTTTTTTCGCAGATGATTATCATTAAGTTGTAAAATAAATATTAAACTTAAAAATCAAAAATTATGAATTTACCATTAAAAATTTTGAAAACAGAGACACAAACCCTCTTTTACATTACTCATCTGAGTAATATATACATTACCGCAGAGGGAGAAATCTTTCTTGACAAAAAGGTATTAGATCCTATGTCAGAATGCTCTGTCTTTCCTCATGAGGAAGATGTGAAAGAAAAGATGACTGTCATAGAAGTCACCTACAAAGGTGATACTATACAGTGTCGGATGATCATGCCACAAAACCAAAAGTTATCTATAAATGTAACTTTTGGAGAGGTATACAATCCACTACTTACCTTTCGCAAGAAGGAAGATTGTATTCCTGTTTCATCTGTATGGTGGTCAAGAAAACACTATTTGGATGAAAAAGATGAAAATTCAACACTGGGTGCCGCGATCAAAAAAGAGCAACAAGCAATCGCGAATCAAAATGTCAATAGAGCTGCCAAATTGCGTGATACGGTAAAGTCTATTGAAGATAAGTACTTTGCATCTTATTGTAGCTCTCTTTGATGTGTATTATAATTTAAAAGATCTCGTGTTTAATGAGATCTTTTTTTTACCTCAAAATCATCCCATCCCCAAAACTGTAGAAGTGATATCCGCACTCAATCAGTAATGTCTATAACCAATATCAACACACTCACAAAGACACCTCTTACGATATAAGATATCCAAGCACACTAGGTGGAATAGAGACAGTGCACTTGATATTCATTGTGATAGACATAAGAAAAAAGTGCCTACCACACGAGGCACTCATCAAGATCAAGAAACACATACTTTTTTCAGTTAGTATCGCTATATCGCATATATAGTGATCGATCAAGGATCGTGAATATGTAGGCTATGCTATAGGGTTGCCGTCTTTTGCTTTTGTTGCTCTTTTGGATGGCGGAGTGATAAGTGTTGAGTTTGTGATAGTAATAGTGTGATCTCTGACGAATGTATTGGACGGTTCGGTATCCAGCACGTTATTGATATCGGTCTTGGCAAGATCAGCAATATGCTGTATGGTAGTCTTAAAATGATCTCGATCACAGACTTCATCGAGATAGTAGTGAGCAAGACAGTATTTGGAGCATGCGGATTTCTCAGAGATATCGTGACGAGTAAAGATATCATGCGTTGGAGTCTGTTTTTCTGCTGTTTTGAGTTCGATGATGGCGATATGAGGGATGTTGTAGTCTTTTTTCTTGGCATCGGGGAGTCCGAGTTTGAGATCGAGATCAATAGTGATTCTTTCTCAGCCGTTTTTGTGGACGAGAGTGATGCGTTTGTATTTGGTTACCATACTAGGGACGAGTTCTTTTTCAAAATCAGTTCCATAGATAGCATTGTGTGTATCTCTCACAAATCGCTTTGCCGTCTCATCTACCTGTCCATGTTGAGACATGTCGATAGCGTATCTATATTTTCTAACGACGTCGTGATCTCTGTGTTTGAACTCGAAGAATGTGAGATCAGAATCCATGTAGCGTCTGGTTCTCACTTTGATTCTATCTTTTTCACCACGATTATGTGCATGATAAAAATCATGTTCAGGTGTATCCATATAGATACTTTCGTATTTGAAGACATTTTTTTTATCTATAGTGAGGATGTCAAAATCCTTGATCATCTCATGAAAAATAGCTCCTAAGTGTTTTTGGTGGACGACATATTTCACTTCTGATCTATCAAGAAGTTTTGCTTTATCATTTAATCATTTGAGTCCAATAGGATGGAACTTTTTGATAATCTTTTTCCATGTGTGTGTTTTATCCATTGATGAATAATGGTATCGTATAAAGGTTTACATATTGTAGTGTATGGTATATGTTTCAATTTTTCAAAAAATCATCAGACTCAGTGGTCGGATGATCTTTACATTTTAGAGAAATTTGGAGAAATACCTTGGTCTAGTTTTGGTAGCCATTGAGAAAGTCTTCTCGACTGATAGCTTTGGAATTTTCGGGTTTGAGGGTGAGTACGGTAATTGCAGAGTTCGTTGCAAGTTGCAAGTTGCGAGTTGCCAGAAGTGGTTCATTTTTGTGCTGGTCTCGAAGAGTGTTATCGAGTGTCATCTGGTCGATGGTGATGGTTTTGCCCGTGTGCTCACCTCGTCCATCAGGCAGGATAAAATGTGCTTTGGGTCGCAAAAAACAACCACGATAGATATTGTTGATCTCGTGGAGTGACTGGCTCCATGGGTCGATGAGTCCGTCAGATTTGGAGAGTTTGGATGTATGGGTGGCTTCCGCATCGTTTTGTATTTGTTCAGAGATATGGCCTTTGGCATAGTCTCGCATGGTATCGACGAGCTGCTTGGGACCGAAGTCTTGGAAGCGATCAATAATATCCAGAGCAGTGGTATGGATGGTGAGGGGAAATGATTTTTTGCTCAGCATAGGGCCGGTGTCGAGTCATGCATCCATACGCATGATCGTGATGCCTGTTTCTTTTTCATCATTCAGAAGTACTGATTGTATCGGACTTGCGCCACGATACTTAGGTAAGAGTGAGCCATGGACATTGATCGGAGCGATGGCAGGGATGTCGAGGATATGCTGGGGGATGATTTTGCCGTATGCTATCACGACGAGGAGATCTGGTTTTTTCTCTTCTAGCCATGATTGGAATTGTGCTGCTTCGTCAGCATATTTTTTGCTGTCGAGACGGAGAGAATTGGGAGTGGAGATGAAGGATTTTTCTTTCATAGATCAGAAAAAATTATTTATTCATTCTAGAATGAGTGGCTCTTTTTCTGCTGTGAGATGTGACCTTTGTGCCTTTCCATGAATGAATCACGCACTTAGCATTTCTTTTAGTTGAATTTGGTGTTTTTGTGGTACTTCTTCATCGTTATCATCTGATATAACATAAAATGATATACAATTTCTTTTGATATTTTCAATGTCTCGATTGATCTGTCCATACTTACTTTTAATTTCTTCATAATTAATGTATTTCTCAGGTTTTGATTTTTTTCTTTTGTTTGTTGCCCATCGGTCATACATTCATGCTATGGATACAAATCATGCAATAGGTTTTTGTAGTTTTTCTATTGTTTTCATACCAATTAGTGACCCCAAGCTATGACCAATTATTATTGTATTAGAGTCCAATGTGTAGTTTTCTAATAGATAAGTGACTTTTTCATCTATGGTTATATTGTCAGGATCAGGAAGCAGTGGTGTGTGAACAGTATGTCATTGTGATTCTAATTCTTTTTTAAGCCACGGAAGAAAATTTTTTTCAGGACGACCAGTGAGTCAGTGTAGTAGTACAATATCATATTTTCACTGAGAACACCCTGTCACTTCGTGACATCCCCCTTCACAGGGGGAGACTTCATTAGACTGTATGAGGCGGTTAGCTGTTTCTTTGATAGTGTTTGGTCTGACTTTCATTCATCTCCCAGATGCGGTGTCGGGGTTGGTCACGACTCCTATGAGATCATAGCGAGGGTCTGATGCGATTTTTTTGAGGAAGGGGACGCCGATGGGCGCAGAGCTGGCGAAGACTACACGGAGGGTAGCGGGGTCATGCTTGATATGATGACTAGGAGTGCAGGAGGAGATGCGATCAACCATGTAGATGATACCAGGAAATAAACCGTATTTTTTCAGTACTTGAATGCTATAAGCGCTACAGTGGGGCTCATGGGCACAGATACGACCTCTGAGAAATGGGGCAAAAAGGGGTGATTTGTCCGGAGAGAATGTCCACTGGTATACATAGATGATCCAGATGATAGGTCGAGCTGCGAGATGATTGAGGCGGGAGAGCATAGGGGAAAGCGTAAGGGTATAACAGTGTAAGAGTATTATAGCAGCTTAATAGATTGAGGGGAGTTTTGCAATGGTTCTTTTGGTCCTCCTTTGGAAAAGGAGGTGCCTGAAGGGCGAAGGATTTATTGTTTAGTGCTTTATGTTCACTTTTTTCCTCGATGCTTATCGCTTCGCTGAGACTTACTTTACTTACGTTCATTTTTTGCCTTGATGCAAAAAACGAACCAAAAAAGATCAAGTTGCAAACAGTCTTCTATATAGATTGTTATTCGTGTTGTTTTTACGGATCATCGTTCCTCCCCGCAAGCGGGTCCCGAGTCACGATGTCTAGTATAATCTGTATTGACGTATGAATAGTAATTCTCAGACCGTGTTTGCAACACAATCACTATATCCCTCTATTATGAATATCAAGATTCTCAGACTGTGTTCGCGATGGATACATTATTTGTATGGTTGGGTATGCGGTGAATTTCTTATTTTGTCTCGACTTTGGAGGGAGGGAATAGTATAAGAAGAGTAAATCGTGTAAGTAGTGTACATAGTTTTATTTGTATCTTTCTGATGGCGCAGCATTTGTATCTTTTTACTGGAGAAGATAGTTATCGTCTGGATCGTGAATTGGCGAGATGGACGCAGGGTTTCGTAGACAAACATGGAGAGGGGTCTGTCCTGTCTTTTCGTGGTGAGCGGGAGACGAGTGATATGCTGAGTCAGCTGCAGGGAGGAGGACTGTTTGCGCAACAGAGGATGCTGGTGATCGATGGGGTACCACTGGATAATGGATGAGGCGACAAGCGTTCGGTGGATGATATTGGTGTGATTGTCAGTCAACTCAAGCGTCTGGTAGAGCAGTGGCCTGATGAGCTCTGGGTGGTCTGTATCTCTGCCAAACCTGACAAAAGAACCTCTGACTACAAGTGGATGAAAGACGCTGCAACTATCAAAGAATATGATACTCTGACTCCTGCGAAGTTGAGATCACGACTTCGTGCTGAGTATCCTGATACGTTGACTTCGGATCAATATGATCAGCTGATCGAGCGAGTAGGGACAGACACAAGACGCGTCCTGTCTGAAGTGGACAAAGTCCAACGACGAATGCGTGCACATGATGTGATGAGCGTGTCTGATGAGGAACTTCGTCTGATCACGAGTGGTGATGGAGAGGCAGATACGTTCGCTTTTGTGCATCTGGTGTTCAGAGAAGATCCATCAGGAGCGATCAGACTGATCGATAGTGTGCGTGATACGGGTGGATATTGGGCGATCTTCTGGGGATCAGCCACTCGGTGACTGAGGCTACTCATCCCGATGATGGAGGGTATCTCCCAGGGCATGGATGCCAAACAACTTGCCAAAGAGCTCAAGGCGCCACCGTTTGGAGTAGCGAAACTGATGAAACTCGCACAAGCAGAACTCGACTATGATGGCGGCGAGAGAGTGAGAGGATTTTTTCGTGGGATGCTTGGTATTGAATATGATGTCAAATCAGGTACAATATGAGAAGATGAAGTTCGATGACAACTGAAAGCGATAGTAGTAAGTGGTAACACATAGTAGCAAGTGGTAACAAATGGTTTATTTGTATCTGATGTACATGAAACAGCGGATCGTGATGGGACTAGGGATGATCGTGATGGGGGTCTGATCGACTGTTTTTGGATTTTTTGAGGAGAGGATGTTTTGTCAGATACAGAATGGACAAGTGCGTGTGACTATCGATGCTGGTGAAAGGTATTGTACGGAGTATATAGGTCTTATAGAACAAGCCTCTAATCGTGCAACTGAATTGACAGAGACAGCACGTCTTTATAGTCAGCAAACGTCTATTGCGGAGGATAGTGATTATTGGTTGTCGGTGGCGTTGGGGTATGAGAGTCAACAGAGGAAGCTTGCACAGTTTGCGACACTGATTACTGATGCGATGGATTCGTTTGAGCGTGTCTTTTTGCTCCGTGTGCAGTGATATTTGTATGATATATTGGAGCAGGATAAGCTCCGCTGTATGAATAAACGAGCTACTTTTGGGTGAGGATATACCAAGAGTCAGTATCCGCTCTGTCGAGTGGGACAGGAGGAAGATATTGTGGTGATGCAGACGACAGATGTTCTTGATGAGTTTGTCCCCGCTTTGCAGTCGTATGTGAGAAGACGTCAGAGAACGATCAATTATTGGCAGTAATTTTACCTTGTTGGTGATGTGATGAAGATTGGTGTGGTGAGTATAGGAAATGATAGTTTGGAGTTGTTTCGTTTTCTCCATAGATATGATCATGAGTATGTGGTGTATTATGATGCAGATGCACGACCGCTTGGTGACAAAACACGAGCCAGACAGCTCGAGATCGTTCAGGTCGGTTATGATTGTTTGGTAGCGGAAGGGTGTGATTATATCCTCCTCCCTCCGGTCGGAGAAATAGGGCGAGAAAGAGCGAGAAAGAGCGAGAAAGAGCGAGAAAGGGTCCTTCCACTCTATAAAAACTATGTGATGACTGCTTTTGGGAAATCATTGGTAGGGAAGATAGGATATTTGGCTGAATCGGGACAATTGGTGCAGCAGGAACAATCAACACAGTCGATCAATATGATGCAAATATGATTGGAGCAGTGGGCAAGTGAGTATCAGAGGACAGCAGCACAGTTGGGGACGAAGCAGTTTCATCGACCGTTTGTGCGACGAGGACGTGATGTGCGTCAGTGGAAATATTTCCTCCGCTCACTCAGTCCGAGAAACTATCTGATCAATAAGGTCGTGAAGTTCGATCTCAGAAAACTCAATGACAGCGATGTAGATACGGTCTTGCCGACAGAGTGGAGTCATTTCGCGATGGAGAAGACGATAGAGAGATTTTTCAATCCCAAGAGGACGAAGTGGCATAATATCAAAACACTTGAACAGTGTTTTGGGAGGTTGATAGAGGGCGAGAAAGGGTGAGAAAGGGCGAGAAAGGATTCGCAGTATAGTGTAACTGTATTATATAGGGGAGATGTGGGTATGCTGGAGAGTGGTCAGAAATATCTCTGGCTGATGGGAAGAGGAAGGCAGACTCCGATCGATTTTCGTGAGCTAGACTAGGGGAGGAGTCTGAGTGGTTTTTTGAATAAAAGAAAATCACCTCTTCGTGGGGTGATATTTTTGATGGCAGGGCCGGCAAGATTCGAACTCCCGACACGCGG
The DNA here is from genome assembly GCA_023898485.1 of Candidatus Peribacteria bacterium. Classification (GTDB taxonomy): domain Bacteria; phylum Patescibacteriota; class Gracilibacteria; order Absconditabacterales; family Absconditicoccaceae; genus HK-STAS-PATE-9. Next base: position 643,995 of record CP060225.1, on the reverse strand, counting down.
CTTTGCCCCGACTCGTCGGGGTACCACTGAGCTTAATATTTCAATTCAAAAAATCAGGGTATGAGAGATTCGAACTCCCGACACGCGGCTTTGCCCCGACTCGTCGGGGTACCACTGAGCTTAATATTTCAATTCAAAAAATCAGGGTATGAGAGATTCGAACTCCCGACACGCGGCTTTGGAGACCGCTGCTCTACCAACTGAGCTAATACCCTAATCACACTACATACATAAACAACTGGAGCCATCAATCGGATTTGAACCGACGACCCCTTCCTTACCATGGAAGTGCTCTACCTACTGAGCTATGATGGCATGATGATTTGGAGGTACCGATGGGATTCGAACCCATGCCCCGCAGACGTGCGGGGTTGCAGGCCTATCCTGCCAACACCATATACTATTATTGAGGTTTAGGTACCGATGGGATTCGAACCCATGCCCCGCAGACGTGCGGGGTTGCAGGCCTATCCTGCCAACACCATATACTATTATTGAGGTTTAGGTACCGATGGGATTCGAACCCATGCCCCGCAGACGTGCGGGGTTGCAGGCCTATCCTGCCAACACCATATACTATTATTGAGGTTTAGGTACCGATGGGATTCGAACCCATGCCCCGCAGACGTGCGGGGTTGCAGGCCTATCCTGCCAACACCATATACTATTATTGAGGTTTAGGTACCGATGGGATTCGAACCCATGAACGAAGGCTTTGCAGGCCCCGGCATTAGACCACTCTGCCACGGTACCATATGAATCACTCTTTTCACACATATCTTTTTATATTTTTACTTTTTTTAATTTTCTTTTCTAGATCAATAGCATCCTGTTTGGTTGTGCATAGGTAATATCATAGTAATATTACATCTCACATTCTGGAAGTTGAGTATACTTTTCCATCTTGGTGTTCACTCAATCTTTTTTCCATATTGCCAGTCATACCAACATAGTATCTCGATCACTGTAGAATATATACATAATACATAAACTGATGTAAAGATACAAAATGATTCGAACCCACACCCCACATATCTGCGGTGGCTGCCACTGCACCATCATATTGATGAATGAAACTAATGATATACTTTCATATTACAGTGCTTATGATTCGATCTCCATTTTCTCTTTCTGTTTTTTGAGTGCATCATATTCTTTTATAAGTTGCTTTTGCGTAATTGACATTTTGTTATATTATTTCACATCATGTGTTGCTAGTGCATTAGCCATTTGTGTACTACCTCGTCTGATACTGTCGTTGAGTTTGTTAATCTCACTAGTAAGTGCAACTATATCATTAGTTTCCATATATCATAAGCATAACACATATAAACAGTGTGACACACTGTAGTTATTCAGGAAGCAAATAGCAAGCTATAATGAGATAAAATAGTGCTATGGTATATTTTTGTAAGATTGTCAAATAGAAGTAGATAGTACTGTGTGCAATATTTTTCTTTTTAGTGGTTTTTATCTTATACTGTATACAGTATTTTTTATTGCATTTATTGCATACACACATGGGAGGAGAAACCAAGAATCTTGATGGATTACAAGCCAAGGAGAGGGTGATGAAGAATGTGTCTGAACATGATTTCAATACACTGGGTAATTTATGATGGGATCAATCTAATATCATAGATCTGATAGTGTTCTTGCAACATAAATCATGAGAGAATAGAAGCGATATAAATCAAGTCCTATCCAAAAAGATGGGAGATGATGGTTTTGTTATGGAGGGGAATAGTATATACCGAAAGTCAGCAGATAGTAAAATGAGTATTTCTGAAGCATTAAATACTGCCATTGTGCCGCTATATATCACACCACAGAATATAAAATTTATCAATGGATTTGATAAAAAATTATCAGACGGAATACTCGATAATAATGAGAAGATGATGTCTATTGATGAACTTGCTGCACTGGAGGTAGTATATGGTCAAGATTATATAGATAAGCTCAAATCTGTGGTGGAAGCTGATCTAGCAGCACTAAAAGATCAAATAAAAAATGTATGAACAGAAACTATCGAGAAAGGTCAGCTCTTACGTTTTGACTGAGCACCCAAGTTAGATGATACGCCATGAATTTCGCAAGCAGAATTCAAGTCGTTGGATGCGTTTATTACGAAACTCGATAACGACAGTGACAAAAGAAAGATCTGGTTAGAACTAAAAAAACCATGATATAAAGAATTGAAAGATCTGCTACTGTCGGTAGATCAGCAGTTCGGTTTTCAATTTTTGATGATGGATGAGATCGATCCTAATACAAAAGTGAAACCCCAGTGATATACTGAAGAAGTGAATTTCTATGAACAATATACAAAACTTATGACGAAGCTGCTGGGTACAACATCTGTCAAATCTGTAGCAGAACTTGAAGCGAGTGCCCAGAGTGATATGAGTACATTTATTGATAAACAATACAAACGTCTTTCATGATTAGATCCCAAGAGTGAAAGTACGCTGGATGAGTGGGTAGATTTTTTCGATTTGGTAGGAAAACATGCACAAGAAGTTCGCTACACCAGTGTTCCATGATCAGATGCATGATGGAAAGTATCATCATCGTCATTGAATCCATTTACCACCCTACAACAGTTAATAAAGAAAGGAGACGTGCAGATCGATATCTATGAGACTGATGATGAATCATGACCTATCAGCATGAAAAATGAGGTAGCAAGATTGAGAAAGGATATAGATGAAGCAGCATCACCAGAAAAAGTCATGGAGGCTACTTCTCGTTTTCGTTTTTTGCATGCACTGGATGTATTTGCAAACAGTGTAGATGACCAGTCACTGAGTATAGAAGATAAAAAGAGAGCCCTCAATATTTTGAGCAAAAAAATGCAATATATCACTGATATTAATATCACGCTGACCGATGGAAAGACGAAAGCAAAAGATTTCCTCGATGCCAAACTCCTAGACCTTGCAAAGCAAGATGGGGTGATAGCAGATGAAGCACTGAGTAAGGATATTGATAATTTCAGAGATGATCTCAACTACGAGAGTCATGCCTATGGTCTCACGATGACAGTAGAAGATGGTGTCGATCATGCGGAAATAGTCCGGTCAGCAGAGCAGGTTGCCAAGGGAGATCGTATCGAGTATGTGGGTTATCTGGACTATACAGAAAATATCAAGAGATTGGATAGCAATCGTGATGGAGAGAAACTGATCCCTGGTCAAATTGAGAAGTATTTCACTAGTTCGGAACTTGATCTCTCAAGACTCAGCTATATGGATTCTCAGTCTGCTGAGAGGCTGGTCAAAGCTATCAATAATAATCCACATATACAATCAGTGACCTTCAATGCAATGCTCATGAAAGAGAGGCTATGAAAGGTTCCACTAATCGCTATTCTTAATCAACTAAAGAATATAAAAAAAGATGTGACAGTGATGGTTGGTAGAGATAGCCTGTGATATAAGACGTTATCATATGATTGGCCTCTTTTAAGTACTCTAGCTGCACCAGACTCAGACATCAATAAACTTACTATTTTGGCTGATGCATTCCAGGCTGAACAAGAGATGAATCAGTTAGGTCAATTTCCATGATCTCTTGCTTTACCAAGAATTATTGATACACCACTAGATGATGAATCTACTAAGGAATTTGTTAAGAAATGGGCTGAAGGACACCCTAACAAATCACTTGAATTATGATTTATCAAAACATCTAACGTGTTGCCAGAAGCTATCGATGAATTTGGGCAGAAGGGCCAGACTTATAGCTTTCCTCGTTTGCAAGAGTTACAGGTAGATGGCTGATCGCCACTGAGCTATACACAGGCGAATGTTTTACTCCCATCACAGAAAGATATCACTGATGACCTGCTCGCTATAGGAGACAGAGAGATGAAAACCACTGTGGACAAGATTGATCGCAAAGAAAAGAAACAAAAGACGATTGATAAGACAGCAGGCGTATATGACTTCTCCGCTATGTCCATCGATGAGCAGAAGGCAAAGGATATTCGCACATTTTTTCGTGGTAATGAACTTACTATCCAAAAACCTTCATCAGACGACAATCTGCTCGAGATCGCACAAGCAAGAAATCTCACCAAACTACATTTGGTCAGCAAATCTGCACCATCTCCTGACAAGATCAAAGACATAGGGTCGTCTGCACCATCTCCTGACAAGATCAAAGACATAGGGTCGTCTGCACCATCTCCTGACAAGATCAAAGACATAGGGTCGTCTGCACCATCTCCTGACAAGATCAAAGACATCCATGACAAATACTATATAGATACGTTGGATCTACAGGGAGTGGATATGACCACCCTCGCTACTGATGCATACAAGAATGCAATCGCTGATTATAGCAACCTTTCTGTCCAATCAGAAGCCGCTAGCACGCCCAGTGCGGATCAGTGGAAATCATTGATGAGTTTCCAGGGTAATCTTACTATTGACCAGCCGATCACTATCAATCTCAAAGACCTGTGAGATGCACTTGCCACATCTCATCCACGCACATTGACCCTCAAAAATCGAAAATCTCTTGTCATGAAAGATGATAAAGGCGAAGACCAGACCATAGAACCCGATACTCTATTCAAAGACCGCTATATGAAATCTAACAAAAAAGACACACAAAAATATGATCTACTCGACTTTTTCAAAGTACTAAAAGATAATAAGGTAAATATAGATTTTGCAGATGGAGCAGATCAGTATCCGGCCATCCTGTATCAAGAGTATCTAAAACAACAATAACAATATATTGTGATTAATAGAGATGGTGTTAATTAACATCATCTTTTTTATTTTTGTCAATTTTTAATGATACATATCTGTGTTTATTTTTAGCTTTCATATGATTTCTGTGTATTATGTACTATAAGTTATGAATATATAGATTTTACTCTCTTCGTATTGAAACTATGTCCGGAAGAATTGATGTACAGTATCAGAAAAATCAGGAAGATATTGATAATAAAATATTTTCTGAGAAACTAGATCCTAAGGATTTTGATGCTCTTAAGCATTATGTGAAAGAATTAGATGATTCTAATCCTGGTGCCAGTATTTCGTATGTGGTAGAAAATACCGACAATCAAGGTGGAGAAGGCTTTTCAGACCCTAAATATTTATCATTTTCTAATCTTGTTGCAGGTCTTTCTGCATCAGATCTGCCTAGTTTAAGATTTCCTTCTTACCTTACTCATGAAAACCTTGCTGCTGTCCAAAAATTCGACAAAATCCTCACCGCCATAGAAGATGGTGGCATATATGCCATAGATGATGCTGATGATAAAACCAAGCTTGACATAGCTCTTGGTACAACAGATGGATCACTCAACCAAGAAGATATTGATGCATGGAAAGCACTGTATGATAATGAAAGTGCCAAAGCAAAAGAACTTTATAACAATGAGATCGATAATCTAATCGATAGTTTCGGCACAATGATAGATAATGCACAAGATAAAATAAAAGAAGAAAACAACAACCAACAACAACCATCAACAACAGAACCAGAAACAGGAACAACAGGAACAAAAGAAGGAACAGAAACACAACCAGAAGGAACATCAACAGAAATACCAGTAACAGATAAGAAAACAGAAGCACCAGTAACAGATAAGAAAACAGAAGCACCAGTAACAACAGGAACAACAGAAGGAACAGAAACACAACCAGAAGGAACATCAACAGAAATACCAGTAACAGATAAGAAAACAGAAGCACCAGTAACAGATAAGAAAACAGAAGCACCAGTAACAACAGGAACAACAGAAGGAACAGAAACACAACCAGAAGGAACAGGCACGTCAGAAACAGGAAGCCAGATACAATGATCAGCCCAAGACTGAGCACCCACCATATATCATGAAACTTTTGATGGATATCAGGTTGCCCTTGACAAAAAGTTTGAGAAAAAGACTAATATCTACAACCAGAAGAACAAAAAAGCTGCCAAACAGTATTTCAACACCAAAGACAATAGTCTCATGCGAGACGAGGAGTCTGTGGATGATTTACAAATGATAGGAACAGATTATGAAGCAATTTTTGGAAAAGAATGAGTCAGAAACAATGAGGAAAGTATGATCAAAATGCTCAAGAACATTACTAAAAAAGGAGAGATCAATGCAATCTCTGCAATCAAAGCATTGGATACATACGCTAATGTATATACACCTAAGATTACCGATAATCATCCAGATGTCACCTCATTTGTAGATGATTTCCTATCCCATGGTCTTGCCTCATACGAACCTATGGCTGGCGCTGGCAAAAAGATATCCAAAAAAGAACATAAGAATCTCGAAAAGTTTGCTCAAGCATATATTTATGGTTCACTAAGCAAACAAGTTAAGGGTGAGAATGGTAAGCGAGTTAATACAAGAGAATTCTATGCAAGTGATGACTATCGTACTGTTGTGGTAGATGGGTATTTCAATATGCTCCGCATGGGGAAGAATAATATGAGTCAGATAGCAAGAAACATAAAAACCAGTAACAATATGGAAGAAATAGAAGATACCGATACGCCATCAGAAGAAGAGAAAAAAAGACTATCTACGACATACGAAGATGTGATGAATATGACACCAGAAGAGGTAGAATCGCTGATAAACACCGATTTATCATATCAATTGGCGTGACTATTTGGCGATATCAATAGTGACGGTAGACTGGTAAAAACCAATATTGGACTACAAGGCAAACAACAAGAAAAATACAACAAGAAAAACCAAATAGATGTCAATACTATCAGTGGATCATCGATTGCACAGGCTTTCATAGATGTCAAAAGAGATGCTGTCTTCTTTCACAAAAAGAGCCCAGCGGAATCAGAGCAAAAGCTCGTCAAGGGTCTGATTGGTATTTTGAAATGATCTCTCAGTGGAGATCCTCAGATGAAAAAATGGCTTGATGAACATATGAAAACACTTGATGACAAAGAGACAGAACAAGATTTGTGGAATTTACTCAAGGAGAAACCTCATTTCAAATTATATTATAAGGATTTTTTTGGGAAATATGGGGAAGAGATACACACCATCCTCGACAAAGGACCTGCCTACGCACAGTGGATAGCAGAAAGGTGGAAACATGACAAAGAAGCCCAGAATACAGAAGAGGCAGAGGCAGCTTGAATCGATAATACTACTGCCGTAGGGGATAAGAATATAGATGAATTTGAAGATAACCTCAGTTTCAAAGAGAGTAATTCGATAGATAAATTCCTATCAGAAGAATGGGCGAAGACACTCAAGACCATAGCACAAGATATTGAAGAAGCCAAGAAAGAGGGTACCTATTCAGAAGATGACATTGCTCAGCTAGAAAAATCATATAAGTCTTTACAAGAGAAAAAGAACACAAAACACAATATCAAAGTACTGAGACGCAAACTCTTGTGACTATGAGCATGAATCATCAATGGCAATGCCGGATGAGGGATGGCTATGAACTTTTCACTATCTCTCAAAGAACTCTCCGAGAAGAAAGGAGGAAAGTGATTTGCAAACGTATTGAGTAAGGCGTTTGACAGTTTCAATATCACGCCATGAGTACTGTGATATAAAAAAGCTGAAGGTGGCATGGGTGCTATGATAGGTATGGCAGTATCTCTCACCGCAAGAAAAGAGCTCAACAACAAAGGATTATATATGATGTATGGTGTAGGATGATGAGTATGAGTCAATACAGAATGAAAAATCATGGCATGACCATCGATGTATCTTGGTCTAGAAAAGAACATAAATCACCAATCACTGAGAAAATCACTAGGAAATGAAGCCGCTCACTATATCGGAGGAGTCGTTCATACGAGTATTTTTGCTACGACATTATCTGCACACTGGAGCAAAGACAAACTTGAGTCCATGGAAGCCAAAAAAGATGCTATTTATGAATGATTCAAAAAGATTGTATGATCCGCACTTGGCAAAGGAATGAAAACCACCGAGGCAGATATTATTACAGCACTAAAAGCGCAATATCCCAAAACTCCTGGTGATAAAATCAGTAGTTTCGCATCGGATCTCCATCAGATGTTGGTGCATTTTGATGCAACTGCATGGAAAGATGAAAATGATAAGGACAAGGACCTCTTTACTGAGCAAGAAAAGTCAAACGCCTTTGGAAGAATTCAGGAGATCATCGCTGATCATTTTGCACAGCAGTTCTGGAACGAAAACGTAGAAAAGATTGCAAAATGATGGTTTGAATTCTCCGGTGTGAGCATAGGAGTGACACTCCTAGCACATTCGTTGCCAATACCAAGTATTGGTATCCGTTTTACAGACTACAAACAACCCACATACAGCGAATCCAAAGCGAGTGCTGAGAGAGCATACGAGCATGTCCTAGGTAAGTGATGGTGAGCAGAATCGATAGATCTTACACCAGCAGAATTTACCAAGGGACTCAATATGCGCTTCCATCTAGGAGATGGATTTGTATTCCAAGAAGGCGAACCAGACACTATTGCGATCTCGGAGGATGTATTACAGACACTGAATCTCCATATCGTGCCAGAATTGAAACAATTTGTCGCGTATCAAGATGGCAAGCTCATCATACCCGCGTCCATGATGATGACACTTACACGTATCAGTCACGCTGAGAATGTGGATTACCACCTCATTATCGGACACCAAGGAGTGAAGAGATATTTGGATAAAGATCACTACGAGGACAAAGTAGATGATCCCAAAACCACCAAAAACGAATCAAAGTCTGACAGTGATGGCGCTGATATTGAAGTGATCAAAAGTTTCGATGAGTTTACCAACCACAAAGGAGATCCTGCTGAGTTTGAAAAATATGCAGTACAATGGACAGCTCGCAAGATAGATCAAAGAACCCTAGATCAAAAAGTACAAGATCTACCATCTGTTAAGTCACTACAGCTAACAGACAACGATACCAAGCTAACAATCACTACACTCGGAGAAAACCCACCAGGACAAACGATCACGATCGACGTCCCTACAGATGGACTCATAGGGAAGAAACTCCTTATCACAGTCAAGACTGATGGATCACAAGAGGTGAAGCTGGAACCGGGAGTAGATGGTGCTACTACATTTGAAGTCGAATATCGCAAAATAGGCTCACATACAGGAGAAGTGATTACTGATCTGGATACTGACATAGCAAATGTCAGTAATAGCATTAACCAGTTCATCGTGCCAGAAAAGATTGCCGAATTCCATTATCTTCCTGATACTAACGATATCAAGAAAGCATTCGATGTAGCTGCAGTGAAGTGAGACTGGGGCTCACTGAAAGAAAATAAAGCAGTTATGGACGTAGCAAGATCTATATTGGGCAAGACAGCCACAGATGCTGATATATCAGACGCAGAATTTTACACGCTCTATGCGCAAGAATCTCGTGTCTACTCTACGATGTACAAACAGTTAGAGGGGAAAGAAAAAGGCCAGACATCATTAGATGCCATGAAAGCAAAGGCACAAGAATTACTTAAAAAGTGTGCGATTACCAATACTAATAAAAAAGACGCTCTTAGTACATTTATTAATGGGTGGAATGGAACAGGAGAAAATCCCACATTGATACAAGAAGCACTCGGCGTAGATATTACAAAAAGAAACCACTGGCTATGATATGGACCCAAGGGCAAAAATACACCAGAGTACAAACTTGCATTTCTACTAGCGCCAATATACCAGATTATAGAACATAGACACAATCCTTATAACAAGGATAAGTATAAATTTAGCGCATCATTGATCAGTAAGTTACAAAAAGCTCGTGAGAATATGATTGTTGGTGTGAAGGATTGTGGGGCCATATGTGAGACAGACTCGATCAAGGGTATCAGCGCTGTAGCATCATACAAAACAAGTCCTGACAAAATCACCACCAATACAACTATTGTAAAGGATACAGAAACACTTATTTCAGACCTTGAAGCTGGTGATGAAGATAGACTCATTGGGTTCTTCGAGAGTATGGTCCAAGACCAGAAGATCATGAAAGCATACGTGGACGCGATGGAGAGTCAAGGAGTAAATCTAGGAGATGGTGACGTAAACACAAAATGGAACATGATTCTTACATACCTGAAAAGTGGTGAAAAACCTCCAACAAATACAGCGGGTAGATATGCGATACTTTCACCAGCATTCTTTATGGCTGCTTGTGCTCACTGTCTCAATGACCAACTCACGATGAAGATCAAAATCAAGTTCGTAGACAAAGATAATAAGGAGATCGTGACAGATGACGTCGTACAAAAGACATCAATGAGTAGCACTGTCACAAATGCTTGACAATACAAGATAAATGATTACAATATAATGCTCAACGCAGAGACAAGAAAACAAGAGATAGCTTTTGCGTATGCACAGAATATAGAAAAGGGATCACAAAACTCAAAGGGGACAAACGGTACTGGCAACAGTAATGCCGGCAGTAATAGTAATCAGGATAATGGCAACTCCAATACATGAGGTTATCCGAAGCAAGATACCAATGGAACGGGTAATGGACCCGGCAGTTAGCATAATTTAGTAACAAAGAATAATATATTTATATTTCTCTATCCTTATCAATTATGAAACACATTGTAGGATTTGGTGTGGCGATAGTCACATTCATTCTTGGACTGTCAGCTTATGCGCTGGATGGTGGTCAATATAGTTGATTGACTGTAGGAACGCAGTGGTTTTTTGATCAGCAGTCTAATACGTCGATTCGTACACAGGCGCAGTGTCCTGAGGCATACAACACAAGTAAGTATTATCTTGCTGGAGATCTCGATAATGATGGTATACCTGATCTTGGTCAAGTAAGATACCTCAAAGATAATTTCCAGTATGCTAGCGTGGGTCCTAACACCTATAGGCTTGCTCTTTTGACAGCTCGTTTTGGTGATTATGTAGGTACTCAGGTAGGTTACTATCAGCCTGAGTCTAATATGCTCGGAATATATGCGAATAGTCAATTTTATTCTCTTGTAAACCAACGTGGCTGGTATAGAGCCTCTAAGGTTGCGCCTTTGGATCAATGGGTTAGAGCTGTGACTAGTGAGCCATTTTTGCTAGAAGCACCGATCTCCAATAATGGTTCAAATGATATGATGCAAATTACATATGATGTCCGTTTTGCTGGATTTAGGAACTATAATACGAATGCTACATCTACTTATCAGGCATTGATTCTGCCTAATGCCAATGATTTTGACTCCACTACTGCTGCGAATTCTCGATGGCTCAAACAAAACCCATCTAACCCTAGCGGCTTGGGTCCAGTGCGAAATAGCGATTATATCAACCAGTGAGCTTCTATCACCACTCATGCTATCAACTGGGGACCAGAACTGGATCATTGATATGAATGCTACAATATTGATCTAGACTGGTGTGGTGATGGCGTGGTACAAAATGGTGGTACCTATACTATTGGTACTCCTGCTGAACAATGTGACGATGGTAATAATGTGAGTGGTGATGGATGTAGTGCGACATGTGAGATGGAAAATTTTGACCTTGCTCTCCGCAAAACTCTCTCATCATCTACTCCTGGTCCATTCCAACCTGGTGATACTGTCACTTATGACATCACTGTCTTCAACCAAGGAACTGTCGATGCGACCAATATCGTCGTCACTGACTATATTCCATCAGGTATGGAACTCGCTGACAATACATGGACAGCTGTAAGTACTACTCAAGCTACCAAAACTATCGCATCTCTTGCTGCTGGTCAACCCACAACATTGACCATCACACTGAAGATCAAAAATCCAGCTCCTACTGGTGCAAGTTATAGAAATGCAGCAGAAATCTCCTCAGCTCATGATGCCGCTGGCAATACTGCCACTGACTGTGATTCCGTCGCTGATAACACTGATGGTAATACACCTGGTGAAACGACAGCAACTGGTATGATCGATGACAATATTGGCTCAGGTTGTGATGAAGGAGGAGATGAAGATGATCATGATATTGCTGATATCACTGTAGATAGTGAGGTAGATCTCGCTATCAGTAAATTAGTCAATGCTGAGCAAGTGGTAGATGGTCAGACGGTAACCTTTACTATCAACTTCTCTAATGAAGGCGACATAACTGCTGACTATGTGGATGTAATCGACACACTGCCTCGTGGTTATGATTTCGTCAGTGCGACACTGACCTCGTTCACAGGATCTCCAGCTAATCCTTCGTATACACTATCTAGTGGTTCTAATGACTCTACCATTATTTCATATACTGATTTGGTATTGGATCCAGGAGAGGGTGGCACACTCAAGATCGTCGCTACAGTAGATGATAATTACTGTCCTGACTTGACCAATACGGTGAGAATCGAATTGTCGTCTGAGTCTGATTTGGTAGAAACTGATCTTACTAATAATAGTGATACTGCTACTACCTATTGTGGTTCTGAGCTTACTCTCGATAAGCAACAAAAAGGTGGCTCATCAAACTCTTATACAGACAACCATATCACGGTCGAAGCAGGTGATACGATCAGATATCGTATCGTGGTAGGACATAGTGGAGCGGAGTCTGACCAGCTATCTTTGGTAGATGCGCTTCCTGATGAAGTGACGTACGAAGGTAATCTTGACTTCACTGTAGCGAGCAGTAGTGAAGACAATCTCTGTGACTATGATAGTGGTGATCACGAACTCACTTGTGAATACTTCTCGCTCGATGAAGATGAGGAAGCAGTGCTTGAGTTCGATGTAGAAGTGAAGAGTAATGTTGACGCTTCTGATACGATTATCAATAAAGTTACACTTTTCCAAGATGATAGATATGTGGACAATGACAGTGTCACTGCAAGTCCTGAAGAAGGTGATCCTGATGGAGAAATCACCAAAGAAGTGGATGAAAGAGATTTGGAAGTGGGTGATCGTACTGATTTTGATATCAGATTTACCAATGTCGGTGATGTAGATCTCGTTCGTTATGAGATCGTGGATATCTGGCCTGGAGATTATCTTGCACTTGTATGTGATGATGAACTCTATGCGGAGGACGAAAACGATGACGAGTCAGACCTCGAAGACTGTCTGCGTGATGAATTGGTGATCAGGCATAGTGACCATGGCACACTAGATAACGATAACATCGACTTCTCTGTCAATATGGCATCGAATGGTGATATTGAAATTACATTGGTGTTTGATGTGGATGAGGATGATGAACATCGTTTGGAGCCACGTGATTATATCTCATTTACACTAGAAGGTGAGGCTCTCCGTGAGAAAGACCATGTCGTCAATGATGTAACTGTCGACTATGAAGATGAGAATGGTAATGGTGGCGATGATGATGACGATGATTATGTGAATATCACTGGTGGTTATGGTCAGTGTGTAGAAATTACTGCTGGGACACTCTATTATAATAGTAATCAAGAAGTGTATGAAATGAGCTACACCTGTGTTGCTGACGATACTGTTGAGGAAATCGAACTTGATTGTGGTAATGGTTATACTGCAACTGATGAAGATGTTGATTCACTTACTGCAGTATGTAAATATGATGAAGATAGTGAATACGAAGTTGAATGTCGTTTTAACGGCGAACGTGTTGCTAGTCCTGCTTGTACAGATGATCTTCTAGTTGCAATGCCAGAACCTCCTACACCTGGTTATTGTGGTGATGGAGAGAGACAATATTATGAACAGTGTGATTATAATGATCCTGATAATGTAGGACGAGGAAGAGATGGTTGTAGTCAGACTTGTACTACAAGAAATACTACACCTGTCGATCCTCAGACTCCTTTCTGTCAGAAATATCCAAATCATCCAGACTGTAATCCCACTACCGTAGGTCAGTTGCCATCATGTTTGTATGTGGATAGTGCAGAGTCTGTGAACGGTGAAACGTTGCCTATGTCTATTATGACTGATGAAGTACTTCCATTTTGGTGGGCTATTGATGATGGCAACACTAATTACGTCTCATCATGTAGTGAAGATACTCCAGACTACTCTGTGATTCAAGATACTATGACTTGTACATTTGATCTTTATGGTCCTAATAACTTCTTTAGACCCAATGTAAGTGATGGTGACTGTCATAATGCTGATTTAAGTACATTATTTAACGGATCATTTGTTAATATTGCTGCTTTTGGTGCAGATGATGGAGCCACAATAGACTTGCGTACTATACTGAGAGATGCTGTTTTGGGTGAATATAAACTTAAATTGAGTAAGTTTGACTATCAATCATGTAAAGATGGTAAACAAGTTACTCAAACTACAGAAGAATGTTGTATGGTAAACTTTACAGTGACCAAACCATACCTTATCCAACAGGGTCTTGGTACAGCAAAAGATTATAATACAGAATATTATGGCACTCTTAATCCTCTGGAAGCATATTATATGCTTGATGGTAGTAATACTAACTTTGCAGATGGCTATAATATAGACTATACTGTTGTAGAGGCTAGTGCTTATGATGGTGGTGCTGCAGTTGATAACGCTATTGATGCATTTGTAGAAAAATATGAAGCATTAGCTATCGGCTCTAGTAGTAATGGATATAGTAAGGTACCTGGTAAGAATATCCTCGTATACAAGGGCAGTGGTACTATAGCTGCTAGTGATATCAGTGGTATGAAAACATTTACTGTGATTATTGATAATCCTAATGCAGTAGTTGAACTCTCTGAAGATGTTACCAAGACTAATGCTATGTATGTTATCAGAGAAGGTACTCTCAAGATTGCTAAAGCAGCAGAAGAAGTGAACGGTATCTTTGTACTTGATAGTGATGCTAACCTTAGCTCTGAAAAAGTAAGAAATACTGATTCAGACTTTGACTGGAATACGGATGGTTCACTCACTATTAATGGTGTTATTGTAGGTGGAGATGATAGCGTGAGAGCATTAATGGAATCTAGAAGATCTGTTTTGAGATGATGGTTCTATGCCAATGATGAAGAAAAAGCAGATATCTTTAACAAGGGGGCATCTCTTTACATCAAGAATAATCCTTCATTGTGGTTGGCTCCGCCTCCAGGTGTGGATGAGTTAGACTCAGTCTTCCAAGTATATAAGAACTAATACATGACATATAAAAAAGAGGGCTATATCTTCGGATATAGTCTTTTTTCTTTTTTATGGTTTAGTATGTTTTTCTCTTGCAATGGGGGGAGGAATAAATATATTGTATGAGTTGTCGACGAAGGGCACATGAAGAGGTCAAGAAAACGTGATATATTAGTCTGTTTGAGCTTTTGAAAAAAAAGTCTAAAAAAGTTCAAAAAAGACTTGCAATCACTTCTGAGATCTCTACAAAAGGACCCAGTCGCTTGAAATCAAACCACATTACGAAACCGCACTTGTTGTGGTTTTGTTCTGTCCAGGTGGGATTGTCAAGTAGTTCATTACCAGTATTATGTAGTATATTTTTGAAAGGAAATAAGTTTTTTTAAGAGTTTTGAGTGGATGCCTTGGGTAAAAGTGCCGAAGAAGGACGTAGTTGGGTGCGAAAAGTTCTGGTCAGGTTCCAACAACCGTGATGAGCCAGAAATATCCGAATGGGGAAACCTGTCCTTAGGGACATCATGGCAAGCCTGCGAAGTGAAATATCTCAGTAGCAGGAAGAAAGGAAAGCGTAAGCGACTCCCTTAGTAGTGACGAGCGAACAGGGATCAGCCTAAACCGGTACAGTGTAAGCCTTCAAGCGTTGCTGTATAACGGGGTAGCGGGATCATGAGGAGGTAGTTGAAGATGCCTCACAGAGTAAGAAATCATCAGACTAGTAGAAGGAGCTGAGAACTCCACCATAGAGGGTTATAGTCCCGTATATGACGGTCAGATGACTCTGTCATGTCTCCCAAGTAGCGTCGGACACGAGAAATCCGGCGTGAATCTGTGCAGACCACTGCATAAGGCTAAGTACACTTTTACACCGATAGCGAATAGTACCGCGAGGGAAAGGTGAAAAGAACCCCGGGTAGGGGAGTGAAATAGATTCTGAAACTCATAACTTACAACGGGTAGGAGCCCGGCACTTTTAGCTGCTAAGCTAGATTGCAATGTATCGAGTATATATTATCCAAAACAATAATTGATCACTGTACTATGGTTATACACAGGATATGGAGATGAGACTTCATCAGCACAATGCTGATCAGAATACATCTACTGCCAAACAATGACCATGGAATATTGTGTATTGTGAGTGATATCGCACGAAAACAGAAGCAATTCATAGAGAACAATCTATCAAAAAATCAGGAAAGATTAGATCCTGACTCAAAAGAAGATTGTGATTGTTTGGTGACTAAAAGTGCCGGGTGACTGCGTACCTATTGACGAATGGGCCAGCGAGTTAATGCTAGTAGCAAGGTTAAGACAGATACAGTCGGAGCCGGAGCGAAAGCGAGTCTGAACAGGGCGTTCAGTTGCTAGTATTAGACCCGAAACAATATGAGCTACACATGGGCAGGTTGACGGTCGGGGGAACCCGGCTAGAGGACCGAACCGGTTGGTGCTGCAAAACCTTCGGATGACCCGTGTGTTGGAGTGAAAAGCTTATCGAATATTGTGATAGCTGGTTCTCCCTGAAATGCATTTAGGTGCAGCCTGCTAGTTAAGATCTTACAGGGGTAGGGCTCTGATAAGGCTAGGGGGATCGAGAGGTCTTACCAACCCTTGTTAAACTTCGAATACTGTAAGGAATCTAGTGGAGTGAGACTGCGGCAGCTAAGTGTCGTAGTCAAAAGGATAACAGTCCAGACTTCTGACTAAGGTCCCTAAATTATAGTTAAGTGGAAAAGGTGGTGTGGTTGCACAGACATCCAGGAGGTTTGCTTAGAAGCAGCAATCCTTTAAAGAAAGCGTAACAGCTCACTGGACGAGCGATCATGCGCTGAAGATGTAACGGGGCTCAAACTATATACCGAAGTCGAAGACCTCTTTGAGGTGGTAAGGGAGTGTTGTATACTGGTTGAAGGTGTGCTGTAAGGCTATCTGGACGGTATACAAGTAAGAATGCTGGCATGAGTAACGACTACAAATGAAAATTTTGTACGCATAAAGCCTAAGGTTTCCTACGCAACGTTCATCGACGTAGGGTTAGGCGGGACCTAAGGGAAGACCCGAAAGGGGTACCCGATGGATAGCCGGTCAATATTCCGGCCCTTAATTATCAAGTGATGTGGTGACGCATTGGGATGTGTGTGAGCTTTCTAAGGATGAGAGTTCAAGCAACAAATTGTATGAGATAGGCAAATCCGTCTCGTAGCTATCAGTGAGTTGTATGATAACTTTGACCTCGGTCAGGGAAATCACATAGTTCCGGTGCCAAGAAAAACCGCTAGCGTTAATTGATGATTAACCCGTACTCAGAACCGACACTGGTAGGCAGGTTGAGAATACCAATGCGCTCGAGATAACCAATTTATAAGGAACTAGGCAAATCAGCGGACGTAACTTCGGGATAAGTCCTGCCCGGCACCGCAAGGATGCCGGGCCGCAGCGAAAGTCGTGGGGGGAACTGTTTATCAAAAACACAGCTCTCTGCTAACATGTAAATGGATGTATAGAGGGTGACGCCTGTCCAATGCCAGAATGTTACGCTCTCCGGTTCACGCTTGAGAGTTAAGCACTGGTGAATGACGGCCGTAACTATGACGGTCCTAAGGTAGCGAAATTCCTTGTCAGGTAAGTTCTGACCCGCATGAATGGCGCAATCATCCCCACACTGTCTCGTGATTGGTCTCGGTGAAATTACATTACCGGTAAAAATGCCGGTTAGTCGCGGTTAGACGAAAAGACCCTATGAAGCTTTACTGTAGGTTGATATTGTATTGTAGTATGTGATGTTCAGGATAGGTGGGAGGCTTTGAAGTGCGGACGCTAGTCCGTGTGGAGCCATCCTTGAGATACCACCCATAACATATAGCAATACTAACCTCGCACAGCGAGGAACAGTGTCAGCTAGGCAGTTTACCTGGGGCGGGTGCCTCCTAAATTGTAACGGAGGCGCACAAAGGTGTGCTTGTGACGGATGGAAACCGTCGCTGAAGTGTATTCGCAAAAGCACGCTTGACTGCGAGACTGACAGGTCGAGCAGGTACGAAAGTAGGTGAAAGTGATCCGGATCTTCCGAGTGGAAGGGGATCCGCTCAACGGATAAAAGTTACTCTGGGGATAACAGGCTAATGGGATCTAAGCGTTCATAGCGACGATCCCGTTTGGCACCTCGATGTCGGCTCGTCGCATCCTGGGGCTGTAGAAGGTCCCAAGGGTTGGGTTGTTCACCCATTAAAGCGGGACGCGAGCTGGGTTCAGAACGTCGTGAGACAGTTCGGTCTCTATCTACCGTGACCGTAAGCAATTTGAGGAGTGCTGACCTTAGTACGAGAGGACCGGGTTGGACCAGCCTCTGGTGTGCCAGTTGTCGAACCATCGGCACCGCTGGGTAGCTATGCTGGGAACTGATAACCACTGAAAGCATCTAAGTGGGAAACATGCTCCAAGATAAGATTGCTCATCTCGTAGCAATACGAGAGTAAGACCCCCGGGAGACCACCGGGTTGATAGGCACTATGTATACGCATGGCAACATGTTGAGCAAAGGTGTACTAATCGGTCGAGGAACTTATTGTCCTTTCAAAAATATACTACATAATGCTGATAATAAACTAATAATGACTTGCAATCAATGAAGTGATTGTATAGAGTACGACTCATTGTGCATAGATTGTATCTATGGTGATGTTGATGTGTGAGGGGGAACCACCTGTTACCATTCCGAACACAGCAGTTAAGCGCCTCACAGTCGATGATACTGGTGGATCAGCCGCTGGGAAAGTAGATTGACGTCACCATACATACAGCCTGTCGCTGTAGGAGTCTGATCATTACTATTGCTATTTATACTGAGAAACAAAGTGTGATAAAACTCTTTTTTGAAGAGTTTGACCCTGGCTCAGGATGAACGCTAGCAGAATGCTTAACACATGCAAGTCGAACGAACCTCCGTTTTGAATCGATCTCTTCCTCGGAAGAGTGAAAGGATAGACATTTAGGTTAGTGGCAAACGGGCGAGTAACACGTATCTAATCTGCCCCGAAGTGGAGTATAACGGTGGAAACACCGCTAATGCGCCATGTGGTCATAGGAATGGAAATACTATGATTAAAGATTTATCGCTTCGGGAGGAGGATGCGGCCTATTAGGTAGTTGGTTGAGGTAATGGCTCACCAAGCCGATGATGGGTAACCGATCTGAGAGGATGACCGGTCGCAATGGGACTGAGACACGGCCCATACTCCTACGGGAGGCAGCAGTGGGGAATCATGGACAATGGAGGAAACTCTGATCCTGCAATTCTGCGTGGAGGACGACGCCTTACGGGGTGTAAACTCCTTTTCTGGTGGAAGACGACTGACGGTACACCAGGAATAAGGGACGGCTAACTACGTGCCAGCAGCCGCGGTAATACGTAGGTCCCAAGCGTTATCCGGATTTACTGGGCGTAAAGCGTCTGTAGCTGGTTATATAAGTCTGTTTTCAAATCCTGCGACTCAATCGTAGACAGGGAATGGATACTGTATGACTGGAGGTACTGAGGGGTAAGTGGAATTTCCGGTGGAGCGGTGGAATGCGTTGATATCGGAAGGAACGCCAAAAGCGAAAGCAGCTTACTATTAGATACCTGACAGTGAGAGACGAAAGTCTGGGTAGCAAACGGGATTAGATACCCCGGTAGTCCAGACCGTAAATGATGCTTGCTAGGTGTTCTCCGGCACCTTTCCTTGCTTTATGTAGTACGAATACTATTGGTAGTGCAACTATCATATCGTAGTATATCGTGACTTGTAGAGAAAGGTGCCGGAGAGTACCGTAAGTTAACACGTTAAGCAAGCCGCCTGAGTAGTATAGTCGCAAGACCGAAACTCAAAGGGATAGGCGGGGGAACACACAAGCAGTGGATTGTCTAGATTAATTGGATAATAAGCCAAGAATCTCACCTAGGTTTGACATCCCGAAAAAACTCTTGTAATGAGAGCGTGCCTAGCTTGCTAGGAATTCGGTGACAGGCGCTGCACGGTCGTCGTCAGCTCGTGCCGCAAGGTGTCCAGTTAAGTCTGGTAACGAGCGCAACCCTTGTCGTATGTTAGAATGTCATACGAGACTGCCTGGGCAACCAGGAGGAAGGAGAGGATGACGTCAGATCATCATGGCCCTTATACCTAGGGCTTCATAGACAATACAATGGGTAGTACAATGGGCAGCGAAGCCGCGAGGCCGAGCAAATCTCGAAAGCTATCCTCAGTTCGGATTGTAGTCTGGAACTCGACTACATGAAGTTGGAATTGCTAGTAATGGCGAATCAGCATGTCGCCGTGAATATGTCCCTGTTCCTTGCACTCACCGCCCGTCAAACCATGGGAGTGGGGGCTCTCTGAAGATGCGACCTTTCGTATTGAGGAGGGAAACCATGACTGGGGTTAAGTCGTAACAAGGTATCCCTACCGGAAGGTGGGGATAGACCATTATCCTAACACTTAACTAATTTGATTAAAACTTCTTTGGTTTTATCAGCTTTGTTTCTCAGTATAACTATCAGTAGATGATCACATGAAAAGTGTCTGTTCTTGTAACAGATGCTTTTTTTGTTATACTTTTCCTATAATTTTTGGAAAAATTTTTATCAGACACTCGTGATCGTATGCTCGGAGTTTTGGGTATGAATAAGAGAAATCTCTATTATGTGAATAGGCGAAATACCTCCTCTGGTATTGCTTTGGCGAAGGATAAATATAAGTCGAAGGCATTTTTTGCAGAGAGAGGTGTACCAGTGCCCGAGACCTATGCACTGATAGAGTCATATCAGGATCTTCTCGATCATGATTTTTCGGTGCATCCGAAGCGTTTCGTCGTCAAACCTAACAAATGATCCAAGGGAAATGGTATCATGGTGGTGACTAAGGTACAGAAACAATCACAACCCAAAAATTTTTTGGCATCAGGGAAATTACGTCAATGGTGGCAAAATATGAGTGATCGTTATGATCGTTTCGTCTATCCAACTCTCTCGGAGTCTGATCAGTATTTTCGTGTGGGATGAGTGATTTATAACGAGTTAGAATTCAAATACGCATGTGCAAGAATCCTTTATGGCTCATACTCCCTTTCGAAAAAATATGATGCGATTTTGGTAGAGGAGTGTTTGGTGCCAGGGAGTGATTATGAGGTGTTCTGTGAGTGGTGATTGGCGGATGTGAGGGTGATCGTTTTCAATCATGTGCCTATTGCTGCAATGGTGAGAGTACCGACGGAAGCATCCGAAGGGAAAGCAAATATTGCACAGGGTGGTATAGCGTGTGGAGTGAATATCGCCACAGGAAAGATTGATCGCATCTGGATAGCTGGACAGGTCTATCAATCGGGCTACTTTCCTGAAGAGTATAGTCATTTCGATGGGTATCGTGTGCCGTTTTGGCATGAGGTGCTGTACTATTCGAGTATGATACAGTTCTTTTCTGATTTGGGATATATTGGTATCGATCGGGTGATCGGTGATGATGGTCCGATGCTCTTGGAAGTGAATGCAAGACCATGATTGGAAATACAGAACGTGACGGGTGTCAGACTGGATGCTTTGTTATCCAAAGTAGCTGATCTGCAGGTCCATACTCCTCAGAAGGCAGTAGAAATAGCGACCTCACTCTTTAGTCCTCATGAGCATCGTGCTACATCAGCGAACAAAGGTCTTGCGCTTTCGCAGTCAGGTATGGTGCAGTGGGTACAGGATGGTGTAAGACAGTCATCTGATGTAATTATTACTGTTTCAGTCACGAAAAAATTGACGTATCTTTCACCTGATGTGGCTGAACTATTGATACAGGGGATATCTTCTCGTCTGGTGTCACAGGGCAGCGTGATTACACCATTGGAGAAATATAAGGTCGATGAATCACTTGGTGACCATCAGGTACTTTTGGGTACGAATGCACTCCAGTGATATGTGATCCAACCCGTCCATATGATGAAACGTTCAACATCATTTCTTCGTCTTCCCTCTGCTCTCCAGGGAGATGATGTGGTGATGCTAGAATTACTAGATGAGAAACTTCATCAGGTAGCCAAACAGATTTCTCTCTCTAAAATTTTGCAACCTACCAATTATCTGGAGGAGATGGACGCCTTTATCGAAGCAAAGGGCCATTATAATCCACAGTTTACCTATGCGTTTCCTACGAGCAAAAAAATTTCCAGTCGGAGACAAGCGCTTCGCATGATTGAGACAGAATATCGTGGGAAGAGGCGTTTCGTCTCTCCATTTGGGCAGATGTTGTATGATTATATGGATGAAATAGGACACAAAATATCTCTTATCGAGGCATACAAAAAACAGGATCCAGACGCGATTCGTGTCGGTAATGAACTTCTTTATGGGTGATTTGATGATGAGCGTGTGCAAGAGGCTATGGATGTGATACAGACATATGTAGCAACAACTGCTGTAGATGATGATCTACTCACTGGTCAGGAATTATTATCTTATATTAGATCATATCTCGATGATAGAGGATTATGGGAAGTAAGGGTCATTATAGACTCTACTGTGTCTGCAAGGATGGCGACACGCTTGTGAAATAATATCACGCTTGCAGTGAGTACGAGGGTATCTTTTGGGCGCAATGAGATAGATGCTATACTGGCACATGAGGTGGGTGTGCATGTGATGCGTTATTTGGCATGACAAAAAAGTGGATGGTATATACTGAGGAAGGGTACAGCACAGTATGTGATCACAGAAGAAGGTTTGGCATTGTGTGCTGCTGAGGAAATATATAAATCTTACAATACTGACTACATTAATTATGCCATATATTGGAAATATATCCTTACTATGAATGCTGATCGATCTTTTGATCGTATGTATGCCTTTTTATGCGCTCATGACTATAACCCAAGAAGAACGATTATGTGAGCATTCCATCTTATTGCTAGACAAAAAAAATGAGTACAAGATACATCCGATGAAGCACTTCAATGATGGCTCAAGCCTAAAATCTATCTGGATGGATATAAGCTAATAGAAAAAATTTCATCTGAAGAGAAATCGAAACTTATGTGTGGAAAAATTGCAGTGAAGTACAGTGATTTCATTGCCTAATTTTTGACCTGTTGAGTAATATATGTATAATATAGGAATAATGTTTATTTTTCCTTGTTTCTCATGTCCTCTACTGTCTTGGAATCAGTACTTGGCAACCTCGACACCATAAGGAAACCATATGCTGGTGCGTTGTCTGCTATCTTAAATTATAAAAGTACTAATGATAATTTGAATATTAGTATCAAATTTTTTCCTCACGCAAAACAGTTGGTGAGCGGTATACATCTTCATGCTAGTGTCTGTGAAATGAAGATGCTACAGGATAATGCAAGAGAACTTCGCCTGACAGTTAGCAATGATGCAACTCTCACTGATGGTCAGAGACAATTTTTGTATAATGCGATCGATAATACTATCGTCGGTTATGATCTTCTTTTGGATGCAGTGCATATAGAAGCTGACAAATGATGAAAGCTACTGGCTGAAGAGAAAAAACAACAACTTTTACAATCTATAGAGGAGAAAGAGACTATTCTCTATGGACCTCGCGTGAGTGATATACCAGAAGAACAGGAAGCGGTTTTACACTCATTTACTAAGCTTTTTGAGAAGAAATGATGACTACTCTCTGATAGAGACCAGAGTGTTTTTCAACAGTTCTTGGCAGATTTTGATATAGATGCTGTCCCATGATTACTAGAGCAAGAAGTTGTGGAGGAGTGAATATGATGAAGATGCTTTGTGGGAGATTTTTTCTCGTGTCTATAGTATTTATGGTAAAGATGTCTGTAAAGTTTTTGTTGATCAGAATATTTCTCAATCATATGAAAAAGATGGTACATATTATATACCTGCAAAGTGGAAAGATGGGGAAGCAAAGAGATTTTATGAACAGTACGATATTGCATCTTATGTTAAGGTGTGCTTCAGTAATGTAGCATCTAATATTTCTGCCTGAGTTGATTATTCATCTGGTGGGCACAGTATTATCTTTCCTACCGGTAAGTCATATTCACGGGAAAGAATTTGCAAGCTTATTGATCATGAGGTTGGAACTCACTTTGTCAAAAATGAAAATGCTTACCGTGGAGTAACTGTGAGATCTCCTTGATACCTAGAAGATGAAGAAGGCATAGCTACTACCAATGAAGATGCTGTTGTTATATTGGATACAAATGATATTTTTGCAGGTGATCCTACAGTACATCATCTCTCTACTTTTGTGGCAGAGCATTATACTTATGACCAGACATATACAATTCTTAAGGCATATTTTCGTATGATGGAATATTCAGAAGAAGATGCTGCCAAAGAAGCAAAAAAGAGAACCGAAAGAGTTAAAAGATTTCATGCATATGATAGATCTGGAGCTAATAGAAAAGATGTCGTTTATTGGAGGGGCAAGAAAAAGGTGGCAGACTTTCTTGCTCGTGCAAGTGTGGAAGAGTTACAAAAGCGGAGAGATCTTATGTATCAGGGCAAATTTTCTGAGATAGATATAGATTCGATTCCTACTTTGCTATGAGATGAGAAGGTCATCTACCAGATGCCATTATCGATTGGTAAGATACTTTATCAGCGTAGTTTGTGAGTGAAAATGGATGAAATAAAAGAAAAAGATAAGCGTTTTCAGCTTGATGGAGCAACATTAAATAGTAATCAGAAGAGACTTCTGTTAGAAATCCTATCCTTTAAGTAGAGGTATGCGGTATCACGACTAGTAGATCTGTGTAATTATCTTTGATAATTTGATAGTCTTGCTGAAATTGTTTTAGGTTTTGATTATTCAATATTAGTGTTCATAGTGAAGTATATCATTGTTTTGTTAATCATACCGATTGACCTATTTTTTTCTTATGAAGACGTAAGGATTGGGTAGATGGTAGATTCTTTAGTAATTCTTCTTTTGAGATGTCAAAACCCTCTAGTACTCATTCGTAACTAGGATAAAATACAAATGTTGCATGTGATAGTGGAGTATGACGGTTACATCAGGCACCCATGGGCATGGTAAGCATATTATAATTATATACATCACGCATCATTTCTATTTTATATCATCCTATCCTTCCATTGAGTTCAATTGTTTTGAGAGATCATGTTGATGTTTTCTTCAATTCATGATGTATGAATGTATTCCTTATACCGAATGCATCAATATGATCTTGAATCAATATGTTTAATTCTTTTTCGTCTATGTCGCTTTCTATTATTTTTCACGCTACTCTCACATAGTTTGCAAAATCTTCTATTTCTATGTCGTATACATTATGCACCTTTACTAATGGTGTAGTGGTAAATACTCATGTAGCATTGACGAAATAGTTAATCGTATACATATCACCATCAATATATTCTTCAATAATATGTTTAGTTTCTTCTATATTTCTTTTAGAGAGATTTTCGGTGAGCTTGTGATAACGTCATCGATATTCATTATACTCTTGCTCGTTTTGTATGAGTGCTACTCATGCGCTCTGAATACCTGAGGTTGGTTTGATGATAAATGGATATGATAATACTGGTGATTCATGATCTCCGATAGTGTGATGTTTGATAGTATACTGAGGTGAGTGCTTTTGGAGGATATTTCTTTGGAGATCTTTGTCTCTAAATGCCTGATAATGATCTGTGATAGAGAATCAGCAGAGTTGTTTGATGTGATTGGTGATTAGTATGAGCTTTTCGTCAAAAGTATTGATATAATAAATATCTTTATAAGGAATAGAAAGGATTTGCTGTATGAGATCGTCATGTGATGTATATGGATATGTCTCTATAGTATCATCCGCATGGAAACCATTAGTGATGTCTTTTTCTTTATTTTTATCATAAAAGAGTATGGTTTTTATCCCATATTTTTTATGTAGATCATGATATGCATCCTGGTAATATGGGTGTAATGTGTTATTATTGCTAATATTGATGAAATATTGCATGATGTAGCTATTTTGTAGTCTGTAAAAGTTATTTTTTTATTTGCTGTATTAATAACTTCCCAAACCTCTTATATTCTAATAACTTCATCCCCGTAAATCTTCCCATCACAAAAGCTGCGATGATCGCAAAGAAGACGACCCATGTATGAGTGATCATCCAGTATTGGATATTGATCGCATCGAGGATGAGCGTGATGGGGATCATGACGATCAGATAGGTGATGATATCGGTTGCGTGTCTGATGAGGTTTTTTTTGTTTTCAAAGACTTTCTGACCGACGATGGCGATGGAGAAAAACCCAGTAATGACTGACCAGGTGCCTATGTTTTGTACATAGGATCGTTGGATTGTTGGATCGATAATCGTCATGGCCCAGAGTGCGGTGATACTGAGGATGGTGTAGATAGTCAGATAGATACCGATCTTGGCATGGACGAGAATGTGGAACTTACGCGATGCGAAATAGGTGATCCAGTGACTGAGCCACGCGATCACGAAGAAAATCATAAACAACTTATTACCCACCAGCAGGAGGGAAATAGCACCGAGAATAGGATAATAGATGCTAAAGACATTGAGACCGACAACCTGTCTGAGGAAGATCAACATCACGGTGATTGCTACCAATGTGAGCATGCTTGCTATGATGGGGAGAGGGATTCACTGATATAGGAGCGTATCGATAAATCCATTGAAACCGAACGTGGTTGCGGTCTGATTGTTGGCTTGTGGTGTGGTGATGATGATATCGCTACTTTTGGATCGTTCGCCCGTTCTTCGTAGGAGTATCAGATCAGACATCGTTGCACTATCGATGATATGGACTGGTTGGGTGATCGTGCGTGTGGCGCTTCCGAGAATCTTTTTGCTCAGGTCGATGGATGCATCAGAGAGTGCGACAAATGTCGTGGTCGATCAGGATGCGAAAGGCATCTCTATCTGGCTGAAGATCTGCTGCAGTGAGAGTGGTGCTGATGTGTCGATAATGATATATTCACTGTCGTTGATGTTGGATTTTTTGATGATGTTTTCGTTGTCACTCTGAGTGGTGATGGGGATGAAGGAGAGGAGGATATTTCTTTGTTTGAGGTTGCTGATGATACTCTCATCGAGATCTGCTCTCGGCACTCCGATATAGGTGACACTGTGTTCGTATGCGATGATGGTGGCTGATGTGACGACAGTACAATCTTGGTAGGTGACTTCATTGGTGATGGTGTAGAGTCCTGGCTCACCAAAACGATACGAAAACGATGATACATTGGGAAAACTGGCTACCTCATTGCCATCATAGACAATACGGAAAAAACTACTCTCCGACCACAGTGTCGGTGTAGCGAGTACTCATCATGATCATTCTAATGTGGCTTCATAGAGTTTTTCGGTGCCTGCTTGGATGTCGGTCGGTCACTGGACGGTGTTGGTATACGGACAGACGGGCGTGTCTGATTCAGTATTTTCTTGGGCAAATAGTACTGTCGGTATCACTGAGAGCGAGAGGAGTAATATGAGTCGTTTTTTCATCAGGGATATGTGAGACAAAAGTTGCCTCCATCCTAGTGATATGCTATGAAGTAGCAAGTGTATCTCTACGCAGGAGATAGATACTGTCGGTGTGGGAGAGGAGATAGGTGAGTGTGCTGTATCGTGCGAGGATGATAATGACTCGTATGCTTCGATGGAGATGCCCACCTGCGATATTGTATCCTGTATGGAGAGCAAGTGCTGCGATGATCGTACTGACGAGTATTCGACGTGTTTTTCATTCACTCATAAGGTAGACACCGATGACGAAGACAGTAGTGAAAATGCTATGAACGAGGTAAGTGGGCGTTCTCGTGATGATATCCGTCAGTTGGGTAGCGATGAGAATGTTCTCTCACCATGCGTAGCTCAGTGCAGCGATGAGTCCGAAGAGTAATATATCCGTCGCGTGGATACTTCGTTTGGTGCTGGTGTGTTGTGCAATGGCATATTTGATCCGCTCTTCGATGAGTGCAATACAGAAGAAAAACTGAACCAGACCTTGTGTCTGATCGGGTAATACGGTGATGAGGAGCTGTCCGATGATGGCGACCAGCCCGACGATGATGGTGGTCTGAGTGAGTGATTTTCGCTGTGCTGGAGTGGTAATGAGAGAGATGGTGCCTAGGGTGAGGATGATACCTCGCGTGACTCACTGTGCACGCCGTGCCGATGATGTGAAAGCTCCATCGATGAGGTGGGGAGCAATTCGTAGCGCTGATGCGCCGATGACAGCACCGATGATACTTGTGATGATGATGGATTTTTTTCGCTTAAATATGGGCAAAATCATGGCGATAATTCGTAGCCAGAGGAGGAAGATGCCAATATTTGCTAGTATCAAGGACATGGAAGGATGAAGAAGGGAAAAGAAGGATATGGGAGAATTATATGTATTATAGTTAGTTTTGTCACGAGAGAGATGTGTGTGAGATGATGGGTGAGTTGACATACTGTGCAATAATGTCTTGATTTGGGTATTTTTTTTGCGTATGATAGAGGTCTAAAATATAAGTATATGAAAAATTTTTCATTAAGTCCTTTTTTGAAGGCAATGATCGTGATTGTGGTGGGTATTCTTTTGTATATTATATCTATTTCTTTTGATTTTTCACCCGATACAGCTGGTTTTTTGCGATTTTTGGGTGGCGCAGCCATTCTAATCTCATTATGGAAATCTTTAGATCATTTTTGATTAGAAGACCTCAAAAGAGGTCTTTTCTTCTTCTTCAAAATTCTTATAGTGTAGCGTATGAAACTCCAGAAACGAATCAGTCAGTGGTCAGATACGTATGTCGCGCGTAGGATAGCGATGGATGTTTTGGGGATGACGAAAGAGGAGATAGTTACCAGTTGCGAGTTACCAGTTGCGAGCGATATGCAGGAACACATGGATGGGATGGCGAAGGAGTATTTTGACGACTGAAAGCCACTGGCATATGTTTTGGGATATGAGCTGTTTTGTGGTCATAGATTTTCTGTTGACGAGAGAGTGCTGATACCGAGGCCGGAGACGGAAGAGCTTGTTACACTCGTAGCTGAAAGCTTAAAGCTTGAAGCTGAAAGCTTATTGCTCATTGATATGGGGACGGGTTCGTGATGTGTAGGACTCAGTATTGTAGCAAATGGTGACAAATGGTGACAAATGGTGACAAATAATATCCAGTGTGTGTTGTGTGATGTGAGTGAAGATGCGCTGGAAGTGGCGAAATACAATAGTGCAACAGTTGTGAAACAGTTGTGAAACAGTTGTGAAAACGTTACCCTTAAGCAGGTGGATGTGATGAGACTCTCTGATGATGATCAGGGTTTGGGCGATATGATGACAGAGGTAGACAGCGTAGTGATTGTGGCCAACTTGCCTTATA
This sequence comes from Candidatus Peribacteria bacterium, assembly GCA_023898485.1. Taxonomy (GTDB): domain Bacteria; phylum Patescibacteriota; class Gracilibacteria; order Absconditabacterales; family Absconditicoccaceae; genus HK-STAS-PATE-9. The sequence goes on along the minus strand of CP060225.1, from coordinate 614,595 downwards.
TACCGACGTGATATCAGGGAGTCGAAGAAAATGTGCGCAGACGAGAACCGGGTCTGGCATTGTATTCGTGAGAGGATGGATTGGATCACTATAGGGCGCTGATAGCATGGGTGCAGAAGGTGCACAGGGAACAAAAGGAGCAGAAGAAATGGAATGTATGGATGGAGATGATGAGGGAACAAGGGGAAGTGATGATGAAGAATTATGAAGGATTATGAAAGACAATCGACATATATCAAACGTTTCACGAGAATATTGTAATAGTGCACCATAGAGTTGAGGGTGTATAATGATGTTCTCTTGTATGGTGAGACGGTTTCTTGGTGTTGCAAATGGAAGCAATCCAAAATTTTTATAGATACGCTAACTGTATGTCAAATACATCACTCATCACATATCACTCCTCTGATGAGGGGTGGTTTTTGTTTACTTTTGACGATAAATATCTTTTCTACGACCAATAACAAGTACAATGATGATATGTCACTCACGATCAATATCAAAAATAATCCTCCACTCACCCACTCTCCATCTATAGGATCAGAGACTACTCTGGATGAGTGGTTTAGCGGTAGAGAGTGGATCATCCAGCGATATGAAGTATTGGAGCTTCTTTTTGATACGAAGGTAATCGGTGCGAGACATTTTTTCCATCGCATCATATGCCTGCTGGGAGAATGAGAGTGATCGACTCATTAAGCTCCATGTACAACATCCAAAGCGTCTCGTGCCTGTGCGGCATCAATCTTTTGCGATTTACGAGCTTCAGCTATGAGCTGAAGGTACTGGGGAGATGCAAGCGCTTCCAAATCTTCTACATAATCATCTACATCTTCTTGTGGGATGTAGATACCTTGCATTTTGCCTTTATTCAAGATGATTTTGAAACCATTGAGTGCTCTGCTGGGAGACTTCTGTATCTCTCTGATGGAGACGAAAGACTGCTCGCGCAGGAGTTGGGTCGCAGCTTGGAGAGGGGTCATAGTATTTGCATGAAAAAAACTAAACTAGTATGTATATATTTATGTACGTATTTGAATGCAATTATTTCTTCTTGACTCCTAGTAATATATATATCATGAAATTACTCCGATATTGGAGCAAAAGTAAAAAAACATTAGAAACACATTAAAATTTTTATCTATGAGAAAGTTAATAAAATTCTTTGGTTGGAATGCCATAAAAGTAAAAAAAGAAGATGAGTCTTTTACATGGAAAAGATCATCAAAATACAAAACTACTGATACAGTTATAGATGTTGATATTAGTTTATCTAGTGATGATCCATGGGTACAAATACGTAAAAATAACATTACTCAATGGATACCATACAAGTATTTTGAAACTGGACAAGTTGAGTTACTCAAAAAGGAAGGTTTTAAGGGTGGCTATTGGATGATTTTCTGTAATCATAATAGCTGTGAAAATGATGTACTAGAAAATGGTGTACATAAAATGATCACTACAGAGGATCAGGTGCACTATGGAGATGGGTCTCTAGTTGAGGATGATGACCATATGGAAGAATATGTCTGCAATAACTGTGGGCATAAAAAACAAGGCTATATGGATCCATTTATAGGTATTATATCTGTAAAGGATCTTAAGAAAATTACAGTCACAAAATTATCTACGCAGTAATTAAAAGTATCTTTACGAGCCCATCAAAATGATGGGCTTTTTGCTAATAAAGATTTTTACACCAACACCGTCCCCATATACTCCTCCACATATTTTTTGAGCCTTGGAAGCTCTTCGAGATCAGGATAGGTCTGGATGATATACTGTGCTGCATCTCTTACCAAATCGACGAATGCTGTATTGGTAAGCCACTCGAGAGGGATGTCCGTCTCTCCTGACTGACGCGTACCCAGTATCTCTCCCGCTCCTCTGTACTGGAGATCGATCTCTGCCAGGCGGAATCCATCCGTCGTCTGCTCCATCGCTTGCAATCTCTGGTAGGTGTCACCTGATCTACGCTTCATCTCGAGGAAGCAGTATGACTGCAGATCATTACGACCGATACGTCCACGGAGCTGATGGAGCTGCGAAAGTCAGAAGCGTTCGGCATTGTGGATGATCATCATAGTAGCTTCGGGAATATCTACTCCGACTTCGATGACCGTCGTCGCTACGAGAACACGATATTTTCCTGATTTGAAGTCTGCCATGATTTGATCTTTTTCGGTCGGTTTCATCTTACCGTGGATCATGGCCACCGAGACATCCTGTCATAACCAATCAATCGTTTCTTGGTATGCTTGGGTGACAGCTTTGAGATCTTCCATCTGTTCGGATTCTTCGATGAGTGGCGTCACGACGAAAAGCTTCTGGCCAGCGTCAAGTTTTTGCAAAAATCGCTCACGGAGCTTGGTGAGCTCGCCGGGAGTGATGATCTTGGTCTGGATAGGGAGACGTCCCGCAGGCATCTCATCGATGACCGAGACATCGAATTCACCAAAATACGTCAGCGCGAGTGAGCGAGGGATAGGGGTCGCACTCATCTGTATGATATGCGGCGATCCTTCGCGGTGAAAAAACGATCTCTGTCTGACTCCAAACTTGTGCTGCTCGTCGACTATGGCAAGCCCTAGATCATGGAAGTGTACGTCCTCTTGGATGATGGCATGAGTGCCGATGAGGACATCGATTTTCCCTTGGGCGATGGCATCTTTGGTCTGCTGTTTTTGACGAGCAGTGAGTGATCCTGCGAGGAATCAGACACGGACTCCGAGAGGTAACAATAAGCGAGAAATACTCTGATAGTGCTGCTGCGCCAAGATGGAAAGCGGAGCGAGAAAGGCTGTCTGCTGACCTGTTTCTTTGGCGAGATAGTAAGCGATGGCTGTCGCAACAACCGTCTTACCGCTACCTACATCTCCCTGGAGTAAGCGCATCATGGGGACGCCACGATGGATATCGATGATCATTTCTTTGATGACCTTTTTTTGAGCAGTGGTGAGCTCGAAGGGAAGTGTAGAGATGAATTCGGTGATGCGGGGTCGGCTAGGGGCGGAAACTATCCCCCCAGACTTGTTTCACTCATCTTGCCCCCCTTGAGCAAGGGGGGTGGTCGAAGCTTGCTGAGAGCGGGGGGATAATTCCACTGTCAATAATGCTTCTTGTTCGGGTGCTTGCTTCCTCTGCATCACGCGGAAGACATCCAAATCATCATCAGACTCCTCTACCCATGTCTGCTGGTACGACTGACGATAGAGCTGACTATACAGCTGCATACGGAGCAGACGATCCCACATCACTCTCCTCTGTGCTTGACGAAAATCCTCTCGAGAGTCAGGATAGTGCATCTGGCGAGTGGCTGTCACGACATCAGGGAGTTCGTAGCGGAGACGGACGTCGTCGGGGAGATGCTCATGGATATATTCGCCGACGTAGTCGAGGGTCTGTCGCATTTTGGTAGCAAATCGTGAGGGTTTGATCCCTTGGAGTTCGGGGTAGATGGGATAGATACGCCCAATCTGATGAGATTGTACTTTGGATTCGTCGTAGGTTTCGTCAGAGTCGATGATTTCCGGATATCGGAAGGTGAGCTGACCAGCTTTGATCGCAGTGCGACCGATGATGAGATATCGTCCATCTTTTTTGACATGTTGGATGAGGTAGCTTTGGCGGTAATTGAATAATGCGAACGCTTCTTTGCCATCATGATCGCGGAACGTGAGTTGTCGGTATTTCTTCTGGCGGATGACGACGGTTTTCTCGATGCACTGCGCATGAGCGATGACTGCAGTTTTGTCCAGTGACTGGAAAAAAATATCAGACAACGACACGACCTGACTACGATCTTCGTACGTACGAGGAAAATATGCGTATCGATCACGCATGGTGCGGATACCGTTTTCTATGAGCAAATTCGTATATTTGCCCGTAGTCCTGAGAAGTGTTGGTTGGATATCGGTCATGATGGATCAAGAGTAGATCCTCTAAAAGAAGGATATAAGAATTATGTTGTATGTGTAGTGTCATATATTGGAGTCATCGAGGGCCGCTATTCCACAATATGTCTAGTAGAATCTTCCCTTTCGACATAAATAGCATCCCTTTCACCACCTCACCTACTGCCCATAGAGAGAGATATATTGATAAATCTACTAAAGGTAGTAGTGGCAGTAATAGTAAAGAGCACATGCAATGCGAGGATACCTGGTAGCCAATACACTATTTGACGAATGATTGGATTATAAAAAGTAGCATCAGACCACGATCATAGTGCTGTAGTGAAGAAGATGGATCAAGACCATGTTACCATACACAATATCCGCACAATGATAACTGATAAGATAGTTTGTAGTGTGTTCCGGAGACGATAAGTCATGGTTCCATGAGAGAGCGCGCCAAAAGAAGAGCCATACATCATTTGCCATCATAAAAACCCCACGATAAGTCATACAAACCATCACTGTATATGGGTAAAGAAGACAGCAAATGATCAATATGATATCATAAAGATGCCTACCTGTTCAGGCGTACTATGAAGCCAGACAATAAGAGCATTCAATGATCGATGTAATCCAAGAGCAAAGAGAATAAGCAAATAACAGCCTAGAATAAGATGAGTCATTCATCACCTTCTTCATATAGTAAGTACGATCAGCGCACTCACCACAAGGAGCCCAAGCAGCACATAGTCATAACCAACAAACATGGTGATTATTACGATAAATACATAAAAATTGAACTTGCTTCTTCATAAGATAATAAGTAGCCTCTATCATAGGTTTTACTTTTTCCGTTGCAATGTCAAAACGTTGATTTACATTGATTGAATTAGCTATTGCAATGACCGTGATAGCTGTCGGATTAGTGGCTGTTATAAGGGGAATATCTCGCAGTATTACGTTTTTAGACAAGACAAAAAATGAAGTCATTGCCATCAATCTTGCGAGAGAGGGAATGGAGGCTGTTTATCAAATCAGAAATACCAATCGGCTCCGTTGATCGGGTATGAAAGATTATTATCGACTAGGAGTTAATCCCTTTGTTCCTGAGGATGGATGGGCACAGGGTAATGTTAATTATAGTCTAAGACATGATGGTTACTGGTTTATGGTGCCCATAGGACAACCATTTGAAGTTTCTTCCGATGTGTACAACGAGGCTTTTAGGTTGTGTCTTCAGGATGGCAAATATACCACAAATCCTGCATGTCCTGAAGATCAGAAGAGTCCATACTATAGAGTAGTGATTGGTAAATGATTGTATGACAAACAAACAGGTACCGCTATTACCTGTGTAGATGGTAGTAGCACATATAGTAATGGTGGAGTTTCGCAAGATTGTAGCGACACTATACCCAAAGAGTTCCATTTCTGTGTAAGAGTGACCAGTAGTTTGTGAATAGGTAATGATATTGAGCTATGTGGTTTGGTGACCAATTTCGAAGAATAGGTGAATTTAGTTTAATTAGTTTGACACCATGCATGTAAAGCGGTTGCAGCAGTTTCTGGACTATAGGCCACATACTGATGACCCACAAATACTGGTAGATGACATTATTAAGCAAGCAAGGAGATATCTACCAACAGAACAATTGCCGCTGATTCAACATACATACGAGTATGCACGTCAAGCGCATGGCGACCAAGTAAGACTTTCAGGAGAGATATACATTACCCATCCACTCAAGGCAACCGTATTCCTGATGGATATGAAACCAGATATTGCAACGATTCAAGCATGTATTCTCCATGATGTGATAGAGGATACCGATCTTACATATGAGGATATTAAAAAGGAGTTTGGTGAAGAAGTGGCTATTTTATGTGAATGACTAGTAAAGGTATCTACGATCAAATACAGAGGAGAGGAACGTCAACTAGAAACACTAAAGAAAACCTTCCTTGCTATGGCATACGATCTACGCGTAATTTTTATAAAAATTGTTGATCGTATTCACAATATCCAGACACTTCATTTTCATCCCAAACCTGAGAAGCGTGTACGTATTGCAGAGGAGACTATGCTTATCTATGTGTCTGTAGCAAAAAGACTTGGACTATATCGTTATCAGCTTCTGCTTGAAAATGGTGCATTTATGATTCTCAACCCAGAAGAATGTACCAAGATCATGCACTATTTGCAGAAGAATTTTGGTACAGAGCGTACCTATATCCAGCGTGGTCAGCGCAAGATAGAGATGCTTCTACGTGAAGAGAAGATACCCTACCATTTTGTCAAAGGACGTGTCAAGAGTCCGTATAGAATTTTTGAGAAAGTAGAGAGAAATCAGTCCATTTCAGAGATTTCTCAAGTGTTAGATATTGTGGCATTTCGTGTAGTTGCACATACGGTAGGAGACTGTTATAATGTACTTGGAGCCATACATAGCAACTACACACCTATGGTTAAGAAGATAAAGGATTATATATCTATTCCCAAGGCAAACGGCTATCAGAGTCTACATACAACCGTTATTGGTATGTTCCGCTTTCCAGTAGAGGTACAAATTAGGACCCAAAAGATGGATGATATTGCAGAATATGGTGTAGCAGCACATTTCGTTTACAGTGACCGCCATGCCGCTGATCACATTTCTGAAAGTCAGTCTGCATGGATCAAGCGTCTACAAGATCTAGTTGCAACCTATCAGACCTCTGATGACAAAGAGTCATTCAAGGAGGAGATGAAGTTACAGATTCTGTCTAAAAGTATTTTCCTCTATACACCGAAATGAGATATATTCGAAATGCCACAAGGAAGCACTGTACTTGATTTTGCATTTCGCATCCACACCGATATTGCTCTTTCATTCAAAAGTGCCATTGTAAACGGTGTGATAAAGCCCATTGGTTACCAACCTCAATCAGGTGACATTATCGATATAAAATCTTATAGAAATAAAATTACAGCAACGAAATACTGGTGAGACTTTCTACATACATCCTCTGCCAGAAATAAACTCCAAAAGCATATAAAAAAACAAGAAAGGGATGAAATCATTATACGTTCATTAGCAAAACTGCAAACCAGACTCACAGAGTGGAAATTACCTCTGATTGGTAGCGATGCTGATCAGGTACGCAAGCTCTATAGACATGATGAGTGGGAGAAACATCTGATCGATATGTATCATAAACAAGAGTCATATTCATTGTTTTTTAGGGAAGCATATCCAGAACAGCGACGTGCGTTTCATGATCATACCGATACCACGATCACGCCACAAACAGCAATACCGCTACTGTATGAGTGATCATGATGATCTCACGATAATGTCATTATTGATCACCATCATCATCTTTCATACCGTTTGTGTACCAATTGTCATCCCACCATGAAAGACAAAATCATTGCCAAGAGTGGGAAAAGTGGTATTGTGATACATGAAGTAAGTTGTCAGGGGGTAGAAACTGCTAATATTCAGTCTCTTATGGAGGCTCATCGACAACATGAAGGAGTGACTAACTATGCCATTACATTGTCTATCACCATTGATCATCCTCAGCGCAATCTAACCGCTCTATTGGGAATGATGTCGGACTATCGTATCTTAATAGATAAGATACAGGTACAAAATCAGAAAGATAGGTTCACTCCTGGATCAGTAAAGATCACTACACACGGTACCAACCCAGCCAAATTTGACCTTTTGCGTCATGCCTTGAAAAAACATTCATATTTTCATACAATCCGCATCGTTCACATTCGCTAACTATTACTCTTTATACATTTGTATATATATCAATGACAGGATCATCTCTAAAGACAGCAAGCGCGGTGTTTTTATGACCAAATGAATCAACAGCTGTTATAGTCGCTGTTATATGGGGATTGGTACTTTTTTTCTGGATCATAGCTATCGTATGGACCACAAAAGACAGCAATGCTCGTACTCAGTCTATCATAAAGCAATTTTGGTATATTATACTGGTAACCATATGATGACCGATCATAGGCCTTCCGTTATATATTGCATTGAGACCGGCTCGTTATCGTGAAAAATATGAATGATGACAATCACAGAATGCGGCAATATGTTTAAGTTGTGGTCATCGCAACAACCCGCATCATACACATTGTGTCTTTTGTGGTGAGAAAATACATATCAAGTGTAGAGAGTGCCACCAACCATATCCTGCATCATATGCATATTGTCCTGAGTGTGGCGCACCTAATATAGACCAACTGCTAAAAGAGAATCGCTAGACAACTATAGTCGGATCAATGAGATACAAATCGACAGATAGCAGGATAAACAAATACTATGTCTTTATCATACTTTCAGAACTGATGACACATCGGATACGAGCTATCATTATAATTATCTGTATAGCGATAGGCGGATTGCATATATCTCGCGCCATCGGTTTGCTAGATAAGCCGTGACCAGATATTATCCCGCCAAGAAAGCCAGTTCCGACTCTACAGGGCATCTTCCTCTACGTGGCAGTCGTGGCTGCACTCACACAGTTTCCTGATGTTTTGAGACATCCCGCTACGCGACCACTACTAGTAGGGTGATGATTGATGGTACTATTTAACTTTATCGATGAACTATTAGCAATCCGTCAGGCAGAACGCCAATGATCACCATATTTGATTGATGTGATTCCATCATGGATCAAACTAGCAATACAATTACTGATTCTTGGTTTCGTGATTTATAAGGCGGGTCTTTATGACATACAGGTGATGGGATACAATATACCACTACGATTAGGTATCATAGTTGTAGTATGATGGTTCATAGTTTTTATCAACGCCATTAACCGATTCGATTATGCGTATGGGCAAGCATCATGACTGTCTGCTATAGGTTTTGCAAGTATCGTTGCCTTGGTGCAGTGGATTGTGATACCATCATTTCCCGATATATCTGCTTGACATGCAGTAGTACTGAAGGTGGTGACCACTATAGGTGCTATACTGACTATTTCGTCGCTTGTATATACTATTGTGGAATATAAGCCATATGGACTATTGCGTGATGTGGGCAGTTGGTTTTATGGGTTTAGTCTTGCATATCTTGCATTGTTAGGAGGAGCAAAGATAGGTACAGTGCTTATTGTACTTGCTTTACCACTGTTTGATTTCATTCGAGTAGTGATCAATCGTATTTTTGTAATGAAAAAAAGCCCACTCAAGGGCGACTATACACATCTCCACCATAGACTACTAAAATTATGACGAAACAAATCTGAAATTAGATGGTTTATTCGGATATTATCACTCGTAATGGCAGTACTTGTATTGTTGCAGGGTGAATATCGTTGGCAGAAAGTAGTGATTTTTGGTATCTTAGCATGATTATTTTTTGGCACACACATTTATCTCTATTGGATCAAGAAGGTATCGTTTGAATTAGTCAATCATAAGAAGTGAGAGTAAGAAAAAATATCAGACTACATTAGACAACGGACTACATTAGACAATATGAGGTGTACGTACTATATCTAGAATGGCACATCATCGTCTGTTTCGTCATTTTCTGTATGTGTATGCTCGGTGTCGTACTTACTATCCAGGAAGATAAAATTGTCTACAATAATCTCGGTAGAATATTTTTCAACACCTTGAGCGTCCTCTCGTTTGCGTGTGCGAAGCCTTCATTCGATATATATCCTTTTGCCTTTGTGGAGATATTCACCAAGAACCTCAGCTCACTTCCCATAAGACACACATCTGTGATATTCTGCTTCTTCCATAGTATTGCCTTCTTTGTTGTTGTACTTGCGATTGGTGGCCACGACGAAATTAACGACCGCAGTACCAGTACTTTCAATAGTTTTGACATCAATGGTGGTCGTAGCGCGACCGATAATCATTACCTTATTCAAGTCCATTATATCTATCATAGTAATAAAAGCATATCCACGAACGAAACACAAAACATTCATGACTAGCGTCGAGAGTAAAGACAGAAATATTCTTTTGCAAGAGGATATGGTATATTGATATTTGACTCTTGGGGTGAGAGTGATATATGCTACAATAAAGAGAGAAGGAATTTTGTTGTGCTTTTTTTGACAAAACCACACCAAGAGAATATACTAGCGGTAGTTTTTAGTGTATTTTTCTTTTCTAATGTCCAATCCACAATTCAGTGAAGTGATTGATCGTGACTGATCAAATCATAAAAATGATATGAAATGGCTCAAAGAGCAGCTTCTTGCCAATCCTCATATTAATGCTTTGGTACAGAAAGAGGAAGCAACAGCTATCACAGAACAAAAGGAGGAGCAAAAAGTCACTGACGAAACAAAAAAAGAAACCACTAACTTACAGACTACAGTATTGGTAGGTAAATTATCAGAACAACTTTCAAAAGTTGATGAGGCTAAGGTAGAAAGTACGATGAAATCTATCTTGGGTGATGCGAAAGCTCAGTTTGATAGCGGCAAAAGTTTTGGTGAAGTGTATGGCAATGGTGGTGCGGCACTGACGATCGCAGTGCAATATATGTTAGCCAAGAATAACAGTTTTTCTGGTGCAATTGATGGTCTGTATGGTAAGGATACGAAGCAAGCAGTGCGTAACTTTGAGAAAGATAATAGTCTTGATCTTGATGATGGATGGGCGGGTCAACAAGTGATTAGTAAACTCCTAGGTATAAAACATATACCGATAGACAATAGTGTTATGTGAAAAGATAATTCTAAAAAGAACAATATTCCTGTAGCTTTGACTCTTCCCAACCAGGGAAAATCACAGACGCAGAAGCCACTGTGGATGGAAAAAACCAAGACTAAAGAGATAGAAAATAATTCTAAAAAGAACAATATTCCTGTAGCTTTGACTCTTCCCAACCAGGGAAAATCACAGACGCAGAAGCCACTGTGGATGGAAAAAACCAAGACTAAAGAGATAGAAAATAATTCTAAAAAGAACAATATTCCTGTAGCTTTGACTCTTCCCAACCAGGGAAAATCACAGACGCAGAAGCCACTGTGGATGGAAAAAACCAAGACTAAAGAGATAGAAAATAATTCTAAAAAGAACAATATTCCTGTAGCTTTGACTCTTCCCAACCAGGGAAAATCACAGACGCAGAAGCCACTGTGGATGGAAAAAACCAAGACTAAAGAGATAGAAAATAATTCTAAAAAGAACAATATTCCTGTAGCTTTGACTCTTCCCAACCAGGGAAAATCACAGACGCAGAAGCCACTGTGGATGGAAAAAACCAAGACTAAAGAGATAGAAAATAATTCTAAAAAGAACAATATTCCTGTAGCTTTGACTCTTCCCAACCAGGGAAAATCACAGACGCAGAAGCCACTGTGGATGGAAAAAACCAAGACTAAAGAGATGGCAAATAATAACGTTTTTGTAGGAAGGGATTTGGAGCCCGGTCAAAAGCTTGATTTCATGAACTCTCTACAGGAGCAGAAATTCCTTTTTAAAGAAAAGTATAAGGACTCTTTCAGTGTATTAGTGGAGGAATATGATGTTATTTTAGGGCATAATCGTCAACTTGATGAAAAAAATTTTGACTATAAAATGTCATATTTGAATAGGGCAACAATAAGTATAAAGCTCAATGGGAAAAGTCTGTGAACTGTTAGTATATCGAAAATATGGGATGGGAATGCTGTTGATAATGATCAACTTAAGAAGTGTATTCTCAAATTGATGAATGAGAAATCAGCTAAGTTACTAAAGGAGAAGAAACAAGAAAAGCGAGAGGACAATCTTAGAGCTGCTACGAAGACCTTACGTGACAACGGACCACAAATGATTGATTCAATCATTACGTATGCTAAATCTGTGGGTTCTGAGATCGATATAGAAAAGATAAATTATAGTCTCCGTTATATTACTAATATCTTACAGAGCCCCAGTGAGAATAGAATTATTATTTACTATACGGATCATAACTATAATAATCATAATGTGTCTGTATCAATAGATGAGAGTATGATAGATCCTGTCAAAAAGAAATTTTGGGGTAATAAAATATATCCAGAAATTTATGATGCCATTTTGAACAAAAAAGTGACGTAGTATTTTGTGTAGTTGTGCATGATATTTTCCCTTCACTTTCTCTCTTGTTATAAGAGGGATTTTTTGTAGACTGGGAGAGGTTTATCTATCTATGTATCATGATTCAATCCAATATCGATCTCAGACCCTACAATACGTTCGGCGTCAGTGTCACGGCTCGCTACTTCGTGGACATCCAGACTCCTGACCAGTTTTCCAAGCTCATGCAGGATCCGATTTTCCAAAATACTGCGAACAAACTGTTTCTCGGAGGCGGTTCCAATCTGTTGCTTACGCAAGATTTCGATGGGCTCGTGATCCACAATAGTATCGACACGATGCGCATCATCTCCCTGGATGGTGACACCATGAAAGTCATGGTCGGTGGAGGAGTGATCCGACATGATTTTGTGATGCGAGCAGCAGAGCGCAGCCGACGAGGAGCCGAAAATCTCGCACTCATTCCTGGGACGGTCGGCGCAGCTCCTGTGCAGAATATCGGGGCATACGGCGTCGAAGTCAAGGACGTGATCACGTCTGTCAAAGGTTTTGATCTGACGACCAGAGATATTCGTGCACTCAACCCTATCGAGTGTCATTTCGGCTATCGTGATAGTGTGTTCAAACACGAACTCAAAGATAAATTTTTTATCACGCATGTGACATTTCAGCTATCCAAAAATCCTTCACCCAGACTCGAATACAAAGGGCTTGAAGACTTACAGAGTAAGGCGTGACTGACCCCCATGGACGTTGCCCAAAGAGTGATAGAAGTCCGCCAATCCAAGCTCCCTGATCGACATGAGATAGGGACAGCGGGATCGTTTTTTCGTAATCCGACAATCTCACAGAGTGAGTATGAGAAGCTATTGGGTGAGTATGGAGATTTGGTGTGACGAGAAATTCATGATGGACCAAATGGACTCAATGGATGAAAGAGACCAAATAGTTATAAGCTCTCCGCAGCACAACTCATCGAACTCGCAGGATATCCCCGTGGGACGAGAGTCGGCGATGCAGGCAACTATGACCATCACGCCCTCGTCCTCGTCAATCATGGCTCAGCAACAGGAGCGGAAGTCTGGAGTTTCGCACAGGATATTATCCGTGCAGTGAAGGAGAAATTCGGCGTAGTACTCGAGGCAGAGGTGAATGTGGTATAAATATTTGTGATTGAGAAAAAATTTTTCCTTGCAATCATATATATATAGTCGTATAAACTCCCGCTGTAAAATAAAAATCAATAAAATATAAATTCATAAAGATCATTAAAAATTACATTATTTTCTATCTGAAGTACAGTAGGATAGTAAATAGGTATAACCACTACCTTAATGTGGCAAAGTATCAATTAACTAAAAAATTCAAACAAATGACACAATTATTTAAAAGTATTAGTACGATGAAACCACTTACATTATTCACATTATCGTGTATGCTTCTTGGAAGTATATTTTTCTTGACAGGTTGTCAGGAAGACGATCAAACTACCCTCAAGACGGAGGAAATATCTACACTTGAAAATTCTGATCCATCAGTAAAAAGAGAAGTTGATTTTCTCTATCAGCACGATATGATTGACTCTGTGGTATACGAACAACTATTGCAACTACCAGCAGATCAAGTATTACAGTCATATGATAAAGAAGAAGATGGGAAGATGATTTACGTAGAGTTCTATCGAGTTGGTAAGAGTACAGATATGGATGGTACTACAATCCAAAGAGATGTACTACAGGAGATGATGGAAGAGAGTGTAGATATGCAAAATAACACTTCAATGAGGATGAAACGGCATACTCATATGTTCGATTCAGGAGGAGGCACAATTACTTGTCGCGCTTTTATTACAAGCGGCAATGGGCGAGTAGCTCTTACATCCGCTTGGCGTACCGCATTAGAGGATGCGGTAGATGAGTGGAATGCACTTGATCTTAATGTAAATTTTGTGGTAGTAAATGCCAGTAATACTAATATTGTTGGAGGTTATATTAATGTGTTTGGCACACCAATGGCAGGTAAAACAAATTGGTGGGCTGGTACTGATCTTCCTGGAGATCCAGGATACTTTGGTGAAAGGTTGATGGTGAATACAACTACAACAAATCCAGATCCCACAGCGGATGCAAAAAAGAAAATGATGGTTCATGAACTTGGTCATGCAATAGGTTTTCAGCATACTAATGCTAGTACTAGTTCGACGATTTTTGCAACTGATCCCACGTGTAATGAAAACTCATCCACTCATTCATTTATGCACTCAACACAAACATATAATGAAGGATGGGCAGGACATGGATTTACTGCTTGTGATTTAACAAATCTTAACTATTACTGGTGATAATTGATCCAGATAGTAAATAAGGAGCCTAAAATTTTAGGCTCTTTTTCTTAAAAGTATTTTTTTGATACAAAATTGTGTATAATCTCAATAGACCAAGTAAGTAGATTGATACAGAGGGAACATAATCCATTGTAATATCTCCCTCCTTATCTATACTGACTCCATTTGTTTGACGATAGATCTATGTCTCTCCCCAATCTTGACCAGTATCTCCAGCTTACCAAGCTCCCGAGTGGACAGCAGCCCGCTTTCTTGGAGCATCTTTTTGGCAAGATCGATCAGCACAAGGGCGATGGTGGGAGAGTGCTCCTCATCACATTGACCAAAAAGTCTGCTGAAGAAGTGACGAATTTCCTCATTTCCAAAGGATATAGGGCTTTTTACCTGCACAGTGAGATCGACACTTTCGAACGTCGGGAGATTATCAAAAAGCTCAAGACAGGCGTGATCGATATTTTGGTCTGAGTCAATCTTTTGAGAGAAGGTATCGACCTCCCTGAAGTATCACTGATAGGAATATTGGATGCAGACCAAGAGGGCTTCTTGCGTTCCACCACTGCGCTGGTACAGACGATCGGACGTGCGGCGAGACATACCGCTGGAGAAGTGATCCTCTATGCAGACAGGATGACGGAGGCGATGACCATGGCGCTCCGAGAGACCTATCGTAGGAGAGGAGTACAAGATGCGTTCAACCAAGCACATGGTATCACACCAAAAACAGCCGTCTCCCTTGCCAAAGATTTGCACACCGTCAAAACGGATGAAGAACTGCTCGAGCAAGACTTTGCCTCTCTCACTCGTGGCAAACAAAAGCGTCTCAAACGTATGACCAAAAAGGAAAAGGAAATCATCATGAAAGATCTGAAAGGACAACTTGATGCAGCGATCGAAGCACGAGAATTCGAAAAAGCAGCTGTCATCCGTGATCAGATCAAGGAGATAGAAGAAAGCCATTAAGATTTTTTATTACCATTTGACAGATATATGTATAGCCTTTTTGACCACGAAGCTCTCGAAGCATTTCGCACCGAACACAAGCGACAACCATACCGCATCCGTCAAATAGAGACAGCTATTTTTCACCAATGAATCAAGGATATCGACGAAATAACCACACTCTCCAAAGATGATAGAAAACTTCTTTCCGACACTTTCGACGTCATACCATTCACCTGCGAAAAAATCCTTGAGGACGAGGAGACAACCAAATTCCTCTTTCGTACGACGGATGGCAAAGTGATCGAAACTGTCCTGATGTACCACTATCACACCAATGAAGACACAGGAGTCATCAAACTCAACCGCGTCACACTCTGTATCTCATCACAAGTAGGCTGTGCGGTGGGGTGTATCTTCTGTGTGACAGGAACACTTGGCTTACTAAAAAATCTCCATCGAACCGAAATTCTCGCACAAGTCATCTACGCCAACAACTACTTAAAACAAAAACTTGGCAAAAAGGAAGATGGATCACTCTGGTCAGTTCGTAACGTTGTTTTCATGGGTATGGGCGAGCCACTGATGAACTATCCGAACGTGAAGAAGGTCTGTGAATTTTTGTCGAGTGAGTACTATTTCGGCCTCAGTTCCAAACGTATTACTGTCTCAACTTCTGGAGTATACCAGGGTTTAGAAAAATTTATTACTGACAATCTTCCTGTCTCTCTCGCATTCTCGCTCCATGCTCCGAACCAAGAGCTCCGTGCACATCTTGTTCCTATGGCCAAATTCTACACACTAGATAAGCTTATGGAGCTTATGGATGAATATGTCCGTGTTTCTGACCGCCAAGTCTTCTACGAATACGTGATGATCCGTGACGAAAACGATACCGATGAGGTCGCTCATCAACTCGGCAGACTCCTTCGCAATCGTCGCGGACACCTGAATTTGATCCCCTATAACCAAAATCCTGCCATTGATCTACATGAATCTGACCCGGAGCAAATCAAGCGCTTCAAAAAGATCGTCGAGTCATATGATGTCACCGTCACTATTCGCCAAAACATGGGCCGCAAAGAAAAATCTGCCTGCGGGCAGTTGGGTTATGAGGCAGCTCAGGAGAAATTAAAACATGCTACATCTGATCAACCCAAACAATAACATCTACCTCATCCACTGTACAAATCTCTCTTCCGTGTCACGGTAATTGCCTGGATCAATGACGATGATGTCTCCATAGCGGACACCTGTTTCAGTAGCTTCATCTAGGAATCAGAGCTTTTTGAGATATTCCCAAAACCATTGCTCTCCATCTTCTTTGCCCCGCATGGTGATGTAGACTGCGCGGATCACATCAGGAGAAGAGACCGACCAGACCCTGAGAAAACGACTATCTCCCTCTTCGACGTATCCCTCTTCGATGAGTTGGGGGAGTTTTTCTTCGGTGATATCGATGATGCGACTCTCGTGGATGAGTTCTTCTGATTCGATGAGATCCAGATGAAATTCATTGATGAATTCATGTGATTGGAGTCTTTCGGACATCTTCGATAGCCATGCATCGGTACCATAGTGAGTAGCACCCGAGACGACGAAGGTATTCTGTCCGAGAAGCTCTTCCGTGAGATCTGCATCGAATTGTTTTTTGAAATATGCGATGACATGCTGAAACATTGCATGCTTATATTCTTCGACGATTTCATCATCATTGACGAGGTCGTATTTGTTCAGTACCCAGAGAAGCATCTTATCCAAGAGAAGGTGTTTTTTCATCTCTTTCTCTCCGACAAAATGTGCTCGCACGAGCAGATGGATGTGTCCATCGATGACCTTCACTTCATAACTGATATGATCGAGTTCTTGTTCTCGGTCGTTTTGATGTTCGTATTTGGCAGTGATGAATTGCTGGATTTCAGACAGGAGTTTGGTGCCATCATCCATTCATGTCTCATACTGCGATAGGTCGTGGACGAAGTTTCGTATATGCGCTTTCAAAATGTGTCTGAGAAAAGCATTTCCCAAACCCTTGCCATCAGCAGCACCTTCGATGAGTCCAGGGATATCGATCATCGAGAAGTCCTGACCATGCTTGGTCACCATACCGAGATTCGGCACCAGCGTCGTGAAGTGGTAGGCGGCGACTTTTGCCTTCGCATTACTACTTGCATTGATCAGGGTCGATTTGCCTACACTCGGCGTACCGATGAGCGCGACATCCGCGAGCAGCTGTAGCTCCAAGACGACACTTCTCGTCCTACCAGGCTCACCCAGCAGCGCATACTCAGGATACTGATTGGTTGAGGTCGCGAAGTGCATATTACCGATCCCTCATTGCCCACCCTCTAGTGCAGTCCGTCTCTCTCCATCCTGAGTAATCTGATGCAAAACGAGTCCAGACTCCTGATCACGTATGATCGTACCGAGCGGGACCGTGAGCTCGAGATCGTCACCACCTGCGCCATATTGGTCTTTGGTCTTACCTGGTTCGCCATCGACTGCCTTATAGTCATGATGGAAGAGATATTTTTGGAGTGTATTCTCGTCATCATTACCTACGAAAATCACATCACCACCATCACCGCCATTTCCTCCAGCTGGTCATCCATAGGCGACTTTGGCTTCTCTGCGTGCAGCGACGATTCAGTTTCCACCCTTACCAGAGTGGAGATTTATTTTTACCGTATCATAGAATTTCATAGAGCAGCTCACTGACAACTAAACATCGCAGATACTATAGATTGATGATGATTTTACAAGTACAATGAGAATAGTTGGTGTATGACATAGCAAGGAAGATGACGTTGCATACAAAGATAAGATAATTATAGTTCACCAACATATTTACTATAAAATCATAAGCAGCATGAAGCATTATGATGTGATCATTGTGTGAGCTAGTTTTGCATGACTATCTTGTGCACAAGCACTCCTTGAATCATGAAGAAATGTATTGGTCATCGATCATAAAAAATCATTACATATCAACGCTAATACTACAGGTATTATCGTAGATGAAGCATTTCAAGAACGATCGCCTGATGATACATTTGTTAAAAAAATCAATAAAGTAGTACTTTATTCACCGAAACAAAGAATATTATCTATAGATTCACAGGATTATACATTCTATACCACCAACACATGAAGCATGATTGAAGATCTCTACCATAGACTCCAAAAGAAATGATTACAGGTGATGTTAGGTACTGGTTTTGTATCTATACAAAGAGACACGAATGGTCATTATATCCTGCCCAACATATGATCTTGCCAGATCTTGGTAGGAGCAGATGGCGCTCGTTCTAAAGTGGCAGAAGTGTGTGGTTTAGGAAGAAATACAAGATTTCTTCAGGGAAGAGAATATGATTTTTCTTATGATGCACTAATGGGCAAGAATTTAGATGCCTTTCACTGCTTCTTGGATCAGCAGATAACATTGTGATATTTGGGTCGAGTGGTGCCATGAGTAGAGACAATACAGGTGGGAGTTGCAAGTTTCCAAACACAAAAACCAGATCTTGATCGCTTTTTATATAATATAAAAAATATTTTTTCACTGGAAGAACAGTATATTGTTGGAAGGAGGGGATGAAGCATACCTATAAATGGTATTGTAAGATTGCGACAAAGGGATAATATTTATTTGGTAGGAGATGCAATAGGTGCAGTATCGCCACTGACAGCGTGATGAATTCATACTGCCATGAGATATGGTAGGATGCTCTGAGAAAATCTAGCACAACACATAGATCAACATACATCACAACGAATTCAGTCATATGAAAAGAGATTGCCAAACTTTACATATAAAAGACGAACGAGTAATTTCTATATCTATATAATAAAAAATCGAATGATAGAGTGGGTATTTATAACAAGAATACTCCAGCCTATTGCAAAAATAATATTTTTCTCGAGAAAAAAGTTACAATAATTGTGACATATATTGTATGATGTTGTGAGTTTTATCAACACAATCGTAGTGGAATATTTATCAACTTCTTTTTCCCATGTCTCTCATCCGATGATATCTCCGCCGCTATCGCACATTACTCTCATTTGCGCTCGTATTGGCGACGATTAGTCAGATCTTCTCACTCGTCAATCCGCAGATTTTTCGTATTCTGATCGATCAGTATGCGAGCCATATTGATCAGTTTACGCAGTCGGAGTTTATTGCTGGTATTATCAAGTGGTCGCTGATCTCTGTGTGAGCAGCACTCGTAGCACGTACGGCGAGCACTTTCCAAGAATACTACGTGAACCTGATGAGTCAGACGATCGGTTCCAAGATCTACGCTCAAGGAGTCGGACATGCTTTTTCGCTTCCTTATAGAGTATTTGAAGATTGGCAGTCATGATCACTACTCGACAAACTCCTGAAGGCTCGCACCGACATCCAAAACCTCCTCAAAAACCTCATCAGCAACGTTTTCTTCACGGGGATTGGTGTGATTATCGTGATGGTGTATGCGTTTTGGGTTCATCGATTGGTGGGAGTATTATTTATTTCACTGCCACCGATACTGATCGTGACCTCACTCAGCGTCTCTCGTAGGATAAAAAACGCCCAGACCTCCATCGTCGCTCAGTCTGCCGAACTCAGTGGATCGACTGTCGAAAACATCAAAAATGTGACTCTGATCAAATCACTCGGTCTTGAATCACAAGAAATCAACCATCTCACTACAGTGAACAATAAGCTCATTGATCTAGAGATCGACAAACTCAAGCTAGTCAAAACACTCTCCTTCTCGCAGGGTACACTGATCCAGTTGCTCCGTACGATTTTGCAATGAGTGATGCTCTGGATGGTTTTCACGGGTGATGTGACCGTAGGTGAGTTTTTCTCACTGCTGTTCTACTCATTCCTCCTCTTCAATCCCATGTATCTGTTACCTGATGTCGTGAAAAACCGACAAGAAGCCAAAGCCAGCAGCCAAACTATCCAAGACATCATGGATCTTCCTCAAGAAACTCACACCGATACGGGTCGCGCTATTAGTCAGATCACGTCGCTCCGCTTCGATGACGTGACGTTTTCATACGATGATACGGTAGCAGTGGAGCATATTACCTTTTCTCTTGATCCAGGCAAAACCATCGCTTTCGTTGGACCATCAGGCGCAGGAAAATCTACCATCTTGAAGCTTATCACTGGACTCTATCAACCTAATGAGTGAGAGATCTTACTTAATGATGAAGATTCAAGAAAAATTGCTCGGACTTCCGTCAAACAGCGCCTGGGTGTCGTCGCGCAGGAGACGCAGCTGTTCACTGGATCAGTGAGAGATAACTTATTATTCGTAGCGCCAGAAGCTACCGATGAGCAGTGCCGAACAGCCCTAGAACAGGCACAGCTTGCTGACCTGATTCGTTCCCATGACAGGGGTCTGGATGCGTCGATTGGTGAGTGATGATTTAAACTCTCCGGCGGACAAAAACAACGTCTTGCCATCGCTCGCGCTCTCCTACGTCATCCTGATCTACTCATATTCGATGAGGCTACTTCTGCACTTGACTCACTGATCGAGGCACAGATCACCGACACGATCAAAGAAATCACCCACGAAAACAATCAACTCATGACTATTCTCGTTGCCCACCGTCTGAGTACGATTATGTATGCAGATACGATCTATGTCTTGGAAGCAGGAAACATTATTGAATCAGGTTCCCATACAGAACTCCTTGCTCACCAGTGACTCTACGCAGCACTGTGGAGACAGCAGGTGTGAGTGTAGTAGTTATTGTACTGATTCTTTCAGTGTACTTTTTTACCACAAGTTAAATTTTCTATTGCGGACTTAGAGAACTAAATGGAAAATGATAGAATCGCTTCAAGCAAGCGGTTATGAATGAGTATGGAGAGACTATGGGTTATGGTCTGCTTACATCATTACGAAGCCCTTGCATATTATGGTAAGAGTTTGTACTATAACGAGGTAGTTAGTCCCATTGTATACTCATGCTCTCCTTCCTCTTCCCGACCTACTGTATAGGCTGCTGATCTCTTGGTCAGTATCTGTGTGATGCATGTCTGAGAGAGCTGGATACTCACTCCGAAATCTGTCCTTATTGCCATTGTTTCTCGCAACAAGGTGTGACCTGTCGAGACTGTCGTCAATCACATCCTGATGGACTAGATGGTCTGATCATCGGTTTCAGATATCATGAAAGTATCAAAAAAGCTATTCTCAAACTCAAATACGGCCATATTTCTTCACTTGCCCCCACACTTGCTCATCAGCTAGGACTTCATCTCATCAGTCATCCCTGATATAGTCGCATGGGACCGATCCTGCTCACCGATGTCCCCAATCACCGACGGAGAAGGCGAATGATAAAAGGTTATAATCAGTCTACGCTGCTTGCACAAGCATTGAGTAAGGAATACTGACTCCCTTTTCAGTCGCTCGCTCGCAGAGTCAAAAATACCAAACAGCAAACCATGCTCTCAAGAGGGAAAAGGTGGGAAAATCTTACCAATGCTTTCTCATCGAAAACCCATGATATCAAAAATTATCAGACCATCGTGATCGTCGATGATGTCACGACAACGGGCAGCACCCTCCATCACGTTTGTCGCAGTATCAAATCACAATATCCTGACAAAAGAGTACGATGACTCGTGATTGCGAGACAGGGGAAGTAAAATAACCTTTATCCACACCTAAATCACAATGAAAGTATTTATCGAAAATGAAGCACATTCTAATCAAAAAAATATCTACAATGAAAAAACCTTAAAAAAACGTAAAACAGTCACTATATCAAGAGAGTATCCATACCCTTATGGATTCATAATAGGAACCACAGGGGAGGACGGAGATAATATAGATTGTTTTGTAATAACTGAGAATCATCTACACTCTGGACAAATAGTTGAATGTAATATAGTGGGTATAATGGAGCAGATAGAAAAATCTCGAGACGATAGATCTCTCGAAAAAGATGAGATGGACCATAATATATTAGCCACACTAGATGATGATCCAATAGTTACCATCACTCCCGAAATACAAAACACATTATCCGAATTTGTATTACATGCTTTCGATCATATCAGGATCAATAAAGTAAAGGTAGGAAGATTCCTCGACCAATGAACAGCGGAACAGTATATCTCTGCACACGCTGACACTCCATACAAAAACTAAATCACTTCACGTACACGATGTAATAAAATATTCTTACACTTATGGAAAATATCACAAACGCGACGACAGACATGTCGAGGCACCAAGCACATGGAAAGCAGGACAGAGATATGGAAAGCCTATCGGACTGCCGAGACTAGAGTTTTTGCTTACTTTTGGGTCATGTCAAAAGTAAGTCATAGCGAAGCGTCTACACCAAGAAAAGATACATCTATCGAAGTAATAAAAGTGGCTTGAAAAAATACACATATTCCCTATCATAGTTGCACAATCTATGTTGTTTTATCATAGAATCATGTATTATGCTCCTCTCTGATCTGATAGAAAAATACATCCTCTACCTCGAGTATGAAAAAAACGCCAGTCCCAACACTATTGAGAACTACTCGCTCTGGCTGGGTAGACTCATCGAACACACAGGAGATAAGGATATCGCCAGCATCAATCAGATGGAGCTCCTCGACTGGCGTATGTCACTCAAACAGCGTGATCTGAGTACGAAAACTATCAACTATCATATCACAGCGGTCAGAGCTTTCTTGAAGCGATGTCACAAAATGGATATCGACTGTCTCGTTCCCGAAAAACTCGAACTCGCCAAAGTCCCGCCTAGGGAAATCGATCACCTGACCCACGAGGAAGTCATGCGTCTCCTAGACGCACCGCTTGAGTTCACGGAAGACTTACCAACACAAGCCAGAGATAGAGCCATCCTCCGGACACTTTATGGTAGCGGACTCCGCGTGTCGGAGCTTACCGGACTTCGTATCGACCAGCTCCCACGTGACGGGGGTCAGCAACTCTCACTTATTGGAAAATGAAGCAAGATGAGGTCAGTCTTCCTGACTCAGGAAGCGCAGCTAGCCATCACGACCTATCTCGATCTCAGACACGATGCGAATCCTTACGTTTTCATCAGTCATAGCAATCGTGGCGAGGGAAAGCGCGGCCTGACCCGCAACAGCGTCGAGCGTCTTGTGAGACAGTATGCATCATTTGTATGAATCACCACCAAAGTCACACCACACGTCCTCAGACATAGCTTCGCTACAAGACTGATCAAGCAGGGTGCAGATATTAGAGCTGTCCAGACACTCCTCGGACACTCATCCATCACCACGACACAGATCTACACCCATGTCGATGATCAGCACCTGCAGAGTGTGCATAATTTATTGTAAAATCATTTGCATCACCCTCACACTCCCATACAAAGAGGATAGCTCTTTATCTCCTCTGTGACAGATGATGAGATACCGATATACTCTACTACTTGTTACGTTAATCCTAGCTGGCTGTGGTACTCCATGACTCCATCCACGAGAGGAACTGCAAACAGAGCGAATACAGGATGAAATCGCACTCCCTTCACTTCCTTCATCTACAGAAGGAGTACTTGCTCGATCACTCAGCAATGATACACTCGATATGCACTGATCATATAGTGGCAGTCTCTCTCATGTCGATACATTACAATGAACAGGCATCCTGCTCCTCTCAGGATATTTTGGTCTGGTAGATGAATCATGTGATGGTGCACTTCAATGAAATCGACAACTGAGTGGTTCAACACTGGCAATCAATAATGTGAGTGGGCATCTTATGTTTGGTCCGAGAAATACAAATAATATAACCTTCACTGGCAGCAATCATGAGATACCACTGCAGCTATCATTCCAATATATGCTTGGACTTATACAGGAAATACCACCACTAACAGATATGACGCTCATCCAAGCAACAGCAACTGGCTATGTCCTCGCTGTCGATAATATCACTGGACGAGGAAACAATACACAATTCACACTCACATGAGTCTATGATGATAATATCTGGACAGGCACGCTCATCGACCATCAGTGGACAGTCACACACAACCAACAGAAAATAGAGTGAAAACAACACCCAGACACCATCGCCATACGTTATTTCCCTGAGCGAGAGACTATCCCTAGTCGAGACTGCGACATGTCGTCTGATATGAGTTTTGGAACATGTACGATCGCTCCACCAGCTGGAGATGCTTTCACAAGTCAAGCGCCACTCACACTCACGCGAGAGACTCATCTTGCAAGTGTCGCCACAAATAGTATATATGGACAGCAATAATTTACCTCATCTGGTACATCGTGTGATGGCGAAAAAGAGCTATGGAAACAAAAAACTTACCGACACTACCAACTATACTACCTACGGAGACGTCGTTCGCTCAGGAGGATTTTCGTGGTGAAAACTTACGAGGGTTGTTTTTGTGCTGATCTGTATTGGCGCTGTACTGTGGGCGGGAAAATGGGTAGCACAAGCTCTTCTACCAGCTTTTAATTTTATCGCAGATAAGACTACACAGGTCGTCAGTCAGCAGATTGGAACCAAGCCACAGCTCGACGAATATGGTTCGCTCAATGTGCTCCTTATGGGATATGGATGAGCAGACCACCAAGGTGGATTTCTCACTGATTCTATCATGGTAGCGAGTTTTCATCCGGATAATGGCGCAGTGACACTCCTCTCTATCCCTAGAGATCTCTGGGTCGTGACGACAGGATACCAAGGAAGGATCAATAGTCTTTTCCCTCATGCGATGCTCGAGACAGGTGCAACTGATACCAATCTCACCCAAACACTCGATCGATCTGCACACTATACCATACAAGAGATCGAAGACATCACATGACTCGAGATACCATACTATGCGCTCGTCAGCTTCGCAGGTTTCCAAAACTTCGTGGACGAACTCGGTGGCGTGACTGTCGATGTACCAGAAAGACTTGTAGATTATGAATTTCCTGACGTGAATATGAAATGATATGACCCGCTCACCGTCGAACCAGGACTCCAACTCATGGATGGATCGCTTGCGCTCAAATACGCCAGAAGTAGAAAAAGTACCTCAGACTTTTCGAGATCGTATAGACAACAGCAGATCATCGAGGCCATCATTGCACAGGTCAAATGATCCATCAGTCTGACTAATTTGGGTGGGATAGAGACACTCTATGATCGTTATGAAGAGATGATCCAGACCAACCTTACGCTCAAAAATATGCTCTACCTCGCACAATACAAAGATGATATTGATGGTTTCTCTTCGTATGTATTGAGTTATGAGTGCGGACTCTACTTCACACAGATGACGCCATGATGTTTCCTCACGACTCCGCCGAGAGATCGATTTGGTGGGGCATCTGTGCTCGCTCCTGTCGCTGCAACTGCCAATAACCTGAGTAATTATGATGAGATTCGTGACTTCGTCTACCTTATGATCAATTATCCACAAATAGCTACCGATGGAGGTGATCTCACTATCCACAATGCCATTAGTAAAGAAGCTGCAGCACTACATAATACTGTCGTCAGTGGCAAAGCAAACGATGTAGCTAGCAAGCTCGTACAGTATGGATTTTCGGTGAGTGATATTTTCAATGCAGATGAATCTCGTCCTCGTACGATGGCGTATATCTATGGAACAGGAGACTACACCGATACGCTCGATGCACTTCAGCTCTTCATGGATGTGGATCTCTACACAGGAGAACTCCTCACATGACACACCTATCAAAGCGCTATCGAACTCTATCTTGGCGATAACTTTTTGGATAGTCAAGAAAGTCTGACGAATCGTTTTTGGAATAGTTATGACTAATATTTAGTTTTTGTATCATACTCTCTATGCGTGCGCAGTACCTCGATCAGCGAAGACAGTATCTGACCACCATCGGTGTCGATCCTACGGTGGATGGCGAGCTTCTCATGACCGCCCTGACACACAAAAGTTATGCTATGGACTATGTCGAAGAGATGTCTCATCATGAGAGGTTAGAATTTCTCGGAGATGCAGTATTGGGCTCATGTATTGCAACGATGCTCTACGACCATTTTCCTGATGAGACGGAGGCGATACTTTCGCTCTACAAGATCGCGCTCGTCAGAGAAGAAACCCTCGCTCGTGTGGGTAAATGAATCGGTCTCGATCAACAAATCCTCATCTCCAAAGGCGAAGAATGATCTGGCGGAAGAGAAAAAGCTGCTATCATCTCTGACTGTCTAGAGGCACTGATTGGCATGATTGCTATCTACTCATGATATGATGCTGCATATGATTTCGTAGAGAATAATATTTTCGTCCTTGTGGATCAAATCGACCAGTTTCTCCCGATCAAAAGTGCCAAATCTCGCGTCCAAGAATACGTCCAGTGACTTCATAAGCAACTCCCTGTGTATGAAGAATCGATCGCTCAGACGGATGATCACGACAATCCTGTGCTTTTCCAATCAGTACTCATCGTCGATGGCAAGGAAGTAGCTACGGGCACTGGCGCAAGCAAGAAAAAGGCACAAGAGGTAGCAGCGGAGACCTTTCTACAGAGGACATAGATTGTTTTATTTCCACGTCGTGGGATGGGTGAAAACCCCAGCTTTAGCTGGACACGTAGGGACGAAGTCCCTATAGATCCAGTTTCATAGCTGAAAGACCCGATAGGTAGGTCGCAAAGCGACCAAAAGCCCCCAGCTTTAGCTGAGTGGGATATTTACTTGCTATCTGATGTTTTCGGCTCATTTTCTCTTCATTTGTAGCTCAAGGATTTGTTTTGTTATATGAAAGAAAAAAACCTCCTCTGTCTGATGATGGGAGGGGTTTTTTGTAGAGTGGCGATTTTGATCAACGTTTCAGTATATCTGATGTTTGCCAAATTTCCTTTAAAAATCAATTAGTTTTTGGCAAATATGGGTCGAGCGAGGGCACGAGTGAGCCAGATATACTGTGTTATACGCCCCGAGCGGAGTTTACGGAGCGAGAGTGCAACGTGGTCGAGCGATAGCGAGAAGTTCAAAAAAGACTTTTATTCCTTATTAAGCCCCTTTCTTACTCCACACATTTATCTAAAAGAACGACTTGCTTATTTGTAGCATCAAGTTTAATTTTTGTTCCAATCGGAATTGTTGTATTTGGTGTATTATGTCCAAAATCATCACATTTTAGAATTGGAAAATCATAATCTTTGACCACATTCATAACTATTTCTTCATATGGAATTTTACTTTTGTGGTTGTAATATCCAATCCACAATCCTTTGATTTTCTCAAAAACCCCCATTTGCTTTAGACGAGATAACTCACATTCAACATCATCAGGTGCATTAGACTCATCAAAGGTTTCAAGCAATAAAATCTTGGATTCAAAATCTGGCTGATATTCTGTTCCCGCAAGTTTATTGAGACAATTCAAATTCCCTCCAATTAAAACACCTTCTGCAACACCTTCCCTAATACATTTCCATTCAGAGTTATGTTTTACCTCTCCAATTTTGCCTTTAACCAACCTATCAATAAATTCTTCTTCATCGTATTTTGCAAGTTCATTTCCAAGTCCCCACATAACATCATTACCGTGAAAAGTAATCAATCCAGTTTTTTGATAGATTGAGTTTAGTAATACAGTAATATCACTAATACCAAGAAATATTTTGGGGTTGTCTTTGATGATGTTGAAATTCAGTAAAGGCAAAATTGAATTTGAATTGGCTCCTCCTTGACTACAAATAATTGCTTTAACCTCATTATCAGCAAACATTGAGTTTATATCTTCTGCTTTTTCTTGCGGGGTTGCAGAATATTTTAATGTTGTACTTAAAGCATTTTTTCCAATTTTAATTTTGAATCCAAGATTTTTGAGAAAATCAAGTCCTTTATTAAACTGATTTTCCAATTCTTTTGATACTCCACCAGATGGAGAAACAATTCCGATTGTGTCGCTTTTTTGTAATTTTTTTGGAATCATAATCATGATAAGTTCTTTTAGATATTTAAATATTTGTAAGAAAGGTTTTTTCAATTTGTTAAAAGTCTTTTTTGAATGCGTATAACTAAACTTTATACGAAATAGAGTAGAGAAATCGTAGTGCAATACAAGTAAAAAACGTGATTGTGTTGATTTTGTTCCATATATGTATACAAAGCGAATAATTACTTCGTATAAGATATAGAAAAATGACAGAAAACGAAAAATTACACTATTTTAGAAAGCTACTTATCAATCAACATTTTAGTCCCAAGACAGTGAAATCCTACACACAGTCTGTAAAATCATTCTTCCTCTGGTATAAGCAGGAGGGAGAATATGTTGATGATATGACACTTACCAACTATTTGATGACATTGGTTGCATCAGACAAGGCATCTAAGACGATCAATGTATACAAAGAAGCATTGAAAAAATATTTTCTTCTCCTGTATAATCGTACTTTTGATATTGCATTGAAACTATCCCGTGAGCCACGTAGTTTGCCTGTGGTATTGTCTACGCAAGAGGTAAGTAAGCTCATAGAAGTGACCACCAATCCAAAGCACGCACTGCTGTTATCGTTGGCATATGGATGTGGATTGCGTATTTCTGAGATAGTGAATCTCAGATGGAATGATATAGATGGTGATCGCTACACTATTCATATCAAACACGGTAAGGGAGCCAAAGATAGAGTGGTAATATTACCTCAGTCAACCGAAGAACAATTAGCACGTCATAGAAAATCATCACCATCATCTCCGTATGTTTTTTATAATGATCAATGAGGGAAAATCACAACTAGAACAGCACAGGCGATTTTTTCTAAAGCGTGCAAAAAAGCGTGAATCACAAAAAAGGTTTCCTTTCACTCACTACGCCACAGTTTCGCTACCCATCTTCTAGAACAAGGGACTGATATCCGCTATGTGCAGACACTGCTGGGTCATGCCAATATCCGTACGACACAGATCTATACGCACGTCATGCAGCCCGCACTAGACAAGATCATTTCTCCTCTTGATAGACTACTATCATAATCAATATACACTATCTATCGCTTACAGCTTTTAGCTTTTTGCTTTATTCCATGCACCTTCTCGCCGCAGACTACAGCAATATATGACCATTTGACGGGGAGAGGACCGTGATTTTTCAGTCGCACGCGACGCTCATCCAGGCGCCGGTGGGGTCGGGCAAATCGTTTCTCTTTTTCGATGGTATCGTCTATGGGCTCTACAAATATTCGAGCAGACCCCTCCTACGTCATCAAGCCGAGTCAGGTGCAGTGTCCATCTTGCGAGAGCAGCGCGATGGGACCTATCTCGTCCGCCGTACACTTACCCATGGCAATACGAGAGATCGTGCTCAGAGTACACTCTATCGTGTCGGAGATGGTGTTCGCACATGGTTATCTGCTGAGTATGGCGACATGATCTTGCACACTGATCACTCATTGCGAGATGCACTGCAACAATCTTCCATTATCCTCGAAGAGATCCCGACCAAAACGGACACCGAACTTCAAGCTATCCTGGATGATATGCTCCCACCTCGCTCCGTCCTGACCAACACTCAGCTTCTGCTCCAGGATAGTGACAATCTCTTCACCATGTCGCCCGCGGATAGGATCACCGTGTTTCAACATCTGTTCAATCTGCTCGATATCGACGCAGCCAAAGACCTTATCGCTGAAGCCAAAAGAGACACTCAGACCCGTATCCGCGTCCTGTCCGACACCTCACGTCAGCAGACCAAATATAGAGAACTTATTACTACTATAGAGCAACAAGTAGCAGGTAACAAGTATCAGGAAGCGCAGCAGTTCGCTATATTATTTGCTACATGGCTAGAGCCTCTTGATTCACTTGATGACCTCGCTATAGAGCAGACCATACTTCCACAGGGACGAGAAGCCGCTATCCAGTCAGATATTGAGATCACGAACTCTACGCTTGAATCACTCCAAGTACAACAAGCCAAACGAGAACAGCACTCCAAAACACTTGCCGAATCGCAAAAAAATCTCACCTCACTTCAAATGCAGTCACAGACGCTAGATAGACAAATAGCTCAACTCCAGCAGTCACTGCAATCAGTCGATCAGCAAACACTCCAACAGGCGAAACAGACTAAAATCGATGCCAGTAACACATATAACACAACACTTGAAACTATCGATCGATCAGGCATTGTCGATACACTCACACCACGAGTCGGGCAGATTGAATGATTCTCGCTCAATGCACTGGCTGATCATGATCCAGCTGGACTACAGCGCATCATCGATACACTTATTACGTATGGACGTGAACTTCGCACTGCTCAAGAGAACGAATCTAAACTTTTTGAACAAGCAGAAGCTCAGAGGCAGAAAGATCTCGCTCAAACAGAAAAACTGATCCAGACGACCATCGCGCAGAGAGACGTCAAACAGCGTCAGATCCAAGATATGGAAGCACAGATACAGAAGGTGAGAACCGAAGCAGAGCAAAAAGAAAAGGTATCTTGTCCTCATTGTGGTGAGGATATCTCATCCGTGTGCAACCATACTGACTCACAGCAAGAATTGATGACTACTCTTGAAAAACAGAAGCAATCACTTGCAACTGAAATCAAAACTACAGCAGACATACTAGCTGACTATGAGAAGCAACTCCAAGAACTGAAGAAGGTACCCAAACAAACCAAAGACATCTCCAAAGAGCAAAGAAAAATCGATGCACTTGCTCAGACCATGCAGACCATCAAGCGAAAAGAACTCCAGTCAATGATTGATACGCTCCAACAGCAGCAGAAGCTCATTGATGCAGCCACCAAAACATATGAATCTTTCCGTCAGCAGGCCGATCAGCTCCAATCCAAACAGATCGAATTGACGAAGCTACAAACACAAAAAGATGGACTTACTACACAAGTTGTTGATCTCCAAAAAGCTATCACTGAACACGAGCAATCACTTACATTCAAACCTGATGTGCAGCTTCTCGAGACGACCAAGAAACAACTTGCTTCATTACAACAAATCCAGACGTCCATGCAGCGTCTGGCCGAGCTTCACACCGATCTCCATCAGCAGATCCTCCAGCGCAAAGACCTCGAAATCCGTGACCAGAGACTCAAAAATCTCCATCATATTCTTTCTAAGGAACTCATGTACGTTGTCTTAGAGACGGCGCTTCCATCACTTTTCTCCATCATCAATGCACTCCTTGCACAGGTGGTCGAGTATCAGCTACACTTTGCTCTCGTCAAAAACTCGTCTGACCGTCTGGAGCTCGAAGTCGAAGTAGAGGATAGCAGAGGTCGTAGATCTATTAATTCATTGTCCGGTGGCCAAAAAGTCATCCTCAAACTCGCGCGAATTCTCGCCGTAGCGTCGTATATGCGTCTGCCACTCCTTCTTCTGGACGAAACGATCAATAACTTAGACGCAGACCTCATCGGACGTGTCGCGGAGCTGATCGACGACGTGATTCGCAAACAAGATATGACACTCTATGTCGTCACCCACAGTCCGCATATCCAACAGATGAGCGTCTGGGAAGAGGTGGTGGAAGTGAAATAAAGAAAAACACCCTCTTTGGTGAGGGTGTCTTTTTTGATGAATTTATATTTTGTAAAGAGAAGTAGTGAGCACTCCTGCTGGAATCTGTAGCTCGGAGACTGATGTCCATGATACGACACCCTGCAGCACAATACGAGAAGAAACCAGCAATCACGCTCTATCACGTGATAGCCCGTTTTTTGTCATATTGGACTGTCATACAGCTCAATCAAAAACGGTGCAGAAATCGTTGTAGTAGGAGATGATCGTCACCATCCACTACGTCACCATTATTAAGATAATATGATATGATGTCAAGAGGAAATGGAATAGGCTTTAACATAAAAACAATACCATGATATATGGTTTCTTATAACAGTCCACCACAATCAGCACCAAACAGTATGTCAAATTCTCTTGCAATCAGTCTCACTCTCTATATCTCTGTGACAGTATGCCCGAGAGGGACTTTTTAGTATCTATTGTTTCGGATGTCTACACTCCAAAAAACGCTCGTCGTCCTCAAGCCTGATGCGGTCAAAAGAGGTATCGTTGGTGATATTATCAGCCGCTTTGAAAAAGTTGGTCTTCATCTCGTGGCACTCAAGATGGTCCAGATGGATGAAGCACTCGCACATGATCACTATGAAGGTATTGGAAAACTCAAAACCAGACGCGGAGAAGCTATCTTCCAAGTCAATGCTGAGTTTATGAGATCAGGTCCTGTGGTTGCTATGGTTTGGGAAGGTGTCGAAGCTGTTGAACTCGTCCGCAAGATGATCGGCTCTACCGAGCCTAAGTCTGCTGCACCTGGTACGATCAGAGGCGACTATTCACATGTCTCTTTCGGCTACACCGATCAAACCAAAGGATGGCTTCCAAACCTTGTCCATGCATCTGCAGAACTTGATGAAGCAGGTCCAGAGATCGCACTCTGGTTCTCTAATGATGAACTCTTCGATCATGAAGTCGAGTCTCATCTGTATAAGAGAGGACATAAAAAATAGTAGCACATAGTTACAAGTGGTGACAAATTGTGAAAATAGAAAATAAGAAAATCCCTGTCAAGTTGGTGGGGTTTTTTTCTTGCTTGAAGAGAGATAAATGAAGGACAATGAGTACATATTTCCTCTGGACATATCATACTCCAATCCATATAAGACCAATATGTTTTTATCGCCCTATCTTATATTATGTACTCCAGACGATTACTCTTATTCCTCCTGATGTCGACTATTTGACTCGCTGCCTGTGATAGACAAGTCACATCGGACATCACATTCGACCATGCATATCAGTGATGGACACAGATGTACCAAGCAGATATAGACCAAGACCTACTAGTCCAGACACTAGAAGGAACGCGAAAATCTACTTCATCACTTCATGTCCAGACTCAAGATATGGCCCAGACTGGATGAATACTGGACATACAGACGAGTATGATAGCCGACCAGAGCACACAATCTAGTTCATGAGATATCCAACTAGGTATGATTGCATCTACTGCTGATCTTGCACTGACAGGTAATTTGGGTCTCCAGTTGTCTCAGACACTCTCATGATCAATACCGTTGATGTACTTTATGATCGATGAGTTTACACTTGATTCTACCGATCCACAGATGGCTTTCCTGAGCATGATGGTAGAAGGGTTTCGTGATCAGCGGATTATGGTCGACTCCGCAATGACCGGTACAAATGTCTCCATGCCTGATACCACCGCACAAGTCAAAACTATCCTTACTAATCTCCAGATGACGCTCAATCAGCTTGATAGCTATAACCTCTTGCAAAACATGGGTCAGACAACTTATGAGGGAGATATTGCTTTTGCTGTCATAACTAACACCGACGCCCTTGAACAAGCCATCACAGATATCATCACAGGTACTGTCTTTAACGAAGAGTGGGAAGGTATACAAGGTATGCCAGCACTTTCGGGGTATCTCATAGTGCATACAGCGGACGATTATGAGCTTCTCCTAACACATGAGATGACGACTATTTCACTCCAGCGTGATATGATGCAGATAGTTGCCAAGCAGGATGGGAATCAGTTAATTATAACGCTTACACGAAATACCAAGCATACTGCCGAGTTATCTATTCTTGTTACTCAAGCAGAGCAGACAACGCTGGAGTGACATGTTGTTTTCGACAATCAGATGACCAAAGATCTTATACAGAGCACATATGATGGAATGATCACGTTGTACGGACCTATGATACAGCAGTTCTTCAGTAAGGAGACGGTTGATATCACTCTCCAAGGAACATCATCCAGCCAAAGACAAGACGAAGGGTCATTTATGCGAGCACCCCCAATCAATGCAACATCCCTTTCCACACTGACACAGTGAATAATGGGTGGCGATTCGATGATCTTAGATGAGACGAATGATAGATAGAAGCGATGCTATTATGGTGGGTGATAGAAAGATTAATTATTAGCTTTTCCCCTTGCAATCTGTCATCACTTCTCTAGTATACTGTCCACTGAACATATTTTTGTATTCATTTTTCTATCATAATATCCCATGGCAGACGCTACTCCATACAGCAAAAACGACAAAGCTGGAAAACATCCAAAATACTACGAAAATGTTACTGTCGTAGATATTAATGGTTACGAATTTACTATCGGTGGTGCGACTGTTCCTGGTCCTATCAAGGTAGAAACATCATCTATGTCTCACCCTGCCTACAACCCAGACAGAGAAGTCAAACAAGTCTCTAAAGGTCGTTTGGATCAGTTTGCTGAGAAGATGAAGAGAATGGAGGCAGCAAAAAAGAACTAATCAGGCCCTCATCACGTATACCATACGAAATCTAGTCGTCGGGCTAGATTTTTGGTTGATAAAAAATATTCTTTGCATATAACAAGGGCTATAAAGGTTGATAGAGGATTATAGAGGTTTATAGAAGACCTTTATCGCCCTCCCTTACCCTCCCTTACCCTCCCTTATCCTTCTCATGTTCAGAGACGCACTGCTACAGGCCTATCATATCCAGGGCGATACACACGTGATCACGCATCATTGGAGCGTGTATTTGTCGCCACTTTTGGGGTTTGTGTTGATGTTGTTCGTAATTTATGTGTTGCGATACCTTTTTAATTGGTTTTCGGATGGAGAGGAAATCTTCACGACGATAGCTGCGATACTAGGTGTGGTGGCATATGTGAAGACCTTGATCGATTTTTTCAATCTGTATCTCGATGCGATGGTGGTCTCGCACGATGGTGTGACGATTTATCGTCGGAAGTCGCTGATCCACTATGAGACCGAACATTTCAACTGGGATAAGGTGGAGGCAATGAATCATACCCAAAACTCGTGGGCAGACCGCATCTTCGACAAAGGTGATCTTCGTGTCCTGCTCGAACATGGGACGACGTACCGCTTTACCAATGTAGCGAGACCGACTCACCATAGTGCAGTCTTTCTCGATCATCAGAATCGTCATACCCAAGGCGATGATCCGCATGACTATAGGTCTGATGAGCATCTGGATATCCTCGTCGAGGCATTAGGCGAGGTCGTGAGAGACTACATGGATGAGAAATGATCTCATGCCCCTGATGAGAGAGAACCAGGGCGGTGGAAGTAGCGTGGTATAGTGACAAATGGTAGCAAGGATTGATTTATGTAATGATAGTATATATGTCTTCTCAGTCGACTCGTGATCGTATACAAAAAGTGTTGGATGGCCAGCAGCATTTTCCATTTGTTCTCGTGACGGGACCGAGTGATATCGGCAAGCGTGAAGAAGTAATGGGTGTCGTGCGTGAGAGACTGGGGCAGTACGCATCGCTTGATCTGCTACATATTCGTGATCTGACGGATCAGATTGGCAAGCCACATACCTTCCCTGTTAAGCAACCCTCTGGTGAAAACAAATCCTATCAGACCTCCGACGACATCACCTATGACAATATCGGCGCCAGAGAGATCCGTGATCGACTGTCTCGCTCACCCCATGGCGATACCAAAATTGTCGTCATAGAAAATATCGAAAGAGCGACTATTGCTGCAGCCAATGCACTGCTCAAACATCTGGAAGAGCCGCTTCCTGGTAGGTATATCATCGCGACGAGTTCATCTCCTGATGATGTCCTGCAGACACTGCACTCCAGAGCACTGACGATCCAGGTGGACCCAGCCGATCCTCGTGATATTGTGTCATTGCTCGTCAGAGAGTATGGACTCTCACAACCGCAGGCAGAAACACTGACTCGCCTCAGCGCGGGCAAGATCATTCGCGCTCGTACACTCGCAGGACGTGACGATCGTCAGAAGCTGATCGACTCATTCGAATCACTCCAACAAAAGATCCATAATCAGAAACTCATCCCTCTCATCCAAGCTCTCAAAACT
Source organism: Candidatus Peribacteria bacterium (assembly GCA_023898485.1). Lineage (GTDB taxonomy): Bacteria > Patescibacteriota > Gracilibacteria > Absconditabacterales > Absconditicoccaceae > HK-STAS-PATE-9. The sequence goes on along the minus strand of CP060225.1, from coordinate 578,495 downwards.
ATTGATCAGACTGAACGACCACGATATCGTGATGCGCTGATCCAGACTGGGATCGACGCTGGTCAGTATGAGGTGGTGGATGCACTGACTCGCTATGAGCAGTACCGCAGTCGCAATGTCCATGCGGAGAATTCACTCGTGCAACTTGCTATGGATGTTGTAGCAAGTCGTGACATGTTGTAGCAAGTCGTGACAAATTGCTACCATGTGCTACCATTTTATACTATTTGTTACCTTTCTTCTCATGCCTCAGAAAAAACCCTGTATTGATTATGCATATTACTACTTATCTCGCTTTCCCAAGACGGAGAAGGAGCTCCGTGCCAAGCTGTACGAAAAAGGCTATACTGATGTCGAAGTGGAGTCTGCGATGGAGTTACTGATCCGTGATGGCTATGTGGATGATGAGCAGTTTGCGCGCATGTATCTAGAATCCGAAGTCATCAAAAAAGGCAAACCACTCTGGACTATCCGTGGCAAACTGCTCCAAAAAGGGATCGATAATAGACTACTTGAGTGACTGATTGCTGAATATGAGGATGATATCGCCGACGGTACTCTGACTGGTATTCTCAAGGAGATAGACAAACTCAAGGCCAGGGGATTGGATGGTTTTGATATTGCACAAAAATTGATTCGCAAAGGATATAAGATTCAGCAGATCAAAAAAGCTTTGGCGAAGAGAGAGGAGGAAGAGTAGGTTTTATTTTTTTGTTATTATTGAAGGATGACTCATCAAGACGACAATATCGAACTACAGGCGAATACGGAATCCGTGTCGGAGAGTGTTTCTTCTCCTGAGCACGATGCAGAGGTAGTGGAAGTAGAGCTTGGCACGGAAGCAGAGAAGGCGAAACTTCTCGATCAACTCGTCCAGGCCAGAGCAGTCAAAGATCGTGTGGATCTGTTTTCGAAAGTGATGGATACCTATGGACTGGATGCGATCATCTCACTTATTCCAGCACTAGGGGATAGTGCAGTCGGTACCGTGTCGACACTCTATTTGCTATACGAGGGTCGTAAGCTCTGATTCGGTCGAAAAGAGTCACTTCATATTATCGGTTATCAGACGGCTGATCGAGCAGTAGGAGCTATGCCAGTGATCGGTGATATTGCAGATTTCTTTTTCAAGGCAAATCGTAGTGCATATCAGATGTTTGAGCAGAAGGTTTCGGAACTTGAACAATATGCTCGTAATCATGGTGCAACTCAGGCAGAACTTGATGCATTAGACAGTCAGCGTGATCATTTTATTCAGACATTTCATGATATGTTGTCATGATCCAAACACTAGAAATAGTCTTGCAATATATGTGTATCAGACTATACACAGAGCGTATTTATCTTCTTTTGAACATCTTCTCATGATTAACGCCGTACGCCTTGCTCAAAAAATTGCTAGAAGCCTTTCATTAGCTGAATGGACTCTTGTAAAGATTGATTTACTCGTTTTGGGATTATTGCTTGCGAAGCGATTTCCTGTACTTACGTCACTTCATTGGGCGCGGTATGTAGGATTTATTGTGCTTGCAGAGATCTATTTCATTTGGAAAATCAGCACACTCAAGCAGTAGTTATACTTGCAAATCATAAGAGCCTCTCTATGCTGATGAGAGGTTTTTTTATATCTTTTGATAATGGGTATGATTTCTTCTGTGTTTGTGTGGGCGCTGATTGTGACAGTGGTTTCGCATGGTCTAGGCGCCCTGTGGTATGGGCCACTATTTGGTAAGCAATATGGTGATGCAGTAGGTATGAAAAAGGACTATAGTCCTTCCAAAAACGAAATGATCAGACTACTAGCAATAGAGTTTGTTGCTAAGTTTGTGTTCTTCTTATCATTCGCGTATGTTGTCTTTGCTTCAGCGCTAACGAATGGTGACGGTGCGCTGAGTATGCATACAATTATAGCTTTTTCATTGGCTGCACTGATGGTGCAAGTATCACAAATTACCTGGTCTACACACAAGCCATCGCTCTATTGGATTATGGGATTAAAATTGTTGATTGATATAATAGTAGCATGTGGTGTATGGATATTGATATTGTAGAAATATCTCAATGATAATATGTATCTTGATTAGAGCATATCTGCCGAAGATGATGCAATAGATTATCAATCACATTGTTGCTAACTTCTCTATATCACATAAATATAGTATGTCAATAAATCACTTGCAATGATAGTGATGCTTTGCTAGTATTACGGTAGATTTTATAGCTTATCGCAATGACTGATGAAAAAACTCACTCTTACGCTGATCGTAGCAGGACTTGTAAGTGTGTCTGCTTCTGTTTTGGCGTGATATACGACATATTCTGCTAGCAATGGTTACACACAACCATATGGTTCGTATGTGCCATACTACCATGGCAACCTAGACTACGACTATGAGGTCAATAATTATGATTACGATGTTAGATATGATACCAATAATTATCGAGTAGATAATAGTATCACACATAGCGACACCTACAATATTTATGCTGATGATGTGGATATCGACAATAATTATTACTATGGTAACTATGGTCCGTATTGGAATACGGGCACTTATCCTGTTGTAAGTATCTTAGAAAATCTTCCAGCACCCGAACGCTGCACCACTCAGCGCCATAGTGCTCGTAGTGATAGCTATTTTGCTGATTTGGGTCTTCGCATCCCATCAGCTGTTACCACTATCCAAAAATACAGAATCAGACGATCTGATGGCGATCGATCTCGTCGATATATCCCTGGCGACAACGATGTTGATAGTACCAGCAGATATTTAGACAGAAGAATGCGGCGATATTTCGGTCGCTATACGCACGAAATCACTACCTGCACCAGTGCTATATCATCTACGTATTCGACACAGAACAACTATTATAACAATACATCATCATACGGGTCATATACACATCCATCATACTCAGCTGGCTACCAGCAGACCTATCGAAATGTCATAGCAGGCGCACAATCTCCTACACAGTCCAATACTCGCTATACTACCTATGACTCATCCAGGTATACGACTACTGATTCCGAAGAAATCACCACCACACCGAGGTGGAATATCTATAGATATAGTTCCAGTGAGTAGTATCTAAGAGATCATAATCATAGGAAAGAAGATTCATATCACAAGATATGGATTTTTTCTAAATTTGTCAAGTTGAGTGTCCAATGATTTATGGTAGTATTTGTGAAAGGTATGGGGGGGGAGGATAGAATCAAAACATATGATTTACTCCCTATAATCTATGTATGGATTATCAGCAGAGGATTGAGATTTTCCAGCAACAATCTATAGAGCGACAAAGAGAAACTATACAGGTTATAGTAAATACTTTTATAGATAGCAACGATGAGGTTTTACAAGATATGGTTTCTCTACGATCAAGTGTTGAGGAGCCATCTTCTTTGCTCTGTAGTGCTATATTGCAGCTTATGTATGCTATATTGGCAGCGGCAGAACATCAAAAAGATATATTACAAGAAAATCAGAAAATACAGCTCAGAGATAAATTACAAAAAATTACTCTTCGTGAGGAACAAGAACAGGAAGATGTAGATATTTTATTAGATACCATTATATAAAGCGATGTCAGATCCTATTGTTCAATCCAATAGGAATTATTTTGAAGGTAAGACAGGTGCAGGGATGAATCTGACTGATGATATTTTGACTAACAAAGAAATACAATCACTGAATAATGTTATAAAAAATCGATCACCAGAAACGAAGAAGTTATCAAGAATTGCATGCCTTGAATCACTAAAGGGTATCGAATGAGAAAACTTCTTAGATAAATTAGCAAAGTTTAAATCTGCTCCATGAAATCTGCGAGATAAGTATAATTCCCAATCACTGAATAATGAAGATATTGCTGTTTTTCAATTTATCTACAACCTCCAAAATCCTACCAAGAAAATCGACATAGACGGACAGTTATGACATAAGACATATACAGCACTCATGGGGTATCAATATGGTGAGAAATATGACAGAAATGCCACCCTGAGCGTATTACAAAAAAAGTTCCCCACACTTGATAAATCACTTATGAACGCACGAGCGACAGCTATTACACAGAGGGAAAACCCATTTCAACATGGAGGAAAATCATATTACTGGAGATATGACACTATTATGAGCATCACCCCCAACAAAGAGAAATATGAAAAAACACAAGACACAAAAGATATGAAAGAGTATAAAGAAAAAATCGCACCTACAATACAATCTATAGAAGTATCCAAAAATATGGCAAAAGATGGCAATATTGAATGATTGGAGTATGATTTCAAAAGCGCAGAGTTTGCAAAGGAGTGTGACATGATTATAAACAAGAAACTTATAAGTATACTACAAATATGTAAAGATAAAAAAATTTCATCAGCTGGAGATAGTCCATTTTCAAAGATTTATATACGGAGTGGTCATTTTGAATTTAAGGGTTATAATTCAGATGGATCTAAGTACAAGATTAGTCCGCTTTTTTCTCCATCAGATCTTGGATGATCCGACAGTGAGCTTTATAACATTATGGACAAAAATGAAGATGCATTCTTAGCATACCTTAATACTCGTTGGAAAGAACTCTATACGACGCAAGTGATTGAAACACAGAAAAATGCATTTATTGATGGGCTAGACATCAATCGATGATCCAACAAAGAAAAAGTGCAAACATATCTTCAAAACACTCTCAAAAAAGCAGAAGATCATAATAAAAAATATCCTGCTAATGATGCGGAGCCATTTAAGAATGATAATAGTTTTGCTGATCAAGAAATTTATTTCAAAGGGAGGCAAGAGCAGCAGAGGGAAGGCGATGAGATGTGAGTGTATACTGTATACATCAAGAAGGAGTTATGATGCTTTGATAAGAAGACAAAAGAAGCACTAGGTGTGACTACGATTATGTCGGATGATGATAATGTCAAAAAGGTAGTGAAGCGGCTCAATGACCAATGGATGAAAACACATATTCAAAAAGAGATAACCAATCAGGATGCAGAGAAAATAATAAACAAAGCTGCATTGCAGGAGAAGTTACAGAATGATATCACATTAACTCCACAAGAACTGCAAGCACTACAGCAGTATGAAAAAAGCGCCTTCGATGCAACAAAAAAACCAGGAACTACCACCAAGCAGCTAGAAGAATACTTGATGCTCTATACTCATGACAAGGCACTAGTACCATGAATTGGAGAAAAGATCCTTATACATGCACAAACTCAAGTAGATAGGCTATTGAAGACTAATCCTATGATAGCATATAATGTATTTCAACATCTTCATAAACAGTATGACGCAGAGGGACATCCTGATTCGGCGATGGCTATTCTCAAGCAGTTTACTGGTTATTTTGGTCAGAAGTTATATCAGTCATTTTCTGAAAAAATCACACAAGACCCGCAGAACAAAGAAACATACCAAAAACAACTCCTCAACCTAGCAAAACTTGTCACAGACAGAAATGGCGACATCGACACCGATCTCAAAGATATCCCTCTTGCCAAGCAAATTATGAATGATTTGATGCCATCTGTGATTGATAAAGGAGCAGTCAACAAAGCCCGGGATGACCAATGTGAGAAAAAATTCAATACGAATAGGGCAAAGATACAAAAGATATTTGGCACCAATCCCCAATTGCAAGCATTGCTATGAAAAAATACCACATTTTCACGAAATAATAAGCGGACGTTTGAGCAGAAACAATACGTAAATACACTTACAGAGTATGTGATCAGATTTGGTGATCCAGCCACCGATCCAGAGATGAAAAATAAATCTCCGCAGGCACAAGCACAACTCATCGCAGAGAGGACGATGGCTATCACACAAAAATCAACACAATCACTCATGAAGAGCTTCACAGATTTTGCTGATCAAGGAGGAAAGTATAGTGATGATTTCAAGCTAAATGGCATACAAAAAGAAATCTATGATATGTATAGAGATATGATGGGAATAGGAAAGTTCAATCTCTCGGACGAGAACTGGGACAAGACGGTAGAATATAGCAAAATGGTATGAGTAATAGCGGTAGCTATAGCAGCTACTATAGTAGTTAGTATTGTGACTGGATGAACAGGTACAGCTGGAGCAGTGACCCTCTCGCGGTCTGCAGTCTCATCAGTAGCAGCAAGTGGTATCCTCGCAGCAGGTGCTTGATCACTAGCATGATATCTAGCCGATTATGTTATCAATCAACGTCAAGCGGAGTCTGATGCATTATTTATCAAAGATATGTTCTCTACACTAGCAGTGGATGTTGCAACTGGATGACCATTTGCATTGATTCCATGATTAGGGCCCATAGTGTCTAAATTTCCCAAGCTAGGACAACTTTTCGTAACTGTGGGTACCAAGGTATGAAACAAGGCGATCACTGGAGCAGAGATGCTGACAAGCGGAGTCATCTCTGGTTATGCAGAACAGTGGAGACAGCAATATATCATGGGACAAGAAGTATCGACCGATCAGCTTATCCAGCAAATCGGTATGGGTCTGGCATTACCGGCTGTGCTCCAAGGATGACCCAAACTGATCACTTGACTCAAGACAGTTGACTATCAGAAGCTCAAACAGTCAGGAGAGCAATCGAAGAAACTAGCACAAGAAACACTCCAAAAACCATGAATAGGAACAGAAGAAAAAAAAACTCTCCAAGCCCTAGTAAAATCATATGAGGAGGATCTTCAGATGCTAGAACATATGAGACATAATAAGAGTGGGCTAGAAACCAAACAATCACCAAACGAGAAGATTACACATGAAAAAATGAGTAAACAGGCACAAGTCATTATCGAATCTCATCCAGAATTATTGAAAGGAATTATAAACCCTCAAGCTTTAGAAGCTATTCTACAAGATGAACTATTCTGAGGAAATATTACTCTCAAACCAGATGGATCTATTCAAAGTATATTGGTAGAAGTCAATGGTGAGAAAAAACCAAGTCAACTCTTTGCAAAGATGAAAGCTGACTGATTTAGCGAACAACAAGCTCTCAAGACATGGCTACAGGTCAGGACACCAGAGTTTACAAATCGATTTGGTGATCGAACTAGTGCTGATAAGACACAGGTAAGTAAGGTAGTTGATGAAAATGGGGAGCCGTTGATGGTGTATCACCTCTCCTCCAAGCAATTTAATTATTTTGATATTAAAAAATCAAAAAATAATGCTTTTGGTAAATGATTTTACTTTACACCAGATACACATAATATTATATTACAATTCCATTTAACAGAAGATGCTAGTGTTCAGTATGCTATGTTTCTTAATGTGAGGAATCCATATAAAGGCTTCGATCAAGTAAATGGATTCAATCTATATTCTACTGAAATCAATGAATATATAGTAAGTAAAATTATTCAACAGGGCGATACATGAAGTCAGGATTATATCATTGCAAAAAATATTAAAGAATGATGAGACTATAGTCTAGAAAAATGTTTATCGCTATTAATAAGAATAAAGAACGACTCTTATTATGATGAATTCTTAAAAGGTAATTGATTTGATGGAGTGATTGCTACAAAATGACAGAGAAACGAGATAGTTGTATTTCACGATACTGATATTAAGTCCATCAATAATGACTGATCATTCTCTCCGGAGACAGCGAAGTTTAATGACTACTTCTGAAAATCCTCTCGCTTCTGATTTGATAGTAAGCAGGCGAGAGAAAACAGTAGATGGATGGATAGTACCACAGATCTCCAACAGATCAGAGACCGCATCAAGACCCAATACGAGACCATGACTGGTCAAAAACTAGATCTCACTGATGCACAGATCCAGACCATCATCGGCACCCATCTCCTCCCAGGAGAGCTCGGCAAACTCATTCCAGCTGAACTCAAAGCGAAAGTTAAGCTGCTTACAACCACCATACCCGACGAGGGAGTCAGAAGATTTTTGTTGGAAGGTGGATTTTGTGGGAAGTGGGATATTCCTAGTATGATAAAAAATATGCATTATAAAACTAAAATTAACGATGATTTTGAATATAATTATTTCAAAAATCAGTTAGAGAAATATAAATGAATGTGATTTCTAGAAATAAAGGATGCAATATTTAATAAAGAAAATTATGACTTTTTTAAGTTCAAAGATATTTTTGATCTCCCAACAGGTGTAGACGATCCATGACATGAAATATTAAGAGGTCATACTGAACTAGTTATGAAGGAGTTTGGAAAATCATTCAACAGGTTACCTAGGTCATATATTGATTTAATATGAAAGATATTACTCATACATGATATACCTAAGGCGATTGCAATCAAAATGTGACTATCAAAAGATAAACAACATAATATCGCAAAGATAATAGTAAGTGATTTGTTAAATGCCATAGGTATTACTTGAAAAGAAGAAAAGATTGCGAAATTTTTACTGACAAATGATAGTATAGGTAAACACGCACAGTGAAAAATGGATCAAGAAGAATTTCTTGCTTATCAAAAAGAAATAGCGCAATTGAGTAAAGAAATATGAATCCCTGTGCAGGAAATATATTGATTGCAACTTTCTTATTATTATTACGATGCATGATCATACAACGATTTAAAATCGATATTTTGAACGAGAAATAATTCAGACGAGCTATTCATTAATGGTACAAATGCCACATTTTTTGAAGAATTTTTTGAAACATTTACTGATTATAAAAATTCAGAAAACCATCATATCCGGGAGAAGGTTAATGCGCTTGTACCAAATAGAAACAAAATAAGTCGGGAGTATATTCAATATATAAATTCATTAAATGATCATCAAAAAAAGTATATATTTAAAAAAATACTCTCAGGGGGTGTTAGATTAGAATCTTTCTCTGGTCCTCAAACAACTTTTTTTTCAGACAAAGACTATTATCAGTGGGCATTGAACTTGTATTCTCAAGATCATTATAAGTGATATAATCATATATCGAGATGAAAGATAACTAAATTGATTGAAAATCCAGATGTGAATGATCCTAAGGTTTCAGTGTTATGAGAATATTTTTTAAGGAAATGATTTAAGGAAAATAGATTTGAAAAATATAACCAAAAAAAACTTTTATATAGGTGATTTAATACAGAAGATGAAAATTTAATTCAATATATAGTAAATCTGAAAAGGGGTGATACCTATAAGGATGATGGATATTTTTCAACAACTAGGGATGTTAGGGAAAGTCTGTGAAGTTATTTTAAAAATAACTTGCCACAAACGGACTGACACACGAATAAATCAGATAAACAACATGAGATAATTTTAGATTTAGATATAGACTATAATGAAGTAAGTCAAAATATTAATGATCAGTACTCAGTTCAAATAGTTATTACAAATTCGCATTCATGAGTAGATGTCCAAAAGTATAGTACAAGTGACCATTCAGCAAAAGAAAAAGAAATATTATTTCCGCCTCAAACACCACGAAAAATACTAAAAAATAAAGTAGATCATGTAAAGAAAAAGATTTTATTAATTGTAGAAGAGAAATAATAACCTTCATTAGAAGGATTAACTCATATCATCGCCATGCTTCAATTCAGTATTATTTCCTTGCACTCTCCCATTTTTTCATTATATTTCTATTATATATAAATTTTTCATTATATTTTATATATTAGAGAAATGAAGCGACAAGAGTTGTTAGAAATTTTCCCTACACAGACGTATTTTTCATCGCAACAGGTGAGGAAGTTTTTCCCATCGCTAACATCGCAACATCTCTACTATCGACAGCAGACTGCCAAGATAGTGCAGATCAGAAGATGATGGTATGCCATCCGCGATCGTCTTGTGCAAGAAGAAGATCTTCGAGAGATAGCCAATCATATCTATCATCCATCATATGTGAGTTTGGAGACTGCCCTACGCTACTACAACTTCATCCCAGAGATAGTTCCATCAGTGACGAGTATCACGACACGTAAGACGCAGTCGTTTGTGAGTGATGTGAGTATTTTCTACTATCATAGCATCACGAGTCAGTATCTCCGGTGATATGAATTATTGCATTATGATGATCGCACGATACTGATGGCAGAACCAGAAAAGGCAATCATCGATTATCTCTATTATCATCATGAGATGGATGATGCTGATGCTTTTGATGAGTGGAGGATAGATAGTGATGAGGTACGTATGGTGATCGATAGAGAGAAGTTAGAGTATTACGGTCAGCGTTATTCCAACCAAAAATTAAGAGAAAGAGTAAATCGTTTTATAGCATATATCTATGAGGATGTTGTATAGTCGAGACAGCCTCTTGTCTGTCTATCCTGAGCCTATTCAAATACATAGGAGGGATATTTTGAGGGAATATTTGCAGTGTGTGATATTGCAGTATCTGTTTAGATGACCGGATGCAGGGGAGCTGATCTTTATCGGTGGGACATCGCTGAGGATAGTGCATGGATTGCCAAGATTTTCTGAAGATCTTGATTTTGATAACACAGGTATTAGTTATGAGAGGTTTCAAGTGATCATAGCACATCTCTGTGATCAGCTAGCACTCTTGTGATTGCAAACAGAGGTAAAATATACACATAAGCAAGCGTATCATGCTACTATCAAACTATCAAATATTCTAACAAATTATGGACTTGCTCCAACTACGAGAGAAGAAGTGCAAGAAAAACTTGTCATTAAAGTAGATACACATGATCAACAGTTGCAATATGAGCCTATGATTATTCCTCTTACCACCTTTGGTACCAATGCATTAATACAGGTTGCGCCATTGGAAGTCATTATGGCAATGAAAATATATACTATCGGACAGCGCAGAAGAGCAAAAGGAAGAGATTATTTCGATCTGAAATTTTTGATGGATAAGGGCATTCATCCAAATCATGAAATATTAGATCAGTTATTATGATGGCACGATCGTCAGTCTACTATTGCATATCTGATAGATATCATCCAGTCACAAGATAAAGGATATCTGATACGTGATGTGCAACCTTTCCTTTTCAATGCGTATGATGATAGCATAAAGCATTTTGAGACATATGTGGAGCAGTATCATCGATAAGTAAAATCCCCAACACCACACCAGAGATTTCATATATAATTTGATATTGTTTACTTATTCTCCTCATAAATCCTCGCTAACATGATAGCGATATCTCCTCTGGTGATCGTTCTATCCAAGTTGCTGCTCGAGTTAGCAGCGAGACTGGTGGTATATCATTCACCTTTCATGTAGTTGTAGTAGTTGAGTGCCCAGTGTCCACCAGTATTCTCTGATTTGGTACCATCGAGCATACGAGTCAGGACGGTGAGTGCCTGCGCATTCGTAATAGATGATGTAGGTAAGAATTTACCATTATCGCCCTTGAAGAGTCCATATTTACAACTATTGACCACGATATCTACGAGATCGCTGTGTGCCTGACTGATATCAGAAAACGTACAACTATTGCTCGATGTGCTACCAAGTAGGTCAAGTTTGTTTGCTAATCTATAAAACATAGTCGCAGCTTCATCTCTTCTGATGGCATTGGTAGCCATGTAAGTACTAGGAGTACTGTATTTTGTGATACCCAGATTGTAGATAGTCGTGACTGCGTCTGCGAGCTCTTCGCTATTATTGGTTTGGGTAGATTCCCAATTAGCGAGTTCAGAGTCGAGGAGCTGAAGGATTTCTTGGAGTTGTTGTTCTTTGGTCGCTGCGAGCGCAGGAGAGAACATACCGACACCGAGCATAAGGGCGGTGATGATTGCTAGTACTTTTTTCATTATCTCTGATAGAATAGAACGATATAAATGTTATGCGATATTACTCATTGAGTTCTGTCCCTGCAAGTGGAAGTGTATATTCTTGATTACCAATGGTTGCATTGACGAAGAAATTCGTCAAAAACAGCTGTGCATCTCCTGCAAAAGCTACTCTCGGACCCATCTGTTCGAAGGTCCATGAACCGAGTCCGTATTGTTTTTCGTAGTAGTAGTCGCCATTGCCACTGTTTGCTTCGAGTGCTGCAACGATCTGATCCAAAAAGTTACGCTCAAACTCTACACTCATAGCATCATCTCACTGAGCAGGGTCGATACTGATGACCTTATATCCAGCGAAAGTGTCTGCATATTGTGTCTCCGCCCAGCAGTCACCAGTTTCGGTAGCGACACCGTTTTCATATGTCACGGTACAGCGTTTGATTTCTTTACTCTTGGCTTTCTCAAGCAGTGGGAGTGTTAGTTCGCCGGTATCTTCGCGATAGACGAAGAGTCTAGGATTTTCTGCGACAGGAGTATAGCTCTGATCTTCTCCAAAAATCAAACTATCCAGACGATCGACACGTATGCGATTGGTATCGACGTTTTCGAGACAAGTCGCGTATTCCTCACTTGATCTATCAAGCGATCCACAAAGGGAGTCTGTCGTTTCTTTTTGGATATAATTGACTGCATAGAGGTCTACTTTCACCCCTTGTGCTTGGGTACCACCCCACTCATTCTCACCTGCATCATAGCCGACACCGATGAGATATTGGATATTACCATCATTACCACTTTCGATAGGATGGAGATAGTTACTCCAACCAGGCATCTTGAGTTCACCGATAATTTCTGGATGTTCTTCATCAGCGAGATCAATCACAAACATAGGATCCACTTGTTCGAAGGTGATGAGATAGAGCTTATCATCGATAAAGCGTGATCACTGGAAACTTTCACCCTTTTGGATATCGGTGAGCTTGCCTACGAGATTGAGGTCTTTATCCAGTACCCAGAGATGGGTATTTTGTTCAGGCCACCAGACGGATGTCAAGATCCTAAAGTATCCATCTTGTTCGTCCATACTATACTGATCACCGAGCCCTAATCCTTCGACGAGATTGGATCATTGATAAGAAACCTGGATACCATCTCTCTTGAAACCGTGAATCAGTGTACTATTGTTACCGCCCCAAATGAGAGGCATCGCGCAGCGAGCATCAGCTGGACAGCTGTACTGACCCTGTGGGAGCCAGATGTTTTGTGCGAGGTAGATATGGTCTTGGGAGACATGGACCTGACCCGCAGAACCAAACGTCGCATAGTCTGATGTTGTATCGGTTGCCAAATCTACTGTATGGACAGTGGTAAACGATGGCCAGTCACCGATCTGTTCGAGTGTATCATCACTTGGCAAGAGTAAAAATGTCTGCGCACAATCTATGCTCGTCACATTACTTTCCCAACTTGTAGCAGTAGGTGTGATACTTACAGTCCTCGGGAGGACCATTTCATCATCAGCGATGACATCATCTTCCCAGATACTATACCATGAAGGAGACACCGTCGTCATGACGATCAGTGTGCCATCGGTGAGGGAGAGTCTGCTATCCAGGAGATAGCCATCGTATTCAGTATAGTTGATCAGTGTAGAACTGGTACTACTACTGACATCGTAGCGCGCGACAAATGTCGTCGATGATCCATCAAACCATCCTCGTCTGCGAGGATTTTCTTTTCGTCTACTACCGATGATAATAAGTTCATCATCGTAGACATAGAGATTACTAGACTGTAGTGTGTCAGGTATTTTGATCTGCGCAAGAATTTGCATATCAGACAGGGTGATCGTCTGGTTCGCACGGTCGAGTGGAGATTGGATGAGGTAGACCATGTGGTCTGTATTATTGTAGTAGTAGAGGATGTCACCGTCGGTTTTGTACAGATCGGGCTCATCGACTCCTACCTTTTGGATATTGGTAGTAGAGTAATCATTGGTAGAGGATTGGATGCTAGATTCATTTGCAACAGCAGAGGTGTCCGATGCAGAACCAGCTATTCATACTACATCCATACGCGCTGGATTGACACCAAAACCATATGATGCAGCATCTTCCATAATATAGTAATTACGTTTATTTCGCATATCTTTATGATCTTCGATCCACTCTTTGATACGACTATCCAGCGCAGTACAGCTCGCGACCTCTTCAAACTGGAGATCAAGAGAGAGAGTTTCTGTTTGTATCTGATCGCTAAGTTCATCATTGATGGTCTGAGCAAACGCAGGTACACTGACCAAGAGTGCCGCAATACTGATAACAAGTGATGTTTTCATAGAATGAGAAGAAGATACTAAAAGATAACTATCTTTGCTACAGGTAACGATTCATGATCTATTCTTGTGACGAATTGGTCTGGTCAGTAGCGGGAACGATGGTAATATCACGGACAGTGGCACTGGTGCCGAGCAAGGATTGCAAAGCACTTTTCGCATTAATCGCAGCTTCATCAAGTATTCACTGCTGGATAGCAGCTTCACGGACTATATCGAGTGCTTGGTTTCTGAGTTTGGTCTCTGTGGTTGCATCGCCCTTGTTGAGTACGCCGAGGTCTCTATCGAAGACCTGTGTCTCAGGATCGAGGGAGACATGGAGTATCTCCGCACTCGGTAACTGGATATCCACGAGTCCTGTCCCGACACTGATGATTGCTCCTGTGGTGAGTTGGCTGAGATCAAACCCCGCTGTGACGGTTCCATAAATTTCCATCGATACTGATTCACCAAAAAGAAAATCAGACACGATGTTGTCCCGATCAAATCCTGGAAGATAGTCTGATAATTCTTGTTCTCCTTTGAGAATTTTGGTCACTTTCATCTCCGTAGTCTCTAGTCTCTGGACAGCACGAAGCTGCTGGACGATGAGTGGTGCACGATCATCGATGACAAGCTGTGTTTTGTTTTGCTGGACGATCTTCCAAAGCAGCGTCGCGATGAAACCGAGCAAAAGTATAGTGATAATTCGTCTAATGGTTTTGAGCATGATGCAGAGATGACAAATAATGAAGTATTCTTGTATTGAATATAGTAAATTGGTAGAGTAGTGCAAGGTACTTGTTTTATCTCTTTGGGGGAGTGTTCAGATGACATGATCTATCATAGCCACAGCTCTCGCTCGATGACTCCAGGCGATGATAACTCCCTATCGTCCGCTTCCACTGACCTATGACTGTCGATATGATGCTGGTGTCGAACACTGTGCCATCCTCGAAGTAGCCACCACGCCACTCGAAAAAGCCAAAGGTCTCATGTATCGCACTTATCTCCCAGCGTGATATGGTATGCTGTTCGTCCGAGAGGAGTCTGAGTATCGTTCTTTTTGGATGAAAAACACTCTCATCCCACTCCACATGTATTTTCTCGACTCTGAAAAAAACGTGGCCGATCAGACCACGATGCAGCCCTGCCTCGCCGATCCCTGTCCTGTCTACACATCACATGAAGAGGCGATGTATGTAGTGGAGGTTGCTATAAATTAAGCCATATTGCGCTGTGATGATCAGCGATCCATGATGATAATTGCGCCATCAGGTAGTTCATCAGGAGACTGTGCGGGTAATCCATCAAAGAGTCCTTGATCTATCCTTTCAGGTGTATTCCGCTCAAATGAAGTTGGCAATGGTTGGTAAGCAACTTTGTCGCTATAGTTTCCAGCTATCATTTTCCTAGCTTCCTTATCCCAAAAAGCGATATGTCATTTTCCAAGTTCGTTCGCATAACTTTTTGCTGAAACAGGATTTTTAGAAACCTCATGTCATGTATTTTTGAGACAGTATGATACAAATCCAGCACACCAAGGGGTCTTTTTTGCACTAGCTCATTTACCCATAAATGGTGTAAGAAATATATCTGCTGCTCCAGTTCATTCTTTGGTACCAAGGTGTTTTTTAGCTTCTTCTAGTGGTTTGGTATCACATAGTGTTTCATTGATTTCGGGTGTTTTTGTTGGTTGCTGTTGATCAGTAATTTCTTCTTTAACTTCCGCGAGAGCGGGTTGATCTTCTCACTCATATTGAGTGGTAGGAAGATTGACAACAATATTGTTTTCTTGAGCTAGTTGTTTTAATCATGCAAGATCATCTTTTGCGAGTGATTCTCTCACTTGTTCTTCTAGGTTTGATAATTCGTGTAAGCCAGGAATAAGTTTAGCAGCGCTTTCTGTCAATAATTTGGATTTCAGCTTATCTCCTATAGCATCAAATGCCTTTTCAAAAGCATTATCTCATTCGCTTATTACATTACCAACGAAAAAGTCTTTTGCTTCTTGAGGCAGAGGAAGACCCTGTTTAGCAGCAATACCTTCAGCAAACTGTCAGGCAATATCTTTTTTGTTTTCAAGTGTGAGAGGCATGATAAATAAGGAAAGAAGTAAGAATTATAATATATTATACATTTTCAGATATTGCTTTGTCAACTTTTGCAGGCAAATTATTATAGTAGTCTATCATAGTTTCTCTCCATTTTTTGGAGAAGCTAGCAGCATAATGTGAATCTATCGTATCAGGATCAAGGATTTGTGTATCGGGTGTGGTAGCAGTGTTATACAGACCATCTTTGACACCCATATATCATCGCTGAAATACCGCATCTCCATGTTCTTTTTTGTACGCCCTGATACGATTGGTAAGGTTTGCTATCCACAGTGCATCTTTCATATTTTTGTACACAATAGGAAATGCATCACCAAGATTTCGTGTTTTTTTCTTGGTATCATAGAGACAGGTGATAGTGGTTCACCATGATGATAATTCTCACGTTTCCGGATTATAGGAGATTTTGCCTCTTTCAGAAAGCTGCAACTCTCCCATGGTTTTGCTGATTTCTTGTATCATAGTATCTATCTGACTGATTGCTTGTTGTTTTTCTTGGGAGTTATGCAAAGATTGTATATTTCAGTTTGTGCTGTTGTATTGTTTGGCAACGTTTTCTAAACGTAGTGGTGATGAAATATGCGCAGCATCAGTGACAGCTAGTATTTTTCACTGTGCGTCGAGAGAGAAAAACCAATATTGCATCTCACCCAAGCCTGCACGAACACCAGCAGCTATGAGATGATGAGGGAGGAGGATGTATCAGTTGGTCTGAGCATTATTTTTGATATAAGAAACGATTTCATCAGACACCTTTTTCTGGTGTTCTGGCGTTCTTTGTGCTTTTTCCTCTCCTATAATACGTATGAAGGTGTTGATAAATTCATCAGTTTTTTCTGCATCTATTGTTTCTGTGTCACCATCTATGATAGCTTTTTTACCTGTGCCTGGATTACCGAAGAAGTATTTTTTTCATCGCTCTTCAGGCGTCATAGTTTCCATATCATGGAGATTAACGGGCCAATCTCTTGCATTATCGTCATTGATGAACCATTGTTTTTCCGCTGGATCATAATAGATGCCACGAGCATCATTTCTTGCTTCACCACCATCATCCTCAGCAAACTGTTGCATTTCTATCATGTCATTGTGGCCAGTATAATGACAGAATTCACGGAGGAAGCGATACAATACATTGTGTCACAGACCATCAGCATATTGCTCCTGACTGTTATTGCTTATACTATCAAGTCAGAAGGATAATTCTTCTTGTGTGAAGGGTGTCACAGTAAATTGCAGTGATTTTCATTGTGATAAGTCTGTAAGTGTTTTTTCAATACCACTGTAGTCGTTTTCTATGGTAAGTGTTGTACGATTATGGGGATGGTTTGCCTGATACCAGTCATCCCAACGGATGAGATAGTCCGCCGTAGTGAAGAGTGTGGTATTTTCTGCACGATAGGTACCCTCATCTATCATGCTAAATGCACGAGTATGATGGATAATTTCATCATATTGCTGAGGGTTATTGTCTGCTATCTTTTTCAACTCTCCGAATATATGAGGATTTTCTTGCTGTAGCGCTGTTTCTTTTTCTGTAAGATATGCTTCTACTGTTTGTGCTTGTGTGTTGGGATCTGCCTTCATTTCGAGATATGTCTTGCTCTGAGCTACGATAGTATTGATGGCAGCAAGACCCTTACTATTTTTGATATTCTGAGTAAATTCGGCAAAGCGATTACCACCAGGGAGAAATGGTGTAATATATTCCATTCTCGTAGCTACAATAGTATCGAGATTTTTTCTTTGTGCTTCATAATCTGTCTGTTTAGACTCAAAAGCTTTTGCTTGCTGATGGATGCTTTGCTGTTGTTCGGGAGTATAGCTTTCTAGATTAGCTTTATAAGCCTGGATCTGCATATATTCATAGACGAGTGGGAAGTCATCTTTTTCATCCAAAAATATCTTTGCCCAGAGTGCATCCTGTATGGTATTCATCTTTTTGCTCTTATCGATACCTCCAAAAAACTCACAGACACCCTCATTGAGAGAGAGGTTGTCTCGTCCGCCTCCAGCCACTGCGTCAAGGATTGCTTGATCTACTTGTATCTCTTCCTGTGTAGCAAAATCTACCTCATCTTGACCATAAAAGTCTTGCACATCGTAGTAGAGCTTATCTGCAGCTACTCTTCATCACTCTATGACTGCAACCCCTGCCACAGCAACCCATCATGGAGGTCCGGAAGCCAAGAGGGCACTAGCACCTAAGAGAGCATTTGCTACTCATGCAGCAAGATGGGCGTTAGCACGATTGTGGGCTATGTCTTTTCTTACTGCATTTCTCATTGCATCAGCCTGGTTGTTATCATGATTCCAATTGTAGAGATCATATCATAATGCAGCTACATCAATGAGTGGAAGAAATTTAGCAGCTTTTGCAAGAGAACTGATTTCTGATCATTTACTCAAGACACGCGTCAGTGATGCGACATCATCCACGTTATCAATGCGCGCAAGCGACTCGACCATCGTATCGGTCATAGTAGTGATTCCTTTGGATTGGAGGAGGGACTTGATGGCTGTCGGATCAGAAGTTTTCGCTATCTGCTCTAAAAAGGCAGTATCATCGACGACAGTGGCAAGACTTTTGCTGAGAGCTTGTATTTCTTTTGCGCTCATTTTTTCAAAAAGTGCACCAGACACTTTGTTCGTCTTGGCGAGTTGTTTTCGGAGCTTGAGATCAGCAACAGCGTTACTATTTTTTTCAGCTTCTTGGAATACTTTGAGTGTTTTCTTGATATTATCCTTTTGGAATTTTAGTAGTTTGGGATTGTGTGTTTGCGCTTCGAGGGTTTTCTGAATTTCTTGAAGCGACGTTTTGAGCTCTTTCTGACTAATGGCGTTTGTAAGTTTTTCAGCACGAGATCAGAGTTTATTATGAGCTCGTCTTTCTTGTCCTGCCCATCCGACCATGCCTGAACCCAATACTCCTACTCATATCATGGGATTTTCTGCATTGACGATATGGACATTGTCAGGAGACTCCTCAGGAGAGATATTATCTTCTGGATTATTATTATTTTCTGGGGTTTGTGGCGCATTATTTGATTCACTTTCTTGTTCTTCAGGGATTGTTGTTGGATCGATTCACTGCTTAAGCGCTTCTAGTTGTTGTTGTGTTTGGACTTTGAGAAGGAGTTTTTGTTTTTCTTTGAGGAAATTGATGACTTTATCAGTGAGTGTAGGCGATAACGAAGCAAGCGTTTCTTGCCATCGAGTCAGGTTATAATCTTTTTTATTATCAGTAAGTTCTGTGTCTTGAAGGAGAAGCTCTTTCATTTTTTTCTCCACCAAAGAAATACCCATCTTCTTGAGACCAGTGAGTTCATCCTTAAATTCAGCAACATACTGTTCTGCCAAATCTTCTTTGGCTTTCTGAATCTTTATATCTTCGGTGTGTTTGAGTGGCATGAAGTGAGGTGGTCAGATAAATTATGTGATTGCTTTCAGTACTTTGACAAATTCGTCGAGATGAGAACCGATTTTAGCTATCTTTCATACTTCTACGGTTTCATCAAATATATGAGCAAACTTGCTAAAATTTACGTTATCAAATTGTTTCAAAAATGCTTCTCCGCCATTTATTTTGAGAGATTGTCTCACTACGTCATCAAGCGAGTTAAGACCTTTTTGTGCTTCGAGTGTTTTTATAAATCATTTTATATCTACACCTGTTTCAATCATGCTTGCTACATATCTTGGTTTCATTCCCATATCAGCAAGAGATCTAATCCCCTTGATAGCAGCATCATCGAGTGATGAGATTTCTTTCGTAAAGGATTCAAGTTTTTTGATGCTTGCAATTCTTTGTGCTTTTGCAGCTCCATCACCATAGGTAATACGATTGAGATCACCGATCTCATTTATTACAGTAGTGGTAAGAGTTCTTTGATTGTCAGTAAAGCCAGTGATATTTGTAAGTGTCTCAGCTTTTGTGAGGATTGTACCTCCATTTTCATATTTTACTTGAAATTGTCCATTGATCTCTGCTATTATCCTACCCCTTTTACCGTTCGTACTGATGACATCCGACCCAATTCATAATGTAGTATGATCTAGAGGAGTAAGGGTTTCAGCCTTTGTGAGAATTGTTCCTCCGCCTTCATACCTTACTTGGAATTGTCCATTTATTTCTGCTATGATTTTTCCTCTTTTGCCGTTGGCACTGATAACTTCTAATCAGACTCAGAGGGTTTTGGGGGCCGTAGAAATGGATGGAGATAGAGCAGGAGCGACCACTGCATTGATCTTATTGATCTCTTGCATAATACTTGTTACAGGTTTTTTGTTGAGTATTTGATCCATGATCTTAGGGTCATCAAGGTTTTTAAGTATTTCATCATAATGAGCTGATTCACTGAGTGATTTCCAGTATTCATCTTGCTCTCCTATAAGTTCTACAAGTATTTTCTCTCTAAAATTAATTTCTGATGCTTTCATTGTTCTACTAATATTGAATGAATCCATCCATGCTTGATTACCACTTATTCATCGTCATGGTTTACATTTCTTGCGAATGATAGATTCTGCCATTTCGATATTGATATCACCTGTTCTGAGCAGTTTCATAAGTTTATCTGGTCACGCTTCACCTCTCCAGAATGTTTGCATGTGCAGTCGTGAGGTAGATCCATATTTAACCTTATTCCCAAGATTACGAACTACTTCGAATTTATTAGCTTGTTTTCATAGCCAGTAAATGGGGAGAGTATTCATCTTAATTCCAGTTTTTATAAGAGTTGCATTTTTAAATCAACTTTTGATCCAGATTACTCACCCAATAATAGTAATTGTAATTCATGTACCTAGCCATCCAGATCAGATATTTTCTAATCCCCCTATTATCTCTTCCATATCACCATGAACTATTCACGATCCAGCTTTTCGTAAGCCAGTTACAAAGAAGTTTTTTAGTGATCACTGTAAGAATGAAGGTATCCTATATATAATATTCCCATTTTCATCTATTTCTTTTTGTATCGTTTCTCTTCCTATAATAGCTTCTTTTTTGAGTGCCATCATATTATTAAGGCTATCAAGTAGATCTCTAGTTTGTTTTGATGTAAGTTTACCAGCTCTTAGTTTTCCTTTAGCTTCATTGATAGTATTTTTAGCTTCATCAAAAAGTGGGCGAAACTTACTACCATCAAAATATTTTCTCATAGCGGCATCATCAGTATTGAGAAGATCACCATAGATATTATGAGCACTTTCCTCTACGACATCAATAATCTCATCATCAATATCTTTTATGACATTGTCGCAAGCAGTAATAGTATCTTGTGTTTCTTCTTCAGAGAGTTTGCCATTTGCAGTAAGAGATTCTTTTCCTCTCACTACAATATCTTTCTTATTTTTTTCTATAAGAATAGTTGCTCTTTGCCTATCCAAAGCATCTACACTTCATTGTAGCGTTTCTCCAATAGTATCATCGAGCATGCTTTCTTGCTTCAGTATAGCTGTTGCTTCAGCTATGGTCCCATTGGAAAAATTAACATAGCGACTATCTTGAGCAATATTATTTGCAAACCGTTCTTCATCATGAATCTTATTCCGTAGTTTATCTTCATCTTTAATTCCAGTTTTTTCATACGCGATCTGAAGCATAAGCTGATCTTTCTTCTGTAAGAGGTATGTCTGCACCCTCATGCTTTGTCTAAAGAAAAATGCCATATTAGTCTCTGCTTCAGAGCCATAGTCCACTATCCACTTACCTATTTTCTCTTCCCATGTTCATGTTCATGTGAGATATTTTGTCCATGAGGGTAATCCACTCAGTGCTGTCTGTGCAAAAAATTTAAGACCATCCTCTCATCGTCCTTTCAGATATTCCCGCATTCATTTTAGTTTATTTGAAACGGCAGCTTCAATTTGTCAACGTTCGGATAAAAGTCTATCGGTATTTTTAAATTGATTATCAAGACAGAATGGTACCACTCATGTGTATTGCCTTTCTCCGTTGCTTACTTTTTGTGCTAAAGTACTCATATTAGCATCATCTTCTCGTCCTGCACGAAGTTCTGGTCCATACATTTTAGTATAGAGCTTATCTACATTATCTCATAGTAGTTCGTATTTTTCTACTTTTTCTGGATTTTCTTTTTGTAGCTCTTCATAGCTTTCTACCTGATTTTCTGGTGAGTCATTTCAATCTGCATTTTTATTATCCCAGTCAAGAAGATCTCATAGTCATCGTTTTCCTGTAGCAAGACCATGACTAACATAGTAGGCAGCAGAACCAATACCAGTCCACTTTACAATTTTTCCTGTCGTACTTTCTCGAAAACTTTTCTTTTTTTCCGTGTCCTCTTCTTTGGAGGAGAAGATACTTTTTACTCATTTCCATAATAATATTGCTCATCACACAACGATTCCACTAGTCAAAACTTTGCCTCCAGTAGACATCTTGTTTCGCCTTTCCTTTGTCTTATCCCAGGATCCTTTTTTTTCTTCAGTTACGTCATCTCCATCTATCACCTCTGTCGTCGTAGTAGTACTCACGATACCATTATCTACTGTTTCAGTAGTAGTATGCTTGAGATTAGTAAGCTCTTCTTTGATATCAGAAAAATCAATATCCTTGATAGCTTCTAGTTTTCTTTGTTGCAATTGTTGTAATATATCTTTCCCGCTTTTTTCAAGGATACTTTTTGCAAGAATCTTTTCCTCTTCCTCCAATTCTTGCGTAAGAGTGAAGAGCTCCTTCTTTAGTTTTTTATTAGTTGCTATAGCTTCATTTTTTGCAAGTTGCTCAGCTTGTGATACTTTTGCCTCATAACTATCGAGAGTGGGATTCATAAGTTTGAGAAAAACTACATAAAATACTTCCCCCAGTATACTGACTCTCATCACATTTCTCCAAAAAGGGTTCGGGTCTGACTCCCTTGGTCTTGCATTTTTCCATTTTTCTGATAAAAATCGAGGGCGATAGAGGTATATAAAGGTTAAGAAAGGTTTATAGAGGAAACACATCCTTTATCACCCTTTATGATCCTTCATTACCCTCCATAATCCTTTGCGAAGTTTTATACTCTTCTCACTATAAAAACGAATGTCACACGGCAAAGACAAAGTCCTCAAAGAGGCGCTATGAAACATTGAAAAACAATTTGGAAAAGGAGCTATCATGCGTATGGGCGACAGTGCCAACGTTGGTCAGGTCAACACCTTCCACACGGGTTCTTACGTCTTAGACATGATCTTGGGAGGCGGTATGCCCGAGGGTCGTGTCGTCGAGATCTATGGTCCTGAATCTTCTGGTAAGACACTGATCACGCTCCAAGCTATCGCAGAACTCCAAAAACGTGGTGAAACATGTGCCTTTGTCGATGCAGAACACGCATTGGATCCAGCATTTGCTCGCACACTCGGTGTAGATACTGACAACTTATTACTCGCTCAGCCAGACTATGGAGAGCAAGCGCTCTCTATCACTCAAGAACTCGCGAAGACGGGAGCAGTCAAACTCATCGTCGTAGACTCTGTCGCAGCGCTTGTGCCTCGTGCAGAAGTCGAGGGAGAGATGGGCGATAGTTTTGTCGGTCTCCAAGCTCGTATGATGTCTCAGTGACTCAGAAAGCTCACTTCTATCCTTGCCAAGACAGGGACAACCGTTATCTTCATCAACCAGATCCGTATGAAAATCGGTGTCTTGTATGGCAATCCAGAAACAACAACCGGTGGACACGCACTCAAATTCTTCGCATCACAGCGTATCGAAGTCCGCAAAGGTGAAGCTATCACTGAAGGCAAAGAACAAGTCGGCTACAATATCAAAGTCAAAGTCGTCAAAAATAAGATCGCACCTCCGTTTAAGAGAGCTGAACTTCCTGTCGCACGAAACGTGTGATATGATAAAGAACTTGATGTCATCGAAGCGGGTATTCTCCTCAAGGCAATCGATCGTGCTGGAGCATACTACAGTATCGGTGATCACAAAGTCCAAGGCAAAGCCAATCTCATCGAAGCACTTGCATCCGACCCCAAACTTCGTGAAAAACTCGAAAAACAAATCCAGACCGCTATCAAGAAAATGCGCATGGGTGAGCAGGTCCTCGACGATGACGCTATGAATGTCCTCGAAACAGGCAAAATGGAAGACGAATCAGATACTGAATAGAAGAGGCGTACGCCTCTTTTCTTATATTGAGAAAAGAATTTATTACAGTAACCCTCCCTTCCTTATATTTTCGAGCTCCTGTTCATCCATAAGAAGTTTTTTGGTCTCGATTTTTTCTGTTTTTTCGCTGGTGCGAACGCGCTCCAGGAGGACGGACTGCGGATCGGTGATTCTCGTATATTGGGTCTGAAATTTTTGATTACTATCGAAAAAGTAATTCCTTACCATTTTGGTCACGAACTCCAGTAGCCCCATTTCCGAAATCTTAAAAAAAGCAATAATTACGAACACGAGTAATACCGGTATCGCAACAATAAGTCCAGCAGTTTTGTTGCCGGCACTGCCATTGGAGACCAGCTGAAATGTACCCAACGCAGCACCCAAACCCACCATCAATAAAAATACTTGTACCAGACTCACCGTGAGTGGTCCGATCGCCATATTCATGTTGAAGAGTCCTTTTTGGACGTTTCTAGGGAAGAGAACCTTGGACATACTATGATGACAGAAGTCATAAAGTAATACAAGTATACTGTCAGAACCTTTGTTTGTCAAATTTAGCACTCATGGTGCTCATAGTTATGTGGTTGAGTGTTGTGCAAGTGTCCAGCCGCCTACTATTGCAGCCGTTTCCATACGAAGGATGTGTTCTCAGAGTGTAACGCAGGCAATAGGCTCCATCTGTTGCAATTCTGATGGACTCCATCATCATTCAGGTCAGACTAATCAGATAGTGGCTTCATGAGGCATGGTTCATGTTGCCTCTTTATCGAAGATAACTTTGCTACCATCTACTGATAATACATCATGGATGTGCTGTATATATTGTATTGTTGGTATAGTCCATCTATGGGATTGTTCTGCAGCTTCTATGGCGAGAATATGGAGCCTGTAGAGCTTTTTATCTTCAAGTGTTCTGATCTGTGATCTTTCTGCAGAGAAAAAGATGATGTGATGTACACCCACCTCAGTCAGCTTCTCGACGATCATATCGAGTTTATTGCCAGTATTGGGCAATGCGATAGCCATGGTAATGGGTTTGTCAGCACATGATGGTGGTTGCAGCTGTGATGAATGGATAGCGATAGTGAGTGTTGCCCTATCGAGTTGGTCTACAACTCATAGATACCTTGTGTTACCGATCTGTATGGTGATATCTTCTCCATAGCGCAGCCTGATCACATGTGCATGTCTGATGATTCTTCATTCATGGAGCGTTAGTGTATTACAATCACTATTCTTTGTAATATGATATGAAGTGTCATCACTCAGTATAAAAAGTCTCATAATAGATATGCAATGATAAATGATTGTATACTATATATGAGTTGTAGGCTGATTTGCAATATACTGTGATGATCTACATAGCTAAGATTATTATGAGCAGACAAAATAGTATCTATAAGGTTTTATGATTGCCAAACTTTGCTGGTGTCGAAGACGTAGAAGTCAGAGGGATGACTATATTGGCGAATAGATGCAGTATCGCTGTAGAGATAAAATCCATCGAAAAGTTTTTTGATATATGTGTATTTACGCTCAAGGGTGCGACTACGACTGCTGATGTATTCGAAGAGATCGTGATGGTTGATATAGAGATTCATACATTCGGAGAAATCCTCGAAGGGATTGCGCTGTCCATAGCCACTACAGAAGTCGTCGCGAGTCTGACCAGCATTTCTTGTCGTCTCATTGGCTCGTGAGAGGCGATAATAGTCGAGTGATGGATCATCAAGTGCGAAGACCGCCTGACCAAATTCGGTGTAGGTGGTGTCTTTTCTGCGCATGGTGCCAGTGACAGATCCAAGATCGACAATATGTCCAAGCTCGTGTGTCATGATCTCGAGATACTCACGGACGGAATCGATATCGCTGGTGTTGATGATAATACTATCGTGATTGGCATAGCCGCGACGGCCAGGATCTGAGGAAATGGAGATAGTATGGAGAATGTCTTCTATCTCATAATCGAGATCACCATAGCGATCCATATAGTGTGTCAGATAGATCGGTATCGCGGTGTAGAAATAGCGATCTCTACTGCTGAATGAGTCTACAAGATTGACACGGTCACACACATCACGAAAGCTATAGCAGAGTGTGTTGAGTTTGTCGTTATAAAACGCACTATCAGGAGCTCCATGACGGGGCTCTAGTTCTTGGAGGAGTTCTTCTTGGAAAAACTGATCCAGACCCGTTTCGGATTGTGACTCATCTTCGTCGATCTGTGTGTAGTCCATGTCGAGGAGTGGTTTTTCGGAGATACGATCAGGACTGGTCGATCGATCATAGATTAGAATAATAGCGAATGCTACAGTAGTAGCAGTGACTGCCATAAGTGGATATTCTCGCCATTTTCTCGTGAGTGATGCCATTCGTATCATTGACATATCATATAAATGATGCATCAATCATATCTACATAATGACACTTTGTCAAAAAATGATGAAGTATTTTTATGTCTTATGTATTTTTGGTTACGCTCCGCTAGGCTTACTTTTGGCGTGACCCAAAAGTAAACAAAAACTCTAGTCGCAGCAGGTCCATTGATTTTTCCATATCTATGCATATTTTTCCATATCTCGGTGCTGCGACCTGTCTTGCTATTGCGTTTTTTGTTATCTTTCCGTTACGAATAATACGCCACATCACCGAGTATCAGCGGTTTCATCGCTCCACCGAGTGCGTAGATGATGATGTGATCGATAGCAACCTTCTTGGCCAGGAGATTGAGGTAGAAATAGTAGCCACCGATGATGATGGTGGGTCAGCCTGCCTGTGCTTTGTGTGTATTTTTGGCAGTCGATCCGGTGATGCCGTCCACGATGAGCGAGTAGGATGAGAAGTGCGGGTCTGCTTGGAGTTTTTGAAAAAGGCTTTGTGATGAACTTTTGCTGCTACTGAGGACGAAAAATGTCATCGACTGGGTCGGATCGAGTTTGTGGATTTCTTGGGTGAGTTGAGGAGGAGTCGGAGTGAATGGATAGGTCGGTGGTGTGTGAGTGTGATTTTCTAGTTGTACCAGTGGTTTATTGGTAGTGCGGACGTGAGAAGTGATGATGGCCTGACGACCAGTGAAGAGCCCCATAAACTCGCTAAAATCACTATAATCATGTGTCGTCTGGTAGGTATAGTGCAGATAGCCGCGGTCACGGACACCGCGCTGGATCGTGATGATTTCGGTCATGATGAGTTCGAGATGATCGCGAAGCTGCTGGATGACGGGTTTACTATGAAGGTTTTCTATCGCCAAAAGCTCATCCAGACGATCACGAAGTCCTGGCCAGGATTTGGCAGTGCGATGTCGTTCAAGTTTGGTGATGAGAGGGCCCGTCTCTACGGTGTCAGATGGACGACCCGTGAAAAGTTCTGTCGTCTCTATGCCGATGGTGCCGACAAAGAGTGTCGCCTCACTGATGGTGGATTCAAGCTGATCTAAGATCTCCTGATTTTCTTCGTTATGTGCGATCTGCTGTCTGATCTGATAGCTGCGCTGGATGCGTTCGAGGCTGGTGAGTGCCTGATACGGATCGAAAGAGATAGAGCGAAAACGATTGTAACTGTGGTATCGTCGGTCTGCATCCAGATAGAGGATGAGATAGTTAGGATACAGTCACTGCTCGATCAGTCGGTAGAGCCCTCCGTGACTACAGAGGATGATATCGTTCGTGTGTCTGTCGGTGATTTTTTCGATCGCATCAAAAATCGCTCTTTCATCCTCGGTGAGGAGTTGCAAGACACGCAGACCCTGATGATGGTGGGAGAGATATTTGAGTACGAAGGTGACGATGTCGTCGGAGAGTTCCTCTTGACTGAGCAGTGTCGTAAACGCATCATAGTCGATATGTTGCTCAGGTTTGGCAAAACCGATATCATGATAGCCATGACTGCTGAGGATGTTTTTGATCACTTCGAGCTTCTGTCATGTATGAGTGGCGATGATGATGGGTTTGGCAGCTACCGCAGCTAGGAGGATCTGCTCGAGGGGGATATGGCCATTAAACCATGTTTTGTTCGGTTCGAGTGTGCGAAGATCGACGATAGGATCCGTAGGTGCTACATCGGTGGCGTTTTTGGGGATGGGTTTGGTTAATACGGGAAGGTTGATAGTCTTTGGTCTTTGGTCTTTGGTCTTTGGGTCGATGATGTGTGAGAGAAGTGAGTGATTATCAGCTATTTGTGGAAGCCGATCATAGGTTTCTTCTAATGTCTCTATCCTCTGGAGGAGGTGGCGAGCGAGCGCGAGTGAAGTGAAACTATCGTAGAGTGCGTCATGATGTGATTCGTCTTTATAATTCCACTCTGTCCCATCAGGCAGGATGAAAGGATCTTTGGCGTAGTCATCAGTGATTTGTCACCAGAGGACTTCGAGTGCGTAGCTGGGAGGGTAGTGGATGAGTGTCTGTGATCGGGTGAAGGTGTCGAATTGTTGCTGTGGTTTTCGATCAGGTAAGAATGGCTGCATCATGGCTATATCGAACGCGATATTGTGTCACAGGACGACCACATCGTCGGTAAATCGCTCACGGATGTCTGGTAAAATTTCTTCCATAGTCGGTGCATCGCTGAGCTGATCTAGTGAGAGTCAAGTAATGAATTGGACGATGTTTTTGAGTTCTTTGATATCTTTCTTGGGGCGGATGAGACTGGTGTAGGTGTCAAGAATATGAAACTGACTATCTGCACGTACGATGCCGATTTGGATAGGTTCATCCTTCTTGACGTCGAGTCATGTCGTCTCGAAATCGAAGGCGAGGAAGGTGGTGTTTTTGTTGATATGATAGGTCATGGGATGTAGGAGAAATAAGAGTTATTGTTGTATGATTTTATTTGTTCATTTTTTGTCTTGATACAAAAAACGAACCAAAAAAGATCAAGTCTCGGCAGCCAGCGCGTGCCTCGACACCTACTTCGGGTACTGTAGTTCTAGCGGCACTTGGCGTATAGCTTTTCATAGGATTATTATTATTTTTAAAACCCACTCTGTAACTCTACCATCGTATAATACTTCCCTTTCATTTTCATAAGCTCCTTATGATTGCCTTCTTCTACTACCTGTCCATCTTCTATATATAATATTCTATCTGCATGCTTTACGGTCTGTAGTCTATGTGCTATAACTACTACTGTCCTACCTTCAAATAATCTATTCATAGCAATAGTGACCTGTTCTTCTGACTGACTATCGAGAGCAGAAGTAGGCTCATCCAGCAGTACTATCTCTGGATCCTTGAGGAAGATCTTGGCAATAGCGAGTCTCTGTCTCTGTCCACCACTCAGTCTCACTCATCTCTCACCTATCTCTGTCTGTAGTCACTGTGGCAAATCCCAGACGAAGTCACACTGTGCATCACTGACTGCTTGTTTTACCCTCTCCATGACAGCTTGGTCTACTTGATCCATTTCATCCACTGTGTCCCCTATAGCATACGTCAAATTCTCCCATATCGTCCCATCGAAGACGGATGGCTCCTGTGTCAGATACCCAATATGCTGGTAATATGATTTCAAACTCACCTCAGCCAAATCCTGTCCATCAATGATGACAGAGCCGCTATCAGGACGGAGATAACCAGCGATCAACTTGATGATAGTGCTTTTACCGCCTCATGAGGGTCAGACGAGAGCAGTCTTGGATCAGCCAGAGATGGTGAGAGAGAGATTAGAGATTATGTGATCACTATTATTCTTATCGTAAGAGAAGATTATGTCATCAAAGACTAATAATCCGCTCTGATATACAAATTGCATTCAAGTATCTAGATTATCATTGCGTTTTAGAAGATCTGTTATATCCCATAACTTTTCTACATCTATCCGCCTATCTATAATACCCATCCTCACTGTTCTCATAATGTTCGTGAGATCGCTTACAAACATTGATCATAATCACACAATCACTATAAGATCACTATATTGCATATTGCCCTGCAAAACAGCTTTTCCTGTGTAGTATATGAGTCCAATATACATCAGTGTCGAGAAGAATATAACACTGTCGAATACTATTCATTGATAAAACTTCTCTATTCTCTTATAGAAAAACCACTGGTCATGTAATGTATGATTCTTACTAATCTCATGCTCTATCCTGCCATGCTGCATGATTTCGAACTTGCTCATAAACCATTTTGCCCAATTACTAGAAAGATTAGTATATACTTCTTTTCATAGCTTTCTCCATTTGTATTGTTTAGACCCAGTCAGAATGAATCGTATAATAGAAAAAATGATCACCCCTATGCTAATGTAGAAGAATTTTTGATCTTTCTGATATACAGTAAAAAGGAATGCGGCAAAAAATACAAAAGCACCAAACAATTCTCATATCACATCAGCAGAAATAGACGCCCGAGAAAATTGTCACCTAGAATAGATGCTAATAAGCTTTCATGTTCCTATTTTCTCATATTCACTATTGTCGCCATGTATGATAGTTGGCATATAGAGTGTTTCTATATTTCATCATATTTTACTAAAATGTTGGAAAATCCATGGCTTCAAATAGATCGATAGAATATATACTATAATTGCTATAGATATACTCACAATAATTCGCTTATAGAATGAATGAATATCATTGTTTTCGAGAGCTTTTGTTGCATATTGAGCAGCATATACAAGACCCACGGAGCTTATAGATACAATAAAATCAAAAAGTGTGAACTTTATAGATGTTTTCCGAGACATCAATACTGGTTCAAAAAACCTTTTCACCGTCTGTCAAAATGTTCTTTTGTGTTCTATCATAGTATTATTCTGGCTCTATACATCAGTAAAAATCTTCTTCGGACTCCTAGGAGAAATAATGATTTTGCGTCCATCGGAGACAGTGATTTCATACAGATTCTTATCGCTGGTAGTGATGTATCGTACGTCACCCAGGCGTTTGACGCCGATGTGCTGTCGTCGTGTGAGAGGAGTCGAGTTGAGTTTTTGAACTCAGACTATCTTATTGGCTGGGAGGTCGACCGCTTTGCCACCGGGGAGGCGGATGCTGAGGTCGCCATTTTCCTGACGAGTATAGCGGATACCGTTGGTATTTCTGAGGAGCCGATAGGTCAGTAGTCCACCGACGACAGTCATGATCACACCTGTCCATCCTGATCAGGGGACGAGGAGTAGGAGATTGACACCCACGAGTAGCACGATGCCGCTGACGATGATGAGGAGTCTGATGAGAGGAGTTTTATATCAAATAGTCATAGACATGAGGAGGGGAGGTAACAAGTAACAAAAGGTAACAAGTAACAAGTGCGATGAGAACTTATAGCTTAGAACTTACAGCTTATAGCTTTTAAATCTTGAATTTGCGCATCATGATCTCGATGGGTTTTTGGGCAAATCATTCGAGCAGGGGAATATGTTCGTCGATGGTGAGGAGAGTGGCTCTGACCTGCTCTGGATCATTGTCATCGAGGAGCACGGTGTGGATATCATGTCCATCCTGACGCACGAGGACGAGATTGCGGATGAGTTCAGATCACTGTTCGACCTCTATCACATAGCCGACGTAGTCGGACCAGGGACGACGTTGGTCTCCGAGCTGGATGCCTTGGGGGTCTGCGGTGAGTTGGAGTCTTTCGGTCGCGAAAGTGCTATAGAAGAGGTATCCGCCTGTGAGGAAGACGAGCAAAATGACACCTGTCCAGTTGCGTGTGGCGACAGAGAGGACGATTACGATGATAACGATGAGTGCCATCATGGTGTATCGGAGTGATCATCTGGTGTGGAGTTCTCCTTTGGTGACGAGCATTATGAAAAGAGTAAGTCGGGTAAATAGTGAAAATAGGGTAATTAGTGCTTATTTTATAGCTAACCTGCTATCTCAAAGCAATCATAAATTGTCACAAAATACTGGTATTCTTCGTTTCAAAACATACAATCAGACGCGATGGGGATGTACTTGGTTTCGACGGATGTATACCCATGATCATACACAGCCACGACGCGATGGGCGTACCGCGTATTCAGAATCGCCCCACTCTAACGTGCAAAATCTAACCTAAGACTCAACGTAGCTCAAAGAGCTATGGCACTTGTTGCCTAGTGTTCGCTCGTCGTCTCTAAACTCCGCGATATAAGATCGCACCAACGAGTTATACCTGATCGGATCTCGCGCTCAAAATACCGATCACCTGGACCGAACGAATCGATAATGGCTGTCCTTGGCCTTCGTCTTCCTGTTCGTGTCGTCATCTGGTACTAATCAAGCGACTATCGTGGTAGACATGTGTGCTCATGACATTCAGACAGGGGTTCGACTCCCCTCATCTCCAAAAACCTCTTGCATTGTTGCAAAGGATCTATTATATGGGTGTAGATAGTTATGGTAATTTACTTGATATAGATTTTCCACATACATGTCTCCCCAACCCACGCCATTATATTCATATCATATGTTTTAACGACGCCTTGTGTGTCGTTTTTTTATAAGTTATAAAAATAATTACTATGAAAAAGTATGATTGATTAGCGATAGTAGTGATACTATGATTGATGTGAATATTTCAAGCATGAGCATATTATGAAGAGTGACCTACCTATCTAGAAATATGTCCTGTCTATGCGTCAGTGCTTGATGATCCCTATGCTACTGCAGAAGATTTGGCAGACTGGTATCAGCCGACAGATGGTGATTATGCATGATTTGTATGTCCCACATCTGATGTTTCTCAATGTCCATGAGGAATAGCACGATGGGATGGACAATGTACGCATAATGAAATGACAGCATCACAATATATTGATCCTGGTTGTGTGGTGAAGGTGAGAAACTATAAGTTAAAAATTATTGTAGATAATAATTATTGTCCTCGTCCTGCTGCATGGGATCCTACTACTAATCCTGATGGTAGCATCAATCTTCCCACCGAAGAAGAACCTGTGATACAGCATGAACAGATGAGTAATAATATCAATCTGACTTCTTATATCTATAATCCGCAGGTTGATTATACCAATAGTATAGTAGAATACTATGGAGGCATACAAGCTCAAACAGAGGTGACACAGAATAGTGGTGATCCTGTCGATCTTGCAAGAGGTGCAATGGTCTGGTCCAATACACTCATGGATGAGCCGACGGAGGGTGAAGATTTTCAATTGGTAGTCACCTATGATAATCAAGC
This sequence comes from Candidatus Peribacteria bacterium, assembly GCA_023898485.1. Lineage (GTDB taxonomy): Bacteria > Patescibacteriota > Gracilibacteria > Absconditabacterales > Absconditicoccaceae > HK-STAS-PATE-9. The sequence goes on along the minus strand of CP060225.1, from coordinate 545,088 downwards.
ATCATACAACGGTATCATGTGACGAAATCGAGATCATAATTGGAATCAATATCTCACTATCGATGGGTCTACTATCACCTATTATGATGGATACCTCCATGTGTATAAATTCGTCCAAGAGGGAGACAAATGGACTAATGCGTCTGATATGGAGATTTCCCAATCAGGAGATGAATACATCTTACATATTGTAGGTGCCAACGCCTATCAAGTATTTGCATCTCAGGGCGAAGATATAGTGCCATGGAGAATGGTTCGCTATACCATACATAATGCTGATTATGCTCTTAGCTACGATGATGAGGGATATCTCACCACTATCACTGATCCTCATGGACGCAATATCATTTTCTCATACGAAGAGCTCAACCCATCATATCCTGAGAAGAGACTCACACACATTGCTCATGCCAATGGTCGCTCAGTAGATATTACCTATTACGGTGATCAGGACAGTGATGGCGTATTGGGAGATATTGCATCATTTGTGGTCAATCATGAAAATCAAAATCAGACCATCAATCTCACTTATAATAGTGATGTACGTTATGATAGCGTGACAGGTGAGCGTGTAGTCAACCATCTTCTTTCGCATCAGCTAGCAACTATTGATGATAACAAAGACAATATCTATGTGGACAACACATATGATGCTCATGACCGTGTTATCCAACAGGCCTATGGTGATCAGATACTTTCTTATACATATACCGATCTTGCTGATGGTAATCTACAGGTAGATATCACTGATAGACGCGGTCAGACAGCAACTCATGTGTATGATGCATATTACCGTTTATTGTCTCTGACTGATCAGTCAGGCATCATGTATCATTATGAATATGATGGTATATGACATCAGGTATCGCAGATTACCTATCCTGATGATTCTGCACAGTCTTACACTTACGACGACCAAGGCAATATCACCTCTTCCACTATCTCCGATGGTGATGAATCTCTCACCGAAACCTTCACTTATGATAGCAATAATCTCCTGACAGAAAAAGTAGACAGCCATCATATTCACCATAGCTACACCTACGATGATCACAACAATCTCACTTCGTACACCATCCAGCCAGCAGACAGCTCTCTCCCTGCTCGTACCACCACTATCTCCTACACTGACTCTGACAAACCAGATACCATCACTCTCCCTTATGGTCAGCAGATAACTTACACCTATAACGAATACGATCTCCCTCTCACTATTACCCAGATTGGTACTGATGGTAGTCAGATCACACAGACTATCTCGTATGATGATTTTGGTAATCCTCGTACCATCACTGATGGAGAGGGTCACACCACCACACTCACTCATGATGAGTGGGATAGACTCACCGGGCTCACTACTCCAGAAGCCATCACCTTATCATACAGCTATGATGACAATCATAACCTCACCAGTATGATCCAGGATGTGGATGGTGCTCATGTCGACACTACGTTCGATTACGACATCCTCGACAATCTCACATCCATCTCTACTGACCAAGATGCAGACACTATAGCTACCACTATCATGGAGTATGATCCCAATGACAACCTCTCATCCATCATCCTTCCTGAATGACTCGCGCGAAACTATACCTATGACTCTCTCCAGAGACTCACCAGTAAATCTGCAACAGTAGATGGACAGTTGATCAAGTACAGCTATGACTATGACACCAAAGGAAGACTGATCTCCATCACTGATCCAGAAGGACATGAGACCACCATGACTCGAACACTCGATGATATGATCGCCACTATCACCACTGCTGAGGATATCACCACCTTCTTCGAGTACGATGATAATCGCAACATGATAACAAGGATGATAGTAAGCAACTACACACCACAAACCACTAACTACATACTATTACAGCAACGAAACTACACCTATGATGCACGATGACAGCTGACACAGGTAGACAAAGTCAATGTAGATAACACCAGCGAAACTCTCTCCATGTCCTATACCTATGATCAACATGGGAAGATCATCGCCATGACCGATCAGAGAGGAGCGGTGACTACGATGACCTATGATGCATTTGCCAGACCAGAGACCATCACCGACGCAGTCGGCAAAATACTGACCTATGAATATGATGATGACAACCTCATCACCAAACAAACCATCACCACAGCAGAAGGTAAGATGCTCCGAATAGCCAATACCTATGATGACGATCATCGTCTCATCCAGACGACCAATCACATGGGACAGACATTCTCCTACGTCTACAATGGACTGGGTCAGATCACCCAGATGACGGACGCAGAGGGTAATACTACCGAGTACGAATATGACTACTGGGGCAATGTCACACAAGTAACGCAACATGATGGATCACAAGCTATCGTCACTACCAAAACCTATGATCGCCACAGTAATCTCATCTCTCTCACCGATGATAATGGCAACATCACCACATGGACTTACGACGACTATGATAGACTCATACAGCAAGCACTCCCCGATGGTGCAATCACTACCTACACCTACGATGCAGACAGCAATATCATCTCATCTACCGATCCCAATGGGTCGACCGTAGCATATACTTATGATGACATGCATCGCATCACACAGAAGGATATTGATCTGGGTCCATGAGTCGGATGAGTCACTCAGGAGCACTACACCTATGACGAACTCGGGAGGGTCACATCGATCACCGATGACCTCGGACATGATCTTACTTTCTCGTATGATAGTCTGGATAGGCTCACCTCTGAATCACAGTCTAACTTACGACTCACCGAGCAGTGACTCCCTACTCAGACCATCTCCCATAGCTACTACGCTGATACCGCTGATCTCCAAGACACCATCTACCCATCAGGCAAGACGATTACGAACCAGTGGGACATCCTCGGACGCATGACAGATATCCAGCGAGAAGGAGAGAGTATCATCGACTACCTCTATGACAGCGCCACCCTCACCTCTCTCACCAGAGCCAATGATACTACCACTTCACGAATCTATGACGATCTCCTAAGACCTACCTCCCTCAGTCACGATAGCTTCACTGGCTGACCTACCACCGAGATAGGCTACACCTACACCTATGATCTGATGAATAACATCCTCACTGATGGTCACGATCAGTACTACTATGATGATATCTATCAGATCACGACCACTGCCTACAATATTGGTGATCTCATCAATTGATCCAATGGCGAACAATGATCTACCGACCTCAACCATCGAGTACAGACCTATACCTACGACGGACTAGGCAACAGAGTCACCGAATACAATGACATCGCAGGTATCACTATCCTCGATCGACTCCATCAGAAAGCTAATAGCAATACCCAGTGAAATACGACGCAATCAGTCGTACCCAATACAGATAATGGGAATAATGGACAAAGTGGATGAAATAGCTGAAATGGACCAAGTGGATCAAATGGAAACAATAATGGCAATGGAAACCAACAAAACCAAGGTAATGGAGGGAATGGAAATCACTATGGACGAGGAACGGGAGATGATACAGGATGAAATGGATCAAATTGACAAAGTGGATGAAGTAGTAGTGGAGTCCAAGATGACTGGCTCACCATCAGTCCAGACTATAATGGTGTCGGTGCAGTGACAGATGAGTATCAGAACACTTACAACATCAATAACAGAAACCAATATGAAGAAGTAGCAATAGGGACAGAAGGTGCAACAGGAGCAATAGCCACTAGTTTTGCATACGATCAGAATGGCAACCTTATCGAAAACGACAAGCGAACATTTACCTATGACTATCAGAATAGACTCATCAAAGCGAATCTGAAAGATAACCCCGCTGAAGACGGGGCAGGCCATCCATGAAATCAAGACCCCTACAAGATCGAATATAGCTATGATCCACTATGACGTAGAACGAGTAAGAGAGTCTACCAATGAAGCAATGAAAGTAGACTCATCACCTATGTCTATGATGGACAGAACATTGCTCAAGAACATCGAACCTATGAGAGCAATGATGGACAAACCTTCACCAAAGAGTATGTCTACTGAGCCAGAGGACTAGACGATATCGTCTTCCATGAACTCACCAGAAATGATCAGGTGAATCAGTACTACTATTATCAAAATCATCAGTGATCTATCATAGCTCTCTCTAACCAAGAAGGTAAGATAGTCGAATCCTACAGATACGATACCCGAGGTAATATAATATTCTGATGAAGTAAAAACTCATGAAATACGAATGGTAATCCAAGTGGTAATCAGCAGAATGGAAACACATCCATGCAAGAATCCAAACCATGACTAGAAAACTACAGACTCTACACCGCTAGAGAATATGAAGCAGAACTTGATCTTTACTATTATAGGGCGAGATACTACTCTCCGAGACTGGGAAGATTCATCTCCAGTGATCCACTACTATATATAGATGGACCGAATCCATATAGCTACGTGAGGAATAATAGTGTGAATTATATGGATGCTTGGGGGTTAGAGAGTAGTGCTATACTATATGATAACATTAAGAGTAACACATTTACAAATAGTATTAATGAACGAATTGATAATTTGTGATGAATTGATATTGATTGGTCATATGCTGAAAAATATAATTATTGACATCGAGATCGTCAATGAGAATGAATACAAGCTATTATTCTACACCAAACCAATGCAACAACCTTAGAATCTACATTAGATTATACGCGACCCAAAGGTACTGCAAGTGCTCACTATATTATAGATACTGATGGTCAAATATATGGGACACTTGATCCTGATACACAGATAGCTCGACACAATGGAGCAAATGAATACTGTGTAAATACCTTGAGGGAATATGTTTATAACTGATGAGTAGATGACTGGCATCAAACAGATGAAGTAAATCAGTATGCTAATAATAACCAAAACACCATCTGAATAGAGAATGTATGAATGACTGGTGAGCCACTAACTAGTGATCAACTACAGTCTTTAAAAGAATTAACATTATCGGTTGCAAATACATATGGTTTAAGTGCTGATGATATATACGCACACCCATGGGTAAGTTGTAAAAATATTTGAGAAGCAACATCGTTTGCAGATGATGTAATACAATACGTAAGAGAGAATCAAAAGTAGTTTTTATAATTAACGATCTAGATATGAAAGTAATATTTCTAAGATACTTTGGGGTGTTGTGTTGTATGTTATTATCTTGATGCAGTATTCTAGACAATAGTTGAAGAGATATAGACATAGATAGTCAGCATGATGATATTATTTGACTACTATCTGCACTTAATAGTAATGATTTTGCTATGATGGATCATTTTGTGAAGGATAGCTTAGGGATCTTTTACAATCCTGGAGCTGATTGATATATCGCATTTTTCCCATGATTTGAGGATGCATATGAGACATATTATTATAACGGGTTTTTTGGTGCAGTATACTACTGATCATGATTTGATTTTAATCTAGATATTGTGGACCAATTAGAAACTAATAATGATTTGCAATGGCAAGATATATGTTGGTTGGGAGACAGTGATGATTATAAACCAGATGTAATTGCATCTTATGACTATGACAATAACTATCAGTTTGTACAGGATATAATCGATATCAACCAATGAAAGATAGATTTTTATAAACATAACAATATTAATGACGATAGCACCTTAGCTTCTCCTGAGGATATGGAATATGCATGATTCATTAGAGATCATGTCTCTACAATATACTACATACAGGATACGGTTTTTATATTCTATATCGTTAATAATATATCTTATATAGGTATAATTGATATGAAAGATTGTTTTAGTGCATAGATAGTGTATGTACTATATATCAAAATTTCAACAATGCGCTAGTAACACAAATACTAGTAATCCAAGTGGTAATCAGCAGAATGGAAACACATCCATGCAAGAATCCAAACCATGACTAGAAAACTACAGACTCTACATCGCTAGAGAATACGAAGCAGAACTTGATCTGTACTATTATAGAGCGAGATATTACTCTCCGAGACTCGGAAGATTCATCTCCAGTGATCCACTGCTGTATATCGATGGGCCGAATCCGTATAGCTATGTGAGGAACAATAGTGTGAATTATGTGGATCCATGGGGGTTGAGTAGTAAAGAAGTACTTCCAGATATGACAATAGATGCACTCAATAAGCTGTTAAATAATTGAGCTCTAATGCAGAATTATGCCCTTCAAGAATCTGCAATAAAAAGAAGTATTGTAAATTTACAAAATGAATTAAATCGATGAGATTGATCTTTTTTTGAGAATGAATTAATAAAGATTCAAAATTTCTACTCTTCAAATAAAATTAGATAAACTATCTATTGATAAATATCTATACTTCTTTAATAAAGTTCGCCCACGATGAGATCGAGACTATAAGAGATATGAATATTCTCCAGCAACACTACAAGCATTTTCTGTATTAATAGCAGATAATGAGTATTCGTATGATTGGTTTGGTAATCTGCTTTACGGGTATGTCGGGGCAGCTGGAGGTATGCCAATGAATGAGTTAATTAATTGAAGTGCTAATGTGTTCACAGCAAAAATGACATTAAGATGTGCGGTGTTAACTATGGATGAGTGTAGTAACAGATATTCTGATAAATTTAATGATGAAGTTAGTGATCGAAATACAGTAGAATTGTGATATGCCATGTATCAAAAATATGGACTTATTGTAACGGAAGAGAAGCTACGCGATCATTTACAGTAATTGCGTATTTTTAGATTGTAAGTTTATGTGATAATGAGAATAAAAAAAATCATCATTATAGCTGCAGTCTTATGTATTATATCTATTGTTTTCTTTAAGTATATAAAACTTATTGATGGATTCAAAAACAGTATATGAGATTATGAAGCAATGGTTGTATATATGAATTGAAATCCATCAATTACATGAATTGATAAAAAGAGTGATATATGTGCTGATTGTATTTCTTTTATGAAAAAAAATAATATACACAATATCATAAGAATGAATAATGGGGATATTGTATTTCTCAAATCATGATGGTACAATAAATTACAATGAGCATGATATATGTATAGTATTAACGACATTAATAGCGAAGAATACAAGTTTATTATTAAAGATATGTGATCTAATTGGTATAAGGTAGAGCTCTATTAATATGACTCTCTATTGTGTGAAACGAGCAACAGCCTCATCGAAAACGACAAGCGAACATTTACCTACGACTACCAGAATAGACTCATCGAAGCGAATCTCAAAAATAACCACGAAGGAAACCAAGACCCCTACAAGATCGAATATAGCTACGATCCACTATGATGTAGAACGAGTAAGAGAGTCTACCAATGAAGTAATGAATCCAGACTCATCACCTATGTCTATGATGGACAGAATATTGCTCAAGAGCATCAAACCTACGACAGTAATGGTGGACAGACCTTCTCCAAAGAGTATGTCTATGGAGTGAGATGACTAGATGATATCATCTTCCATGAGCTAACAAAAAATAGCCAGATCAATTACTGTGTGTGGGTTGTTGAGATGCCTTCTATTATATCACATTGCATATAGAACAGATTCCGTTAGGCTATTGAGATCTTGATGCCAATGTACTATTCCTGTGCTCATTATGTAACCATAATTGTTGCAATTATAACACAGGATTTAAATAGGAAATCATTTGTAGATGAGAAGAAAGTAAGATAGATTTTATGACAAATGGTCGTATCGTATCACTCCCTCTTGCAAAACCCCCACCACATATCTAGTATCAAATATTGTTTTATCCATATGTACAGAAGAGACATGAAACGAGGTTTTAGTATCACCAAAAACTCCACACTCTGGTTGGGTCTGGGTGTAGTTTTGGTAGCGGTGAGTTGGTGGTTGTTCTTTAGTAATGTGAAGCTCTCGATCGAGTTTACAGGCGGTGTCCAGGTACATACGACCAACGAAATCGAGCAGTCTGCAGTCGAAGGTGCACTCACCACGATGGCGACAGACAATAGTTGGAAGCTCGAGGATGTGAGCACCAGTGTCAGCGAAAATGGCACCGATCTTCTCCTCAAAATGCAGCTCGATGACAGTCAGGTAGCTGCTGCGCTTGATGCTGTCAAGGAGACACTCGTGACCAGTCAGGCGATCGCTGATGAGGGTCAGATAGATAGTTTGACGTTCATCGGACCAAGTATTGGTGACTATATCAAGAAGTCTGCTGTCTGGGCATTGGGTATCGGTATCGTGCTGATGGCAGTATATATGATGCTCTCATTCGGTGATGCTCGTAAGGTGATCCCTCCTTATACACTCGCATCTATTACGATCATCACGATGATTTTCGATGCATCTATCCCTGCGGGTATGTATGGTATCTGGATGGCGATCGATCCGACGATCCAGGTCAATAGTATCTTCATCATTGCGATCCTGACGACCATCGGTTATAGTATCAATGACACCATTATTATCTTGGATAGAATCAAAGAAAATGCCATGGCAGACGAGAAGTCTATCGTCAGTGGTAAACATCAAGTAGCTGACCTGATCGATGCATCTATCTGGCAGACCATGAGAAGATCGTTGGGTACATCATTCTCTACATTGGTAGTGGTGATCGCGATGTTTGTGATCGGTGACGGTGTGATCAAACAGTTCGCATACGTGATCGGTTGGGGTATCATCGCTGGTACCTTCTCAAGTATCTTTATCTCAGCGACATCTCTCCATGTCCTGACTCGCAAACATAAGTAAACTCACACGATACAACGATACTGATTTTTTCTATATTCGGAAGCCCCATGACGTGCCAAGTGTCAGGGGTTTTCATTTGTCGATGTTTGAGGTATTGGAAAAATACATCCAGACCCATGATAACACCCTCATTACACTTCTGCGTCAGAATCAGGAAATATTCAGTCTCGAAAGTGAATGGTGACTCTGCAATAGACTTGATGTGCCGACTGCGGGACTTCTCTATTTCGCGAAGTCACAGGAAATTTTTGATACCTATCGTCAGGCACAAGCAGAGGGAAAATTGATCAAATATTATACTGGAACAATAGTGGGCAGACTCGATCAGACGAAGATTATTGCTCGAGATATTGCTCATCATCCACAGCTTGATGACAGAATGGTGGTAGCAAATAGTATCAAGATGGTGGCAAGTGGTGGCAAGTGGCAATCATGATGGACACAATTGGAGCCGCTAAGTTATGATGAGTCCACCAACCAAACATCTGTTTTGATCACTATTAGTGGAGGTATCAGGCATCAGATTCGCATCCACTGTGCGAGCATCGGTAGTCCACTCGTAGGTGAAACGCTCTATGGGACCAAGCACAATAGACAGTCAGCCGATCACTTACAGTTGTCTTGTGTAGGACATATGCTTGTAAACTCTTAGTTATCATGTTGGGTACGAAAAAGTTGCAATACTTGACATAATATTTATTATATGTAAATAATTTATATTGTCACAATACTAACTATGCGCTTCTTCTTAGTCAGAATCATTGTGTTTACAGTGGTATTTACGATATTGTTGCTTTTACTCTCATGGATAGCACCTGTATGGACAGGCAATGTAGTGACTTCACTTACCAAACGACGACCAATACAAGAGCGTGTGATGGAGCTTGATGACGAATTGATTGTAACGGACCTATCAGTATCTACAGAAGACGAAAAGAAGCATGAAACAATAGAGAGAGAAGAATCAAATAATGGAGAAGGTGATGTAGATACTTCATCAGATAGTGGTGTAATAAATGTTATCGAGATTGATAAAGAAACTGATTATAATCAGGCAGCAGTGATAGATGCAATGGATAAAATATTAGATATTGATGCCACCACTTCTACCGACACTGCTATAACGAATACAGATGACGATAGAGACACTTTAGGTGATGTGTCTGTCACTACTGAGGAGGAGAACAGTACATCATCAGCTGCAAGACTTTCTCCAGAGGAACAAAAGATGCTGGAGGAGTTTGAGAGAAATACTCATTAAGATATGTCTTACGCATCATATATTACTTTCATTCGGATATTTCCCTTTGTGGGAAATTTTTCGTATATGATAATTTGACAGAAGAGATGATAGGTAATATACTTCATATCAAGAGATTTTATCTGACACAATGATATGATTTCCTGTCATTGACATCGTCGTCGAGTCTGTGTGTGATTGAGTCTGATAATTTTTAGTATTATGATCGTGGTTTGGTGGTGGATACACCATAAGAACACCTCCATCACAACACATACTTCGCTTCATGCGAGCGCTCCATCATCGATATATCAGCTAGTAGAAGATTATGAAGATCAGATACATCCTGATAAAACTATAGAAGACAATATTAGATACAATGATTTGATTCGTTTTTTATTGGACCACTGTCCCACTGATACTAAACGTCGTGGCGAAGAGCGCTATCAAGAGATGATAGACTATACTATCAATATAGAAAAGGAAAACGAACTATCAGAAGATGTAAAGTTATTACTTTCATACGAGAGATTTACCAAATTCATCGCTACAAGACATCTATTAAAAAACTTTTCTGATGAAGAATACTGTATACAAAAGTATGCTAACCTCCACTACAAAAAGATATTGCAAGAGTTCCATATACAGTATATCAACGATACGCTCATAATACCAAAAGCTCCATCAGACAATGACGTAAGTCGTGCACAGGAAGCCAAGTTTAATTTATTGAATTACGTGAAACAGAGAGATATTTCATATATTAATAATGCTGCATATCTTTTACAGGAAGTGCCTCAGATCGGCGTGTATAGTTATGATTTCTTTTTGCAGAGTCTCTCATGAGTAGATGCTGAGTATGCAGATCTTTTCATTGCGATAGCAAAAAACAAAATTATTAAGAATTTAACGCTTTTGCAACACCACACTATCATAGATAAGAGTGATGTAGATCGTATTCTACATCATATTGATTTTGTGATACCAGCATCGTGTGATGCGAGAGATGCTTATTATCAGTTTAGTTTCATCACAGAAGATGGGGCAGTGGCATGAGAATCTATAACACTAGATCCGGAGGTATCTACGTACTACTATGACAGTGCACACTCTGTGATAGAATCGTCACTTAGTATGCATGATATCACGGTAGATGAGTGAAGTACGATTGTATTCCAGGGATTTATTTTCGAAATACCAGTGTGTGCTAGTTATGAGCATCTGATGAATTTCTCCATCAATTTAGATATGACTATTTTACATGAAATTGGTCACTATTATGAACATCGGAGAGATGAAAGTGAAACCGCTTTTAATACCATCTGCCGAGATATGTGAAAAACAACAGACTCCTATGATCGTCTGTGTCAGGATTGGCAGTTTGTGACTGATTATGCTCGTGCGTCTCCATACGAAGATTATGCAGAATCGTTTGCCAATGTAGTATACGAGCTACTGTATGGTTATGGTCCATACGGTGAAGATTATATCAAGAAGAGAACCTATTTTCTGGAGCATCTTGCCTTAGGTGTAATGAATCTATAGGAAAACCCATACGTGCAAAAATACTTTAATCAGAAAAACACAAAAGATAGTTGACAAATACATAAGAAATGATTACGATGTATAATATCGCTATGGTATCTTTTTATGATATATATATACTCATGTCTACCACCAAAACACCTGTATTGGAAGCAGAAATTGCTTGCCAAAATAAGTAAGATGTAGTCGCGCCCTCTGGGTGACACCATCGAATGTTTGGGTCAGATATCAGGATAATGATCTCCTGATCAATTTCGCCCTACCATCAGGATCGTATGCGAGTGTGCCTATCCGCTCACTCATGAGAGAGCTCAAGATCCGTGAGGCAAGATCATTGGTCAGGTCGGGGAAGAGGAAGAAATAATTATTGCTTTTTCTGAATACATATATATTGTTAGTAGGGATTTTTATTTTTCTCTTTATTGATATGAAAAAACTTCTTTGATTTGGGTTGAGCGGTGCACTTTTGATAGTAATACTAGCTGGTTGTGGATCCGTTATGATAGATGATTCTAGTGATAGCACTACTTGATCTAGCGTTATGACTGGTAGTAATGACATAAATGAGAGTCAGAGACATGATATTCATCCATTATTTAGTGGATATGCATGATATTATACTGATGGCATAGATATATATCGAGATGAGAATCGTTTTAATCCTGGTGATATGTCATTGGTTATATTATCATGAGTTACCGCTAACGACACAATTTTTCCTTTGGATATTTCATGATCACTATCTTACAGATGGCTTCAAGATGATAATGATCTACGAATGGAAGATAAAAAAATCAGTTCAATCAATCTGTCTACGATGACTATAGAAAAAGACCTTTTCTGCGGAAATAGCATGTTCCTGTCTGATGATACTATGTATTATTTTGTTAACCAAGATTGAATCGTACAGTCATGGGACAAAGATAATATGGTGCTAGATGGTAAATTTGTAGAATATGTGACTTTTGGTTATCAAGAAAATGGTACACCAACAGCCAATGATGATACTTTGTTGGTATTCTTCACTCCAGAAAGTGCAGGAGTTTGTAAAATTATAGAAATTCCTAATATAGGTGCATATTATCAGGAGATTTCTGCTAGCTGGAATATAATGCGATTAAGTTTGCGTATTGATACAGGTAATGGCGCTCTATATGAAGTGACAAGTGATGGATATAGAGTAATTGAGTAATTAACTCACCTTCTCCACCAACTCCATCCACCTCATCTCTTTCTCTTCTATCTCTGTGACGAGCTCAGCCATGCGACGGCTGAGTTTTTTGAGTGTTTCGTGATCGATAGAGGGGTCTTGGAACTGGAGATTGATGGCATCTTTTTCTGCTTCGAGCTGTTCGAGTGCAGGGACGATGGCATCGAATTCTCTTTGGTCCATGTAACCTAATTTATTGGGTTTGGAGGATGAAGTGGACGAATTTGATCAAATGGATGAATTGGATTCCTCTTCCATTTCTTCAATTTTATCTACTGTATCGATTTTTTCCTTATCCATTTTGTAGGTGCTATAGCTTCCCCAGTAGTCTGCGATTTTTCCTTCTCCCTCGAATACGAAGAGGTGATCGACGATTTTGTCCATGAAGAATCTGTCATGGGAGATGACGATCAGACAGCCCGTGTATGCAAGGAGGAACTGTTCGAGCACTTGCACACTGTCGATATCGAGGTCATTGGTCGGCTCGTCGAGGATGAGAAAGTTGGGATTCTGTAGCAGGACGAGCAGGAGGGTCAGGCGACGTTTTTCGCCTCCTGAGAGATGTTTGGCGAAGCTGTGTTGCTGCTTGGGTGTAAACATAAACTGTTCGAGCAGTTTGGTCGCAGAGACTTTGGATCCATCAGCTTGGCGTATATACGGAGCGACATCTTTGACGATATCGATGACTTTCTTGTCGGGGTTGAACTCTTGCTGCTCTTGGAGATAGTGACCGAAGACGACCGTCTTGCCGGTAATGATATGGCCCGAGTCTGGCTCGACAGCACCCAGCAACAGACGGATAAACGTCGATTTGCCCACGCCATTGGGACCGATGATACCGATGCGTTCACCCTGCTGGAACTGATACGAAAAATCACGAATCAGACACTTGTCGCCGTATGATTTGCTGATACGTTCTGTTTTGATGACTTTGCCCCCGAGTCTGGACGTGGTTGTGGAGAGTTCTAGTCATTGGCGTCTGAGTTTGGAGGTTTTTCTTTGTGTTTTGTAGTCTTTTTCGAGATCATAGAATTTTTTCTGTCTATCGACACTTTTGGTCTGGCGAGCACGAGGAGAGGTGCGCATCCATTGCAATTCCTTACGATAGAGCATTTTGGTCTCATGGAGGAGGTCGTCTGCTGCCGTGTCACGCTGCGATTTGGCGTAGAGATAGTGCTGATAACTCCCAGGATAGGTCGTGATCTGTCCATCATAGAGCTCGTAGATATCTGTACACACACGGTCGAGGAAGTATCTATCATGCGTCACCATCAGGATCGTCAGATCATAGCGAGCGATATAGTCTTCCAGCCATTCTATCATCGTCACATCCAGGTGGTTGGTCGGTTCGTCCAGGATGAGCATCTGAGGATCTTCTATCAGTACCTTGGCTAGTGCGATTCTCTTGGCTTCACCACCCGAGAGTGAGCCAAACGTTTGCTCTAAGAACGGTGTCAGCTGGAGTTGAGAAATGATGGATCTGACTCTAGACTCGTAGGTCCACGCATCGAGCGTGTCGATCTGATGTTGGATATCTGCAAATGCTTGTGGATCGAAGTCGGGATGAGAGATGATTTTTTCATACTGTTTGATCGCTTGGGCTCTGGGAGTATCGTCTGCGAAGAGGATATCAATCACGAGTTGGTCAGGATTAAACGTCGCTTCTTGACGAAGTCGTCCGACGTGAATGCGGTCTGATCGTTCGATTGATCCTTGACTATAGTCGGACTCTCCCATGATCGTGCGGATGAGAGTGGTTTTTCCCGATCCGTTGGCACCTACGAGAGCTACTTTTTGTCCTGCTGCGATGGTCATCTCCAGTCATTCGAAGAGTGGTTTATGAGCAAATGATTTATGTAGATCGCGGATGGTGAGATAGTTCATATATTATAGGGAGCAGAAGGTACAAAGGGAGCAATAGGTGCAGAGGTAGTGGAGCTTTTTATTCTTCTGTACCTTTTTACTCTTTTGTTCCCCTATACAGAAATCGAGTGAATATGCAAAAAGAAAACCTCCAGAATAGGAGGTAAGAATGATGATATGATAGGATGCGTTATGTTACTGAATGACAATATTCTTTTTGGCAGTGACGTCGGGGTGGTCACCATAGGAGATCGTCACAGAGACTGCATAGGTGCCTGTATCTAGGAAGTTGTGAGTAACTTCATTACAGGTTCTGCCTGTACATTGGAAGTTCTGTCCATCGCCAAAATCCCAGATTACTGTGCTTGGTATGCCGTCTACTATGAGGGACATATCGACATTCTCACCGATATTGGCAAGCTGTGCAGGATGCGAGTCAAAGATGATCTCAGCGTGTCTGAGTGCTCTTTTTATGGTAATAGGATCTGCGAGTGAGAGTGTCATGGTTTCACCTTTGCGAGTGGTGATGGTACAAGTAGGGTGGTAGATTCCTTCTTGTGTTTCTTCATTAAAGTAATAGGTGTGTTGGATTCTTCCTTGGCTTTGATTTTTCTTGACTTCTCCATCGCCAAAATCCCATGAGAAGTAGACTACCTCATCATCAGGATCATTGAGTGTGACGGTCGATGCGTCGAGCGTGACGGTAAACGGTTCGTCACCAACACTGTTAGGACTTACCTGCAGCTGTCCTTCTATACTAGGGAGTTCTACGTGGATAGTATGACTTTCTATGATGCTGGTTTCATTGGTAAGTGTGTCACGTACACCGATAGTGAGTGTGTGATCTCCTACTGCACTAATCGTGAGTGAAAAATTTTCATTATTAGTAGAGAGGATGGGTTCACCATCGAGTTCTACTATGGGAGTGACTGTGCCACTTCTTGGTCTGATATCTGCTATGGTGATAGCTAGTTTGGTTGGTATGCTCATGATAGTCCACGTCTCGTCATCGTTGATAGTAAGTACGTCGCTCTGTGCCAACGTGGATGCACTAGATTCACCTGGTCACTGTACAGTAGTCGTATAATCGACGACATATGGTACCGCTCCGACACGAAAATCATCACTCTCACAATCACCCCTACTACCATCATCGGTGATAAAATACGCTTTGACAGCATACGATCATTCGCGAGTGAAATCGTAGGAAAGTGATCCGATCGTGCTTTGGCGTCTGTCGATGATTTGATTTGTTGTCGTATTGATGATTTCAAAACCGTACTGACTAATATCGGCGTTGGTTTCGACGAATGAAATGACGAAGTCATATGATTTGCTGGTGGTGTCCTCGACATCGATCATACAGATAGGGACATCAGACTGTTGTACTCTGAGATCGAAGGTATAGGTATATGGTGATGTTCCGATTTTATAGTTGATGGTATGAAGTTTGGAGAGGATAAAACTTTCTGAGAATACTACATCCTCTGCGCGCTCAAATATACCATCACCATCTATGTCCCATGTGATATCGTTGGTAGGTAATTGGAGATCACTGATAAGATCTTGTGCATCGAATCTGATTTTAGCAGGTGCAATACCTGCAATGAGTTCGGTCTTATCATTGTTGAGTAAGAGCTTTGTCTGAGAAGTACCGTTGATATTAGCAAGAGCAATTTGTCCATCTATAGGAAATGATCCCATATCGAAGACTTGTTCCGTCATCTGTCCGGTAGATCTATCAGTATAGTTGAATGTGATAGTGACGGGGTAGTCACCCTTTTCTGTATAGAAACATGGTCAGAATGTATTACTTTCATTGCTATAGGAGAATGTCTCACCATTTCCACAATCCAATGTCATACGTGGTGTAGTCTGCAGTCCAAGTTGTCCTACGGTGGCTTTATATACGGTAGTATTGAGTTCAAAGAGGATTTTGGCAGGAGCAATTCTGAGTGGAGGAGTATCATCATTGATATGACGTGGTGATTCATTGTTTCCTAAGAGTACGTATGCTTCGACCATAAGGCCTGTACTCACATTATTAGTGCTGAGTGTGTTGAGATAGCTGATAGCAGGGATGCCAGCACCTAGTCACGCACCTAACATGAGAAAACCTACCAACATACCACCAATATAAGAAATTTTTCTGGTGTTTTTTTTGGATGCGAGTCTGAAGAGATTAACAAAAAGGAAGAAGACTCCAAAGATCGTCAAGATACCAAATATAGTACCAGTGAAGAGTTTAATAAGCAGTTCCCCTGATGCACGATCTATGATAGTCCATGCTTGATTGGGATCTTGGAACATGCTCCAGAGAACAAGAGCACCTCCACCTAAGAGGAGAAGAAGAAAAATTCCACAGCCTATAGTAAAACCAATAAAACTAATACGTTTTCCGCTTTTTTTGGTATTGATAACACGTGGAGTGGTTGTAGTAGGAGTAGCTGGGACAACAGGGATAGTTGGTACAGTCGGAGTAGCGGATGATGTAGCTGCGGTAGCGGCAGTGACTGCGCCTGCAACACCAAATGCTTGATGGACGGCTTGTTTGGCAGGAGAGTCAGGAGTATTGGATGTGGTAGGTATAGTCGGAGTAGTGGGAAGAGTGGAAGGTATTTGTTGTGTGGGAAGTGGTTGAGCGACTGGAGCATGAGGTACTGATGGTTGCACCATCGGTGGAACGGGAGTATCGTCACTTACAAGACCATTGCGCACGTCCTCTTGGTGATTTTCGATCACAGCGTCTGCATTTCTTGGGTTGACTTTGATCAATGGATCAGGACTGGGCGTAGATTCCTCGATAGCCGCCAAGGCTCTATCTACATCAAAACTTTCATCAGACACTGGTGCGTGAACCGTTGGTACGGCTGTTGTATCATGCTCATTTTGTGGCTGTGGCTGATGTGGTGGTGTAGTAGTACTGTTAGGATTGAGTGTAATATCGTTAGGATTGTACATGTATAGTGTGCAAAACACATAAAACTATCCACGAGTATAATGATGCATGGTGAGATATTCTATTTTTTACCATTATATCATATAATTGCGATACACAAATATAGGAAAGTATATCTAGTTATAGTTTTGTGCGTATCACATGAAAATCCTAATGCAGGGAAAACACACTGCACCTTGTATCACACAATGCATGATGTTCTATATGTGATATAATGTACTAATTATTAGGAGGTATCTCATAATCTTCTACATAGTAGGCAGATAAGGACTATACCAAGGAGATAATAGAGCCATATAGCACCCAAAAAACATAGGTGCTATTTTTTGTTGCCTTGCTCTTGCAATCATTATTCCAAAAGAGTAGTCTAGGCGACACTATTTTTTCATTTTTTCACTCTGCAAATTTCACACATGATCAACCGATTAGCTGATAAAATATCAGGAAATTACAACGAAAGAGAACTCAAAAAAATCGACCCCATTATCCGCCAGATCAATGAGATCTACGAGCATGACTACGCTGACTATGATCAAGAAGCAGTCCAGACCAAAACCGCGGAACTCAAATCCAGAGTCGCGTCAGGCGAACATCTTGACGACATCTTGCCCGAAGCATTTGCACTCGTCAAACGTGCATGTGCACTCATGGTCGGCAACGAATACGATGTCAAAGGCACACTCCAGACCTGGAACATGATCCCGTATGATGTCCAGTTACTGGGAGGTATCGTACTCCATCGTGATGCAATCGCTGAGATGAAAACCGGTGAAGGTAAAACACTAGTAGCAGCATTACCACTCTATCTGAATGCTCTCACCGGTAAGGGTGTCCATCTCGTCACGGTGAACGATTATCTCGCATCTCGTGATGCTGCATGGATCGGACATCTCTATCAATTTCTCGGGATGACGATTGGCTCCGTGACCAAGAGCACTCCTCAAGGCAAAGCTCGCCGCCAAGAGTATGAATGTGACATCACCTACGTCGAAAACTCAGAGCTTGGATTTGACTATCTCCGCGACAATATCGCCAAGACGATGGAACAGAGAGTGCTGCTCTGGAGACCATTATATTTTGCCATTGTGGACGAAATAGACTCTATCCTGATCGACGAAGCACGTACACCGCTGATTATCTCGCAGCCAGCAGAGGAGTCTACGGACAAATACACTTACTACGCCAAGATCATCCGCAACCTCACTGCAGCTCCTGGACGCAAAAAAGTTTCAAAATGATTTCTCCATGATCTACTCAATGATGAGAAAAAAGATGAATCAGAATCCGAACCACATGGAGACTACTACATCGACGAAAAGACCAAAAATGCTACCCTTACCTCCGAGGGTATCGCCAAACTTGAGAGTATTTTGTGAGTAGAAAATCTCTACAGAGATCTCGGCTTCGATGAGATACACCACATCGAAAACGCTATCAAAGCCCAAGCAGTCTATCGCGCAGACAAAGAATATATCGTATCTAATGGCGAAGTAGTCATCATCGATACCAATACCGGACGTGCAATGCCAGGTCGTAGATTCAACCAGTGACTCCACCAAGCGATCGAAGCCAAAGAGTGAGTAGCTATCCAGCGTGAATCCAAAACCATCGCAACCATTACCTACCAAAACTTTTTCAAACAATACGACAAACTTGCTGGTATGACGGGTACCGCAACGACCGAAGGTGAAGAATTTGAGTCTATCTATGAGTTGGGTGTCCTTGCGATCAGGACCAACAAGCCAGTCATCCGTGTCGACTACGAAGACAAAGTATACTTCTCCCAAAACGCCAAATGGAAAGCCGTCATGGACACTATCCAGTTTGCACATCGTATGGGTCAGCCGATTTTGGTTGGTACCTCATCGATTCACACCTCGGAGTTCGTCTCATCACTACTGACTCAAGTAGCGATCAAACACTCTGTCCTCAATGCCAAATTTCACGAACAAGAAGCGAATATCGTCGCAGGTGCAGGTAAGTTGGGATCGGTCGTCGTCGCGACCAATATGGCCGGTCGTGGTACGGATATCAAACTCCCCGACGATCTTAATATACAGATCGCTACTAATTATGCTAAGCGAATCAGCACTCAGCTCCAAAATGCTCACCCTGTGTCACTCGATATCTTCTCTCGCGAAGAAGCGGAACTGACCTTTGACGCGTTGGTTGCACAGTTCGGGTTATCACTCGATGAGGTACGTGATGCAGAGCGCAATCACACACTGACCCATGAGGGAGCAGAGTGGACCTTCACCTTCAATACGAAGAAATCCAAACCATCAGACACCTATCTTGAACTCACTATCAAACCAGCATGAGCGACAGGTGATCTTGTCGAGCAAAATATTCATTATGGTCTGATGATCCTCGCTACCGAAAAACATGACTCTCGTCGTATCGATAACCAGCTCCGTGGTCGTGCCGGTCGTCAAGGAGATGCGGGTGTATCGATGTTTTTCGTCGCACTCGATGATGAGATCATGCGCAAAGTCGGCGGAGAAAAAATCCAATCCCTCGCAGCCACACTCATGTCTAGAGATCAGCTCGAGCAGATGGAACTGACGAATAAACAATTTGGTGGCTCTATCATCCGCGCACAGAAGCAGATGGAGGCACGACATTTCTCTTCTCGTAAGCACCTCTTCGACTATGATACCGTCGTCGACAAACAGCGCCAAAGAATGTATGATAGAAGAAATAAACTCCTTGTTGCACTTTCTGAAGCAGAAAAACAAACCGATGATAAGGCAACTATCAATTTGGCAGACTCTCCTGTCATCCAGGATATCCGTACACTCATACCAGACGTCATTGCTGGCTTTGTGACCGAGCAAGAACAGTTGGATGTGTCTGATGAAGATCTTCTTGTTACCCTTCAGAAAGAATTTAACCTGACCCTCGACAGCGTCCCTGGTTCATCCAACGAACTCATGCATGTTTTGACCGATCATTTGGAGCAGAGACTCGATGTCCAGCACGATATTCCTGCTGTCATTGTCAACAAGATGATCACGACCAATAATTTGAACATTATCGACCACTATTGGATAGATCATATCGATGTAATGCAGCATGTTCGCGACAAGGTCGGTCTCATGTCCTATGCACAGATCGATCCACTCGTCCAGTACAAAAGGGAGGCATACGAACTCTTCCTTCAGCTCCAGGCCAATATCGACCGCGATATCGTGACTCGCACAGCACAGATCGACTGGGATAATGTGAATGACCAAATCAATGCTCGTCAGGCAAGAATCCAAGCCAGACAGTCAGGTATTATCGACTCTATCAAAGCGGCAGCAGCTTCGTCTCCTTCAGCACCAACAACTACACCCAAAACAACGAAGCAAATCCAATCTGACGAAGACGGAGTAGAAGTGATTGAGACGGGCAGCGAACCACTGACCACTGACCACGAACTACAAACCAAGTGATCTAAACTCCGCCCCAATGACAAAATCACCGTCCGCTATCCTGATGGCAAAGTAGAGTACGAAGTCAAATACAAAAAAGTCAAAGACCTCATCGATGCTGGCAAAGCAGAGATTATAGGATAATATAAAATTATTTCATCAACTTCATCTATTTTATCCACTTCATCCTTTAATGGCTGACGAACGTATCAATATCTATGATGAAAATAATATGAGGATAGGAGACATGATGAAGTCTGAGGCATACAAGCAATGACAGTATGTGAGGGCAGTAATTCTCTATGTATTCAATACTGAAAATAAACTACGATTACAAAAGAGACCTAAGGATAAATGGATTAAGCCTGATTGTCGAGATGCTACAGTAAGTGGTCATATTGCTTTATGAGAAGAGCCTACAGTAGCTATGATAAGAGAAGCAGAGGAAGAGGCTGGGATTATGGATGCGGGAGATAAAATAGATTTTATACAAGTGTATACTTGTCATGGTCAGAATGAGTATAGATGACACAACTATCTCTATGTATTGCAATGATATGATGGGCCATTTGAATTCAAAGATGGTGAAGTAGAAGATATGCAGACATTTACTCTAGAACAAGTAGAAGATATTTTTGCTTGAAATAATATGGAATTTCCATGATTTCCTCGTGCCCAGGAATTTACTCTCATAAAAAACTATCTGCAAGAAACTAGATTCTAATTCAAATCCACACACTTATTATATTCAGCAAGAACCTCTATCGGAGTAGTGTAACCTAACCTTTTTCTTGGTCTATTATTAAGGAGACTTACATAGTATTCAAGGTGTTCTTGCTGAATATTTGCAAGACTCATACGTTTTGGATAGAATTGTCTCAGTAAGCCATTTGTATTCTCATTTGCTCATCTTTGTCAGGGTGATCATGGGTCTGCAAAGTATGTGTCTAACCCGCACAATGGCTTCAACATATAATGCTCAGAAAACTCTCTGCCGTTGTCTAAGGTGAGGGTTTTTCTTATACCTTCAGATACCTCATTGAATAACTTTTCCATCACATATAACACCTCTTGCGCTTTCTTTTTCTTAATGACCCCAGCTAGCACATAACCACTCTTCCTTTCATTGAGAGTCACAAAACCTCATGTTCTTCATTTTCCTATAACTGTATCTCATTCTCGATCGCCTATTCTTTCTTTATTCTTCACTATGTCTGGCCTCTCATGAATACTAATACGGTTATAGATATAATCACAGGGTTCTTTGTTATACTTATATTTTCTTCATTTTCTTCTGAAATATTGAGGTACTAACTTTGGATGATGTATCTTAATGTACCTATAGATAGTGTCCTTTGAAATAGTTTCTCATGTCTCTTTCTTCCACCTTCCTGCTATTTGTTCTGGTGACCAATAGAGCTTCATCTTGTCTATTGTATACTGTGCTAGATCACTTCACTCGTCTATTCTACAGCGCATAAGACTATTGCATAACTGTCTCTTTATGGTTCTTTTGAGGTATGCAAGTGATGCAATATAGATTCCATTCATACTATATTCTCTTATTTCACGAGAAATACTTCCATTACTTCTTCATAGGACTGTTCCAATACGTCTATGAGAATAACCTTCACCTACCAATACTTCGATATGTACACATTCCTCATAGCTTAAGTGTTTCATAATAACCTAGTACATAGAGTATAAATCCTATAGATTATACTCCTATTAAGAGATTTATGCTAGTGTGCTATTTTGAAATAGAATTCAGTGAAAATAATCTTGCATAAAACATGCAAATAACTATACTGTGTAATACATTTATCATACATAAGAGATACAATGGCTACACAAACCACTTTTTCGATGCGTATCGATACCAAACTAAAACAGAGATTGCAGGCACTGGCGGAAGAGCTTGGTATCAGTGTCTCTAGTCTGGTAACTATGCAGTTACGATCTATTGCTGATCCTGATCGTATACAGTTGCAGATTAATGGATCATGGAGTGACGAATTTTTTTCTGAATCTATATCGGCGGAGGAGTTTATCTCTGCTCTAGATGATTAGATGAAAGATTATATCAAATGGATCCATACACTTTCCACATGAGAAAGACAACGTATCAAAAAAGTATTGATGCAGCTCATATCATGAGATCATACATGACTCGATATCAAACCCCTCAAAGGAACACCATACCAAAGAGTAAGAATTGGTAATAAGAGGATTATTTTCATGGAGAAAGGGTGATCGATCGAGATAGTCTGATGATGATCTAGAGGTGATATCTACAAAAAACGAGGCAAATAATCTTGCATAAAAGATATTTTTTCCTATTATAGCACCTACACACTTTACGTGATACTTTTTGTAATCATCATGACCAAAGATACCAAAAAATCAGCAGACCAAACCCCTGAGCAGATCCTCATCGAGCAGCTCAATGAGCAGATAGCAATGCTTGAAGCTGATAAGAAAAAACTCGAATCAGGCCTCGCCGAAGCAGAGCAGACGACCAAACGCGCGCAGAACGAATACGTCAATATCAAATTCGATATGGACCGCCTCCAGAGACAAGTCGACGAAGCGAAGAAGACGGCAGAAAAAGATGCACTTATCAAGAGTCTGAAAAAGATCTTACCATTTGTGGATGAGCTCCGCAAATCACTCGAAGTCATGTCTGATGATCAGGCATCTCAAGAGTGCCAGACAAGTGTCAAGGACTCTAAGCTCGCAGAAGGTGTGCAACTCGTGTATGACAAATTTCTCTCCACGCTCGCAGAGATGAATATCTATCCGATCGAAGCGCTCGGCTTCGAACCAGATATGTCTCTCCATGAGCCAGTCAGCGCACAGCCAGTAGACGATGACACCCTCAAAGGCAAAATAACCTCCGAATTTACCAGATGATTTGTACGAAAAAAGGATGGCGATCAACAAGTGATCGTTACATCCAAGGTAGTGGTAGGGCAGTAGATATAGTGTGTAAGTTTGTATAAGATTAGAAAGAATCTTCTCCATTTCAGAGGGGATTTTTTGACTTTAGGGAGCATAAGTATTATAATAAATATAATGAGTTTTAATTATTATATCGATCCATGGTAGATAAAAGTGATATCGCAGACAATAACCTCAACAAGGGGCCCGATCAGGATGATGATCAGAAACAAAATATAGAAGCCAAGGAAACAAAAACAGATAGTAAGTATGAACAGCTTGCATCTGCATTAGAAAAAGGTGACACTAGCTGACTGAATGATAGATGAAGAGAGATATATGATAAAATGATACAATCTCCACTGGTATGAGATGTCGCAGTCGGTACGATTGCTGAGTGGCTGAGAGAGGAACCAACCAATCCTGTCATGAGAGTCCTAAAATCAGTAATAATCAAATCATTTTTACAAGATCCTCAATCAGTCGAATCAGATGATATAACTAAAACTGCAGAGGATATCAAATGACTAAAATATGAAACCGATAAAATACAGCTGAAAGAGCCCCAATATGATAAAGAGAGTATTATTGATTTGAAGCATACCTCTTGGTCACAATTACCCAAGGATGGATACCTCAAGAACACCGCATACATCTCTTACTTACATCGATTAGAACGGAAACACAAATTGCCAATCAATACTTTGGTAGAGGTGTGTAAAAAGGAGAGCAAATGAGTCTTAAAAGAAGGAGACAGACCATTGGGAAGCAGTGCGGGCGCACAGTGATTGTTTCAATTTATGCCTGATACAGCAAAAGATCGATACAAAAAGGTCGCGGCACCTGACTCAGAGTCACTTGCAAAAAATCCTGTGTATGCAGCAGAAGCTGCTGCTATGTATTTGGCAGAATATGGATATAAAAGTGGCGATACGTTCAATATGCAGCAAGCATTGATAGCATACAATAATGGCCCATGATATGCTAAAGAACCACTCAATACTCGTCCACAAGAGACACAAGACTATTACGCGACCATTAGCGCAAATGTCGGCTACGCATAATCACTCGACATCATACCTATTTTCTCTAGAATAATGGTATGTTTTCGTATAATACCATCATTGACTCGCATCGTATGGCTATTCCTCCGATTAAGTGATCAAAGTTTGAGGGGTATATTTTTCATGTAGCATCTGAAAATGAAGTAAAAGATAGCATCGAGAAGATCTGGTGATTGCATCCTAAGGCAAGCCATGTCTGTTATGCATATCGCATTGGTATGCAGATACAGCGAGATATCATGGGACAGGTGGTGACACATTCAGAACGTGATTATAGTCAGGATGATGGTGAGCCATCCGGTACAGCTGGAAGATCTATTTTGCAGGTATTACAGTGAGCTGATCTTCGCAATGTCTGATGTGCAGTAGTACGCTATTTCTGATGAACACTACTAGGTGTGTGATGATTAGTCAAAGCATATACACAAACAGCACAAGCAGTGCTCGAGACGGCAAAAATAATCCAGACTCCGATCATGAGAGAGATCCGTATTCGTGTCTGATTTGAGGATTTTCATGAAGTGATGCAGCGGAGAGAACAGAGGTGATATCATTTTACGCAGGAGGTAATGGGAGATGAGATAGGTATTGTGCTAATAATTCCGTGGGATGATTATGATGATTTTCAGAAGCAGTGTCAACTCAAGTGATGGAAGGTAATAGGATAATTTGTGTTATCTTTTTTATTGTCATATACTCTAGGTAAGGTATTTTACTCTCCACCCATAGATACATGAGAAGATATATAATCAGTGGTTTTATGTTTATGATGATCTGATTGTGATCTGTCCTCTATGCACAAAATAGTGGCTGATGGTGACAATTCGGATCATCTCCGATGGAGATTCTTGATAATGTAGTAAGAGATGCCAATACATATGATCCAGTACAAGATACTGCATTAGATAGCGTGACCAATACAGAATGATCATATCCCTTTACATATCGTCTCGCGAATACCTTTGATTCTATCAGAAAAAAAGTTGCTCCATATCTTGATCGAATGATTTATATTGGATTATCGGTAGCTGTCATCCTCATCATCTGGCAGGGCCTACAACTAGTGCTTGGCAAAACGATTGAAGATATTCGTAAACCACTACTCAATATAGTCACAGGCGTAGTAATACTGATGGCTGTGTATCTGATTATCAAACTTGTCACAAGTTTGGTAGCACTTATTTTTAATGTGTAATTATCTACATCCATTATGAAGAAAAGTATTCTAATCATAGTAGTGGCAGCATGTAGCCTGGTAGGCATAAGCATGGCAGCTCCGCCGACAGTTCCTAGTTTTGAAACAGATTTTGCTAATCACTTAACCAATCCTAAGGACAATAGTGAGAATACCACAGAAAAAGTCTATGACTTACAGATCAACCCTGATGCTTCTTTGGCAGAAAATCTTAAGAGACTGTTTTATCCAAGCGTTAGCGGGAATGGGTGATTTTTGTGGAGTTATGTAAGAATTATTGGCGTAGCTATCTTTTTCATTTTCTTGATATGGATAGGTATTCAATTTCTTACACAAGCAGATGATGAATCCAAACTCGCAACAGCACAAAAACATTTCATCCGACTTCTCTATGGTGCATTCTTGTATTTTGGTGCAGTCTGGATACTAGGTTTTGCACTCAATCTCACGACACCATGAGGTAGCAATGCGCTAGTCAACAATTTCCAAAATAATCTATGGTTCCAACTTTTGGCGTTTTTCAAAGCAATGTCATTTTTTGCAGCTATCATAGCACTCGTTATAGCTGGTTATAGGATGATGCATGCTATGGGCCACGAAGAGCAACTCAAATCTGCCCGTAATGGTATTATCAATGTTGTTATAGCTCTTGTGTTGATGAAAGTGATCGACTTCATCTATCTGTTGGCAATGGATACGACATTTTTTGATCAGGCACGCACACTCATTATCAAGGTTAGTAGAATTTTGGGATATGCGGTAGGTATAGGTATTTTGTGATCTATTTTTGTAGCTGGTTATAACTATATTACCGATGGTGGTGATGGCGAATGAGCAAAACGTGCAGGAAAAATCCTGCAGACCGTCTTTATCGTCGGCCTGACTATCTTCTTATTCTTATTGATCGTCTATCAGATTATTGCTCAGTTTGCATAGAATGTGATGTTGTCGAAAGGTGCGCTTTCCGCTGTGCGACGACTGCACTCACATTGTATCTTGGGTTTTGTCTATTTTTGTAATACCGAAGATGTGAATCAACCACCTGTATGTCGGTAAGTCTATATCGATCATGAAAAAACGCAGCAGGCGTACTGAGGATGATCCTCTTTTTGCCATATTTGATAGCCCATCGAGCGTCATTGCGCTGTTTCTCAGTCATAGCACTGGAGAGAATAACGACAGCATTATCTGTTCTTATTCTTTCGTCGATCATGCTATAAATAGTCCGTAAATCAGGGAAAATCATACACTGTTGTCCGTGATGTTTTTTGTCATCTCGTATCCGTGAGGTTCAGGATCTGACGAGATGTGATCAGGCAGGAGATGGTGATGGGGGAGTCTGAGGTTTTCTTTTGAGAAGATTGGTGATGTCATTACCTAGCCAGAGTGGCAGAACTTTGCGATAACTACTATACCACTCATGCACCATCCAATGCACCATCATCATACTGGTAGGCGATAGAAGAAGTGATTCTGCTTGATGGGAAGATGCATCATCCAGTACGTAGTCACATCATCGCGCCACAGACTCTCCCAGGACGATACCGTATTCTCATCCTACGATCATCACATCACCTGCATTACAGGTCAAATCATGAGGTGGTGTGTATGATACGATATTATCCTGTCCATAGTAGCGATTGAGAAGAGAGATATACATAATGGAGGAAGGCAAGCAAGAGGTAAGAAAACAGAGAGATAATATAGATACTAAGAGTTATAGCAAGCGTTGTGACTACGGTCATATAGTAGCTCTATAGATTATCTTTATTTCCTCTTGCATTGACAATCTATGATAAATATACTGACATCCTAAAACTAAAACCACATGAGAAGAGGACCTTAAAAAAACCAAAAAAAGCGGATGAATCATCTGCCGCTATCCCTAATTATTTTGAATTAAAAAAAGATAGGGAAAAAGAGATGAGAAATTAATTAAAATTAAAAATAATAAAATTTATGTCAAAATTAGAACAATTAGAACAATTGATAGTAAGCCAATCCAAAAAAGGTCACACCCTGCATTTAGGGGGTAGGCGATTTGAGCGTGCGCATGATCCCGTGTGCATGATAGGAAGAATAAAAAAAAGCAATAAATATGCTATCATTGCCGGTGAAAGAGATTGCTGGGGCTCATTCAAATCAAAAAACCGCAATAGAATTGTGGTGACTGTAGATGATTTGGAAAACCACTCGCAATCAAAGCGAGTGAAAAAATTATTTGAGATAGCGAATGTGATTCAGAACAAGAATCAAAAACCTCCCATTACCAATTATGATAGTTTGGTAGATGAATTTATAGATTCAATAACTATCACCAAAAGAATGGAAGTAGAAATTGCTTAAATTATTTGTATAAACCTATTAAAAACCCGCGGAGAAAGGACCGCGGGTTTCTTTTTATGATTTTTTTTGGAGTAGAGTGTGTATGATCTTTTCTTTTTGGGTGGATATGATATAGGGAGCTATCATCTGATCTCATTTTTTCCCTACGAAAAATCTCATCTCATTTCTGGATGAGGTGTGAGTTTTTTGATCTCCTATGATGATGGGGTCCGCTATCGTGCCATCAGGGTGAGCGTCATAAAGACTATAGTATGTCTTTTCTGTGGGTATAAAAAATCATTTTTTTCTATCTTTGTTGTATTGTATACCAACTTGATGAAGCCATACAAACGACGGCTTCTGGTTTATAGGAAGGTATTTTTCGAGATTATTTTGTGCTTGAGTATGGAGTGGATAGAGCACATCATAAATCTCTCATTCCAAGAGAGATGGATCGTATATGAGTTCGTAGATCTGATCTTCTAGTCTATGGGATGTATGTAGTCACATGAGTTTGCTTATACGCGATGTGATAAATTTTTCTCAATAAGGCTGAGAATGCTTACATAGTGTATTTGTTTATTTTCTCGTTCATAGTACTTATCGAGGAAAGATTCCTCTGATTCACCATCATATCGCGTCGGTGGCTCTTGCATAATGGACAGAATTCTTTTATTGATAGCTTCTATTTCATGAGCTTGTTTGTTGGTGAAAAAATGATTAATCCTTTTGTCGAGATCTCCATTGATTCAATGTTGTTTTTCTTTTTCATGCTCATTGATGATGCGCTCAATATAGTTGGTGTTGAGTTTTGCTTTTCTGTTGGTAGACATGTGATTAATCTTATCTATAAGATACAAAATAAATATACAAAACAACTTTTATTCTCCAAAATCAAACTCTCTAAAATCCTGCACCAGTGCTTCCAAGAATCCATAGTGGTCGACATCCGTGATGACGAGGGTCTTGCGATAGTCCGTACGAGCGTGATTTCTTCGGTCTGCGACGGTCATTCCCTTGGTGTACTCTCATTGATTTTCTACATGGACACCGACGAGGGTGCCTCTGTACAGATGTGGATACAGCAAGAAGCCTACCACATGCCCATCATGGACGAAGAAGCCGTTTTGGTAATGAGTCTCTCTGAAGTTCCTCGTGGTGTGGATGACGGCTTGGGTGAGCTTGCGCATAAAGTCCGCCTTATATCCATGATTGATTTCTGCCAAGAACTGCTCGGTATCTTCGGGTGAGAAGACGAAGCTCTGTGTCACATCCAGCGGGATGAGGACGATATGGTCCGTCGCATCGAAGACTGCTTTCGCACTTGCGCTATCATACCAGATATTGAACTCGCTGGTCGGAGTGACATTGCCTCCTGCATGGAAGCTACCGCCCATGGCGATGATATACTTGGTTTGCTGGAGGATACCAGGCACTTTGCGCTCCGCTGCAGCGAGATTGGTCATCGGTCCTGTTACCAAGATGGTGAGCTGACCCGGTTGACGTTGGATCGCGTCGATGAGCATCTGGACGCTGTCGAGGGTCTGAGACGGTTCTTGCACATCAGGCAATAAGTTACTTAAGCCACCGATACCATCAGCACCATGGATATGACTCGCATCACCCGCACCGACGACGGGACGGAGATCTTTGCCCACAGGGACATCAATACCTGTGAAATCTCTCATCCTGAGTGCATTGCGATAGGTTAGATCAGCTGAAACATTACCACCGAGCGTCGTCACTCCTTGGAGATCGATGTAGCCATGCTGATGAGCGATCATCGCCCACAGGATAGCAAAAATATCATCATTGCCTGGATCGCAGTCGAGGATGACGGGGATTAGTTTTTTCTCTGTCATAGAGGAGGAGGAAGTGGTAAAGGTAGCAGGTAGCAAAAGGTAGCAAGTAACAGGTAAAGAATACCTGCTACCTCTGTTCTACTTGATACTTGCTACTATACTGCTCTTGCTTCTCTTTGTCACTTTTGGTAGAGTGGGGGCGTAGTTTTTATTGTGACATTTATCCCAAAACATATGCAACTAACCACCACTCGAGACCTCTCATCACTATATGCTGGCGGTGATGATCCACAGATCGCAATCGATAATCAGACCTTCATCGAACGTATCGATGCCTTCGTTGCGCAGCGAGATCAGGAGAGTGTTGATTTTTCTGACCCACCGATAGTACAACAGTCACTCGATGACTATGAAGCACTGATGGCGGACTATCCTTATGGTACACGTGAGATGTGCTATCGATATCTCCGTGATACGACGGAGGGCACAGACGAGATCAAAGCGCGCTTGGGTCAGGCAGAACATCTCTCCAGAGAACAGATGATTCGTCTCCAATTTTTCGAACTCAATCTGGGCAAAATCGATCCTTCACATCATCAGAAGCTTTTAAGTGCGCCTATACTCCAGCCGTACCGTCACTTCCTCGAACGCATCCGAGCATCAGCGCAGCATGATCTCTCTCGCGAGACCGAAAAAGCCGTCGCACTCCTCGCCAAATCGTCGTATGGAAACTGGAGTGATCTTGTAGAGGACGCTCTCAAGCAGGAGACCAGGACCATGACAGTGGACGGAAAGGAGTCGGAGAGAAGTTTTGAAGAACTCATGACACTCACCAAACATGCCAACAAAGCGACCAGAGACCAGGCAGCAACACACATCCATGAGATCGTAGCTAAGATCGAGTACATGGCCACGAGAGAACTCAATAGCATCTTGGAATACAAACTCGCGACCGACACCTTGCGCTCGTATGATCGCCCTGATGCCAGTAGGATAGTGTCCGAAGATGTTGATCCAGCGGCTGTGGACGCATTGCTCCAGGCCGTCAGTGATTCCAATGATATTGCTCGTGATTTCTACGCACTCAAAGCTCGCTTGCTTGGCTTTGAAAAACTCGCCTATCACGAACGTAATCTCGTAGTTTCCCTGACCGACACGCCCGAGCCCACCTATTCATATGAGCAGGCAGTGGCTCTCGTTCGTAGAGTTTTCTCTCGTATGGATGATGATTTCGTCCAGATACTCGATCGTATGAGTACACAGGGTTTGATTGATGTCTATCCTCGCTCAGGCAAGCGTGGCGGCGCCTTCAATGCTGGCATGGGACAACACGTCATCAATGTTGTCATGCTCAATTACACTGACACCTTGAACGATGTCACGACACTCGCACATGAGATGGGTCATGCTTGTCATACACAGTTGAGCTATCAGCATCAAAACGCACTCAATACAGATTATGGGATGCTTACTGCTGAGGTATCGAGTCAATTTATGGAAGATTATGTATATGATGAGTTGATACAAGAACTCGATGATCGTCAGCGTTTGGAGCTCCTGATGACTCAGCTCAATGATAGTGTCTCTTCGATCCATAGACAGATCGCCTGCTACCAATACGAACAAGCCATCCACCAAGAATACAGACAGACAGGATTCGTGTCGAGCGAGCGTTTGGGTGAACTGTTTACTCAATATATGAGTGGCTACATGGGTGATGCGGTGACACAGGATCCCTGAGCAGAGAAGTGGTGGGTGTACCGGTCACACATCAGGACGTTTTTCTATGTCTTCTCGTATGCGGGGGCGATGATACTTGCCAAAACATTGCAATCCAAAGTTGCAGATAGGTCGCTAACATTCTCTCAGATCAAGGAGTGATATTATTCCCATGGTCGTGATCTCTCTCCACAGCAGATTTTCGCAAGTTTGGGGATCGACATCTCTGATCCATCCGTCTGGAAGACGTGACTCGACCAGATTCGCGATCATCTTCGTCAGGCAGTATTATTGGCAGAGAAGCTATGATACTAAGTATCTTTTTCTCAGAGTGACAAGACCATAATAGATGATAGCTCTTGTAGAGCGATTATCTATCTGTATCGTTGTCGTCAGTCTCTAGAAAGACTTCTATTTTACTTATAATATTAATGAAGTTATGAAAAAAACGTATCTTCCTTTGATCGCAATGGGTGCAGCAGCTATCTTGATGGCTGGATGTTTTGGCAACAAAGATGCTACCAATAGCGATGCTACTTCAGGCGCAGTAGTTACTACCAATGATCCAGCAGCACTAGGATCAGAAGTAAGCGTCCAATACGTAGGTAGATTGGCAGGTGGTGAAGAAGTATCACTCGATGACATGCTTGCAGATTGTGAAGCATACGAGGTATTCGATACATCTCGCGAAGATCTTGCTATGGCATGTGGACTCTATGTAGAACAAAGAGATTACTCTGCACCATTGGCTTTCGTGGCTGGTATGAAACAACTTATCCCTGGTTTTGAAGATTCTGTCATCGGACACAAAGTTGGTGATACCTACACGATCACTATCTCTGCTGCTGATGCATACGGAGAATGGTCTGAAGAAAACATCGTAGAAGTACCTGTAGAGCAATTGCCTCCTAAAATGAGTGAAACTGACTCTGGTGCTACTGTTGACTATGTCGTAGGTGATGAAATCGCTACACCATTTGGCGCTATCAAAGTAGTAGCTGTAGAAGATGGTGTCGTATCAGTTGATGCTAATCATCCTCTTGCTGGTAAAGATTTGATCTTTGATATCGAGATCGTTTCTGTCATCGCTCCTACAGCAGAAAGCATCCAAGCTATTGAGGCAGCTAACACTGCTATGGAACAAGCTGCTATGGAAGTAGTAGAAGCTGAAGCTGCAGCATCCACTGGTAGTGATGTAGAATAAAGGATAATAAACAACAACAAAACGAATAGATAAAAAAAAGAGGTATTTATGATATCTCTTTTTTTATGATTTCATTGTATATAACGATACATGCTCACCATCATAGGTGATCGTAGATGAGGGGTATGCTATTGTTATGCTGCGATTTCTCGATTATAGCTGACATTTTCTAGTTTTTCAATGACCTCAGCCATTCTCCAGCCATAGGTCATGTGAAAATAGTTGTTATGAAGGAGGGACTGGATGATAAGGTCTATTTTTTCTTGTATGGTAGACCAGATCTGATGATGGTTGGAGAGGAGTTTTTCTTCTGTAGCAATAGCGTAGAGCTGACCAAGGTGTCTATCGAGCTGGTTGATTCTGGTAAGCGTAATATCTGTCATAAGAAAATCTTGCTGACCAAGAGAAATACTAACACTGTCTGTATAGTCTGTGACTGTTTCCCGATTTGGTACGAATGTAGCTGCAAGCTGATCAGTGAGTGCGTCAATCATTTCTAAGAGCTGTCATACTTTTTCTAATCCAGTAGAGAGGTGATTGAGTGAGTGGTCCATGAGAGAAGGGTGTGAGAGTATAAAAGAAGGTAGAACATTTCTCTTTCGTGATGATTTGAGTATAGAGACAAACGCGAAAAAAGGCGAATGATGGACGGAGGCGTCTGGATGATTTCTTGAAATATATAAAAAACCACGCACAGTTGCGTGACATTTCTATTTTCATATTTTTGTTTGCTATATATAAGTTACCATACTACTTATGATTAGCATTCTATGCTGATGTATTGTCCCTCTTTGAGATATTTGGGAACAGTAAGTCATTCGCGCATGAGATCACTAGCACACCTAATAGCGGTCTCTTGGTCGACAGTAGGCATAATAATGATAGTTTCTGGTTTGCGATGTTTCAATAGGGGTATAAGATGAGCATATCCAAGATGTATATCCACCAATATGACGGTGATATAGTCTGGAAGCGGTGAAGTGGTGGTGATACCTTTGTCATAGATCATAACCTTGTTATTATGAGTGCAGGTGAGGTGGTCAACATGATCTCTGATATTTATATGTCCATACTGATATATAGTAGGATCGTAGCGGACGACCAAATCCATTGCATCTGCGTATTGCTGTGCACGACCGATTTCATTTCCTATTACCAAAAGCTGATGATCACAGGTATGGAGTGCAATGGTATTACCATAGACACAGCGGATATCGAGCATGGTGAACATGATGAATCTAGTAAAATTAGTTTTTTAGTGAAGATAGTGAAATGAGGCTATCTTTACCAATTCCACTAACTTTACCAATTTACAATTTCTTCATAAACGCATCTTTTACTTTGGAATTTTTGTCCTGTCTAGTGATGAGTGTGTGAGCTTCCCTCATGTATTCTCTCATGTCGGTGTAGTAGACGAGTTCGAGCACATCTTGCATACTAGCTCGCTTGTGGATACCAAGATATCACTCTCCATCGATGATTTTTACATTATCAGGGTCGCCCGTATATTCTACGACAAAATAGGTGACATCTTTGTTGAGATTACCTCTGCCAGTATCAGTGCTTCTTAGTTGGGTAGTGCCAATTTCAGGACCGAGTTTGAGTTGATTGATAGGGAGTCCAGTTTCTTCAGAAATTTCGCGAAGAGCAGTCTGACCAGCTTTTTCTCCTTCTTGGATTTTGCCTTTAGGTGCAACCCATTCTATTTTGCCGCTAAGCGCATGGCGTTTGATAAGGAGATAGCGTGGACCATTATCACTGTGATAATAGACGAAACCACCAGCACTGCGGATGAGATTTTGTACCATAAGAAAAATGTATTCAGACACATAAAAACGTGAAGATAGTTACCTTTTTATTAGCTCCACTATAGGAGTCTTACTCTGCAAAGCAAATGAAATTACGCCGCTTTTTTTCGTCAGAAGAATGATTGCATATTAGCAATGTCTTGTATGACATGCTTGTGAGCAGCTGATCTTCCCTCATCAGCAGAGGAATATGTGTGCATACGCGGATTGATATGTTCTGGTCTCATAGTTCTTGTCTGTGTTTGTTTTGTATTTTGGTGTGTAGTGGTGTGAGACTTCTTAAAATCTTCCAATTCTTCTTGGGTAGATTCTTTTGTTTCTATATGTTCAAATTGTTTGCGAGCTTTTTCTGTTCACCATTCCTTATTGGCATCATGTTCTAGCTGCTCTTTATGGCTGATTCATTCAGGTTGTTGCTTATTACTTTCGGGAGAATGATTGAGTTTTTCTGCTCATTCGTCGAGATGATTGAGAGAGTTTTTCATTGCAATACACGAGTGAGATAAATCCTCCGCCCTTCGGGCACCTCCTTTTCTAAAGGAGGACTATGATAAATTTTTTATCATTTCACCACTGTTTTACTATTTTTTACTATCTTTTTTCGACAAGGCGAAGCCGTGTCGCCACTATCCATATTGTTTGACGATTCTGGTAAGAACATCGAGGTTAGTTTTATAGTTTACTCTTGTTGGTCACAAGACGGTCAGTATCGCATCAAAATTATTGATCATGACTTTGCCATAGAGACAGGAGATGACGATATCATCATGCTCGATGAAGCTGTAGTAGACTTGTCATCTTTTGATCATTTTCTCGCCCAAGAATTCGATGATACCGCGTTTTTCGATGAACTCGACGATGTAACTCGTACCTTCGAAGTCGTCTGGCATGTGTTTTAGTAGTTTGTTAATACCGAGAAAATAATATTCATCATTGGATAGAAATCCTGCCACCACACCATCGACCATGTCTCCGAGTTTCTCGACCATGTATCTGAGTGATGATCTTGCCAGATCAGTATCAAAATCGAACTGAGCCAGACTGGTAGTCTGTTTCGTATCTTCGCCGAGGTAGTCATCCAGATACGATTCGAATCCTTCGACGGTGGGGATTCTTCCCGAACTATTATATGGCTGGTAGACGAGACCTTCCTGCTCGAGGAGATTGAGATATTTTCTGAGCGTAGAGGGGGCGTATTCGATCTCTTCGAGACTATTGAGATATTTGGATCAGACAGGACTTCCCTGGTCGATGTAGTTTTCGATCACGACGGAGAGGAGCTGTTTGAGTTTGTTGTCTTGTTGTACCATAGTGAAAAAGAGATCAACTGAATGACCTCTTTATACTATTCTGTATCACGAATGCAAGATGGGTGCTACTTCCTCATCTCCATCCTCTCTGCATGTCTCACATCAGGATGCTTACGCGGAAGAGAGAGATTATGTTTTTTATAAAACTCTATCTCCTGTGGTATAAGTCTAAAGAGCTTACCACTTACTTCACATCTGATCGCATAGCGAAGTATATCACTCAAGAACTCGGGCTTCTTCTCCTGTATCGTAGCACAGCCATAGTCTGGTAGCTTCTCTCCAGGGATGATTTTATCTACTTGTGGTTGTGGTGCTTCGTAGTCACTTCGTTTGTAGCCATAAGCGCTAAGCTCTAAGCCCAAAGCTTTCCCATCACTGCTTACAGCTTCTAGCTTACCGCTTTCAGCTTTTTGTACTGGATAATATTCTGCAGCTACTGTTTCATTATACCCAAAAGGTGACAAACTAGGATGGAAGAACTCACCTCGTTCTCCTGTTTGTTTCATATGTTCAATAATCTTGGGAACCAATTCATTATATTCTTCTTTGGTATATTGGCGGTTGAAAACACAATACTCCTTATTGCGCAGACCGATGCAGCCGAAGAGGTGAGAAGAATCGACACACTCTTGCGTGTAATATATATGATTTCCTCACCAACCAAGGGAATTGAATGCACTGTGTTTGAGTTTTCATCCGCTACTTGCTTCGTAGTCTAAATAACACTCAATATTGTGGATAGTGGTGTCCATACACTGATCCATATCATATCATATATAAACATATTTCGAGTTGGTAACTCATTGAGCGAAATATACTTCGCAGCAATTCTGACAATTTTCTAGGTGATTTCATTGCACATTTTCACAGTTGATAATTCTTGGCGGTTTGCCATATTCGTTATATAAAATCTCATATTGTTCGAGCAATTCTGATTGTGACATATTATTAATTTTTTCAATATATTCCTCTTTGGTATATGATTTATTAAGAATATGATATGTTACATTTTCTAGACCCACACAGTATGAAGAGTATTTAACGCCGACACAGTATGATAGGTGCTGTGATTGTGAACAAGACTGCGAGAATGTGACATATGTACAGTCGTAGAGATCAGTAGAAAAACTACAATAATAACATTCTTCAGACCTAATAAGATCCAATACATCTACACAGTAAGAAAGATCTTTGATGGTATGAGAATACATCACATCACTACATCCATATGTATCAGAGCACATATATATATTCTTGCCTGAGTCACTGAAATTTGTAAATGGTGAATTGATGGCAGTATCAGTATTGATAAGTCATCGTCTCGGCACCTCTCTCATCAATTCCTCAAACTGCTCGGTAAACGTACGGGAAAAATCGAAATCACGACCGTAGTCGAGCGGATCTCGGGCGTCTGATCGCCAGATTTTTTGGTCGTAGACTTTATATGGTTTGTTAGGAGAGTAGATCGAGATGATGGGCTGCTGACTAGCATCGCAGATACGGCGGTAGAGATGTCTCTCATTACGAAAAGCGAGACGACGACGTTGACGGCAGTCAGGACAGAGGGTGGGAGTAGGTATCTCTGCTACATAATCTCCGAACTTGGGGCTAATTTTGGCATAGAAATCCAAATCGCCCTGCGTGATATCAAACGTCGATGAGCAGTGCAGACAAGTCTTGGTCTCGATGACCGGGTCGTGGGTCGGAGCAGTCATTGTTGTGATATGATTACACTGATAAAGATAGGAAGTGATAGTATCATACATATACTTGACAAAATAACAACAAATGACTATCATCTAGTGTAATATTATTTTTACAACACATATACAATGGACGATATACAGCAATTCCTCGGGCAGATCGGACTCAGTGAGCCAGAGGCGCAGATACGACTGACGCTCCGACAGATGGGCACGAGCCCTGCCAGTAGTATCGCTCGCCAAGCAAGTTTGCCCAGAGTTACGACCTACAAAATCCTCCAGCGTCTGGTAGACGAATGACTAGTGGCGCAGACACAGCGTGGCGGTACAGCACAGTTTTGGATACAGGATAGCACACTGCTCCAGTCGCATATCCAGCGCCAGCAGACCAAATGGACGCGCGATCAGGAAGCCTTCGTCCAGCTCAAAGCATCACTGGATTCGTTCCGTACCAATGCGCAGGCCGCTACCCCTACCATCCAGATGTATGAGGGCAAAGAACAGATAAGGCACCTTTTTGCGGATATCCAGCAGACGATCGTTGATCACGATTTGCGTATGATATCAACCTTTGGTACAGCGACGTTCCAGGAGCAGGTGGTCGCTCATCAGGTAGTCAGGGACTATGCGGAGGGTCTGATAGATTTTTTGGATGACCAAAAGGTGCTCATCACCAACCATATCGCTGAGTGATGACTCACGATGGAGCAGATTCGTAGCTATCCAGGGGCAGAAATGTTGGCCGATCTTCCTGCAGGTGATCATGCGATCAATATCATGATCGTGGGACAGATCGTATTCGTAGTGATCTATACTTCTCAACCTATTGGCATTCGTATCGGTAGTCCTGAGTTATCATGGGCACTGAATTTTGTGCTACAGCAGACGGAATAGTTTATGAGATTTTGAAATTCTCTTTCATTCTTTCCAACCGATGTTTTCTTGGTAGAGGTAATCCATATTTTTTGAGGAACTTATACTCCATAGGTATGATTCTATACACATTTCACTCCTCATCTTGGATGATGACTTTGAGTATCTCTGGATCTATGGTCCATGTTGCTCACTCAGTCGATTGTTTACCGCTCGATAAAGGAATAAAATCTCCATCTACCATCCAACCCTCATACTGATCTAGTTCACTCGTCTTCACTACTTTTGCTCATGTGGGGATATCTATTTGGATAGGTTCGTCTCTTCGCAAGTATCATTTCGCAGTCACTTCTTCCTTCGTGAAACTATCATCAATGAGATACGCAGCTGTATCATTGAAATAGAAAGGATTCATCCATCAGGGGAAGAACTGCCCCAGTGTTCCATCCTCTTCCATTTGAGTGAATATTTCATCGATCTTATCGTATCGTTCTTCTTTGGTATATTGCTTATTGAAGATGCAGTAGCTCTTATTTTTGAGACCGATGCACCCGAGACAATATGAGCAGGACTCCATGTGGTATGAGTAGAAGAGGTAGGAACATCTTGTGACTCACGAACAGCAGTAGAGGTGTTCGGAATTGGTGCCAGCCATCCCTGTGCCGTACATATGATGCGTATCTAGTCACACATCCAATCAGTCATAAATATTAGAAGATCCTGTATATCATCATGTTCAGCAAATGATATTCCTACTATCAGTCATATTTCTCACAAGATTCCCATTTTCGATATTCTCACACTGATAGATACATGTCCCTATACAATTTTTCGTATTCTTATTTTTGGCAGGTCGAAGGTTGCTGTATAGTTCATCAAATGCTATTTTTTTCGAAAGGATTTCTTGTTTTTTCTCTAGATAGACATCTTTTGAATACTGCTGATTGTGAATACAATAAGACTGATTTTCTAAGTCATCACAGAGGATGCACTCTGAACATCATGTAAGATTGGTAGAGAGCCACACCTCATGACATCACGTTATGTATTTGGAGTAAAAGATATTGGAACTACTTTGGACAAAATATGAATGATACACGTTATCAGAATC
The DNA here is from genome assembly GCA_023898485.1 of Candidatus Peribacteria bacterium. Taxonomy (GTDB): domain Bacteria; phylum Patescibacteriota; class Gracilibacteria; order Absconditabacterales; family Absconditicoccaceae; genus HK-STAS-PATE-9. Next base: position 505,069 of record CP060225.1, on the reverse strand, counting down.
TTTCTCTATATAGAAACTATTGACAACATTGGAGACGTTGGTCCATACAAAACAACTATAGAAAATATTCTCTGCATTATCACCAAAAGAAAAACTCAGATAACCATTTTTGGCACCATAAACTGCCTCGGCATAGTCACAATTCTCGTTAGATCCATAAAAATTGATATTATCCAGGTGCGATTGTTTCATAAGCGATGCCATATCATCAAAAAATTTTCATGTATAGGGAGATGATACAGTAGGGTAATTATCTCTATCCTTGGCCACTATCAGACGACCAATTCTATCAGTATGAGGGTATTTGCTGATCATTCACTGAGTATGATAGAGGTTGACGGGAAAGTGGCTCCCTATCTCCATCACAAAATCTCTCCATGGAGTATTTTTTCTTTTAGCTTGGATTTTTTTTTGTCGAAGTTTCAATCTATGGGACATGGGTGTGAGAAAAAGATCAATAAAATTGAGAAGATATTAGGAAATCTTAAAATTTTCTTTTAATCTTTTGAGCCAGTGTGTTTTGGGGAGCGGCAATCCATATTTCTTCAAGAACTTATATTCCATAGGTATGATTCTATATATATTTCATTCCTCATCTTCAATAATGGCATTCAATATTTCTGGGTCAATAGTCCAATTATTTTCACTATCAAATCATTCATACTGCCCCAATTCACTCGTCTTCACTACTTTTGCTCACTCAGGGACATCTACTTTGATGGGCTCGTCACGTCGCAAATATCACTTAGCAGTTACTTCCTCCTTCGTAAAACTATCATCGATAAGATACGCAGCTGTATCATTGAAATAAAAGGGGTTCATAGACCCAGGAAAAAATTTGCCAAGATCTCCATCCTCCTCCATTTGAGTAAATATTTCATCTACTTTATCATACCATTCTTCCTTAGTGTATTGTTTATTGAATATGCAGTAGGATTTGTTTTGTAAACCAATACAGCCTAAACAATATGAGCAATTATTGAGATAATATGAGTAATAGATGTAGGAACTTTTTTCAATTTGTGTTGAGCAATAAAGATTATTGGAAAAATATCCTGCTCACTCTATTCCATACATATCATGACTATTGACTCCCGCATCAAAACAATCAAAGTAATTTTTTTCTTGATTTGCTCACCCTACACAGATTGCATTATGAGCGTTTTCAAGTCTATTGGTAAAGTAGCCATTTTCTACATCATGACTCATGATGATATGATTACCTGAAAAGTTATTACTACCATTATTATTGGATGCTATGGGAAGCTGCCCATTTATGGAACAAAACTGATCCTTTTTTGTTAGCAGCATCTGTTTCTTTTTGTAGTATTCTTCTTTTTCATATTGTTGATTTTTGATACAGTACGATTTATTTTCTAGATTAGTACACAAGATACAATCATGACATCATATTAAATTCGCACTAAACCAAATATTACTGGAATTAGTAATATATCTAGAATAGAAGATATTGGTTGATCAATCTATACCTATTGCGTTGTATACGTTTTCACTATGATTCCCTATCCATAGACCATCAATCACATCTCTACAATAGTCAAAAACAATAAAACTATAAATGGTATTGTTGCAATCATTAACTAGAACTGAACTTAAATATGCATTACTAGATGCGACCACGCTATCAGCATAGTCAGTATTTTCTCCAGCCATCTGCCTAATCGTGGCGCTTAGCTGTACTTCCTTCATAAATCAATGAAATTGCTCAAAAAATCCTATATTATTCTTTCGCTCCTTCTTATATTGTTCGATATTTAGTCTAATGGAGTCAAATTCACGATTAGAAGCAATATGTCATATTCTGTCTGTTTCTGGATATCTCGACATATGTCCTTGATTTTTGTGGAATACAACTGGGAACCAACTTACTATTTCCATTATAAACTCCCTCCATGGGGTTGTTTTGCGTTTGGCTTGGATTTTTTCTTGTCGGGCTTTGAGTCTTGCAGGCATAAATATAATTGTGTAATAGCATAAAAGTATAAGGGTCTCGATTTGCCGTTATGATAGTCATTTTTTGAATGATTGTCAAACGAAGGTAATAAATAATGTTGTCAGATATATAACAACATAAAGGAGATAAAAAATATGATAAATATTTGCTATTGAGAGTAGCATGATTATAATGTCAGATATATTATAACATTTTATAGAGTATAAAGACATAGCAGTATACAAGCTTACGAGTCTCATGCGTTGTTATACTATTATATTCTTATGTTCCTCTTCTCATGCGCCTCCCCAAAATCCACCAACAAAAGATCGAACAACTCCTCAGCCGTCTCTGACTCAATGAGACAGAAAGAGTGCTCTATCTCGCTGCGCGATATTTGGGTCCATCGACCGTGATGCAGCTGGCAGATCACACCCATATCAAGCGCGTCACTGCCCACAGCAATATCGACAAACTCCAGCAGATGGGCCTCCTCCTGGATAGCTACACGGGCAAAAAACGTCTCATCCATGCAGCATCTACTGACGCACTGACTGCAGTACTCGAATCCAAAAAGTTTGAACTTGAGCAGATCGAATCGCAGCTACAGGGTGTGACACCGCTCTTTGGACAGATAGAGCGTCTGGCTCAAAATTTTCCTGATGTGAGGATGTTCCAGTGATTGGAAGGTATCAATACGACATTACTGGAGATGGCGCACGATGGCCAGGACGTTTCTATCCTGAGCGATGCACACAGTGTCAATCAACTCATAGATAGCAAGATGCTCCACCGATCTCATGAAAAGAGAGCACAGACAGGAGTCACGACCCAGATGATCTTCCCACAGTGATTTAAAGATTTCCGACATATAGAGCGGGATGCAAACTATGATATTGCAATCAGGACACTTCCTCCTGAGTACATGGCACAGGGTGGAGTAGAGCTCTGGGGAGATAAGATAGCTTTACACTGTTACAAAGAGTGATTTGTCACGACAACGATCCTTGAAAACCATGAAATCGCGGGTCTTGTGCGTATGATGTTTGCATCCATGCGACGTGAAGCGACAGATTATCAGGGAAGTTTTGTGTTGGTGTAGAGGGCAAAAAACGGGGAAAGTACAAAATGTGGAAGAGGTATGATTTCATTTTCTATATTTTCTACTTGTTATTTTTCTAGTTATTTACTGCTTTTCTTCTTGACTACTGGTGCCTGGGGGAGTAGTTCTTCGATGGTTTTGATTCTGAGAGGAGAGCTATGGAGAAATTCACTTGATCCAAACAGAAACATCGCTCTGATTGAGTTCTGTATGGTGAGTGCTTGATGTTCAAAGACATTGCGCTGTTGTAAAAGTTTATTGACTCTTCTGATTCATACGAGTTGTTCACCGTGTTTAGAAAGAAATGATTTATATCGTTTTGCTGACATAGTTGATAGGGAGTACGAGAATAAGAGGTTATGCATTTCCACCAATGTTTTAATTATTATTTTTTATTTTTTACGATGTTTTCATGGGAACTGTATTTTTTATCATCATAGTGTTCTCTCTATCGAGGGCGCAGAGATAGCGAGCGAAGACGTCAGATTGGTCGGATATTTTTTGGAGTTTGTAATAGTTGAGTTGACTAACGAAATGGTGTGCTTCCTCCGCGATAAACGGTGCAATATCCAAATCATTGATGAGTATGGTGAGATTCTGATGGAGTTGTTCAGTTTTGGTCATCAGGATGAGACAAGAGTAAAAAATTAGACCAATTGGTGGGAAATGATAGTGGGCTGTTTGGTAGTGAGGTAGTTAACGAGTGACTGATCGTGTGTGATGAGGAGGATGGTATTGCCCAGCTCATGGATAGCGAGGAGAAGATCAGCGATCACAAAACTACTCAAATCATCGAGATTTCCGGTGGGTTCATCTGCGATTACAAATGATGGGTTGTGCATGAGCGCTCTGGCGATGGCGACTTTTTGTCTTTCGCCTCACGAGAGTTCTTGGACGAGGGCGTCGGCTCTCTCCTCAAGTTCGATGAGTCTGATAAAATGTTTGTATCTTCTTTCGACATCTTCGTCGTCGTGGCCGTAGACTTTCAGCGGGTACATGATATTGTCGCGGACGGAGAGATTGCTGATGAGTTTGGTGTCCTGGAAGACGATACCGATCTGTCTTCTGTATTCTTGGAGCTCGTGTGCGGACATTTTGGCGACATCTTCGTAGCGGTAGTAGATGCTCTTGGCAGGTGCGCTGAGGTAGCCTGTGAGCATGTTGACGAGAGTACTTTTTCCAGTACCTGATCTGCCTTGCAAGATCATAAAATCTCCCTCCCTGATAGAGAGGTCAAAACCTTGGAATAGACTCCTCTCAGGCGTATACCCCCACGACAAGTCTTTGATCTGGGCGATAAGTCAGGATTGTTTGGTATGCATCCGATCTCTAATGAGCTAAATGTGATGGTATGAGTATAGGGAGTGGTGACTGTTTTGTCATTTTGTGGGGTGATTTTTTGCTATCTGTCGTTGACATTTGGGGAGACATGCGATATAAGAGGAGCTAGTCTTTAGTCTTTAGTCTTTAGTCCATGTGAATAGTAGAGGAAGCAAGAAAGTTTGCTATGTCTGAGATTGAGGCATATAGTGTTCCTAATATGGTTCATTTTGAGCTTTCTGAAAAAAAAGCTATCGAGTTAGCTGAAAGATTACATGCAGATATAATGACTACAACTATTGGTTCTTATTTAATGGATGTAAAACTGGGTGAGGCATTGAGAGACAATAAAGTAGATCAACACATTCAAATGAGCTCTGATGCATCAAAGGTGTTTCTCGATACATTTGATATAGGTGAAGTAGCAAAAGCAAAAATCATCAATTGTGTTGAGGCTCATCATGGTACTGTTCCATTTGATTGTATTGAAGCAGAGATTTGTGCAAATGCAGATTGTTATCGTTTTATTCATCCAAGAGGATTTTTTGCATTTCTCACTATTCTAGGAAGAAGGGAGTCAGATTTTCTCAAATGCTTGTCGAGTGCCGAAAACAAAATGGATGAAAAATATGGCATTCTATCGCTCGATATATGTAAACAAGAATTAGATGGATATTACAATATACTGAAAGATTACATCAATGATGCTAAAAATATATAACAATATTTCTTATGTTCTATTTCTAATTCTCTAACTTCCCATCTCTCATGTTACAACAAATCCAACAATCATATAATCAGATCTCTACCCGCGAATGACTCGAATCACGATATCAGTCCTACTGTGGCAAAAATGGTAGTGTGACATTCGGTTTCAAATCACTCAAAGGTCTCTCTCCTGAAGAGAAACAAGTCCAGTGACCACTGCTTAAAGAAGCTAAGGATTTGGTAGAAAAACTCTATCAGCAGGCAGAGAGCGAATACAAAAGAGCGGAGATCAACGCCCAACTCCTCAATGATCCAATCGATATCTCACTGGATACGGTGTCTGATCGTGGACATTGGCATCTCCTGGCGCAGGAGCGTCGTCATGTCGAAGAGGTCGCAGCTCGCATGGGTATGCACGTGGAGTATGGTCATGATGTCGTGACCAAATATCAGAATTTCTACTCCGTCAATATCCCTGCGGATCATCCTGCGGTCGAGATGCATGATACGATTTATCTGGATAGAAAAGACGAATTTGGCGAATATCTCGTGATGAGGACGCACACCTCAGCGCATCAGGTAGACTATATCCGTCGTCATGGGACACCGCTCGAGCTCATCTCGGTCGGTCGTGTGTATCGCTACGAAAAGCTCGACGCATCGCATGATAGCGCATTCTGGCAGGTAGAGGGCATGGTGATCGATCGTCATGTGACGGTAGAACATTTTATCTCGTTCATGACCGAGTTCCTCTCTGCGCTGTTTGGTGAAGAGAAGAAGATCAGACTCCGCCCGGCGTATTTCCCGTTCGTTGAGCCAGGATTTGAGATCGATGTCAACTACAATATTGGTACCAAAGAGGGAGATGATAATCGACTTGAGCTCCTCGGAGCAGGGATGATCCATCCCAATGTACTCCAAGAAGCAGGACTTGATCCAAATGAGTATAGTGGATTTGCCTTCGGTATCGGACTCACTCGTCTGGTCGCCGTCAAGCACAATATTAGAGATGTCAGGCTCTTTACGAATGGTGATATGAGATTTGTGAAGTCGTTTTAGATGATATTTTTTGTCATGACCATCCAAAATATCCAAGAATTTCTCCATCGAGTCCGTGAACGTATCTCACTCAAGCATGGAGAGGTGTCATCACAGACAGAACTTGTGCTCTGATCGATGGTAAAACTGACAGAGGAAGTGTGAGAGCTCGCTGAGCAAATCAATAAGTGGAGAGGAAGACAGGATGAGAGAAAGGGGGATTTCGAGATGCAAGACCTCGAGAAGGAGCTCGCTGACGTGATTCTTGCAGCGATTCTCATGGGTGATGAGTTGGGTATCGACGTCTCCGATGCCATCCAGAAGAAGACTGCTATTGTGAAACAGAGACGAGAAGAGTAGTTAGTTTTATCGTATTCATTATGTGTACATGTCTCCTCAAATTATAACCCTTTTCCTCATCGCTGCTACGTCAGGTTCGATGATGGCTATATCACAAAAACTATTGGCGTGATACTCGATCTATCGATCATATGTGATTGCAAATGGTGTTGCTTTCTTGCTATCATTGGTCGCATGGCGATGGCTGGATAAACAGCCATTAGTATGATCGTCGATAAATGTGTGGATGATTGTACTGGGTATTGCCCTCTTTGTGCTCAATATGAGCTATATACGACTCTATCAGCAAAATATCAATCTTGCCTATGTGCCTGTGATAGTGACTGCACTCATTACGATAGTCCTCCTTGTAGTTGGATTACTTGTTTTTCGTGAATCGATCTCTCGACAGGCAATAGTGGGTATGCTTGTGGTCGGAGCAGGGTTGTGGTTGATTGTGTCGAATTAACGGCGTATCAATGACCAAGGGTGGAGAAGTGATTATTTATGATACTATTTCTCAATAATTACTATATAGAAAAACTCCCAGACTCGATTTTGAGGGGAGTTTGAGAATTTAATCTTTAGAGAGATCTCGAGCACCGTACATAATACCCACGATGCTCATGAACACAAACCCAAACAGAAGCAGGCTCCCAAAATGAGTTGTGATCCAGTTGCTGCTGTCAAAGTATTGCGAAGTAGGGTACTCCACAAAGAAAGTAAACACCGCAACAGAGAATGCAAACCATAAATAAATTGAATCAATTGATACTATTGCTTTTTTGGTGATGCTACCATAAGCGAGGATCCATCCCCCTATGAATACTACCAATTCAACAAACACATAAATAAATACTGTTGGTGTCATAAATTTGATTTTTAAGTTTAAGAAATTATATTTTCACCACCACACTACTCAATCGCAAAAAAAAACAACACAAAATGAAAGGAAGTGATATAATTTGTGTAGCAAAGCACTTGCTATATTTTTCTAAAACACTACAAAAGCTCGTATCCTGTTATACTTTTATGCTGTTACGCTGTTATTCTCATGTCATTCGATCATATTTGCTCCACTGATCCTGCTATCTATAGCGCTATCCAAGCAGAGACACGTCGTCAGTCTGAGGGCATGGAACTCATCGCCTCCGAGAATTATCAGTCTGCTGCAGTGTTGGAAGCACAGTCATCGGTCTTTGCCAATAAATACTCGGAGTGATTTCCCGGACGTAGATATTATGGATGACAAGAAAATACTGACACCATTGAGCAGCTGGCTATCGATCGCGCCAAGACTCTCTTTCACGCTGATCACGCCAATGTCCAGGCGCTCTCAGGGGCAGCAGCCAACCTGTGCGTCTACGCAGCACTACTTGAACCAGGTGACACTATCCTCGGTATGGATCTTTCTCATGGCGGACATCTCACCCATGGTGCACCGGTGACCTTCTTTTCCAAAGTCTTCAATTTCATCAGATACAAGACTCTCCCCTCTGGTGAGATAGATTTTGATGAGGTGAGAAGACTTGCTCATGAACACAAACCCAAGATGATTTTAGCCTGATTTAGTGCGTATCCGAGAGAGCTCGACTACGATCAGTTTGTTGCTATTGCCCACGAAGTCGGAGCAATCGCCTATGCAGATATCTCGCATATTGGCGGACTCGTGGCAGCAGGCGTCCTCGCCAATCCATTGGATCATGGTTTCCATGCGATGATGACTACTACGCACAAATCACTTCGCGGTCCACGTGGTGCATTGATCTTATCCAAAGGTACTGTGTCCAATCCTCTCAAAAAACCTGATCAGACTATCGAAAACATACCGACGATTATCGATCGTGCAGTCTTCCCCGGTATGCAAGGAGGTCCACACATGCAGACGATCGCTGCAATCGCAGTCGCACTCCATGAAGCAGCTACACCCGAATTCAAAACATATGCACTCCAAACTATTACCAACGCCTCAGTGATGGCAGAAGAATTTATCTCTCGTGGATACAAATTAGTGACTGGATGAACTGATAATCACATGGTTATCATCGATTTTTCTGATTGTGACTACGATGGCAAAGATGCAGAAGTAGCGCTCGATCATATCGGTATCTCTACTTCCAAGTCTACTATCCCTGATGATCCTCGTCCTCCATTCCGTCCATCGGGTCTTCGCATCGGTATGCCCGCCATGACGACCAGAGGAGTAGATGAGACATGAACGCGTCTGATTGTGGATTTTATCGATAGAGCACTCGCCCATCAGCATGACAAAAACTATCTCAATCAGCTTAAAGATGAGGTAGTGACGTTTTGTAAGCACTATCCAGTGCCATCAGTCAGTCTATAACTTCTTAGGAGATATACGATGCTCTCTCAAGTATGTTGGCGACTCACCATGTGTAGAACTAATATTTGATATGTATTATTCTCTCTGTGAGACTATGGTCATCACGGTTTGCCAGAGCTCAGGACTATATGGAGCAGAAAACGTACCATCGTCAGCTACGGTGACACCCGCATCGGTGAGTGCTTGAAGTGTTGCGTCGGAGACTTCCTGGCCTATGAGCGATCACTGGATAGTATCATCAGAGACGGAGAGAGTATAGCCAGCTTCGACACCATCACTTATCTGGATAGAAGAAACATGCTTCTGACCAGAAGAGGGTGGGGTCTGCTGTGCTTGCTGCTGCATCTGATGTGCACGCTGATCCATCGCTCTCTGGGCCTGGTACATTTGCTCTTGCATCGCTCTCATCTGATCACGTCCATCGTAGTATCCCTGATAGCCGCCACGCACCATGTCATCATCCCATCCACGCTCATAGCGATGGTGATAGTACCCACCTGCCAAACATGCGATGATCCATACCGCCAAAATGATACCGACCACTATCCCGAGCGTCGTACGGAAGAACGTCACGATCGCATCTCATAGGGGACACAGCGGAGAGAAAAACTCCTTCACCTGCTCTCCCAAAGTCATCGTGGTCTCTTTTTCTTTTGCCATGTGTGTGTATGATATATGATAAAAATATGCCTCCATACTATCCTACAACCTTAAGGGAAGCTTAAAGATAACTCTGACGATCAGAGGTGGCTATTTCGTAGATAGATAACACAACACCAAGCCAAAATGATAAAAAGCGAAAATGAAAAAAGATTATAATCCTGATGATAGAGAATTATACTGACGACTACAAGATGAAAAAGATTGAGGTATTAAATCATACCATAGTCTCTTATTTAGATATTTTATCTATCTTTTTCATTTTCTTCTAAAATAGATATTACATTCTCGATAGGTTCATTTACATCAATCATATCAGATCTAAGACTCAGTAGAAATTCATCGTATGCGATTTTGATAAGAGAAAGATACTGAGATCATAACTGGGGATGAATATCATAGACATAGCTCGCAATACCAGAAATCTTATTAAAGAAATAAACAAGATCAGTATCCATATCATGTATTTTGTTATATTGCTGGTGTGTGTGATATAATCAGTATTTTTTTAGGTTATGAAAAATAGCCCTATATAGCATGCGTTTTTTTCTTGGGAGTGTGATTTCTCATGAATTTACAACTAATCAAGTGATTTCTTGTCTATTGTATTTATGAAGTATTTTAGTTTTTTTATGGTTTATGAAAAATCATTGCTCTTTTGCTAAGTTTTCTACGAGACTACATATAATCTTTGTGGGTATGGCATGATTTGGTAATCATATGGTAATATCATCAGCATACCTAGAATAGGTAATATTCTTATCTATAAGCATCAACTCTTTGGTAATTGTATTATCGAGTTTGGTGGCAACTATATTAGATAATAGTGGACTTAAAGGAGATCATTGTGGTAAAGAATCATGAAACATTGCAATACTACAAATAGCAAGTGCATCTGCTGATGATATATCTAAATCATCTATCAGAGATGTAAACACCTGTAAGTGAGTAATATGAGGAAAGAAATCTTCCAAGTCTATTGTAATAAGAGAATGATTATATTTGTGTATTGTGGCATTATGTTTAGTGGAGTATCATGGTCTAAATCATGTTGCATGGGGATGTAGATATGACTTAGCAAGAGGAGATAATATGTCTTTTACTTGTTTTTGTAGAGATTTCAGGTCCGGTGATGGAGTTGAGATAGTTCTTCTTTTCCCATTTTGTTGTATGATGGTATATTCTGTATAATATAAGTTTCCTCACCTAAGAAGGTCTAGTTGTTGTCATAGGATGGTATTTTGTGCTACCAAAAAATCAGAATAACCTACCTGTAAATGTCTCTTATTTTTGGTAACAATATGAGCACAACGATTATGTCTATCAATTTTGTGTATACGAACTATACCATGATCTTTATGGATGACAGATGATCATGGGCGCATCTCTCAAATGCCAAATCGAACTGTATTATAGAGTGGTAGCTTTCGCATAAGACGATGATTGGTAGGCAAAACCATAACTACAATATCAAACGTAGCATCGGTACGTACAAAGAGTATCGGACAAGCCCCCCTCTTCTTCAACGGGCGGTGCCTGCACCGCAATTTATTCTATGTATTGTATCAAGAATGATGTATCATCATTCCAAAAGAATGACTATTGTATAGATATTCTTTTTATGAAGCTACCGATGCTACATTTTTTTATTATGAGACATTTTGAGAGAAATACAAGTAGTTTTTTATTTTTATAGCAGATGATTACTTGGTGATCTCCAACACATCCTCCAAGGTCAGCGCCTTGAGTTTCTTCTCATCCTTTTTGATCTCGGGAGGGAGTTTGATATTGACGGGGCGTTTTTTGCCTTGGCGGATACGGATGAAGGGACCGAAGCGGCCGTTTTCTACGCTGATCTGGCGACCATCGTGCTCTCGTTGATGGATGTATCTATTGGCTTCTACTTCTTGCTTGGCTTGGATGAGCTCGACAGCTCTGTCGTATCCGAGTCCGAAGACGGTGTCATCGGGATGTTCCTCGGTAGCTTTGAGAGACACGAAGAGTTTGTTCCACGAGACATAGGGACCAAAACGTCCGATATTGGTCTGGATTTTTTTGCCTTCGTACTCACCGATAACTCTGGGTAGTTCAAATGCTGTGAGCGCTTGCTCGAGGGTGATAGTCTCGATGCTCGTATGAGGGGGGAGTGATGCGAAGCGTTTGTTTTCATCTTCGCTGTCTCCGAGCTGGACGAGTGGTCCGTAGCGTCCGACTCTGGCGATGATAGGTTTGCCGGATTTGGGGTCAATACCGATGGCTCTCTCACCGCTGGATCTGTCGGCGTTTTCGTCTACATCGAGGACAGTCTTATGAAACGGTGAGTAAAAATTACTCAGCATGGTCGTTCGCTCCACACTTCCTGATGCGACATCATCGAACTGCTTCTCCACATCAGCTGTGAAACCATAATCTACAATATCAGGAAAATGTTCAATGAGAAAATCCGTGACCACGATACCGATGTCGCTGGGGAAGAGTTTTTTCTTTTCTGCTCCTGTGTTTTTCGTGATGGTTTCTTGTTTGACCTCAGATTTGCCACGTTTTCGACTCATCTGGACGAAGTCCTGTGGTGTGCCTGGTCTGTCTTCGAGTAGGACGTAGCCTCTCTTCTGGACGGTCGCAATTGTAGGTGCATACGTCGATGGGCGTCAGATTCACTCTTTTTCCAATGTTTTGACCAGACTCGCTTCAGTGTATCTCGCCGGTGCACGTGAGTGTGTTTCGAGGGCGTTGAGTGACTGAAGCGCAGGAGTATCGCCTTGTGCTAGCGGAGGGAGGAGTTTGTCATTGGTCTCGTGATCATCTTCATCGGTCGTCTTACCGTAGACACGCATTCGGCCGTCGAAGGTGAGCATTTCGCCCTTGGCGACGAAAGGATTAGCAAACGCCTTGGTTTCTATCGTAGCGACGGTTTTATCGATCTTGGCATGCGCCATCTGACTGGCGACTGCACGCTGTCGGATGAGCTGATAGAGTCTTTGTTCTTGGTTATTGTTTCCCGCTTTATTGTTTCCAAAACTCGTCGGTCTGATACACTCGTGCGCTTCTTGTGCGCCGCTATTTTTCGTTTTGTAATGGGTGGGTTTGCTATACTCAGCACCGAACTGTTTGGTCACGTATCATTCGATGGCTTTCTTCGCATCGGCAGACATATTGATCGAGTCTGTTCTCATGTAGGTGATATGTCCTCATTCGTACAGCTTCTGTGCGACGGACATCGTCTGACTTACCGAAAACCCGAGTTTGCGACTTGCCTCCTGCTGCAGTGTCGAAGTCGTAAACGGCGCTCCTGGACTCTTAGTGCCTGGTTTCGTTTCTACCGAGGTGATGGTATAGGAGGCGTCTTTGGCAGCTTCAAGCAATTCAAGAGCCTTTTTCTGACTCGTAGGGGCCTTTTTGATCTCGGCAGCGAATGTATCACCTGCCTCATTCTCGAAATCCCCCACAACTTTGTAGCTTACCTTAGGCTCAAAAGCGTTGATCTCCCTTTCTCTGTCGACGATGAGTCTGACAGCGACTGACTGCACACGACCTGCACTGAGTCAGCCCTTAACTTTCTTCCAGAGCACAGGCGAGAGTTCAAAACCTACCAATCTATCGAGGATACGTCTCGCTTGCTGTGCATTGACGAGATCCAGATCGAGGGTGCGAGGTTTCTTCACCGCTTTGGTCAGAGCATCTTTGGTGATTTCATGGAAAGTGATCCTTGGAGTCTTAGCTACATCTAGTCCGAGTGCTTGTGCGACATGTCGTCCGATCGCTTCTCCTTCGCGGTCTTCATCCGTTGCGATCATGACTTGGTCGACTTTTTTGGCAGCTGATTTGAGCTGGGAGACGACCTTTTTCTTTTCACTAGAAATCTCGTAGGTCGGAGTGAAATTATCTTCTATATTGATTCACATGTCCTTTTTGACCAGATCAGCGATGTGTCCGTAGGATGCAAGGACTTCGTAGTCTGATCCGAGATATTTTTTGATCGTCTTACATTTGGCAGGTGATTCTACTATAAGTAGTGTTTTGGTCATGGGAAAGGAGGATGAAGTGGACAAAGTAGATGAAGATGACAAAATGGATAAGAGTCTATTTGTTCTATTGTATCCATTTGTTCTATTTCTTCCTTTTCGTGAAAACTCCCTCCATACTAGGCAGGGGAGTCAGTGATTGCAAGGGGAGGTGATTTTTGACAAAACCATCTATTCATTATATACTTATGACATCATTTAATTCCATTTGTCATCTGATGATCCAGATCCTCAAACACCTCACCAAGAAGAATACATCTCACAATAAGCGAAAGAGAAATATCCGCTATCTTATGATCGGTATAGCGATAGTGATGTTTTGGCGTGGTGTGTGGCACCTACTGGATATGTATCTGTTTCCTGATTATCCCCTATGGTCGAATTTGATCTGTATTCTCCTTGCGATTATTATTTTTCTGATAGATGATGGGGAGATAGAGGAGCTGGATTTATAAAAGTAAAAAGTAGGCTATATTATATATGATTTTTTTCTTTTGTCTTTCTGAGTATGGGATCTCAGAGGGAAATTCTTTCTTTTTTAATAAGCGAGAATATAATTATACTGTTTTATCAGGTTATCATATGATTCAGTATGAAAAAGAGTGTATGTATGATGATGGCTACAAGTATGTTATTGTTGCCATATATTACCCAAGCTTCTCCTGCTTGAGATAGTGTGATCATCACAGAAGTAATGTACGACCCAGCAACTACTGGAGTAGATAATAAATATGAATGGTTTGAACTCTATAATCCTACTAATAGCACTATTGATATCTCAGGATGGAGGGTGGAAGAAGAGCAGACACAACCATCACCACAATATTATGTTTTTGCTTCGGGCACAGTGATAGCACCAGGACAAACTCTTTTGGTGGTAAATGATACAGCCTCTTTTAATATAGAATTTCCTGGCATTGTGCCTGATATAGATATGGATGGTACTGGATGTTATTCAAGCACAGCGTGTTTGAGGTTTAATAATGGCTCTTCAGCCACTCACGTCGATTATCTCAAACTATCCAATAGTAGCGGAGTAGAGCAGGATTATGTAGGATGGTGAGACTATGCTCATGCTGGTGCTGGTGAGACGGTGTGTAGAATCACCACCACTGACACTGATACAAGTGTTGACTGGGAGACATGTACTACACCTACTCCCGGTTCTACTACATTTAATACATCGCCGACCTCTATCATCCTCTCAGGGAACACCGTTGATGAGAACAGTGGTACTGGAGCATTGGTGTGATACCTAACATCTATCGACGCCAATACGGGAGATACTCACACCTACACATTTGTCACTGGTTCGTGAGATGGAGACAACACACTTTTTACACTGTCTGGTGCTGCTATTCTGATAAATCTCAATCCAGACTACGAATCACTCAGTGATTATTCTATCAGGGTGCAGAGTGATGATGGTCATGGTGGATTATATGAACAGATCATAACAATTGTTATCAATGATGTTAACGAACCACCAGTTGCAGTAGATGATGTATTTACATGATCAGAAAATACTACACTCATAGCTAGTACGCTACCACTGGTACCAGCTGCAAATGATTATGATCCAGATATGAGCGGATATATAGCTTCTGGTGGTATAGTCATGTCTCCTACTCATGGATCAGTGATGTTGACAGGTATGTGATTTGACTATATACCAGAGATGGATTTCTGTGGTACTGACACACTCACATATCAGTTAGAAGATGACGGGTGACTCTTATCAAATATTGCAACCGTGACACTAGTGATCATATGCGATGAAGAACCTGAGACCCCATCATCTACGCATGATTGATCTTCACAAGGCCGATCTATTTTTGAAACTATTAATAATAATACTCAGGACACCATAGCTGATGATATGTCATGATGAAGTGATGAGGATACTGATACTTGTGATGGGAGTGAGTTGGAACAAGCATACTGCTACGCACAAAGACATAATATTAATACCATCGATGACGATAAAGACCTAACGCATAATATTGCCTTGCGCAGAAAGGATCTCGCCAAGATGATGGTGAATTTTGCACATCATAGTCTGGGAAAAGAGAAAGTACAAAATACATCATGTCTTTTTGATGATATAGATAATGTCAATCAAGAGGTGAAGGATTATATCATCCGAGCATGTAGTATGCATATTATGTGATTGGAATCCGATGGTTATACGCCGTTGCAGTCATTTATGCCAGAACAGATAGTGACGAGGGCAGAATTTGCTACTGTGCTCTCAAGGACTTTGTATGGTGATCGTTATGATCAGTGATATATTGGTGCATCTAATCGATATGATGGGCATCTTCAGAAGCTTTTTGATACATGATACATGCAGCTCATTGGCGGAGATCGACCATATTACTCGGAACAGAGAAACTATGTGTGGCTCGTGCTCTATAGAGTATCGCAAGATAAAGAATAGGAGATACTAAGTCATGAAACTATTCTCTGTCTGATGAGGAGAGTTTTTTGAAGGATGATTTTTTGCACTTTCTCTCATGTGCCAGTATACTTATGAGTATACTTTATTCATATAATATTACTCGTGACTGATACGAATCCTATCATCGCATCAAGCTCCATCCTCACCTCCGAGGAACAAATTTCAGACCAGGAAGACAAACATCATCGTCTGTTTGATCACTTAGCGATATGGGCATTATCTGGAGAGGTCAAAAATGATTTAGCCAAGACCATCATCGATGACCTCAATACCGGTGTCGGGTATCGAGCGCAGATGATCTTATCGGTCGTGATAGCGACGTTGGGATTATTGACCAATTCTACTTCTGTCGTCATCGGAGCGATGCTGATTGCGCCTATTCTCAGACCGATCCAGTGATTGGCATTTTCGACCGTGACGGGAAATCATGGACTGTTTGGGAGATCGCTGGGACTTCTGCTCTCTAGTGTGCTGGTAGGTGTGGGTGTGGGTTTTATGATCACATGGCTCATCCCCTTTGCGCAGCCGACAGCAGAAATTCTTGTCAGGACACAGCCCAATTTGCTTGATCTTTTCATTGCGTTGGCATCAGGCATCATTGCATTTCTCGCACTAGGATACAAAAAGATCGCCAATAGTCTCGCATGAGTCGCCATGGCCGCCGCACTGGTGCCGCCGCTGACCGTGATCGGAGCAGGACTTGCATTTGGTGATATGTCGATCGCTCGGGGGAGTCTGATCCTTTTTGCCACCAACTTGATCGCGATTATCATCGTGGGTGTCATCGTGCTGATGATGCTCGGCTTCTCTCCCAATGCCAAAAAAAGTTACCACCAATCCGTCCGAAGGATGGTCTCTATCCTCATTTTGCTCGCGCTGCTCTGCATCCCACTGATGCAGTCATTCGTCAATATCGGCCAAGACCTCAGGACCAAAGATATCATCACTTCATCTACCAAAAACTACCTCCAGACGATCGATTCACGTATTCGCGTGACATCATCGACGTATCAGCTGTCACCGAGTGTGGAGCAGGGTATAGAGATCGCGCTTCAGCTCCAGGTACCGCAGTCCATCACCCTGACTCAAGACCAAAAACTCGAACTGACTCAGCTCCTCGCACAGGCGCTCGATGAATCGGTCAATCTCCAGTTCGTCATCACGCCGACGGTTTCGGTTGCCAAACCCACCGAATACATCCCCACTACCAAAGAACTCCTCGATACCGCCATCATCGCCTATCTCAAAGACTCATCAGACACGATCACCTACCTCGCATCCAACTACGTCGAGTCTGCGGACATCTATGTCTTGTCACTCTATGCACCGAGTGATGAGCCTATCACACTGAGAGAGTCAGAGATCATGGACTATATCCATACGCTCGATACTGATCCTGCAGAAGTGATTATCGACCGACGCCAGCCACAGATTATCCCAACTCCTGCGGAGCAGACTGCGACAGACAAACTCACTTCCGAACTTCGTCAGATTTTCTCCAATTATGTCGGGACTGCGATGGTACTCGAAAACATCGTCCTCGATGAAAATATTGACCTTCTTCAGCTCAACCTCACAAGCTATATTTCTTCCGATGAAACCAAGAGTCTCCTCAGTGGACGACAAGCGACACTTGACTCCGATCTTTCACTCAATGCACAGGTGCAGTATGGGGAGAGGGTGAGGGTGGAGTAGAAGGTAGAAAATTATTTGGTTAAATTATTTTCTAGAACTAATCATATGATTTAGTATTTCAAGAGTATTCTTATTATGTCATGTAATGCCTTATGCTTGTGATATGATTAGATCGATAAAGACAGCGAATTATTTTTTCACTTTATAGGGAGATAATTTACTGTACTGTAAGTGCATAACTTAGTCTATGCTTAAGCGTAAGTTCATTTCCCATGTAAGAGCCATTAAAAACTGTGAATGTGGTTGCCTCTTTAGAAGTTTCCTAGTCTAGAACCTAACCTAGTAGCATTATAAATCTCTCACTAAGAGACTTTACTAGTGCACTATTTTGAATTAGAATCTAACTGCTTAAACAGAGTAATGAGCAAAACCACATTATTCTCGCTCATTTTTTGTAATCTGTATCATTCCCCTACTTTCTCCAGTAATGTGCAAATCACTGTTTGAAGATCTCTATCTGTTCAGGATCGGTGATGATGATACCCAACTCACGATTATTATCGAGCGAGTTTGCAGATAGGTTCATAGAACCAACCAACAACCACTTATTATCTATTAAGATAGTTTTCGTATGCAGATAATTACTACTAGAATCATACATCTGAGCAATATCACTACCAAAATAATCTACGAGTTCAGCATTTCCTGATGAATCGGACAGAAGCAGACGGAGTTCAATGTCTGGATTAGTTTTTTTGAGTAAGGAAATAAGCACCGGATCATAGATGTACTGTGTCATGATGTCGATAGACTCCTCTGCGCTGGCTATCATGGACTCAACCACTGAACGACAGTTGAGTGGACAGACCACGAGATGCGGGTCAACCTGACTAAGGTCAATAGATTCTCACTTTCGATCTTGGTCAAACAGATACAAGAGATTCTCAATGATGTCTGGATCATGGATGAGGACGCTATGTTCGAGATTGTTGTAGAGACCTGAGCGGGTGAGGTTGGCAGTCTGTATGATAGCACTATCATCGAAGATGAAATATTTGGCATGGAGATAAGTCAGATCGAGTATTTCGTCGCCCTGAAGCTGAAATCATGAATGTACTTGAGCTATCTCATTGACGATATCATAGGTATCATTGGTGTAAGAAAAGGGATGCTCTTCGAGCATGATGCGAACATCCGTCCCCAGACGAGCGGCCTCGGCAAGCTGTGCTTGTGCTTCGCGGTCGCTGATAGCATAGACTGCACCTCGCAGACGTCCATCAGTATGATATGCTTCGTCCATCCAGATGTCCCCTATCGGTGGTCAGACAAAGAGTTGGATTCCTGCTTGTGATCAAGTGAGTTGCTGCCGATTACCCATTTCACTATTTTCACCAATTACACTAACTTTACTGTGTCATTGTTCTATGCTCATCTGATCCATCCAGATGCCTAGACCGATGATTATGATCAGTCATATTAGTCGTCGACGATGAAATCAGGGGAGTGTCATGAAACTATGATGTAAGATAAAATATCTGCTGTCACTGCTGCTGCAACTGTGATTCATCTACACTATATAAAACTGGTGCAAAGTTTTCAAAGAGAAATTCTGGCTCTACGGTATTATTTTTGCACTGACGATAAATTTGATTATATCTATATCGTTCACCCTTTTTATCTTGTGCAAAAATATGATCTTGCTCATAGACTGTATACGAGAGTGGTTCCAATTCTTGGGAGCGAAGTTCCATTTTGAGATGTCTATCGGTTACTCGTACTTTGAGTTGAAGATCTTGTCCTGTATTGTAAAATATGAGATCGCGAAGCTGATAGACGAATGTTGCTCCACTACCAAAGGGTAATACTCTTCATGAATCTGGAAACACATCTCTCGAGTGATGATATCTTTCTATGATTTTCATATCTGCATGGAGCATAAGCCAACATAATCCATTTGATAACTGACATAATCATCCCCCCACTCACTCTACTACTTTACCATTCGACAAGAGCATACCATCGACGTATCATTTTTTGTAGGTGGGTTTGCCAATCACTTGTGAAAGAGAAAAATACGTCCCATGAGGGATTATAATATTATTAAGATCACATGCTGCTCTCTGGAGATTGATGATTTTTTGCTCCTGTAGATGAGGATCGCTATCTCCTAATCTACGCCTCAGTACTGATTGGTGACGATAGACGCAATAAGGATAATTCTTCTCATTATATCATTTTGCATAGGTTCTGTAGAGTCTTGTTGATCGTTTTTTGTATTGTTCGCGGAGAGTGATAATCAGTGGACGAAAAAATGGATACTTCACACTTCGTGGACGAGGTCACTGATGTTCTGTGTGATAATAGTCATATAATTTTTGCATCCTTGTTTTCATCGTATCTAATATCACATTACCCAGCCAAAATCATATAACCCATATACCCAACATAGAGTATCACGAAAATGATACCCTGATATCTCTCTAGGAGTTCGCGACGACCGATCACCACCGAGAGGAAAAGAAGAATAGATGCAGTGATCACCGCAACTAGATCCGTCACACTTCCCATAGAAAATGGTAATGGATGGATAATACCGGTGATACCTAGCACAATACCGATATTGAAAATATTGGATCAGACGACATTTCCGATAGCGAGATCGGTTTTGCCTTTGAGTACGGCGGTCACGGACGTAGCGAGTTCGGGAAGAGAGGTCCCCAGCGCGACAACAGTCAGGCCTATGAGTCTTTCGGACATGCCTCGAGAGATGGCAAGCTTTTGGGCACTATCGACGATCATATCACCACCGAATGTTAGCCCTACCAGCCCCAAAACGATGAAGAGAAGCGATTTCCACATTGTATAGCTGTGTGTCTCTATATCAGCCTCCTCAACTACTGCATCGAAAAACAGGTAGTAGATAAAGATGCCGAATACAAGCAATAATATCAGTGCACCTGATCTATCGAGTACTCCTGTCATTTCTCCTGCAAATGGTGATGCCACCAGTAGTGAAAATACAATGAGAATCAATGTCATAAAAGGAATATCTACCGTTCTGGTGTTGCGATGGATGGGGAGTGGTACGATGATACTTGTGATACCGATAATGAGGAGAATGTTCGATATATTAGATCCTAGCACGTTACTGATGGCTATATCAGTTGATCCCGCAAACGCTGCCTGGATGTTGACGACAAGCTCAGGAAGCGATGTACCGAAAGCGACAATAGTCAGACCTATAATCATCTCAGGGATATGAAATTTGCGAGCAATGGCTGATGCTCCATTGACCAGAAAATCTGCACCCTTGATCAGGAGGACAAATCCAATAATAAGGAGAATGATAGTTCGTAGCATTTATGTGGTGGGTGAATTAAAGAGTTGGAAAATATCTTTCTGTACATATTCTGTGAGATATGATCTATGTGATATATTACGATCTTTGAGGAGGAGGTCATCACGGCGCAAGATCATATCGACGGTATCGTTGACGGCCTGATCATGGATAACATGAACGATATCGACACCCTGGTCATAGAGTCTGAGCGCATCTTCTTCGCTTTGTGCACGGGCGATGGTATATCTATCCAAGTCTTTGTTGTAGTGATGGACGGAGAGATTGACATCAAATTCGGATGAAGTCACAATAACAAAACGTGCATGATATTGTTCTACTTCCTTTCGGATCTCATTTTCAGTGACATCTGCATGGAGTACGGTGACATTGGGTGGAACGTCTGCATGATTGGCAATATAGGGATCATGTTCGAGAACGAGAATAGTAAAATATCTACTCAATGCACGTGATAATCTTTGTCCATGCTTGCTATATCCCACGATGATGATATCGTACGAATCGTGTTCGTGCATAGTATGCTTGGGAAGTGTGGTGCTGCGGGTGACTTGCGGTCGATGATGTTCGATCCGAGTCATAATATCATCTGCATAGTAGAACAGATATGATGATCCTGCCATCGTAATCAGTGCGACGAAAGTAATCGTAGTGAGTATTGCATTATCGGTAATAATTCATAGAGAAAGCCCCATCGTCGTCACGATAAACGAAAACTCTGAAATCTGTGCTACTGTCAGACCTGTCATGAATGATGTCCTTCGATCGTAGTGAAAGTGCTTCATCATCAAAAAGACGATCAGTGGATTTCCTATCAGAACAAAGAGCGATAAGACAATTACTTGGAGCCGAATGCCGCCCATATTATCGAAAATGAGATTAGATCCCATATAGATGAAAAAGAGGGCAATGAAAAAGTCTCTGAGTGTTTTGATCTTGGCAACGATCAAGAATTTTTCTGACGACTCAGCGAGTGCCATCCCAGCGATGAGCGCACCTGCTTCCATTGAAAGTCCTGCGAGCTGAAACCCTGCTGCGACGATCAGAGCTCGACCTACCGAGAATAAGAGCAAATACTCTTCAGACGACGAAAAAGTCTGGACGAGTTTTGGGAGGAAATATTTGGTCACCAGCCGAGTAATCACGATAGCAAGTGCGATAGTACCTAGTCTCTGGAGAATAATAGAAATATCACCCCCTGAAGACTGCATTGCAGATATCAGTGCAAAAGATATCAGTATCAGCATTGCTATCATATCTTGGATGATAAGAAATCAGACCGAGATCTTGCCATAGAGTTTGTGTGTATCTTTGCGGTCAGAGATGAGTTTGACGATGACTATAGTACTCGAAAAAGCGAGTCAGACACCGAGGATGAGCGCAGTCAGTCGATCATTGCCCAACAACATTGCAATACCCATACCTACCAACGTCGTAAAGACCACCTGCCCAATACCTGTCACGACCGCAATACGGCCAACTTCACGGATGATACGAGCACTGAGCCCTAATCCCACGAGGAAGAGTAGGAGTGCAATCCCAATATGCGCAAAGAGATCCACACTCTCCTGTGCTTGGACAAGACCATGGAGCTGTGGTGAGAGCAGAATACCTGCCACAATATATCCCACAATACTCGGTTGACGGAGGAGTTTCATAATATATCCTACAATCAGCATTACCAAGAGAATAAGCGCAAACTCTGCCAAGGGATGTGTGGTGAGATAGGTCGTCAACAGTTCAGTCATAAATAATGAAAAGAATGCATAGTAAAACTATCACAATCATATCGGAAACTCTCTCCAACACAAAAAATGTCCTCATGTAAGAATAACAAGGACTAGGCAGATGATGGGAATGATGTGTAGCTATTGAGATTTTACATAGATGGATTGCATCCAGTCAGCATCATTTGATAATCAGATCCTTACTTTTTCTGTTCTCTTTGCTGATGGATTATATTTTATAAACAATACATATGATGTGTCGTTTTCATGATATATATAGGGTATTTTGACATACGAAGATCATGAATTGATATTTATGACTTTGAATCCTTTCTCTTCATCTCTTCATCTTCCATTAATTCAGAGTTTTTGCATCATGTTTGCAATAAGTGCTACACCATCATTTTGTAGATAGTCAGGCTCCATGGCAGTTCCCCTATCATTCAATTTCTCTGTTATTATATTACCCATCGAAAAAAACTGAGGAGCCAATTCTGTTTGTCATCTAAAAAGATTTTCCTTAATAGCAGATGATAGATCAGACAGATCATCTGATTCAATAATAGCAATATTATTCTTTCTCCAGAATGTTATGATATCTGCATTACTCATACTCTCCTGCACATAATGGATATGGGCAGTGTCCATATCTACAGTATGTGATAGTGTATGTGCAAGATTGTTTGCATAAACATCTGTTGGTATTAAATTTTTATTGGTGTCAATGCCAGTCACCGGTTCTTGCTTCGAGTCTATACTCATTCTTATGGGTGTTCTTTTCGATATAAAAAATATCCTTCTCTCTATTGGTATTGTTTGATTCACCTCAGCATCCATCAGTTATGATGTGAGTTACACAGAGTATAGTGATTATAGAAGCTCTTGCAAATACAGATGAAAAACCTATACTACAAGCCACTTTAGTCTATCATCTCCTATATGGATCCGCGATTAGTGCTCATTTTGCTTTTGGCTGGCTCAGCATTATTTTCTGCATCGGAGCTCGCCATCATGGGCGTCCCACTTTATAGAATCAAACGTCATATTCGCCAGAATCCCGATTCCAAATCAGCTCGCATTATAGAGTTTTTGAGAGAAAACCCAGAAAGGACACTTATTACGGTACTTATTGGAAATAATCTAGTCAATGTTACTCTATCACTCTATGCATGACAAGTTGGTGATGGTGTTATTGCACAACTTGCACTAACGGGGGCAGCCTGATTCTTTCTTATATCAGCATCCATCACGTTTCTCATTCTCTTCTTTGGTGAGATCATACCCAAAGTGTTTGCAACCAGATTTGCCATGCAGTTTGCACTGCGGATGGCGCCTCTGATGCGATGATTAAGCTACGTATTGCGACCAGTGGTTGCACTACTTGAGTGGGTAGTCAAATCCATCAACAAACTCTTCAAACATGAAGTCACGTGAGTCACCAAAGACGACGTCGAAATATTCGTCGAAGAAGGAGAGAAGCAGTGACTCTTTACCGATATAGAAAGCATGATCGTCCGCAATCTGATGGACTTTCGTGAGACGAGCGTGGATGCGGTCTTCCGTCATAGGACAGAAATCTTCGCTCTCAATCAGTCGATGACACTCCGCGAAGCCATCGAGGAGACACTTGCTCGCCCACACAGTAGGATCCCCATTTACTCATGAGACAAGGACAATATCATCGGTCTCCTGACGCTGAGAGATCTCCTAACGATCTCTTACGATGAGGACAATATGGAGCGTCCGTTGCACGATTTTCCTCTCAAAGAAATCGCCAAGGTGCCTGTCACAGCAAGTATTTTCGATATGTTTATTGAAATGAAAAAACATGGCCGACACCTAGCGATCGTCGTGGATGAATACGGAGGTACAGCCTGACTTGTGACATTCGAAGATATCTTGGAAGCCATGGTCGGAGACATCAGAGATGAAGTCGATACCGATGAAGAGCTTGATATCATCCATATCGACGAAAACACCATCCTCGTCAAAGGTGATGTCATCCTCAGAGATGTACTCAATCATTTCAAGATAGCAGATTTTCCTATACCAGATGGCTATGAGACGGAAATCGACGAAGAAAGCATGCTCTCCTACATCCTCCTGTATGAACTCAAGGACTTCGCCAAAAAAGACGACTCCGTCACCTTCGGCCCTTTCACCCTCATCGTCACTAAAGCCGACCCGCAGAAAATCCATAGAGTCAGAGTAGAGTATCAGAATGGACAGAGTGAGGAAGAGTAAAAAATTAACAGATAAAAAATAACTCCTCATATCAGAGTTATTTTTATAGTTAGGGGTTCTTCCCTAATGTTTCCATTCCTATTTTGACTTTAAGGCTGTCATTTTCTTCTTGGAGGTGTTGTTCAAGGATGTTGATTTGATGAATCTTGTCTTTGTAGGCTTTTGCAAAGTAGCCCATACCAAACACCAGCAGAATAATAAAGAATAAGAAACCTAACCGAAATAATACACACAATACACATGGATTTGATTTAGGGTCTCCCCTAGTTGACAAACATCTTTAGTTTGAATACACTAGGTTATGACTACTAAAAACCTATACAGAAAAAGAGCACATATTTCTGTACGTAAAACGAGAGAAATAATGAAGTGTTTTTCACTGGATCTCACAGCATCTCGTACAGCTCTTTTATGTCATATAGATCCCAATACAGCAGAAGATCGGTACAACTATTTCAGGAGAGTGATTTATGACTATAGTGAAAAATATGAAAAAGAACTACGATCATGAACCATAGAAATGGATGAAAGTTACTTTGGAGCTAGAAGGGTAAAATGAAAGAGGTGAAGGTGAGCATGAGGAAAGGTAAAAGTATTTGGTTTACTTAAAAGAGATGGACAAGTATATACTCGTATTGTTCCTGATTGTTCCGCAAAGAGCTTAATACCCATCATTAGAGGGAAAGTAAACTTAGAAGATTCTATAGTGAACACCGACTATTGGAAAACATATGATGGTCTAGTAGATCTCTGAGCAAAGAAACACTATAGAGTAAAGCATAGTAACAATGAATTTGCGAGAGGTAAGAAACATGTGAATGGGATAGAAAGTTTCTGGAGTTATTGTAAAAGAAGACTAGTAAAATTTAATGGTATTCCACATCAGTATTATGATCTTTACCTCAAGGAATGTGAGTGGAGATTTAACTGTTGAATGTCATGAAGAGATATGTATAAAGAGTTAATGAAATTATGTAGAAATTATTCCCTTAACTAGGGAAGACCCTATTTAAAATATTTCCAGTCTTCATTGCCCTTCAGACTTTTCACTGTCTCATACATGAGCCTGACAGTATCTTCTACATCATCGATACGGACCATCTCGACCGTCGTATGCATATAGCGTAGTGGTAGACTAATAAGTGTCGATGCGATGCCACCTCTGGTGTATGCAAAAGCATCGGTATCCGTGCCAGTATGGGTACTTGCTGCCATACGTTGGAAGGCTATCTTGTTTTTTTCTGCTACAGTGATGAGGTGATCGCGAAGCTTGTTGTGAACAGCTGGTGCATAGCTTAGAACAGGTCATTTACCTCATTCTGTGTGTCATTCTATTTCCTTTTTGATCATAGGTGTGGTGGTGTCATGACAGACATCAGTCACAATCGCGATATCAGGCTTGATACTGTGAGCTATCATCTCCGCACCACGGAGTCAGATCTCTTCTTGGACACTATTGACGATATAGAGTCAGAAGTTGAGTATGTCCTTATTCTCATGGAGAAGTCTCGCTACTTGTGCTATCATAAATCATCCGATCCTGTTGTCCAATGCACGCCCCATATAGTAGCGATCATTGAGTACGGAGAATGTATCTTGATACGTGACAGCACATCCGACATGGATGCCCATCTTTTCTACCTCTTCACGAGAGAGTGCACCACAGTCGAGCGTGATGTTTTCTACTTTGGGAGTTTCTTCTGGTTTACTACTATCTCTTGATCTGCGAGTATGGATAGCTGGCCATCAGAATATGGCTTCTACAGGACCATGCTTGGTCCAGATATTCACTTTTTTAGACGGAGCAACCAGATGATCAGACCCACCATTGCGTATGACGTGAATAAGTCCATTGTCAGTGATATAGTTCACATATCGACCGATCTCATCACAATGTGCTTCGATGACAACTTTATAGTCTGCATCAGGATTGATCACAGCGACACCTGTACCATAGGTATCCACATAGGTATCATCCACATAGTCTGCAATATACTCTAGCCATACTTTTTGCCCTGTGTACTCAAATCATGTAGGAGAAGGTGTGTTGATAAGATTCTCTAGAAATACCATATCCGACTTTGTAAACATCTTTTTGGACATAATGACAGGAAGATTAAGAATAAAACGATACTTGCCATACACTACGCATTAGTCACTAATCTTGCAAGTCCAGTTGCATTATTATGTACTTTCCCTATTGTTTGACCACTATTTCACCATTGTTGGACGATCGACGATGAAAATCCTCACCAAAAATCGCCAAGCCTACCACGACTACGACATCACTGACACGATAGAGGTCGGTATCATTTTGGCATGACACGAAGTCAAAGCTATCAAAGAAGGCAAAGTCAATATCAGTGATGCTATTGTAAGAGTCTCAGGCAATCAACTTGATATTCTCAATCTAGATATACCTCTCTATTCCAAAACATCACTCAGACAGCTATGATCGTATGACCCTCGTCATTCGCGTCGCCTCCTTATGCATCGTAGCGAACTAACCAAGTGGATCGCTAGAACACACCGCAAAGCAGAAGTCATGCTTCCGCTCGAAGTCCGCATGATGAAAAATTATCGTATTAAAATTCTCTTGTGACTTGCCAAGCGTTTGCGTAAAGTCGAAAAGAAACAAATTCTTAAAGAAAAAGATCTCGGAAGACAGATGAATAAACAAATCAAACAAGCCTGATTTTAGTTGGTAAAAAAGATAGAGATGAATTTAACTGTGTTCCAACTAGTGTTGCTGGTGATTGGGTTCGTCTTCTTCCTCGTGAGTATAGACTTTTTCAAGGCAAAAAAATTTACCTTAGCACATCTCTTATTAGTGGGTGGAGGTAGTGCGTTTATCGCATGATCATTTCTCTATCCGTGATTTCTCAATAATATTGCACATACTATCGGACTTGCAAATGGAGCTGATCTCGTCGTCTATACCTCGCTCGTGATGGTGGTCTGGATGTTCTTAGGACTCTATAATCGCCAAATAAAAAGTGACATCACTCTTACTGATCTTATGAGGGCTATGACTATTGAGCAGGCTCGAGGCAGTATTGATGATAATATACAGACGGTAGTTGTGATACCCACCCATCACCAAGACAAAAAGGTATTGACACTCATAAGAGATATTCTGGAGTATAATCATGGAGTCATCCGAGTGGATGATGGCCACAATGGTGATCTATATCAAGATATTGCTACCAAATATAAAGAAAATGTCGTTGTCTTGCGCCACCCACGCAATATGGGACAGGGAGCAGCACTACAAACAGGGCAGAAATATGCCAAGGAATACACGAAGGCACAATATATTATACATTTTGACAGCGATGGTCAGCATCAAACAAAAGATATACAGACCTTCATCGACTATGCAGATCACAATCCAGATATAAATATTATTTTTGGTTCTCGTTTCCTGCCAGGATCTGGAAAAATACCTCGCGTAAGGGCTCGACATAAGATGATACAGCTATATTTTATGAAACTATTTGTATGAATAGATCTCTCAGATACTAATAATGGTTTCCGCCTTGTGCGTCGCAATGCTCTTGATGACATTATCATTACCATGAATGATTATTCTCACGCATCAGAGATAGAGACCATTACTATACATAAAAAAGTACCATATGCAGAAGTGCCTGTTGATATTCTCTACAACACAAATCAAAACGGACAAAATCTCCGAAATAGTATTAATATCGCTAAGAGGATTATTTATAGAAATCTTTTCTTCAAATAATGTTCGAAAAGTCTTTAGCAGACATCTATGATAGTCAGGCTTCTAAATTCTCGTCCACTCGCCGCAAACATCGACCAGAGATGGAGTACATAGTTTGAACAATCGTTAAACAATCGTTAAACAATAGTTGAACAATTGATGTCCTTGAGGTCGGCTGTGGTGATGGAAGATTAGTAGAAGCTATAAGCGAAAAGCTCGAAGCGAAAAGCTTTCATTATACTGGTGTAGATATCTCACAATGATTGCTTACAATCGCACAAGACCAAAATCCCACCAGAACATTTGTACAGAGTGATATGATATCGTATCTGCAATCACTGAAACAGGGTAGTATAGACATCATAGTAGGTATAGCATCTGTACAGCACCTCTTCCCGAAGAAAACAAGAGAAGAATTTTTTGCACAAGCAAAAAGAATACTAAAGCCCTGATGAATCCTCATGCTGACCAATCGAGCACGATCTGATTGGGCCAAAGAAAAATATGCTCGTGGACGAGAATTTCACCTTCGTCAACGAATCCAAACGGGAGCTAAGCGAACATCAGGTGACCAAATGATCCCACGAATCGATCCAGACACGAGAGAGACTCATCAGAGATATTATCACTTTTTCTCACTCCCAGAACTACAAAGTCATCTGGATTCAGAACGAGAGATACGTACACTCGACTATATAGATCGTGATGGTAGTCTGACGTCGTCAGTGCGTCTGGCGAGAAATTCTTTAGTGATAGCCAGCAAAACATAATGACATATACACCACTCATCTCTGTCATCATGCCGGTGTACAATACCGAACGTTTCGTAGGTGAAGCTATTGAATCCATACTCAATCAAACTTTCACAGATTTTGAATTCATCGTCATCGATGATGGGAGTACTGACTCCAGTCGAGAGATTATCCAGCACTATGCCCAGCAAGATCAGAGGATCAGAGCTTTTCAGAATGAGGAGAATAAGGGCATTAGCTACACCAGAAACAAACTCATAGAACTTACTAATACCAACTATATAGCGACACAAGATAGCGATGATATATCACTTCCTCAGAGATTGGAACTGTCATATAACTATTTGGAAAATCATCCAAAGTGCGCAGTTGTGTGAGGTCATAACATCATCATAGATGAAGATTGAAAAGTTATAGGAAAAAGACACTATTCCAATAATATAAAAAATACTATCCTCAAAAAATCACCGCTCTCTCAGCCATCTACCATCTTGAGAAAAGATTGTTTTGAGGAAGTCTGATGATATGATCCAGAGTTGAATTATGGAGAAGACTATGATCTCTGGTTGAAATTCTATGCTCAATGATATAGTATCCACAATATACAAGAAGATATCATCAAATACAGAATCAGATCATGACAGACCAAATCAGATAATCTCAAAGAAACTATTAAAAACACTATCGCTATTCAGAAAAAAGCAATCAAAAACTACCATATCTCGCCTACTATCTCAGATACATGCTACCACCTTGCAGAGAAGATTCTACTGCTCTTACCAAAAAGTGCAGTATTACGGCTTTTTAAAAAAATAGAATACTCTCATGAAAGATAATCCTACACTATCTATACTCATCACAACCATGAATGAGTGAATAGAGAGAGTAAAAAAAGAACTTCTCCCTCAGCTTGAAGAGGTAGATGAGGTTATAATTTCTCACCAGATTACAAGATCTGACATCTTACCAGAAATTAAAAGATTATGAGATAATGTTAAATATTATACATTACATTCTCGTTGAGTATCAATCAATAGAAATAATACTCTTCAATATGCTACATCAACTATTTGTTTGATATGTGATGATGATGTATCTTATGTACAATGATTTGATCAAGTTATAATTAATAACTTTAAGGATAACGAGCAATACGATTTACTATCATTTGAATTTGTAGATCCTAATCAAGAAAAACTAAAAAAATATCCGCCAGAGTGATGTCATAAAATGACATCTGTACTCAATTTGTGATGATTGGAAATAGCATTTAAAAGGGAGAGTATTCTTTCTCAGTGAATATTATTTGATGAGAATTTTGGATTTTCTAAATATATATCATGAGAAGATTCAATTTTTTTAACAGATTGTATAAAAAGTGGTATGAAATGTGCACACGTCAAAGAAAATATATGAGTACATCCAGCCGAAAGAAATCGAGATATGTGGTCTAAAAGTAGTATTAAAGATAAGTGAGCCGTTTTTTATAGGATATTTCACTGGTATGCGCGGTTAATTGTGCCTTATTTTGCATCTATAAAGTATTCTCAATATAAGAGTAAGGTATGATTCATAGGATTTATAATATTAATGTATTGATGAATAATTGATTTCTTAAAATCTAAACAATCGTGATTCTGTCATCCAAATTAATGAGAGAAGATATCCTTTCCTTTTCTTGCAGTAATTTAGGGTGATTGAGTAATAAGTAAATCTTATCAGTATAAGGTGTATTTATATTGAAAATAGTTGTTGAAAAAAATGATATCAATGTGTGTGGTTTATAGTGAAAATATGACACTTCCCGAGGAGTATGTGGCTGTCATTCACCATCTAAAAGAGAGAGATTGTATTTATCCATTATACTATTATATTTATATAAAGATTCTCTGGGATGAGTTTTTATATAGATAACTTCACTCTCTTTTTTAAGATTCAAAAATCTCTCAAAAAGCGTAACTTGTTCAAGTTTAGTGCATATACCATCTTCAGACAGCGGCTGACTCAGAAAAATTATTCCTTTTTCCTCTTTGTTAAATTCAAATGCTGATTCAATACGATCAACGACACTATCAAAAAGCTCTTGATTATTTTTAATGGACTGCCCTAAATCAATAACATTATTAGGGGAAAAGTTAAGCAAATATTTATTCAATAGAATATAAGAGTCGATAGGAGAAAAAGGAGAAAAAAATACAAAAAATTGTCTATTGTCTAAAAATAGAAAAGAAATAAAAGTATTAAAGAGAAAAATAACAAAATTTCTTATTATTCTTGTTACTGTAGATTGTTTGATTGCGTTCAAAGCCAACACAGTTGTCCCTTCTTCATATACAACAATCTTTTTAGGAGAAATTATATTTAAAATACTTCTGCTATGTCGATTGTAACCATTCTCTATAATAGTAGTATAAAATGTATCGATTTTATTTTTCCAACCACCTCCTAATATATTAGAGATTCTTTTATATATAATTAATGGATTTTTTTCGTTTTTTAATCAATCAATATAATATATATTTTTGACATATTCATTATTGGCATAATATTTATTAATTTCATCTTTTCCTAATAAAGATGATACTATAACACAATCTTTGCAGCGCAATTGAGATAAATAATTAACCACTAAATGCTGATAGGGGCTTTGACTATAGTAAAGGTCCATATTTTTATTTTTTACACTTAATATTAAAATTATGCATTAAAAGATAAGAGAGAATAAACCTTAACAGTCAACTTCCTCATATCTGATCAGAGATGAAAATATTGGGAATATCTTTAATTTCTTTAATAGCATTCTGCGGACACGCAGCAAATCAAACTCTCTCCAAAATTTCCTTGTCTCCTATATCATCTCATACATAGGCAACCTCATCATAACTAATTCACTCCTTTTCACAAATTTCATCTAGAATTGCGAGTTTATTTGTAATGCCTTGGTATAGGTAGTCTATTTTTAGTTTTTTTGCCCTATTAGCAACTATCTTAGTATTCTCCTGTGTAATGATTCATGTTTTGAGATTATTGTTTCTTAGTATCTCGAACGCCTTACCGTCATAAGTATGAAACCTTTTAAGTTCATCACCACTTTCACTATAGTACATAGATCCATCTGTCAAGACGCCATCTACATCGGTAAGAAAAATTTTAATATTGGTTGAATTTGTAGGTTTTTTCTCAATCTGATGAAGATTATTTCTTCTAAAAATATTCTCAGCTACAATCCAATCGGCTTCTTCATCAATCTCCGTAAAAGCATACTCTAGCATTTCATGTACTAAGATATCTCATGAGAGTCTATTCTTATCGCGAAGTATGTTTTTTACCGTGTTTATATAAAACGCACCATTCTCCACCAACAAGCCATCAAAATCTTGTCTTCTAGGCCTGTTGTGTATATTATAGTTTTGAGGATTTCCATCAGAACTCCATATAAATCTCTTGATCGTACTACATGAAACACAAGAATCCTTGTTTTGATTCTTTAGTAATTGGTAAGCAGAGTCAAGATCATTAGAAAGTAAAAATGGATTGGTTGCTTGTACCAAAAAAAATAAATCTTCTTCTCAGAAGCTGTGTTTATGTAAAAATTCCAACATCACAGACTCAGTGCTAGCAAAATCATCAGCGTTTCCTTGGTCTCTCCTATAGATATGTAGCTTATCAAAATTAAAGGACCTTATTATTCTTTCATAGTGATCATCATCAAGAGCAACATAAAATTGATCAACACTATCTGATTCTTGAAGTGCTTTTGCAGATCGATATATGAGCGGCTTACCACAAAATAATCTAATATTTTTTCATGGTATAGACTTACTTCAACTCCTAATGGGAATAAATCAGATATTCATTCAATATAAATTTATGATAACTTAAAATCTTTTAATTTATCTCTCTGAACTTGTTCTATGTCTAGAATTTCTTTCTCTTTGTAAGTAAGGGCCTGATATGTTGCATTGAGGTCTCTCACAAGTTTTTTCATACCATCAAATTCTAATGATGCAGCGTGATCTGTTCATTTTCGTGTTCTGTCTTTCGTAAAGTGTCTCTCAATCCATTCTGCGCCAAGAGCGTATGCTGCATTATCTATAGCTATACCTAAATGGTGACCAGAAAATCATATAGCTTTTACCCTATCTTCAAAATTATTTCTAATATCAAGTATCTCCAATAATGAGACATCTTCAAATGGAACTGGATATCATGAAGTACATGAGTAAATTACCAATCTGTTTTTTGCTTGATCTGTTTCTTCAAAAAATCAAACAATCTGCTCTTGTTCTTCTTTTGTAGTCATTCAAAAAGATATATGAACTTCTCAAGAATATGTATCTCTTAGTAATATAAGAACATCAAATTTATTATTAGTCGCTGATCAAACTTTTATAAGAGTAGGGTTAATAGAGATCAATTCTTTGGTTGAAGTAACATCCCAAACTGATGCAGAGTATATAATACCTACCTCCTCAGCATATTCTTTCAATTCTTTATGCTGATTGATGTCAAGTTCTAGATACTCTCTATGTGCACCATAAGTATCCCCATATGAATTTGATGGTACTGGATGTGGTGTGTTATATTGCTCTTCTGATAGAAGTTCTCTAGGAGTCCTTTTTTGGAATTTAGCAACCGTTGCTCCTGCGTCATAAGCTCCTCTTATAAGTTCCTTTGCAATATCCATATCTCATTTATGATTACAACCAATTTCTGCTATAATTTTTGGTTGTTTATAATGTATTTCTTTCATGACATCTTAAGTTTATATAATTAAATATAGGTAACTTGTAGTGATCTATATAAGATTTTGCAAATCAAATTTAGTGAATTCAAAAGACCTTTACACCATCATGTCTCCATATCCACCAAGTTAGATACACATTCCAAAAAATTAAACTAATTGTTGTTGCGGTAGCTGATCATACGATTCCATACAGTGGAATAAGAAGATAATTGAAAAAGATATTGATAGTAATAGCTATCAAATAAACATTTTGAACAATTTTTTCCTTACCAGTTACATTCATATAGAGAGTATTAATTCCACACAAAACGCTAACTAACATACCTCATGATAAAATCACAAAAGCAGTTGATCATATTATAAAATTTGATCATCGAAGTCCAAGAATAGGTCTACTAAATAAAATAAAAAACATAAAAATCAAAAATCAAATACCACTCATAATAACTGCACCAATATTAATTATATTTTTCATTTTTTTATAATTATTATGCCAAAATAATTCAGAAATTTTGGGGCTTAAGATTGGTGATAATAAAACTAAACCAATTGGTATAAGAGCAACAAGTGATTGAATAATTCTATAAATTCAAACGTTAGTAGTAGTGGTTAATCATCATAACATTAAAATATCGGTTTGTGTGAGAAAAATACCAGCCATCCCCGTCACGAGCATCGGCCCACTCACTTTCATCATCTTCTTCCAGTCAAAAAGATTACCCCTAATAGCTACATACTTATGCTTCCAGAGGAAGTAGAGACTGACGACCATCCCCAGTCATCCTGTCAGCAGATATGCCCAGACGGGTATGTAGTAGGTCGGCCAGATCCAGTACGAACCGAAAACCATGAGTAGCATACCGAGGGGCACAATCGCCTTGGTGATGAGTTCACTATGATAGACTTTTTTCTCCGCAAGAAGATAGGCAGTATTGAGTCCATACCACATCATCGGCAGGACAAAGAGTGATGCTACTTGCAGTGGGAGGAGAAGCTTGGGCTCATGAAATATGGTCTCACTCAACCATGGAGCGATGAAATAGAGGAGAGGAGAAAGAAGAATTCACGATACAAAAATCAGCCTCACCGCCGTCCTATATATTGCTTGTGAATTATGAAATCCTTCATCACCCTTCATCACCCTTCATCACCCTTCATCACCCTTATATCTCGCTCTTGCTTCTCAGAGAAACCTCGGCATCGCAGACCCAAGTCATAGGAGACCCACACTCACGACGATCCCCATGACCGTCGTCATCAGCCCATAGATACCCATGGCTTCTGCTCCGTATCGACGAGAGATGATCAGTGACGTTAGCAGTCCCATCGGCAGACTGATGATTTTGAAAAACAGTGCAATCCCCGACCCCTTTGCCAGCTCTGACAGATCTTGATCACCCAGCACCATATCCACGTATTTTCTGCTTCGAGATCGACGACGTAGACCCACTATTCATCAATTAATTATTCACTGCATCACTGATCTCCACAGAGATAAAAAACACCACAAACAGATGATGGTATCAGAGAACGTGTCTCCTTGTGTCACATATAACTTTGACAAACGCTGCAAACTTATGAGATTGACTTATGCGATAGCATTGTATTAACTTTGCGTATCTATGTAAAGATATTCTTATGTCAAAAGACATATTATCGTTATAAGCACTACTACACACTACTATCCATACACAACCCCCCACTTTCCTAGTCTGGGATATTATTTGTTAATAACTCGATAACAATTAGCTTGCACTTATGTCACAAATCACTACAAAAGAGTTAGGATGTTCTTTACCTCGCTCTTTCACTGCGATGGACCTCAATAAGCTTTTCTGATCACAGGCCAAGGTTGATATTTTCAAATATCTCACTTTCAAGAGAGATGGTGTTTCTATGAGAGCACTAGAAAGTGAATTAGATCGAACATTTCCCGCAATCAAAAAGCAGATAGATTCTCTTGATGCATCAGATGTGATAGATATTGACAAAGAAGGCCAAGCTCGAGAGATTGTAATCAAAAAAGAAGTACAGCCACTGATTAAGAATTTCCTCCTTTTTGCACTAGATCAGGATCTGCAGAAATTAATTGCCACATACGATATGATTGTAGATAGATGGTATAAGGGTCATCTCTTTGGTAATGATATCCAGCCCGATCTTGTCATTATACACAAAAACGCCGATCAATGACAGATAGATCAAATGAAACAAGACCTTGCTCTACTGTGCAGAGGATATTTTATCGATCAGATTTCTATGACATTTATGTCAGCAAATGAGCGAGAAAAACGCTACAGACTAGCTGATCGTTTCGTTTTGTCGATCATGAGAGTGGTGAAAGAATAATTTCTCTTGCATTCTCTACCCACTCTTACTATAGTGTATTGGATTTTAGCCACTTTTTTCTATTGATGCTAAATTTTTTCTATGACAGTTTGGATGTAATCAAACAGATTAAGCATCCAACCAAGAAGCAGTATGTTAATCTTTCTATTGCTATTTTTCTTTCTATTGTGGTGGGAGGATTGCTTTTTATTGGATTAGATACTGTATTTCAGGACATTTATCGTCTTTTCCATGCCATGATGGGTGCTGCTTAGTATAAGTAGTATTAATATCTTTATACTTTTGTGTACCATACGCTCTATGTCTGGAAATCCTACAACTGATATCAAAAAACAAATCGAAGATAACGATCTAAGGTGGTATGTTTTGAGCGTTGTCTCAGGACAAGAACATATAGTCATCGAAAATCTTCGTGAACGTGTCAAAAAACAAGATCTTGGTGATGATGTGGTTGATTATCTTGTTCCTGTCGTCAACCAAACACATATGAAAAAAAATAATGAAAAAGTAATCAAAGAAAAAAAACTCTATCCCGGTTATGTATTCATCAAATCCAAGATGAATGACAAGATCTGGTATGTGGTAAGAAACACTCCTGGTGTGCGCATTATCGTCGGAGCAGAGACTCGCCCTATCCCACTAAGCGAGGGGGAATATCAGAATATTATCCGCCAGATCGATGAAGCGAACGAAAGAGCAAGTCTTGTCGTACCTTTCAAAGTAGATGATCTTGTGGTGATGAAAACAGGCGACTTCAAAGGTATGAAAGGAGCTGTGAGAGAAATTGATTTAGATCAGTGACATGCAATTGTCAATATAGAAATCTTGGGTAGAATGACACCAGTAATGGTTGACTTTTCCAAAATAGAACTCGTTAACTAAATTTATTTAGTCTGTAGGCGATGATACAAAGAGAGCAACAGATGATCAGAACAGCGATAATCGCACTTTTGGTTGTGCTTGCACTCGTGTATCTCCTGGTGTATAGTATCTACTATCGTCCTGGATCCAAAAATACATCAGACATACTCGCGGGGTCCGACTCCCCATCTAGTATAGGCTCTGTTTCACAACCCTTGATCAATACAGCACAGCAGATAGACACTGCATCCACTGGATCAAGTGCTACCACCCAAGTGGTTATCTCCTCAGATACACCATCATCAGCTATTTCGTCGCCCACCACGATCAATCGTGGATCAAGCATGATTTCTGCAAGTGATGTCGTCCTAGGAAATACTTCATCAGTTGATGGACAAACAATTCTTCCAGGAACTTCACTTACGACAGAGACAACGATTGCTGATGAGATCGGAGTAGAGTATCGCTACGCTCTCCGTGATTCCAAAGGTATTTACTATCTTAATCTGGGCTCGTCGACACAAGATCTATGAGCGCTTCTCCAGGGACAGTGATGAAACACCTTTGCTCTGACAACTGCTACCAAAATCCTAGCTAATCAGCTTTTTGGTTCACGTGTTGTCTTCCTCAACCTTCCTCAATATTTGAACCAGACCGTCTTATTGGTCGTGACAGTAGGAAGTGAGAGATGGCTCATTCAGGTACCATATGATATCTATCATGAGTCAAAAGCATCTCTCGCTGAGAAATTCAGTTAAAAATCGCATAATAAACTCTTATACTGTTAAACTGTTACACTTTTACACCCTTTAATATACATAGTATTCCCATGGCAAGAAAAAAAATTACCAACGTCCTCAATCTTGAAATCGTTGCAGGAAAAGCAAATCCGGCTCCACCACTCGGACCTATGCTCGGTGCAAACGGTGTTGCTATTGGTCCATTTACACAAGAATTCAATGCTAAGACCCAAGAGTACATGCAGCAGTTCGCTGGTGCGGATGTTCAAATCAAAGCAAAACTCACTATCTTCGAAGATAGAACATATGAGTTAGAGCTTATTGGTCCAAGAACAGGTGATTTGATCAAATGGAAAAAAGGTATCAAATCTGGATCTGGTGAACCGAATAAGAAAAAAGTAGGTACTATCACCAGAGCAGAGCTTGAAGAAATTGCAGAAATGCAAAAAGATGTACTCAATACAGAAGATCTTGAAGCAAGAATCAAAATTGTTGCTGGATCAGCAAAATCACTTGGTTTGAAAGTAGAGGGACTGTAATATATTCGTTATCCCGTGAGGAGGAAGAGGAAAATGTGTGTAGTTGGTGGTTTGTAGTTTGTGGTCTTTTGGAACTACGCACTACCAACTACATACTACGCACTAAATAACTTCTTCTTCCTATCGGCATCACGGATGTCGCACTGTGGGAGAGTCTGGTTAGTAGTTAGTAGTTGGTAGTTAGCGGTTGGTAGTTCTGATGTCATAGTACAAAGAACTACACACTATGCACTACATACTACCCACCAGTTCACGTTACCACCACTTTTATGATTCTTTTTCATTACTCATGACCAAAAAGTCAAAAGCATTCCGCACAGCAAAAGCTGCTGTCGACAAAACCAAGGTATACACACTTCAGGAAGCAGTAGAGCTTCTCAAAAGTGTATCGTATGCCAAATTTGATGCTACAGTAGATGTAGCTATCAAAACTAATGCAAACCCTAAGTACAACGATCAAGCAATCAGAGCGACAGTATCATTGCCTCACGGTACTGGTAAAAAAGTCAAAGTCGCAGCATTCGTTGCTGATGACAAAGTAGCTGATGCGAAGAAAGCTGGTGCAGATATTGCAGGAAATGCTGATCTTCTTGCTGATTTGCAAGCAGGTAAAACTGATTTTGATGTATTGGTAACTTCTCCTGATATGATGAGAGATCTTGCTCCTGTAGCGAAAGTATTGGGTCCCAAAGGTCTCATGCCTTCTCCCAAAGCCGGAACAGTCGCTCCCAATGTCACTGATGCTATCGAAGCTATCAAAAAGGGTCAGATTGAATTCAGACTCGATAAGACAGGTAATGTACACGGTATCGTTGGAAAGGTTTCATTTAGCAATGATAATCTTGTAGAAAATATCGAATGATTCTTGCAAGCAGTAGTGAGTCACAAACCATCTGGAGTGAAAGGTAAACTTATCAAAAAGGTTGTAATCTCATCCAGCATGAGTCCTGGTATCCAAATCGAAGCACCTAACGCATAGATAGATACTTTTGCTGACTTCTCGTGAGTCAGCTTTTTTTATTCAAAAATATCTCAGAACCATGACGAAGTTGTTGTTTGTGACAGGAGGTGTGGTCTCCTGACTCGGTAAGTGAATCACCGCAGCAGCCGTGGGTAAGCTTTTGCAGTCAGCGTGATATGCGGTAACTATTATCAAGATGGATCCGTATCTCAATGTTGATGCAGGCACAATGTCTCCTTTTCGTCATGGAGAGGTATTTGTGACAGATGATGGAGCAGAGACCGACTTGGATCTAGGTCACTATGAGCGTTTCTTGGATATAAGACTATCCCATGACAATACCCTTACATCAGGAAAAGTATACTCGCGCGTTCTCCAAAAAGAGCGTGATG
The DNA here is from genome assembly GCA_023898485.1 of Candidatus Peribacteria bacterium. Classification (GTDB taxonomy): domain Bacteria; phylum Patescibacteriota; class Gracilibacteria; order Absconditabacterales; family Absconditicoccaceae; genus HK-STAS-PATE-9. The sequence goes on along the minus strand of CP060225.1, from coordinate 465,086 downwards.
GATGATATTTAGGTGATGATATCCAAGTGATCCCTCACGTCGTCAATGAAGTTAAAGACGCTATCCTGAAGGTCGCAGAAGAGTATGATATTACTATCGTAGAGATTGGTGGGACGATTGGTGACATAGAGTGACCACATTTTACGGAGGCGGCTCGTCAACTTCGTCGCGATTTAGGCAAAGAAAATGTCCTCTTCGCTCACGTGGTACCTATTATCTATCTCTGATTTTCTCAAGAATTCAAAACCAAACCCATCCAACACTCACATAAAGAATTTACCAGACTCGGACTCCAAGAAGATCTGATGTTTGTACGTACTCCATACGCTCTTCCTGAAGGCATTACAGACAAAATCTCTCTCTTCTGTGATATGGCGTCTGATCATATTGTTACCAACCCTGACTGTGATTCAATTTACGAATTACCACAAATATTCTTGGACCAAGGCGTAGATAAAATCATACAAGACCATTTTGCATTACCCTATAGACAGCCAGATATCACGAACCGACAAGAAAAAACTAAAAACATCCTCCATGCAGATCAAACAGTTTCTGTTGCTATGGTAGGGAAATATGCAGAGTTGCAAGATTCGTACCTATCGGTCGTCGAAGCGCTCAAACATGCATGAGCATATGAAAATATACATGTGGATCTCCATACTATCGAAGCAGATGAGTACCATGCAGGTGATTTGGCTGAATATGATGCTTTGCTCATACCATGATGATTTGGTGCGAGAGGGATTGATGGCAAACTCCTTGCTATCCGTGATGCAAGAGAGATGCAGAAACCTTTTCTCGGTATTTGTCTCTGATTACAACTTGCAGTGATAGAATTCGTCAGAGATGTATTGGGTCAGTCAGATGTGACCTCTCGTGAGTTCGACCCTCAGTCTACTTCTTGTATCATCGATTATATGCCATGACAGTCTGATGATCTCTCCAAGGGCGGTACGATGCGTTTGGGTTCCTATACAGCAAAACTTCTACCAGACACGAAAATTTATCACCTCTACGATGAGTTTGATCTGATTGTGGATGGGACTATTACGGAGCGTCACCGTCATCGTTTTGAAGTCAATCCCGACTATTATAGTCAGTTAGAAGATTCTGATCTCATCATCGCAGCTCGTGATCAGCAGACATGACTTGTAGAGCATATTGAGCTTCATGATCATCCGTACCGAGTAGCAACTCAAGCCCATCCCGAATTCCTTTCAAGACTAGAAAAACCTCATCCACTCTTTGTAGGACTAGTGAGAGCAGGGGAAAATCCTATCATATAATGATAAAGTATGATGGTAAGTTTGCTAGAATATGACGCTTGAGATAATAATAAAAATAACTATAGTGGTACTCAGATATTTTCTAAATCATCTATTGTATGACCCTCGCCGAAGACATCATCAGCGGAGCAGATATCGTAGCCGTGATCGGTCGCTATGTCGCACTCACCAGAGCAGGAGCCAACTACAAGGGGCTGTGCCCTTTTCATGGTGAGAAATCTCCAAGTTTTGTTGTCTCGCCACAGAAGCAAATTTTCAAATGTTTCTGATGTGGGATGGGCGGTGATGTGATTACGTTCATCAAAGAAATCGAACAGGTAGACTTCATAGAAGCGGCTAAGATACTTGCTAAAGACGCAGGTGTTGCGGTAGAGGAGTATCAGTCGACGGACTACAATCCCAAGGCTCAGGACGACAAAGAGAGAGCATACGAGATGAATCGTCTGGCTCAGACCTTTTTCTCTTCTTCTCTCAAAAAATCACCAGACGCCCTCGACTACGTGAGAAATACAAGATGACTGTCCGATGAGATTATCAGCAAATTTTCTGTAGGCTATGCTCCCGATAGCTACTACGAGATGCTAGAATACTTGAAAGGTAAATGATACACCATCGACCAGCAGATCCAGACGTCGCTTGCCAAACCATCACAGCGTGGTGATGCATATGCATTTTTCCGCGATAGAGTGATTTTCCCAATTTTTGACACTAGAAGTCGCGTGGTAGGATTTGGTGGGCGTGCGATGAGCGCTGATACTCAACCCAAATATGTGAATACGACAGACACTGTCATCTATGACAAATCATCTGTCCTTTATGGCATCAACCGAGCCAAGAGCGCCGTCCGTGATCAATGATCCGTGATCGTCGTGGAGTGATATATGGATGTGATCGGACTGCATCGCTTGGGTTATCAGTCATCAGTGGCAACCTGTGGTACAGCACTCACTGTCCAACACATGAAACTACTCAAAAAACATACCGACCGTATCATCTTACTATTTGACCAAGACAAAGCAGGTTTCGAAGCGACCAAGCGTGCTCTCTCACTTGCCTACGCACAGGATCTCTATCCACTCGTGATGACCTTACCCGAAGAGTACAAGGATGTCGACGAACTTGCACAGGCAATTGACACTGATCAGACTCCCAAACCCGATCTTCTGATGTCGACTCAAGATGGTCTCCAATTCATCTTACGCCACCTCGAACAGGAGATAGATCCCAGTTCTCCTATTGATAAGAAGCGCTTGCTCAATGAACTTTTTTGACTCGTGACTATGGTCTCTTCACTCAGTATTCAGCAGCATTATCTCACCATGATTGCTGAACAACTCAAGATGAATGAATCTATTATCATAGTAGAGTTTCAGACATTTTTCTCCGACCATAAACGTCGTCTTCAGCAACAAGCTCGTCGTGCTGATAATGTAGTAGAATCTGTAGATCGCTGATTCCATCCATCAGAAGATGAGCTTTTGGCAGCGCTGTTTCTCGATCAGCGAATTGTCGACCAGCTCCCCAATGTAACAAAGGTTGCCTCATTGCTCGAGCGAGGAGAGATGATCTCATGATCAGTCTGATGAGTAGTTGATCAAGTTCTTACGGGAACGCTAGATGAAAAAATGAAACAGACTCTCATTCCTGTCCAGCTCCGACGAGAAGATGAGATCAGTCGTGCAGGTGATGAGCAGTGAGCAGCATATTCTTTTATCATCCGCAAAATGTGACCAGTCATTCAACGTGTGACACAGTCCGTCCTCAAAAGAGTTTGACCAGATGGGAAAAGGAAACTCATAGAGCTTCTTCATGCAGCGAGATAATGATTATTTAATTTTCTTGTATAATGTTCTCTCTCTTTCTAATAGTACTACTTTTTGTTTATCATGACTGACGAAATATGATTTTGTCGTCTTAAAACGATCAATGACTACGAGTCCAGCGGTCTGGAGGAGGATGTGCATATCGGTGAGTGCGCCCGGATCATAAAGGGTGACGTCGATATGGTGATCAGAAGTATCACTATGTTCTTTGACAGCAGAGATCATAATGTATTTAAGTAGTGGATCATCTTCATAGTAGACCTCCGTGATGATAATATCAGACTCATTATTGTCTGTATTGCTGTACACGAAGTGTTGACGATGTTCGACAAGGTTGAGATCTCCTAATGCTCCAATATCACCATGAAAGAGTTCATAAGCAGACTCTGCTCCTTTATGGTCAAGAATTTCATAATCATTCGTAATAATAATATCCGCCTTGTCTTGCTGATGTTGACCAAAAATATTCCACATAGGGAAAGCTTTACCAATATTATTGATCATGACATGATTGGATTCACGAACACGTTCTTGGTCACGGACAATACGGCGGAAGATGATTTCTTCATACGATGACTGTACAAACACTTTGGTTGCATCAGCAAACCTTACACCGAGTTGGTCGATCGTATAGAGTCCCTCCACAATCACAAAATCATACATTCATTCTACCGTCACCGTGTGAGTAGATCTTTTTTCTACAAAGCTATATTGTGGTTTTTCAAAACGTTCTGTCGCTAGAAATGTTTCAATATCATTACCCAACTGCGGATAGTGGATCATACGTGGATGGTCAAACGTTCCATAGAGCACATATTGCAAGCTCGTCTGATCGCCATAATAGTCATCACTACTGATGATAATTACTGATTTTCACTGTTCACGAAGGGAGTTTGCTATTTTTTCGGCAATAAAACTTTTACCAGACGCTGATGCTCACGCCAAGAGCACAAGTTGCTGTTGAGCTTGGATAATATCATGCGCTATAATAGGAAGTGTATTACAACTATATGACTTCATATATGTCTCATGTGATATAAATGGTACTGATGAAAGTATATTCAATATTCACCTCTCGTGCAAATTTTATATAAGAGATATAGTGATTAGACTTGCATTGTAGGCAGAAGTTATATAATATGAAAAACTGTTTTACCTATTTGATATGTTATGAAAAGTATAGCAATCATTATTATGTTATTGGCAGGTATTGTGTTTGTGTGATCAGTGATGCTTATGTCTCCTAAGGGTGGACTTGGTATAGCGATTGGTGGTGGTATGGGAGCATCCAATGAATATGGATCCAAAAAATCTCTTGAATCTACACTGAAAAAAAGCGCATTGGTAAGTCTGATTATTTTTTTGGTAGTAACCCTACTTATTCCTTATCTTTCCTAAATTATTATTTCTATGAAAACACACATACTTAGTCGCACGACTCGATATGTTTTGTTAGCTCTTTTTGTAGTTGTTTTTTGACACATATTGTATCAGTATATAGAGGCTACTGCAACCAGAATAGATACTAAAACAGGAACTTTTGTGGAAGCTTTGACTCCAGGCAACGAGATCAGCTACATACCATATACACAAACATCGCCTTCTACTAGACTGTATCAGTCACTTTTTTTCGATTCATGTTTGGATTATTCGTTAGATAATGGACAGATAATATATATGAAAGACCTTTGTGATGTTACCACAACAGATAATAAAAACTTTGTGGTTAAGATAGCGAAGGACAGTTTTCGGGCAGACGGTAATCAGGTAACGCTTGATGATGTGTATGCGACTTACCAACATGTTTTGATAGAGAATGTGTGGAGCACTTCTACTTTTGATGCATATGGCGATGTGGCTATTGAACGTAGAGCAGAAGATCTGGTGGTTACTTTTGCCGAAGCCTCAATTGACAACAGAATTTTCTTTACCTATTTTATTATACCAGAGCATATAGCATCAGTCACATATGACGATTATGTGGCAATCGCTGCGATTGAAGATATAGGGAGTGGTTGTGCATCAGTAGTTCCTGGAGTGAGAGATGGTGCAAGTCTAGTGATTGATGTCAGTACATGTGAAGACACTAGTTTTGATAAATATCAGCTCAAATACATTAGTGAAGCCGATGAAGATGCTAATTTTTCATATATAGATATTATCAAGGGAGATATGGTGCCTTCTGATGATTTTGTCACATATCAAATTCCTCAGAGACAATTTGCTTTTCTCTTTTTCAATATTGAATCACCCAAGCTGAGCCCTAAGATTCAGAGAGCATTGGGATGATTTATCAATCATAATTTTCAAAATGAGTGATATGATAGTCACTTAATAAAGAATCAATTGGTTTTTACACAATTCCTCTCTACGGGAGATAATGTTGCCAACTATCTTATTGCAAAAAATCCTGACCTACCAATCGACAAATATGATCTTGAAAAGCTTAATATCCAACAGTTGCCAGCAGAAATCACATTAGCAGAGTGATCTACGCCTGTGTACTTTCTGGATGGTATTGATGGATCTAAAACTATGAGAATATTTGTAGATCAAGCATACGATAGCGTTACTATTGCCCATAATGATGGTGTACCATTTGCCCCCACTACATACAATGCTGGAACGAAATCATTTTATTATACCATTGCTCCCTATAATGCAAATCTTGTAGAGTGACTGAATGAATATACCATTATTGGGAAAAAATGAGGAGAAGATATCACTATAGCAAACATGGATATTTATTATTTGACTTCACCACTACAAGATGATACACAAGTAGCAGATGAGGATAAGGTAAGTATTGCATATATTTATCATCCTACACTTGACTATGTGGTTGATCGTCTGGCTGAGATTTTTTCAGGAGCAGGTATGGGTGACTACTTTCTTTTTGAGTGATATGATGATCCTGATAGTTTCGAAGGAAGGTTGCTTTCACAAGATTATGACATTGTACTAAGGGTTGTTGATCTCTGACAGCGCAATGATTGGAGAAGTCTTTTTGCTGGCAAAAATCCTATACTCAATCCATCATTGTATAGTGAATGATCATTTGTAACAGCATTAGGGCAGTATGCTGATGATCCAACGAACACATCTATCTACAATAATGTATTAACGTTATATGGCAAGGATATGCCATTTCTCATTGTATGACAGCTATTCAATACCGTATCCATTCGCAAAGGTATTGATAGTCAGTTATCAGGAAGTGCATATGACTATACCTATAACTTGTATCAGGATATTTATCATGATGTTTCCCTAGGAACAAGGCTCTCTATTTCCTGGGAAAACATTATCAATGCAGAACATCTCAATGAATTCTTGCGCACAGGTGCTGTAGATATGGTGTCAAAAACCACTATTGATAAAACAGAAACAGACACCGATACCGTCAGTGAATAGTTTTCCTTTATCCTACGAAAGAGAGTATGGATACCATTGTATCAGTGATATTTTTCCTTATCATAGTAGTTCCATCGCTGTCAGTACATGAGTTTGCTCATGCATGGGCATCGACACGTTTGGGTGATGTGACACCGAGACTCCATGGAAGACTAACACTCAACCCACTTGCACACATTGATCCTATTGGTACGATAGCAGTACCACTTATTCTCTCATTTATGGGAGCGGGAGTTATTGGTTGGGCCAAACCTGTCCCGATCAACCCCAACGCCTATCGCAAACCTATCCAAGGAGAATTCTTAGTGGCGATTGCAGGGCCATTATCAAACATTATATTAGGTATTATATTGATCATACTGATGGTTATCATTGCATCAGTGGCACATACTACGACCTTTGGAACGAGTTCGTCGTGGGTAATACTTTTCTTACAGATGGGTGCATTGACCAACTTTATGCTCGCATTTTTCAATCTTCTACCGATTCCTCCTCTAGACGGCTATAGAATCATTACACTTATTGCTCCATCGACCAAAACGCGAATTCTTCGCAATCAGCAATGGATTATGTACGCGCTTTTTGCAGTCATGATTAGTCCTTTGGGAGGATATGTGGTAGATGCTATCATGCGCCTTTCTCAGTGATTGTATGGGATTATTGTCGCGCTTGTGACATGGTTATAGCATCTGTAAGAAGTTTTTCAGAATATCCTCTATCGCCCTTTATTACCCTTCCGTATCCTTTCCATGGATAGATCCAAAATAGATCAGATTATCGACCACTTCGAATTGCTCAAAAAGCGCCTTTTTGATGATGCAGCGACACTTTCACACGAAGAATACGCCACCATTTCCAAAGAGATGTCCAGACGCCAAAAAGCGTATGACCTCGCCACATCATATGCGGATGCACTTGATCGTATTACTGAGGCGACAGAGATTATCGAAATAGAGTCAGATACTGATATGCTTGAACTCGCCAGAGAACAGCTCAGTACTGCAAAATCTGAAAGAGATGATCTCGAAGAAAAACTCACTATCGAGCTTCTCCCTCGTGACCCCAACGACGGCAAAGATGCCTATTTGGAGATCCGTCCTGCGGCGGGTGGTGATGAGTCAGCGCTGTTTGCAGCAGAGCTACTTCGTATGTATCTCATGTATGCACAGACACTCGGTCGAAAGACAGAAATCATTGACCAGCAGGACAACGATATCGGAGGTCTGAAATTTGTGGTTGTAAAGATTGCGGGTGATGATGTATATTCACGTATGAAATTCGAGTCAGGTGTCCATCGCGTCCAGCGCATCCCTGAGACGGAGAGTCAGTGACGTGTTCATACATCGACCGTGACGGTTGCGATCATGCCTGAGGCAGAGGATGTGGACGTCCAGATCGATGACAAGGATATCCAGATGGATACCTTCGCTGCATCATCAGCCGGTGGCCAAAACGCTAACAAAAATCAGACAGGAGTCAGACTCCATCACGTCCCCACAGGGATTATCGTCACGATCGCTGATTCCAAATCTCAACTCCAAAACAAAGAAAAAGCCCATCAAGTCCTCAGAGCCAAAATATATCAAGAAGAGCTCGCCAAAGTCCAAGCTCAAGAACAAGCACTTCGTGGCGACCAGATCGGCTCAGGAGATAGATCAGAAAAAATCAGAACCTACAACTTCCCCCAAGACCGTATCACGGACCATCGTATCAAACAGTCTTGGTCAAACATCCCTGGCGTCCTAGCAGGTGCTGTCGCGCCGATCACCGAAGCATTGCTCATCGATGAGCAGACGAGACTCATGCAGTCTATAGATGGTAGCAAGTCGTAGCATAATAGTGACAAATAGTAGCAAGTTGTTTACTTGATAATATTGATACATTTATGTCGAAGCGTTTTGAGGAATTACAAGTACGAAGTCTTGCTTTTGATTTGATGAAGAAGTTAAGTGTTATATTCTATGATCCATGATTCAAAAACTGGTGATTTCAGGATCAGATCATGAGAGCAACACTTTCTATTTCTAACAATATCGCAGAATGATACGAAAGAGAAACAAAGAAGGAATTTATAAGATTTCTCTACATAGCAAGAGGAAGTAGTGGAGAAGTAAGGAGTATGATACATGTAGCAGAAAGTTTGTGATATATTGACGAAAATCAATCAAAAGAATTGCAAAATGACTGCATAACCATTAGTGTGAAGTTACATAATTTCATTCAACATCTTACAGATAAACCATAACAATTTGCTCCCATTTGCTACTATTTTATACCATTTGTTATAATATATCCATGACTACCAAAAAATATCGCAATGCAACGATCAAACTCTTGGTCTGACTCCTTCTTTTAGGCGCATCGTGGTGGTATCTTGCTGGACATCCAGCAGAAAAATCATCTCTCCTCTCAGGAGTAGAAGTATTGAGTCATAGGGCACAGATGCGATTTGCATCGATCCAGTGAGCAGACACAAGTGCTCTCGAGCAGCAATACAAGCTCAGCAGATATATGGATGAGATGCTCTATACAGCTCAGCACACCTCAGGATGTGAAGAGAGCACACTGATAAGTGAGATTCACGCTACGATGGATGAGCTAGATAGTCTCTCAGCTGCTGCTGCAGTGGAGCAGTCCAGTCACTATCGAAACACTATCCGCAACCGAGAAATGAGCATCCAAGATCACTGTGCTTCGTCAAGTGATACTGAGTAGAATCTCATTGCAATACTCCCTCAGACTCCTATAACGTACAGTGCCTTTATCACATTATGATGACTATCTATGAGCAACGTCAATGTAGCATATGTCTTTCAAGGACCTATCACTGAACCTGAAAAGGAAACTATCACCCAAACGGTGCAACTTAATCTAGATAACAAAATGAGTGGTTATATTGAGAAATTGAAAAAAAATAATGATGATAGTATCACATTAAAAGTAGTAATAGAAAAGAACCATGATCCAGAAAACGAAGTAGGGCACTGATTCAATGGAACATTTACACTTAGTGCACCTGGAGTAGAACCACTCAGATATGCGAGAGAGGATTTTCACCAATTGACCGATCTCGTCAATCATGCCTTTGATCGTTTCAAAGAAACCCTTGCATCTAAATAGCAAAAACACTATAGATACACGACTGTTTATACCGTTACTCTTTTTCTTATGGCTGACCAAAACCAACAGTTTCTGACCCAAGCAGGTTATGATAGATTGCTTGCAGAGCTGAGCGAACTCAGAGATGAAAAACTTCCTGAAGCCCTCAGACGTCTCAAAGAAGCATCAGAACAATGAGATATCTCTGAAAACGCTGAATATGATGACGCACTTTCGGTGAGAGATCTGCTGGAAGCAAGAATGAATGAGATTGAGAAACTTCTCGACAATGTAGAAATTATCAAAAAATCAAAATCATCTGCTATTAACTTCGGTTCAGTGGTGTCATTTGCATTTGTAGAGACACCAAAAGATGTCCAAACAGTAGAAATCGTTGGTACTGGTGAAGTATCGATGGATGGAGAGATGCCACATATTTCATTCCAATCACCTATTGGTACTGCTATCAGAGGCAAGAAAAAAGGAGATGTCGTGAGAGTAAGAATGATCAATGGAGATAGAAAAGAACTTACTATCGTAGATGTAAAATAAATTATCATACTTAGTCTGTAGTCTTTGGATTCTCGTGTGGGTCTGAAGATTTTTTTATACAAAAAAACTTGCAGTCTGCAAGTAGTCACTCGGTCCCGCCAGGAATCGAACCTGGATCTCACCCTCCGCAGAGGTGCGTCCTATCCGTTGAACGACGGGACCATCATCGATACACGTGACATCGTATATATGTATCATCCTATCAGATTGCAAGCAGAACTCACTGTTTGGTCTTGTGTCTGGAGAGTAGATACATACAAAGGGAGGAGTATTTTTTTTTATTCTCTTTCGGTATGAGTGATATGCAAGCAGATGCGACACGAGCATTGGTGGTGATCTTGTTGACAGCGCTCGTACTACAGGGCCTCAAGGTGATCCTCGATGTTGCTCGTACCAAAACATTCAGACGACGCTATCTGCGATCGAGCGGCGGATTCCCTTCATTTCATGCGTGAATCTCTGCAAGTGTCGTGACTATCATCTTCCATGAACAGGGTCTGAGTCTTCTGTTCGTCGTAGCGCTGGTGTTTTCTATCCTCCTGCGATATGACGCGATCAATGTCAGATACGAAGCAGGAAGACATGCATCATACCTCAATACTATCAAAGGCGAACTGTTCGATGTGTTTTCTCGTGGAGAACATCACAATCACACACTCAATGAGCGCATCGGACACACCTTGCCAGAGCTGCTTGCAGGGATCGTGATCGGCGTAGCAGTGACAAGTTTCTTTTATCTGATGTAGTGGGTGGCTATGTACCACAAGAGTATTGGATCACCACAACGCTATCTTTCCAAAAAGCTTCACAGACGACGAAGTGAGTTTTGGCCTACGTACCGCCGATGGATTATCGGTGCGATTTCCTCATTGCTGATGGTGCTGATCATCTACATTATCATGACATCTATCGTGTATGCTCCTCGTTATCAGATTGTGGATTTGCAGATCACCCATGGAGATAGTAGTACATCAGAACAGAGTACTATCGACCAATATATCTACCAAATCATAGGCAATGATACATCATATCTCTCACTCCGCTGACTACAGCGAAAAAACGATGTCACAATGATTCGCGATAGTTTTCCGCTGATCGAGTCAGTTACGCTTGATGATTTTGCCAATAATACGCTACAGATCACTGTCCAATACTATACACCGCGCATCATCCGAAATGTTCCCAGTGGCGAAAAATTTGGATCATATAATGGTTATCTCTATACACTCGCCACAGGTTATGTGCTCAATGGCGATGAAGCTATTCTCTATTTACCTTCGTATCTCGAAGGTATCACATCGTTGGATGGTATCTATCACGAGACATCTGAGTCAGACTTTGTGAACGTCTATCACACCGTCAATGACAAAATTCCTCTCAAACATATGATCGTCTATCCGGGTGCAGGATATGTGGCGATGATGACGAATGATGATCTGAAAATCCTGATGTCTCTTCGCAAGCCTATCGAAGACCAGATGACGCTCTATAGCCGCATTTACCAATACTACCCTGAAGCATATCGTATCCGTCAGATCGATGTAGGTAGTCTGGATGATGCGATTGTGACACTAGAGTAGTGGCAAATGGTGACAAGTAGTACAAAATAGTAGCAAGGTTATCTGGCACAATTTGTTACTATTTGCTACAATATGTTACGATTTGTTACACCTACCCCACAGGAATAAGATGCCTCTGCAAATATTCTCCATATGCCATGGTGAAAAGCACATCAGGCACGGTCATGTATTTGTCTTCATGGGGTGGGACGTGAAGCGGGACGATATAGCCTTGGATGTCTGCGTGATATTTTTGTTGGAAAATCTGCATAAAGAGTTTATGTTTGATGAGATCAGAGATAATAATGACATCAGTCCCTTGATGTGCGTCCTGATTGATTCGCTGAGCGATCATCTCACAGTAGAAGCCAAATGCTTCAGTTAGCAGTTTTTCCGCTATGGGATTATTGCCAATCGACTCATGCAAAAAATAATCACTGACTCCAGCTTCGACGATCATCTCCATGAGTTTTTTCTTACCCCGACTGATCGTGCGACTCCCGATGTATTGATGATCTTGGATATGGATGGCCTTAATATAGTCATCGTGGATTCGCAGCACAGAAAATGTCTTTTTGCGAAGTTTGGATTTGATATGCTGGATGGTCGCTAATGACTCAGGGATGACACTCACACTATCTCGATGCTGCTCGATCATGGGGACCATATCATGCTTGAGATAGACGCAGGTGATATCCCACGAGAGCTGTCCACGAGAGCCGATGAGATAGTCCTTGGGCTGATTATTTATCTGGATATTGTCGATATGGTAGTAGAGCTGCTGTCCGCCGATGGTGTGCTGCTGACGGAGCTGCCTACTGACATCCAAGCAGGTCTGATGGAGTTCTTCTGCTGTATAATTGGTATCAGACCAGACTTCATGGTGACTATGAGCCATCACGAAATGTTTCTCATCCAGCAAGACGAGAATGTTCTGATACTGATCGCGATACTGATCTAGCAGACTATGGAGTGACTGATTGGTGAGATGACCCGCCTGCGGTCTCCCGAGCTGCTTGACCAGATAACTCTGACGATCCGACGTAGCTATTTCGTAGATAGAAAGGAGGGAATGCATAGTATTATATAGGAATAATAAGGCAACATCCACACTATATATAAAAGAGATAGAGTCACAAGACTTATATGATTTTTTGTTGAAGGAGTATCCTCATAAGTTCGCTCATCTCGGGACTAGAAATTTTGAGTAGGACGGGTTCACGACGTGAAAAAAGATAATAGAGATGTGAGCCGACGATCATCACGTGGAGTGAGTGTTTTCCTGTTGGGAGTGTGACGACATCGTGGCGAGTGAGTCCACTGGCGATAGACTCCAGAAGAAGGATACCGGTGCCCTCGTATCACTGGATAGTGATCTGGTGTTGGTCTAGTGCATCGAAAAATTCACTCCATTTCTGTCCCATGGATTGGCTACTAGTAGCGATAGATTCTAGTGTCTTGGAGCCAAAAAACGTAATCTGACGGATTGATTCGCGTGTGGCGGTGGCGATGATGTCCTGGAGTCCACTACGGACACCCTCTGTCCCTGTTCGCTGACGGATGGGTGGAGCGAGCGAGAGCTCTGGATCTATGAGAGTATCAAGCTGATCAGAGAGATCATGGAGGTCTGATTCTTGATTTTTGAGTAACTCTTTTTGGTGATCGAGGAGTGTGTGGAGGACATCTTTGTCAGGGATGTAAAAATAAGTCGTTTTGCCTCTGAGCGAGGTATGGACGAGTTGCATCGTGACGAGTTGCTGGAGGATTTTGTAGGCGTGGGTTCTCTCCATGCCGGTGACGGTGCCGATCTGTGAGGCAGGGGAGAGTCCATATTGCCAGACGGCGAGCCAGACAGTAGCTTGGTTGTCATTGAGGCCGAGGGAGATGAGTTTTTGTTTCATAGGAGTATAGGAGGGGTAAGAGCTTACGAATTTTTGGTGCTGTTTGTCATCCTGAGCTTGCCGAAGGATCTTTTTTTTTATGTTCGATCAACTGCTAGATCTTTTCTTTCAATGTTGGTGGTATCGATCAGCATATCTTTCTTTTTTCTTGTTCGTCATTTCAGTTGTTTTTCTCTCAGAATAGCTTCCTTTGCATGATTATATTCTTCATAATAGACTAATTTGGTACAATTGTATTTTGCTGTAAATCAAGGATGATTTTTGTTTTTGTGTTCATATATTCTGCGTAAAATATTATTTGTCATTCAGATATAGAGTACTGTATTGGTGTGATTAGAGAGGATATACGTGTAATAGGTGTTCATTGTGTTTACTCATTTATCATTAAAGTTCCTTCGATTTCGCTACGCTTCACTCAGGATGACATTGTTGTGCCAAGTGTCAGCACACTATAGTATCCGTTATGATTGCAAATGTCAAATGTATCTCTATGATAAGTATATTCCTCCTGTGATTTATCCTATCTCTATGTGCTGATGGACTACACAAGCAAAGAAGTCTACAACTATATTAGTATACAAACCAATGACCCCATCATCGAATGGAAGACCTGTACTGTCTCCTGACAAGAGTTTCCGATCTACCAGAGTGATCTAGATTTTTATAACAAGATCTCCCCTACTTTCGAAACCAATAAGGATATAGGAGACAAGCTCATAGCCAAACTCCCAAACTACTACTCTCGGACAGAGAACGGAAAGCTGAAAGTACAGATCCCCACTCCCACACTGTGCCCTGAAGAGCGTCAGAGGAGGAGATTAGCGTTCAGAAATGAGAGGAAACTGTATAAAAGGAAATGTGACTACTCTGGGAAAGATATTATTTCGATCTATAGCCCAGACAAACCTTATAAAGTCTATGATCAGAAGGTGTGGTGGAGTGATGAGTGGGATCCAATTGATTATGGTATAAATATTACTTTACAATCATCAGTTCTTTCTGCTTTCAATGATGTTATAGGGCCTCTACCAAGAATGAATCTCATTAATGAGGTAGATAGCTTGGAGAATTCATCGTATGTAAATAACACTATGACATCTAAAGATTGCTACATGGTGATGTGATGAACTGCAAGTGAATGATGTATGTATTGTACAACAGCATATAATGATGTTGATTGTATTGATTCTGAAAAAATATATAATTCATCCAATTGTTATTTTTGTGTACAAAGTAGGAATTGTGCAGATAGCTCTTACCTTATGAATTGTGATGGCTGCAGCAATAGCTCTTACCTTATGAATTGTGATAATTGTAAACACTGTTATGCTTGTACTGGATTAACTAACAAACAATATTGCTATAAAAATAGACAATATTCACAAATAGAATACGAATCTATGGTGAAATATGATTGATTATATACTGATGATGTTATTTTACCTGCAACTATATTATTGAATAGTCATCATGGGTATGGTAATTTAATTAAATATTCAGATGGTGTTGTGTGTGGTTATGATGTGTCTGATTCTCTCAATGTAAGATATGTTTTATGAGTCACTAATGCTAAAGATTGTTTAGATTTAAGTGTGCGATGAGATGGTACCTCCCTTTGTTATGAGAGTAAGGAGATATGAGTGGGTGCATATCATATTCTTTTTTCTTACACTTGTTGGGCAAATATAGGGCATATTTTATATAGTCAGTTGTGTCAAAACTCTTCCCACCTTTTCGCCTGTGTCTGACTCCGCAACAAAGAGTATTGCATTTTCAACAAGCAATACACCAAAGAACAACGACACAACTTCGTCCCTCAGATCATCGCTCGTATGATACGCGACGGCGAACGAGGAGAGTTTTTCCATCCATCACTGTCACCCTTTGGTTATAATGAGACAGTAGCACAAGAATATTTTCCCCTTACCAAGGATGAAGCACTTGCTCGCGGCTACAAACGAAGTGACTATAGTGCTGATCCTGTCATCCCTGACAATGCACAAGTCCTGAGAGCAGGAGAGATCCCTGAAGAGCAGTGGATGAAGCGAAGAGATGATGAAACCATCCTCAGACAGGTCATCATTTGTTCCGAGTCATGAAGACCCTTTATGATCCAAAAGGCTGAACTGGCATTTTACCGCAAGCATAACCTTCCTCTCCCTCGTAAGCATCCTGATGTGAGACATGTAGAGAGGATGGCACTCAGACCAGGGAGGACACTCTACCTTAGAGAGTGTGATCAGTGTGGAGAGGAGATGCTGAGTGTGTATCCGATGGAGGAGAAAACGACAAAAAGCGAAAACGACAAAACGATTGATACAGCCAATAAGCAGAAAGTGTACTGTGAGAAGTGTTATCAGCAGGAAGTGTACAGTTAGTCTGTCTGTAATTTTTCTAAGATAAAGTGCATGGTATTGGCGAGGTCTTCGGAGTCGATTTGGATCCCGACGGGCGTGTCCTTGAAGATGATGAGATAGATGACCGTACCCACGACGAAGATATTGACCGATGCCTGTCCGGCAGGAAGGTCGCGGAGCGTGCTGGTATCGATGGTTTTGCTGATCTGCTCCATGATGAGGATCCCGTTGCCCAAGTAACTCTCGACGGTGACCCTGCGGCGGGCGAGCTGATCGAAGATGTCATGTGCGTAGTGCTGCACGGTCTGGGTGGAGGTCGACTGAGCGTCGAAGGTATTGGTAGCAAAATACTTGATCAGGAGGTAATGACGATCGATGATGGTCTGATACATGTTTTCAAAAAGTGATCTGACTCCGTCTTCTCCGTCATAGAGGGCGATCGTGGGGAGGTGGGGATAGCGTGTGGATTCGTACTGGAGGAGGGTCTGCTGGACATCTTCTTGGGTAGATTGGAGGGCATCGATGGATTGTCTTTGTCTCTCGAGCGCTGCAAACAGGGGCGATGCATTCGTTACCCAAAACTGGGTGACGCCGCGTTTTTTGGTCTGCTGGATGAGTCCGTCGTGGGCGAGTTGGCGGAGCGTTTTGTAGACTCATGTCCTCTCTTTGTGGAGGCGGTCGGCGATAGTGGAGGCAGGCTTACTACCCAGCTGATAGACCATGAGTCGGATCGCAGCTTCATCTCTCTGGTAACCAAGTTGTGTGAAAATATGTTCAATTTCTTGCATAATGGATACACTATAAGATAGTAAATATTGTCTATTATACTGATTTCTGTCCTCACTGCAAGTGTTGTGATTTTGGCAGCACAGAATATCTTTTTTGTGCTTGAGAGATCAGAGGAGAATGATATAGTATGTGCATGTGAGAGGGAGTACAAGTATACGAGATTACGGGTTCTGTTATCCTCTTACCCTTTTACGCTCTTATGTTTTCTACTATGTCTGTCGTCGAAACCAAAACATGTAGACACTGCTCATCATCTTTTGATATCATGCAAGAAGATATCGATTTCTATGCCAAGATTTCTCCGCGTTTTCCCCAATCCCCCCGTCCGGCACCAATCACTGAAGATAATGACGCTAGAGGTGATCTGGTGCCGGACACCCCCCTTGTACAAGGGGGGCAAGGAGGAGCGGATGCGACGACAAGGGGGGATTATGTAGCACAGATACCTACTCCCACACTCTGTCCCGACTGTCGTCAATGTCGTCGCCTCGCTTTTCGTAATGAGAGAAAACTATATCGTAGAAAATGTGATGCAAGCCAAAAAGACATCATCTCCATCTATAGTCCTGATAAGCCATATAAAGTCTACGACCAAAAGATACGACGGTCTGATGCACGAGACCCGATGGACTATGGGAGAGATTTTGACTTTTCGAGAACATTTATGGAGCAGTTTGGTGAGCTGATGATGGAGGTGCCACATTGCTCTATACTCAATATCGGTAGTGAAAATTCTGATTATACCAATCTTGCTGCATATAATAAAAATTCTTATTTGCTTGTAGAGAGCTCTAATAATGATTCATCTCTCTATGGTTATTGGTTACAAAAATCGGATCACTGTGTCGATTGTGCCATGGTCAATCATTCAGAAAACTGCTATCAGTCATTAGATATTGATGATTCGTACAAACTCTTTTTCTCTCAATATTGTAGGAGTTGTTCAGACTCTTATTTGATAGAAAACTGTACCAACTGTCAGTTTTGTTTTGGGTGTATATGATTGGATGGGAAGCAGTATCATGTTTTTAATAAACCAGTAGATCGTGAGGTGTATGAGACTACTGTGCGCACCTTTTTGTTTTGATCAGAACAAGAGAAACAGTCTCTCTGGCAACAACGACACACCCTTGAAGATAGTTTTGGTATGTATGAGACTATTAGATCATCAGATCAGGTTGTAACATCTCATCATGTGTCTGATGCTGCTAAAATTTTCTGTGCTAGTGAAATACATGATGCACATAATGTATCGTATAGTAGGCATGTTTGGTTTAATTCAGGCGATTGTATGGATGTAGATACGGTATGATATAATTCTTTTCTGGTTTATGAGTCCATCAATACCGCACTTGACGCTACCAAGAACTCTTTTTGTATCAGGTGTTGGACAGGATGTAGTAGTCTCTTGTATTCTTTCAACTGTGATAGCTCTTCCCACCTCTTCGGCTGCATCGGCCTGCGTAACAAATCCTACTGTATTTTTAATAAGCAATATACCAAAGAGGAGTATAATGCACTTGTGCCTAAAATCATCGAGCATATGAAACAGACGGGAGAGTGGGGGGAGTTTTTCCATCCATCGCTAAGTCCATTCGGATATAATGAGACGGTAGCGAATGAGTACTATCCTGTAACAGGAGTACAAGAATACGAGAGTACGGGCTTGCAAACTTTGTGATACAAACGATCAGACTATGAAGCGCCACAGCCTTCTGCTGACAAGATCATCCCTGCAGAGAAGCTACCTCGTGATATTACCCAGATCCCTGATGATATCACCAATCGCATCCTGAGGTGTGAAGTCAGTGGTAAACCATATAGAATCATCCCACAGGAATTAGCTTTTTATCGCAAACATAATCTTCCCATCCCTACCAAGCACCCTGATGTGAGACATGCAGAGAGGATGGCGCTCAGAAAGTAGTCTGATAGAATTCTTTTAGTAACTTTTGGCCTGCTCCCATGTCCTCTCGAAGAGATACTGGTGCATGGCTGCGGATCTGGCGTCGTGGACGATGGTGGTCGTGATGAACTGACGGTCGTAGTAGTGGGTTGCCATTTTGTCTCATCGGATGATCATACCGCCCTGGAAGCTGTCCTGGTGGGGGAGTGCTCTGATCTCTAGCTCTTGCTGATATGTCCCCTGTGTATAGGTAAAATACTCAAATCCTGACGGAAACATCATCCTGACTCCAATGTTCTTCTTCCTCCTGAGGTCGAGTGTCTGCTCGAGCCAATTATTATCAATCAGCTCATAGAAATGCTGTCCATCGCTCATGATGCTGATGTCCGCGCCGTCTTGTTTGATTTCGTTGAGGACGCGTGCGATACCTTCGTGACCTTTGTAAAATCTGATGCGAGGAAAATGTTCGGACTGGAGCTGGATCGAACGGAGCAAGGACGTGGCTGTGTCTGCGTCTTTTTCAAGTTGAGAAAGAGCGATCCTCTTCTCATCGATAAGGCGGTCGATGGCATCGACTTGGTTGGGATAGACGAGACGTTTGCGACCTGAGTAGGTCTGGAGATAGAGTCATTTGTCGATGAGTCTCCCTACAATTTCATGGACAGTGATGCGGCCTTTGCGTGAGAGGTCAGCGAGCTGTGAGATAGTTAGAGCACCATGCTGGAGTCCAAGGAGGAAAATTTCTACTTCCGACTCCCCGAGACCGAGACGCTGGAGGATATAGTCTATCTTTCTGATGTCGTCGGTGATCATAATTTTATGTAAATAGTAAATTTACACAGAGTATATAATTTTGCATGATGAAATGCAAATTCTTAGATGAAGAAATATTTTTTGTAAAGAGAAGTATTAATTGACTGAGCAAAAGAGATATGTATTATCATGGTAGAAAAGTCGTTATCCTTTTATACTCTCATACTCTATACACCTATGCCAGCAAGATTGAAGGCTCGACAAGAGAAAATTCAAGCCAAACGTAAACAAACTCCATGGAGAGAGTTCGTGATGGAGATAGCGAGTTGGTATCCACTTAATTTTTATAAAAAATGAGATTTAATTACTACATATCCTGATACAGAAAGAAGGGGACAGGTTGTTAAAGCTAGTGAATATCTTAATTCTGACATGCAATCTACTCATTATAGTGGTAATTTTATGCATGATTTCAATCAACTATATACCAATAATCCAAAATCAAATGTAAGGCTTTTTGGGTCGAATGAAAACTCTGATTATACTGATTGATCTTATGGGACTAGTAACTGTTATCTTAGTTTTGGCTTGTGAAATGATGTTGAGAATTGATTATATTCATTCTTCGCTACTATTAATTGTAGCATGCTTCTTAATTCTATTTATGTTGCTTTGGGTTCTAGCAATATCTTCTATTCCATCGATATTAAATCATCTCAAAATATTTTTTATTCTGCCAATATTCAGGGTTCTAGTAATATTTGGTTTTCAAGCAATTTGATTTGATGTTCAGAGTGTATCCACTGTGATGGACTAGTAAATCAACAATATTGCATCGCCAATGTTCAATATGCAAAAGAAGACTATCTGACTAAAAAAATATCTATCTTGGAAGATAAGGCATCTTTTGACCAGTGGTGAAATGTTGCGAAATTTAATATGAAAAATATTTGATCTCAAGATTTGAATAATTGTATGGGTGTTAATAATTCTCGTAATGTTACTAATGGGTATCTTGCTTTTGATGTAGCAGATTCGAGGAATGTTGTTTTATTTGAATGATGAAATACATGAAGTAATAATTTTTATGATGGAATTGATATTGGTATTGATTCAGATAATTTTTATGCAACATGTCAGGCATGAACACTTTCGTCCCATTTGTATTGTTTTCTGTTCGGATGATATAAGTGTTATAATCTTTTTTATTGTATTGATATGGATGCTTGTTCCTACTGCCTCGGCTGCATTGGTCTTAAAAACAAGTCCTACTGCATCTTCAATCGCCAATACACCAAAGAAGAACGATATGATAAAGTCGACGAAATATTTACTCAGATGGAAAAGGATGGTGATCTTGGGAAGTTTTTCCCTGGCTCTATGAATCCCTTCTACTTCAACGACACCGCTGCTTACCTGATAGACGATACTTTCACCAAAGAAGAAGTCACTGCAGCATGATACCTCCGAAGAGATGAACCGATCGCTGTCGATGTCCCAGAGTGGATGGATGTGGTGGAAGTCGCAGATCTTGGAAATTATGAATGATTTGATGATAATGGAGACTGGACCATAGATCCGTCGATATTGAAAAAAGTAATCAGAGATGAGCAGTGAAACGTCTACAGAGTGATCAAGATGGAATACGATTTCCTCGTCAAGTATGGATTACCACTCCCGAGGAAACACTGGTTAGAAAGACTCAAGGAACATTTTAGGGTGAAATAGCTACTTCTATAGTAATGATGCAATAACGGAGGTAAAAAACCAGCCTCTTTTCTTGCATTTTTTACTTATCATCTGTATACTAAACCTTATTGTATTGTTTGTTTTTCTTCTTTTCTGATGACTCATCTTATCAAGATATATCATGGTTTTCGTCAGACGCAGTCGTCGTTCCAAGATTTTCTCGATGATATCCAAAAAACGATGACCAATCAGACCATGATGTTCGGTCTGCATGCCAATCAGGGTGAGCTTCTGTACTCGTTCGATGCGAGTCCATCGACATATGCAAGTTTTGAGAGTCAGTTCTATACAGATTTTAATGATTTTCAGATCGTCCCCGATGATAAGAATATCTGGAACTATGAGAGCAACAAAACAGTTGTAGGAGAAGTCTATCTCGAGAATGGAGGATTTTTCCCTTTTGCAGAAGATAGGAATGATGATAGTGCTTTTATTGACAGTATATTGAGATCACTTGAAGGAGTAGATATCGCTACCGAGAAGGTGAGTTATATCGTCCAAATTACGCCGCTCCAGACAGAGAGTCTGACTCATTTTTTGCGTCAAAAATTTGATTATCGGGCGTTTAGGTGGATGCTCAGGGCGCAGTTTCCCAAATATATGATGATGAGAAACCTGCCCAAAGAATGGAAGAAGAAAGGTCATGCATTCTTCGCACAAAAGCGTATTAAGCCACTTTTCGCGACTCGCATAGCGATCATCGCGCAAGCATCGACACAGGATATCGCGCTCGGTAAACTGAGATCGGTATTTAATAAATTTTTGGTACTGAAGGATATTCCATATAATCAGTTTCTCCTGCGTACGACCAAGGGAACTGGAGCACTCAAAACTCTCCTTAAAGGTGATGGTAATCGGGCACCTATCAACCTGACGAGCCATGAGATAGCAGAAATATTTCACTTCCCTGCGCGTCCTGATACAGAAACTTCTCTTCTGACGGTGAAGAGCAAGAAGCTCGGTGTCCCTGTTGGAGTTCCGTCACTACCTCATAAGACACTGGAAAACGGTGAGATCGTGCCTGTCAACGTACCTCGTGAGATGACTCCACTGGGTATCTCAGACTATCGCTCGACTCGTGTGCCACTCGCGGTCTATGATGAGGATAGACTGAGACATACCTACGTCGTGGGTAAGACTGGTACGGGTAAATCGAAGTTTCTCCTGTCGCTGATGATTCGCGATATCCAAGCAGGCAAAGGTATCGGTGTGATTGATCCACATGGAGATCTGATCAGTGAGCTTATCACTCACATTCCACCTGAACGCAAAGATGATGTGATTATCTTCGATCCGACGGATGAAGAATATCCTTTTTGTCTCAATCCGCTGGATGTTAAAGAGACGGAGTCCAAACAAATTTTGGCGAAGTGATTTATCGATATCTTCAATAAATTTTTTGGCTCCAACTGGAATGCAAAACTGGAACATGTACTTCGTATGATCTTCTTAGCGCTCCTTGACAAACCGAATTCGACACTGTTTGACATCATCCGTGCGCTGACAGACAAAGATTTCCGCTATGATATGATCGACTCTATCAATGATGACGTCGTGCGCAACTTCTGGACCAATGAATTTGCAGGTCGGTCACAGCAGTTCAATACGGAGGCTATCATGCCGATCTTGAATAAAGTAGGTCAGCTGCTCAGTATCGACATCCTCAAAAATATCTTCGCCTCTCCTGACAATAAACTTGATTTCCGTGAGATGATGGATGAATCCAAAATCCTCCTTGTCAAACTCCCCAAAGGCAAACTTCAAGAAGATATCATGGGCTTTTTGGGAGCAATGTTCGTGACCAAGATCTTCCAAGCATCGATGAGTAGACAAAATTTGTCCAAGTCGGAGCGTATCCCCTTTTTCCTCTATGTGGATGAGTTTCAAAACTTTGCTACCGACACGTTTAACGAGATCCTCTCCGAAGCGCGTAAGTACGGACTAGGTCTGTCTGTCGCACACCAGTTCATCAGGCAGATACCGACCAAGCTGTCTGAATCACTGTTTGGAAACGTGGGTACGCTGATGAGTTTTAGAATATCGTCGGAGGATGCGATCTATATGAAACAGCACTTCTCACCCTTTGTAGATGACTACGATATTGCCAATCTCAATATACGTGAACTATACTGCAAGACGATCATCCAGGGTCAGGTCAAGGATCCTTTCTCACTCAAGACGCTCTACACACCTGACGCGAAAATATCACCGACTTATATCCAAGAATTGTACGAAATTTCACGTAGCAAATACTCACGTTCGATCGCTGAGGCAAAGGAAGCAGTCTCCAAGCAAGCAGATGTCACAGAGAAGATAGAAGAGTTTGCGGCACCACTTATTTAGGGAGGTATACAAGCATACGAGTTTACGGGATTATGATTTTCCCTCCTTTTCTAATTGTTCAGCAACGAACATCAGGAGGCCCGCAACTTGAGGGCTGTGGATATGGATGACTTGTGGATCGGCCGTGAAGAGGAGGAGAAAAATATCATACCCGACTATCCGTACGTGGGTCGCACTGTTGGCGTAGGGCATCTCGGAGATCGCGTCGAGTGTCAGGGCATGCTGGAGTCTTTCCATCAGTCAGAGTCATTGGCCCAGGTGGCTGGAGACGGTGATTTTTTGATCGTGGAGTGATGAGAAGAATCCGCTATAGAGCTCTTGCAACACAGGATCACCACCACTCATCATGTCCAGGGTATGACTAGCTATGCATGTGATATAGCGAAGTCACTCACGTGCTATGATCTCGCTCATCGTGTGGTATGCATAGCGGATGCTAGACGTACCCGAGAGAAGACGGATACTCGTACGGAACTGATGCGCACTCTGGATTGACTCGTATTCGTGGAGGATGTCGTCGTAGGAGTCTGCAATCGTATTGAGTGATTGGCGTTGAGTTTCGAAACGCTGCTGGAGGATAGCAAGATCTACTGCCAAGAAAAATGTCGTCCCATGCTCATGGGTGGTACTCAAAAACCCTGATCAGACCATATTTTTCATCATCTTGTAGGTGGACGTCCTCTCACGACCCAACTGTTCTGCGACGATGGCGGGTGTCGTTTTGTGGCGCTCAACGACGGTGCGATAGATATCGATTTCTTTGTCGGACATGCCGATGGAGGAGAGAAAAGATGATAGGAGCATAGAATGATTATAGAGAGCAAAAATATCTTGTGACTGTGATTGAGAAAATCCTCCACCGCAAGCAGCCCCTCCTTTTCCAAAGGAGAACGTTTTTTTGTTTTATAGTGATTTCTTTCTGTTGTGCAAGTCATTGCACAGATAGACACAATTTGTGATAGACAAGATTGAGGAAATCATTATGATACTCCTATCCTCCCAACACATATACCTCTTATGCTCTTACACTTTTATGCTCTTATCCTTTCTCCCATGTCTGTCATTGAAACCAATCCCGCTGAAGTCGGGACAAGAACATGTAGACACTGCTCATCATCCTTTGATATCATGCAAGAGGATCTGGATTTCTATGCCAAAGTTTCTCCGAAGTTTGGAGACTATGTCGCAGAGATACCTACTCCCACTCTCTGTCCTGACTGTCGTCAACGTCGTCGTCTCGCTTTTCGCAATGAGAGGAAGCTCTATACCAGGACATGTGACGCATCCAAGAAGCCGATTATTTCTATGTATAGTCCTGATAAACCCTACAAAGTCTATGATCAGAAGATCTGGCGATCTGATGCTCGAGACCCAATGGACTATGGTCGTGATTTTGATTTTTCTCGTACTTTTACCGAGCAGTTTGGAGAACTTATAAAGGATACACCTTTTCCTTCCCTTTATAATTATTTTGGTGAAAATAGTGATTATTGTAATTGTTGTAATTATGAGAGAAGTTGTTACTTAACATCTTCTGCTTCACAAAATCAGAATTCTCTTTATTCTGCCTATATTATAGATTGTAAAAATACCGTTGATAGTTATATGGTTTTCAGGTGTGAAAATTCTTATGGATTGGTGGATTGCTATGATAGTTATGGTCTTTTATACTGCTCTAACACAAGAAATTCATCATCTTCTTGGTTTCTGACGAATTGTACTAACTGTCAATCCTGTTATAATTGTGATGGATTAGACAATGCAAAGTATTGTTTTGATAATCAACAATATTCTCAAGAAGAATATCAGAAGTTGTTGGATAATGTTAATCACCTAGAGACATTTTCCAGGTGGAAGAATAGAAAACAACAGAACACTAATTTTTTTAGTACTAATGTGGATGGGCTCCACATAGACAATAGCACAAGAGTGCAGAAATGATATAATGTGCGTAATTTAGAGGACTGTTCTTATGTAGCATGGTTGTATGACTCTACAGACTGTTTTGATGTGTATGCCTGGGGTCAGAATAGTCAACTTTGTTATGAAGATGTTGCAATAGGTGATAATGTTTCGTGATTATTGTTTAATTGTAATATTGATAATAATGCTAGTGACGTACTGTATAGTTTTCATTGTACAAGTTGTGTGCATTGTTTTGGTTGCGACGGTCTCCGCAACAAAGAATACTGCATCTTCAATCAGCAATACACCAAAGAAGAATACAATGAACTTGCTCCCAAAATCATCGATCATATGAAACAGACCGGAGAGCGAGGTGAGTTTTTCCATCCATCGCTGAGTCCATTCGGATATAATGAGACGGTGGCGAATGAGTATTATCCAGTGGAGAGCATAACAACTTACCAGGATAACAGTTTACCAGATTGGTGATATCAGTGGAGTACCTACGAAGCACCACAACCCCAAGTAGACAAGATCATCCCTGGAGAGAAACTGCCTGAGTATGGCTGTGCGACGATACAGGAGAAGAAGCCTGAATTTCTCAGTGATATCCTACGCTATGCGATCAGATGTGAAGTGAGTGGGAAGCTTTTCCGTCTGATACCACAGGAGATAGATTTTTATACAAAACACAACCTTCCATTGCCCAGAAAACATCCTGATGTGAGACATGCCGAGAGGATGGCGATGAGAAAATAATAATACTTGTTCACAGTTTACAAATATAATGCTCATAACTTGCTAACCAAGAGAAAGCATTGCAATATTCATCACCTTATGTATGTTATGTCATAATGGATGTTTTACTGCTTGTGTAGGAGTCTAATGAAAGCTTTTCTCAAAACATTATTTTTCTATGATAAGTGGGCTCCACTGCGACAACACAGCTCACTCTCGAAATTGCAAAAGACACTCAGCGCTCGTCTAGCTAATGTGTGGTTTGGACATCCGTCGGGTGATTTTTTTGTGATCGGAGTGACGGGTACAAATGGTAAGACCACCACGGTCAATGTGCTTCATGACCTCCTCCAGGCGCATGTGGGGAAGACATTTTCGGTCAGTACGGCTAAGATTCGTATCGGTGATCAGTCTTCTCTCAATGCTTCCAAGATGAGTTCACTGGATCCATTTGCACTCCAAAAAGTGTTTCGCCAAGCGAAAAATGAAGGTTGTCAGGTGGCGGTGATTGAAGTGACATCGCATGGACTGGATCAGCATAGGTTTGAGTGAATCGATTTCGATATGGCGATCTTGACCAATATCACGAATGATCACCTGGAATATCATGGCGGACGAGAATCCTATGTTGCTGCCAAGAAAAAACTCTTCGTCCAGACAGCAGCCAATCGCAAAGGTAAGACATATGCTGTCTTCCCCAAGGATGACGCGACGGGTCGTCAGTGGTATGATGAATTCCTTTTCGATGAAAAAATTACGTATGGTATCGCAGGTCAAGCATCGGTCATGGGGACGAATATCATAGAATGAGTGGATGGTACGACAGCTACTGTCAACTATCTCCAAGAATCATATCCGCTACAGACGTCACTTCGTGGCGCATACAATATCAACAATATCCTGGCAGCGCTGAGTGCAGTGACGATGCTCGGTGTGCCGCTGGAAGCTGCTATCAAGACAGTTGCCACTATCCAGGGTGTGACAGGTCGTATGGATGAGTATGAAGCGAATGGAGCTCACTATTTCATCGATTATGCGCATACAGAAGACGCACTAGAGAAGACACTTCGCTATCTGAACTCTCTCAAAAAAGGAGGCAGACTCCTGATCCTGTCAGGTGCAATGGGTGACGGTCGTGACAAGGCAAAACGTCCTAAGATGTGAGCACTTCTGGACAAATATGCAGATGTTGTCGTGCTAGCAGATGAAGATCCTGGGTCAGAAAATCGTTTTGCGATCATGAGTGATGTCGCGAGTGGTATCAAACAGAAGAAGATAGGAAATGGGCTCTTTATCCTGCCTCAGAGACGTGACGCGATATCGTTTCTCACACGTGAAGCGGGGTCTGGTGATATCGTTTTCTTAGCAGGAAAAGGTCATGAAGAAGTGATGCTGACACAATTTGGGCGTGAGAAGTGGAGTGAAAAAGAGGAATTAGAACATGCTATAGGTAGCAAGTAACAGGTAGCAAGTATTATTTTAGTGTTTGATTATAGTTTGGTACAATGAAAATAGGTATTGTAGGACTTCCAAATGTAGGGAAGTCGACATTGTTTAATGCGTTGACGAAGTCGTATGCGGCGGATGCGGCGAATTTTCCATTCTGTACGATAGATCCGAATATTGGGGTAGTAGATGTGAATGATCCGAGATTGCAGACTTTGGCGGAGATTTCACAGACTCAGAAAATTATCCCTGCGACGATCAAGTTCGTGGATATTGCTGGTCTGGTAAAGGGCGCATCACAGGGCGAAGGGATGGGAAATGCATTCTTGAGCCATATTCGTGAGGTGGATGCGATCGTGCAAGTGTTGAGACACTTCAAAGACGCAGATATCAATCATGTCGAAGGAGAAGTAGATCCCATCAGGGATGAGGATATTATTACTACTGAATTGATTTTATCAGATTTGGAACAAATAGAAAAGAAACTCCCTCAACTCCAGCGCAAAGCCAAAAGTGGCGACAAAGAGACACTCGAAGAGATGAAAGTGCTCGAAAGCGCAAAAGCACTGCTTGAGGATAGGAAGCTCATCTATGATCTCCAGGGTGATCTGACCAAAGATGAGAAGAAATATCTGAAAACTTATAATTTCCTGACCAATAAGCCGTTCGTCTATGCGATGAATGTGGGGGAGTCAGAACTCAGTCAGGCGAGGGCTATCCAAGCAGATTTTGAACAGAGGTTTGGTAAGCCAACTGCTGTCGTGTGTGCAAAATTAGAATCGGAGATGATAGAAATGGATGATGATGAGAGGAAAATGTTACTGGAAGAGTATGGTGATGTACCGACACTGGATGATCTGATTGCTCTCGCTTTTCGTGAAGTGGGTCTGATGTATTACTTCACCACAGGAATCAAAGAGACCAGAGCCTGGACGGTTCGTCAGGGAAGTACTGCGCCACAGGCAGCAGCTGCTATTCACAAAGATTTTGAACGCGGATTTATCAAGGCAGAGGTAGTGTCGTATGATGATTTAGTAGCTACTGGATGATGGAACCAAGCGAAAGAACATGGGAAATTGAAACTACAAGGCAAGGAGTATATCGTACAGGATGGGGACGTAATCATATTCAAATTCGCTACCTAAGCGTCAAGATTCGATTGTATTTTTGGCACAACATTTGCTTGACATTGTATTCTTGTTTGGTAGTATAGTGATAACATGTTTATATCATATAGACGAAACTCTTATGAATTTTAATACCAAAATGGATGATAAATCCATCGATGTAGATTTGAGTATTACTCAGCTTCAAGATGTTTTGCAATATTGCAAACCCAAGGAGCAACTAGTGCTTTTGCAAAAATTTGGTCTCAAAGATGGGAAAGAAATACCTCTCCAAAGAATAGGAAAAAGATTTAATCTGACCCGTGAGCGCGTTCGCCAAGTAGAAACACAGGCTCTGATGAGATTCCGCAGATTGATCGTTGGAAACAAAAAGTATATTTCTCTGCTGGAAGAGGCGAACAAAGTATTAAGTCAAAATGGTGGTATTTTGCCAGAAAAAACACTTATTACAAAATTGGTCAATAATCCTGCTTTCACGTTTACGTTTCAGGAGATCAAACTCATCTTGGTGTCTGATTTTACCATTTCTTATCTGAAGAGAAATAGAAATCTTGATAAGGCATTCTATATTGACCCATTATATGAGGACCTACTGACTACTATGTCTATCTTTGTGGTAGATTATTTTACCAAGAGACAAGAGAGTCAGAATCTCTACGAATTTGTAGCATTTATGAAAGACAAGTTTGGTAAAGAATACGATGAAGTAGAATTCTTCAGAGATGACGCATTCTATATGAATTTCTTCACCATTGTGAGAGGTTTGATGGTCTTTGATGGGAAAGTTGGTTTGGATACGTTTGATGATATCAACATCAAAACAGTGAAACTCAAAGTACTCTATACACTGAGAAAAGCAAAAAAACCACTGCACTATCAAGAACTTCCAGCTAAGATCATGGAATGGTTTCCTGGGAAAAATATCAAAGTAAATACCGTTCACAATGAATTGGTGAAAAATAGTGATGTTTTTGTGAATGTTGGTCTCGGTACGTACGCACTCAAGGAGTGGGGATATGAAGGGGGTCTGGTCAAAGATATTATTGTCAGAATCTTGGATGAAAACGATAGACCTATGACGGTCAAAGAGATTTGCAGAGAGCTTCTCAAAGAGAAGATGGCAAGTGCAAATACAGTCTTGCTCAATCTCCAGAAACATAAAGAACTCTTCGAAAGAACAGACAAAGGAGTCTATCAGCTGAAGAAATAATAATTTCATCATAAAACATATCCTGCACGAGCGTGTGGGATTTTTTCTACTAACAAAAAATACTCTTAAATAGAGTATCAAGTGGTGCTGGGAGGGGGAGTTGAACCCCCACGGGCAAGTTGCCCACACGCCCCTCAAGCGTGCATGTCTACCAATTCCATCACCCCAGCGTAGCGATGACGTGGACGTATGTATAGAGATTATGATACTCATTGCAAGTCAAGATAGGGAGAAAAGATAATGTTGCAACGAAGTCGCTTTTGGCTAGAGTGGAGGCATATTTATCTCGTGGGATGTGACTATGTGATTGGTAGTTCAGATGAAGCAAGACCGTATCCAAGCAATGAAAGAGAAACAGACTCCTATCAAGGATGTGCTGAGCTTGGTGCTTGCTGCTATCCAGCAACGCGAGATCGATGAGCCAGAACTGAGTGAAGAGACCGTCATCCAAATGATAAAAAAGGAGATCAAGTCAGTCCGTGAAACTCAACAACTCTATATCAGTGCCGGAAGAGATGATGAAGTTGCTGACGAACAGCAGAAGATAAACGTACTCGAAGGGTATTTGCCGCAGATGCTGTCTGATGATAATCTTCGTGCACTTATTCAGCAGAGTGGTATGGAACTGATCCAGAGTAATAGAGGGAAGATCATCGGCACACTCATGAAAGACCACAGAGCAGTGATAGATCCTGCTAGATTGCAAATAGTATTGGATAGTGTTTTAGTTTAATGTTTTTGGAGATGTTGTATCGTATTTTGGGCATTATGCTTGGGATTATTGTATTGGGCGGTATGGGTGCTTTTGCACAGACATGATGAAGTGCTCAAAACTGTCCATCTGGTTCTTCTTGTGCTACATCCTGCATGGATGCCTGTACGAATACCATTATTGCTGGACCAGCTGGCTCAAATATACAAGCATGTGTAGATGCATGTACTGGTATTCGTTCTTGCTTAGGGGCAAAGGGTGGCAGTAGTAAGGATGCTCAATTTAATCTCATTACAGCTAAAACAATTACTTACTATGGTGGAACTTATTCTGTAGGTAGTAATAATGATACTTATTGTATGTGGTTTAATGGTGAGATTAATGGTGAGGAGGTTCATATGGGTTG
Organism: Candidatus Peribacteria bacterium; assembly: GCA_023898485.1. Lineage (GTDB taxonomy): Bacteria > Patescibacteriota > Gracilibacteria > Absconditabacterales > Absconditicoccaceae > HK-STAS-PATE-9. The sequence continues at coordinate 434,008 of CP060225.1, read as the reverse complement.
TGATTATATAGGTGCAGCTAATCCAGCAGATAAGGCTGCCTGAAAAAATGGTGCAAAGTTTGATGAAAAAGATTTTTGTTGTGGGGTGAAACTCAATACTGATGTCCCTTTTGTAGGAAGATGTATTAATCAATTAGATGGTTTGGAAGGTAATACGCAAGCAGGCACAGCAACAGCGTTTCCTCGTCTGATGAGAGCACTTGCCAATATTGTGATGACGCTGATTTTGGTCGGTTCGATAGTACTTCTCGTCGTATCAGGTGTGATGTGGACGAGTGGTGATGCAGAGCAGGGTAAGAAGATGATGAGGAGAGTGATACTTTCGCTTGTATTGCTCGGTGCTTCTGGTATCATCCTGAGACTGATTAATCCAGTCTTCTTTGGATAATAAAGCGTAAATCGCGCAAAAAGAGTAAATAGAGTAAGTAGTTTTGTTTCTTTGTAAATAATCGTAATGGTACAGGTAAAAAAGACAGATAATGGGTATAAAATAGGTCAGAAGACACTTTGGGCTCCACTCACACATGATAGTGCGTATGTATCACTGATGTCGCATATCGGTAGTGATATGGAGTATGATGTGGTATCGTGAGTGATCTCATACCCTGGTGAGTATGATATCGATGGTGTGCAATATCGTGTCTGGGTATCACAGGATGGTGAGCTGAACTATAGTATCATTACGGCTAGTACGACTTCGGTATTGTGTCAGACCAAAAAATATCTCCAGACTGATGAGCTTCCTGATGAGGTAGATACATGGATCTTCACTGAGCCTAAACTCCGTGACACATGGGAGAAGATGGAATTGGAATGAGAGACAGTAGTATTGGGAGAAATAGAATAATTCTTGTTTTATTATGTATTTAAATAAAAATATGAATCGTATTGCAACATGGTTGTTATTCTTGTTAGGAATTGGTGTCTGATTGGGTCTTGCATATCTCTGGGCTGATCCAGAAAACATAGTAATGGACTGGGCAGATAGTGCTTCGAATTCATACGTAGACTTATCAGATATGTCATCTGACTCTGAGGAGGAAGTTATGATAGATGACGCAATAGATAATATGTCTGATGACATGCTGTGGATGTTCCCTATATTTACGGCAAAACAAATGACCGGTAGTGTGTATGATGACGATGTGTTACATCTGAGTGGTACTGTGTATGAGGTTTGCACCAATCAGGAAGTGAGTGGCTTGGATACATGCTCATGGGTAGCTGTTGTCTCTGATCAGGCTCCACAATATGTCGTGTATAGTGATTTTGCTGATTCTATCGTAGCTGATAGTACGACAAGAGGTGCTATTATAGAAGATATTGAGACGTATTGAATATACCCACACTGGTATTATTATATCTTAGATGATGGATCATATCTTTATATCAGTAATCCACTTATTCCTATTGAAGGTGTTATATTTCCTTTTGATTATGTGTTATATTAAGATTAATTTTTCTAGTTCTATGAGAATCCTGCACGCAAGTGTGGGATTTTTATTTTTTTATTGTTACTTTTTCTCTTGATAGAAAAAGTAACCAAAAAGATCAAGTCGCAAACAGCCTTCTGTGTAGTTATTTTTTCGTATTTGGTTTACGGATGATTACTCCTCCCCACCTGCGGTGGGACCCAGTCGCAATCTGATTGTTTAGTCTGTCTTCATGAACAAACTAGTTATTCTCAGGCCGTGTTTGCGACGCCATGTATGTGATGGATATATCATGGGAGTATAGTTAGAGTAGTTGCACCTACATAATGTTTTTGTTGTTTTTTCATTATTTTGCCTTATCGTTTTATAATTTTCTTTTTTGTCAACTCTATAGACTGATCAAAAGGAGACCGTCATCATCATCCAATGGGATGGTTTGATATTGGATTTGCATTTTTGATAAGTATTCATATAATGGTTGTATCTTGTTGTGGTATTGTATCACATCGTCACAGACGATATATGAATTTCCAACTGACATGTATGGTAGTAACTGCTGTACAAACGTGATATAATCTGCTTTCATCCCATCAACGAACGCAAACGACACGGAATCTGGTATAATTTTTTGTAGCTGATGTGACTGTGTTGCATCGATATGATAATATTGGAGACCGTGATACTGATGGAATGCCTTCTGGTGAAAAAGACATTTTTTGTACTGAGGTCGAGAGATTTCACTACTGACGATAGTTCATCACCGAGACTGCGCAAGTGACGCCATAACAAGACTACTATAACCCGCAGCAGCACCGATTTCTACGATATTTTTGGGTTTGTGTTGGAGGAGAAAATCTTCGAGCCAGACACGAGTCGCATGACTCATACAGGGGATATCGCACTGCCTACAGTAGGTGTAGAGCTGATCGAGTGATTGCATGGGTTTATGATACGATAGTAAACTTTATTTACATATACTATATATTTTCTATGTCAGAATTACACGGAAATTTAACAATTCGTTCAGGTGCGCGCAAAAATGCACCTAAAAAACCTTCTTCATCTCCTCAGCGTGGCCCAAGTGTGCGTTCTAAGAATGCATACAGTCGTGAACAGGGATCTTTCTGAGCTCATCAAGTAGCACAAACACACAGCATCTTGGCTCATAGTGAACCGATTGGTCAGATCAAAAAAGGAGAAAAACCACTTCGTATGGCATCGCTGATGGGTCTGACTCAGGTGGGTCAGTGTCTTTTTTTAGAATACGGAGATGATCTTATCCTGATCGATGCAGGTATGGAATTCGCAGCGACAGAGACACTCGGAGCTGATTATATTATCCCTGATGTATCATATATCAAAAAGAATATTAAGAAACTCAGAGGTATTATCGTCACCCATGGTCACTTGGATCACGTGGGAGCCCTCAGAGATATCCTCCCTGATCTTGGCTTTCCGATGATCTATACGACGCCACTTGCACTCGGTATCATCAAAAAGACCTTCGATGACCAGAAAGAAGCTGCGAAGATCAAATACACTATCGTCAATCCTGATACTGATATTGTCAAATTGGGATGTTTTACGATCGAGTTCGCAAATGTAAACCACAATATCCCTGAGACGATGGCGATGGCTATCCACACACCCAAGGGTATGATCGTCAATATTCCTGATTTCAAAATAGACCATACTCCTGCAATCGATAAGCCAGCAGATTTGGCAAAGTTTGCACGTTTTGGTGCGGAGGGATGTAAGCTGCTGATAGCAGATTCACTCGGATGTACGACTCCCGGATGGTCCAAATCAGAAGCTGCGATCGGTGATACTATCGATAGTACCGTGAAACATACAGATGGAAGGCTTTTCGTCGCGACATTTGCATCGAATGTGGGTCGTGTGATCCAGCTCATCCAATCTGCTGTGAGACATGATAGAATCGTGTTCGTAGCAGGAAGATCGATGATCAACAATATTGAAATCTGCCAACAACTTGGGTATATCAACGCTCCGAAGGGTCTGATTCGTAACTTGAAAACAGATGACATTAACTCTGTACCAGATAAGAGGGTACTCGTTCTTTCGACTGGTGCACAGGGTGAGGAATTTGCTGCTCTGACACGTATTTCGAGAGACGACTTCAATGGTGTCAGAATCGCGAAGGGCGACACCGTCTTGCTGTCTGCGAGTGTGATCCCAGGCAATGAATCTCAAATGCAAGACATGCTCAACAACTTCGCTGAGAGAGAAATCAACGTCATCACGAACAAAGATATGGATATCCACGCATCTGGACACGGAGGAGAGGAGGAGCACAAATTTGTGCTAGCGATGACTCGTCCAGAGTTTTTTATGCCGTATTATATCGATGCAGCACCTCGTTTTGCATACAAGAAACTTGCGATGAAAATGGGTATGGAAGAGGAGAGAATCCTGATGCCACACCACAATGGTGCGATCATCGAAGTGTATGATGATGTGATCCAAGTGTCTGATGAAGCACTCAAACTTCACACAGTGATGATCGATGGAAAAGGAAAAGGCCATCTCTCTGGAGAATATGTGATCAAAGCTCGTCAGATCATGGCAGAGCATGGTGTTATCAATCTCATCTTCAAAGTAGATACTACTACCAAAGAGCTAGTCGGAAATATCCAGATCGAGTCTCGCGGATTCGTCTATTCGTCAGAAGTACAGAAAGTACATACGGCGATCGTCCAGTTCGCTCGCAAAAAATATACTGATAATATGCGTAAATCTCGCTCTGTCAAAGATAATCTTAAAGCTATCAAAGACGAACTCTGAGGCTTCGTCAAAGGACTGATCGGACGTGAGCCAATGATTGTCCCATCGTATGTCTATATCAATAGAGATGGTCTGACTGATATGGATGTCACCGATGATATCGTCGGTATGACTATCGAAGAACAGGGAGGAGAGGAATAAGAGAAGTTACTAGTGACTAGTTGCAAGATATCCTGCATGAGAGTGCGGGATTTTTGTTTTGGTGGAAAAAATCTGGTATAGAAAAAGTCCAGACTTCTGCAGCTGATGCATTTCAAGTCCGGACTTGAAAAATATCGATATAAAAAATCCCCGACCTTGAAACCAATATGGTGCGGGGACCAAGTTACTTGCGTATTGGGATGTTAAGGATTTTTTTACAAAAAGATCCCACATCTTCAAAAATGGTAAAGATTTTTTCAAACAGAAATACCATTGTTGTTAAGAGCAATACCAATGGGATATCTATTTTAGTAATAAAATGATTTTTTTTGGTCAGCGGGGTTTCTCCAATTTCTGCACCCCGCATTATCCAATGATAACTTTCGTACTTTTTTTCTTTTAATGCAATTAGTACTGCTATTATCCTTACCACATAGATAATAATGTTCGCTATGGGAGTTATTGCTATTGCAAATCTCCATAGCGCATCCCCAATCGTTTTCCATTGTGGCTTCTCAATAAAGAAGAACCACAGATTAATAACACTGAAAACGATCCATACGATTATAAAAGTGTTTGATTCCATGTTTTATACTTTTTAAATTGTTTGTAATGATCGCCTATCCCACTGTGTTTCAGTTTCGAGGCATAGCAAATATATATATGGATATAGAAGTCAATAGATTGTAAGCTGCATTATATTGCGAAATAATGCACGAGAGTATGGGTCGCTTATATTAAAGAAAAAAACCTAGCCATTAGCGACCAGGTTTTTGTATAATTATGAGTGGAATGATGGCTAGATTATTCAGCCAAGAGAGCATTAATAGCGGCTGAGAAGGCACTGTATGGTTGAGCGCCAGAAACTACTTTGTATTCACCAGTTTCGAGGTTGAGGATAACGTTTCCAGGCGTGCCATTGACACCGAAGACAGACTGGCCTTCTGCCATTTCAGCAGCGACAGCATCAGTCTTTTCTCCACTATCCATACATGCTTGGAGGGCATCAGTATCGAGTCCTACAGACTGAGCGACAGCGATAGTTCCTGATTCAGTGATATCATCAGCAGAGAAGAGCGCACCGATAAACTCATAGACTGTGTCAGCATCTGCTTGATCTTTAGCACATTCGATAGCTTCTGCATTGTGTTGTGCTTCTGGGTGGAAGCTCAATGGGAAGTTTTTGATCACTACTTGTACATCATCTGGATAGTTTTCCAAGACTTGGTCTACTGTACCATTTTCGTAGTGTTTCTTACAGAAAGGACACTCGATATCAGTATACTCGATGAGCATAAGAGGAGCGTCAGCGTTTCCTTTGATAACAACGTCAGTAGTCACTGCAGCGAGCTGATCATCAGTCAGTGTAGACGAGCTAGGAGCAACTGCAGCAGAATCATCAGTAGAAGGAGCTGCACCATTGAGCTGATCGAGTGTAGATTGGAGTCCTTGTTGCTGTTGTGATTGGAATGCATCACTTGCATAGATTTGTTGCAAGAGTTCGTAATTAGCATCGCCACCAGCTTTTTCGATTTCCATTTGAGTAAGAGCATTGGTGACGGCTTTTTCTACATTGCCACCGCCATTCATATTCATAGCAAATCCTGCGACACCCAAGATGAGCAGCGCTACCAAAAGGATGGTGTTAATAGCATTTTGATTCATAAAGGTTAATATAACAAGAATAAAAATACAACATTACGATTATTCTTCACTGCCACTGAGAATATCAGCGTCATCGTATGTATACGAGTCCGGGAAGAATGATTTGTACTTTTGGTCGATGAGGAAGGTTTGTTGTTGGCGGTATGCATCACTCTGGATGATGTCTTGATAGCGATCATAGTTGGCCTCGCCACCGAGTTCTTCCATCTGTGCTGATCTGAGGATCTGGCGCACATCACGAGGAGTTGTATGCACACACAAACTGATCAGCATGAGCAACGTATTCAAAACAAGCAGACCGAGAATCACGTCTGATCTGTGATTTTGGATCCATGTCCATGTCTCGTTGATGGTCGTTCTTGCTTTTGCGCCAGACATACCTACACTACCTACGAACCTAAAAGCTCCACAAGCATAGAGAAGCTTCCGACGGATGCAACCATGACAGGGGCGATTACGATTGACGGATATTTATTCTATGATGTAGGTGATGTCTTCTCTCCAGCGCGTGACACATTATGTTATCGGATTTTTGGTATTGATTGCGGCGAGTTTCGTCCTTCAAGCGCGAGTGACGTATGGACTCGATCTCGCTCGAACCAAACGAATGCGAATTTTTGGCAGAGAAGTTTTGCGGTTTGGTCTACTGGTACGACTTGCGTTTTCATATCCCAAAGCGCTGATCAGACGAGCTCATGAACGAAAACGACTACTTCTCGCTCTTCTGGTTTTGGTCGTGTGGTGAGTCGGACACTCACTGTGGGTATGAGAGACACGATATCAGCTTATCATCGGCTTCAAATACGATATTTATCCCTTCGTCCTCCTGACATCAGCGACATGGTTGGGGTTTTGGCGGAAGGAACAGGAAGGACGGTGAAGGACTATGGACGATAATGGAGGATCCGCCTCATTGTTACAGTTACACAAGGCAGTATTTCATATTCTTTACTGGTTACTGATTGTCGGTTGGCTATGGCAGGGGCTCAAATTCTTTTTTCCTGATATCTTCATCCAGTATCTAGGCTATGGGCCATTTGGTGATTTCTCTCCAGACATGGCTCCACCGGTGTACTATCTCACGGGACCAGACGGACATCCGCGTCTGTCAGGACTCTTTGCATGACCCAATGTCTTAGGATTTTTGCTCGTAGCATTTGCATCGTATAGATCTGCAGTGGTGAACTTTTTCCGCCGCCGTTGGCAGGTGTTCTTGTTCACAGTACTTTTTGTGGTGTCGCTGTTTGCGACGCTTAGTAGAGGAGCAGTGGTCGCCTTTGGTGTACAGATGATTGCGGGTATCATCCTCCTGTGGAATATTTCTCGAGCGAGAAAACTGCTGTTTAGTATCTTCGTATGACTGGTATCACGATATTTTATCGGTCTCATCCAGCAGCGAAAAGTCGGATCGACACAGACCCATGAGAGTGCTCGATCTACTGCTCGACGTGTCATCCAAGACAATCCACGAGGTTATGGATTGGGCATGTCGTGACCAGCACAGCACTATGCACCTGATTACCAAACTCGTCCTCAGCATGATCTGTCTATGGTAGAGAGTGTTTATATCCAGCGAGTGGTCAATATGTGACGACCATGACTTGTATTGATTGGTATGTTTGTCCTGACATGGTTTGGGTATGTGATGAAGGGCTATAGAGGGTGATGAAGGGCTATAGAGGGTGATGAAGGGCTATTTTCATTGCTAATATTGCTGATGTCATTGGGTTTCGGTGGCCTACTGATCGAGTGACTGGTACTCCATGTCTTCATCGATAGCATGGTCAATTACCTCTTTTTCATTCCATACGGAGTGACGGTAGCATATGTCAGTAACAGGTATCAGGTAGAACAGAGGTAGCAGGTACTTATTACTTGTTACTTGTTGCTTTTATTCTTCTTTTCTTTTCTATGATTCGTATTCTCCAGTTATGGTTGATAGGTATGACCTTACCATTCGTCTTACGTACGATACTGGTGTATGGTTTTGGTATAGATGTACCAGAAATGGTGTGGCTGTGGAAAGAACTCATTATTGGAGGATTATTGGTTGGTAGTCTGTGGTTGGTAGTCTTTGGAAGAAAGAGACGAAGTGGAATAAATAGAATAAGTAGCATGAAGGAACTGTTTGCAGACAAGTTTCTCCTGACGATGATTGGATTATTACTTACATTACTGATTCTCTCTGCGATCCTGGCATTCGGTGTGCATGACCAGTTACTCCGTGAGTGGATCGTCTTCATCAAATACGATATCATCCCACGAATAGTCCTCCTCACAGGATATATCGTCGTTCGCCTACAGTGATGATACGAGCGTCTTGCCAAAACCATGCAGACCATCATCAGCGTCTTACTTGTCGTTGGAATTGCGCGACGAGGACTGAGCGTCTGGCTCCCAGATCTCCTTGTATCGCTTGGATACAGTATGGATGCGTATCAGTGGAGTGAATGATTTGCGCCGCCTGTACGCTATCTGACGCAGGTTCGATGGGGCTATATCCGCAATGGATCGATCTTTGGTGGACCGACCAGTTGGGGATTTTTCTTGATAGCGTTTGCGCCATGGTATATATGGAGGTGGTCACAAATGGTAGCCAATGGTAGCAAGTGGTGACATATGGTGTTTTGGATAGTGTTATTGACGGTCAATGTGGGACTGACCTTCTCTCGTGCAGCGTGGGGAGTTTTCTTGGTGGAACTTTTACTGGTTCTTGTTGTTCATTTCTTAGTGAGACGCTTCGCTGGGACGAACTTTTTGGCTTGATCCAAAAAGTACGCAAAAAAATCAAGTCTCGCAGCCGGTGCGTGCTCGACACCTGCTACGGGTGTTGATCTTGCAAACACTTGTCGTACACCTGCTACGACAAACTCTTATAGTAGTGTTTGGTGTTCAGTAGTTTCACTTTTTGTGGCAGTATGACTATGAATGATAGCTACGATAGGACTGATCCGTGTCGCCTGACCGGTGGATGTGCCTCAGGCTGCTGATCGTGATCAGGGGGTGTTGATGAGAGATCTGTCTGACAAGGGTCATGTTGAATTGCTTATTGAATGAATACAAAAAGTCTGACAGTCCCCACGAACAGGATACGGAGTTGCTTCGGTCTGACCAGGAGCATATAGAGCAGAAGATGGAGAGAACACGATAGTGTATCATCCCGAAAATCAGTATATCCAAATCCTGATGGAAGTGGGTATTATTGGTTTTGTGCTGTGGGTGGCTTTGTGGGTGGCGGTAGGACGAAATGGAATAAGGAGAAGAAATGGACGAAATAGTGATGGAACATATTTGCTACTTGGAGCAGTGTGACTGGGTATCGTGTGACTGGTGCTCCATAGTATGATGGAGAGCATGAGTATCTATCCATGGATGCTGATGATGGGCGCGCGGTTGGGATATGCGACTAAGCAATATCAAGAGTAGTACGAGTTTATTTGATTTATAGATGGTGTGTCAATGCAACTATTAGTGACGTGTCCGCGTGGTACCGGACAAATACTCAAAAAAGAACTCAGGCGTCTGGACTGCGTCACGACTGAGACGACGACGAGCTCGGTGATGGTCGAGGGAGACTATGACACGATTGCGGACGTGAATATCCGATCGAGGGTGGCGAATAGGGTCTGACTCGTGGTGGTAGATGAGATGATCACGGATTATGATACACTTTTTGATCGTGTGGTTGCTTGTGATTGGTCTCAGTATATTGGCGAATGAAGAGGAGTGATCGTGCACGTGCAGAGTCGAAAATCCCAACTCCAGTCAGATCGTACGACACAGTCTATTGCCCACAAATCTATCATCCAGTCGCTGGTCGGAGGAGAGGGACATCGACAGCAGGATGATGGGAAGATTCGTCAGCTCGTGACGGTGTCGATCCTTCAGGATAGAGTACAAGTGATCGTCGATGCGAGTGGCGATCCGCTCTATCAGCGTGGCTATAGACTGGATACTGGTGATGCTCCGCTCAAAGAAAACGTCGCAGCAGCCATCCTCCTGAGTATGGGATGGTCATGGAGACAACCACTGCTGGATCCGACGTGTGGATCAGGGACGTTCATCATCGAGGCAGCCATGATGGCAGTCAATCGTGCACCGGGTCTGAGTCGTGAGTTCTGATGTGAGAGATGGCCGACATGGAACGTGGATATGGCGAACAAGAAAAAAACCGAAGAGGCAAAAATGCTCTTTGGCAAAGAATATGTCCTGAAGGGTACAGATAGAGATCTGCAAATGATCGCTCATGCAAAAGCGAATGCAGACAGAGCGGGCGTCAGTGATCTGGTGTCACGAGAGCGCAAAGCATTAGGTGAGCGAGCTCATCGAGATGGGATGATCGTCTCCAATCCTCCGTATGGTAAACGTTTGCTTCCGCAAACAGGGGAGAAATTAGGCTCAGTAGATGAAATGGACCAAATGGATATGGAAGTATTTTATGAAGATTTGATCACACTCTTGGAACAAGAGGGGACGAATGGCTGATTTATTACCTCGTATGATGTGGGCAAGATGGATCTGAACGATCGAAAATATGAGACCTGGCGAAACGGAGGAGAGGAGGTGAAATTGTGGAAGAGGAAGTAGATTTTATCTATTGCTACGCTAATAATGAAAAAAAGATATGCATTAGTTCACTATTATTCTAGCGATACTATGAAATCTTTGAAAAAACTACAACATGATTTAGAATCTGCTGCCGATTCTACCTACGCGAGTAATCATCGAGATCCTCATTTGACAGTAGGTGCTGGTGTTATATTGGGAGAGGAGGAATATGGTATTTTTGTGAAGCGTTGTCATTTGTTTGCCAATAGTCGTTCTGTTTTTTCATTGCAATCATGTGGATTTGATTTTATGAACAATCGGTATAAGGGCGCAGAAGATTGACTGAATCCGTATCTTGTCTTTTTAGATATAGAAAAATCTTCCTACCTGGTAGATTTGCTTGTATCGGTGCAAAATGAATTAGTTTATGATCAAGATTTGTATTATGGCACTTTGTTTGATGACATAGATAAGTTTCAGCCTCACACTACCTTGGTTTTTGGTGATTTGAGTAAAGAGTGATATTATAAATGTCAGGATATTCTTGCTACCAGTGATTTTATGTTAAATGGAGTTATGGATTGATTTTCTCTTGTAGAAGAATGACTGGATGGCATTCGATGTCCTTGTGAATATTTTAAGTTTGGATGATAATCTTTAGAGAAACAATAGTGTATCTTTCGCATTCTGCACGATATCTATCAGAGCATCGATATCATCTGCTACGGTTGATGAGACACCTTGCAAACAGATACAAAAATAACTAAAATCCAAGTGGAATGTTTTTAATATTTTCAGTAATCATGTCACTTACCAAGATTCTCTCTGACGCACGTCAACGTAAGTCGACTCGTATATGGTTTATGATACTGCTATTGGTGATTATCATAGTATTATACTTCACCGTCGGCAAGATGAAGGGCCTCCTTATCGGTCTGGCGATTATTATCTTGGCAGCTATTGGTATTCAGGTCATGGACTATGATATTGATTTGGGGAAGATGATCGAAACGGGTGGTAACATACAGGCATCAAGAGTCCAGCACACGAATGATGGTGTGACACTCTATGGTAGCTGTGTGACCGATGATCTTAACTGTATTGATTTTACTACTCAGGCCCAAGCACAGGAAAAATATCAAGGATGCATGGATCAAATACTCAAAAATAACCCAAACATTACTGACCTCAACGAACTCGATGTGTATGGTCTCGATGGAGACAATGATGGTATCGTGTGTGAGGCGTTGCCTGCAGGCTAACGATAACATAACAGCACACGAGGATCACAGTCTAAGAGTTACTCAGTAGCTGTTATACTCCTCAACATCTCTTTTTATTATTATTTCTCCCTATGCTCAAAAGAATCTGACTCTTCGTTCTGACCAATCTCGCATTCATTATTATGATCAATATAATTGTATATGTGCTCGGTCAGTTTGGCATACATATAGTACCTGGTAGCTATACATGATTGATAATTTGGTCTATCGTACGATGATTGATGTGATCACTATTTTCATTATTGATGTCCAAGCAAATCGCCAAATGGACATATAAGATTCATATTATTGATGAAAATAATACAGACTTTCGTGAACGTGTCGTCTACCAAATGGTCGCATCAGTCGCGAATGACCACAATATAACGATACCTGAAGTAGGTATCTACGAGTCTACTCAGCCCAATGCATTTGCTACTGGAGCAAGCAAGAATACTGCACTTGTAGCTGTCTCGACAGGATTATTGCAACTGATGACTGATGATGAGGTCAGGGCAGTCGTTGGACATGAGATGGCACATGTGCTGAATGGTGATATGGTATCCATGACACTATTGCAGTGAGTATTGAATGCGTTCATTATTTTCTTTTCTAATGTACTAAGCAATATTGTCGCTTCGTTGGTAGACGACAAAATATCAGGATTAGTTCGTTTGGGTCTGCATATATTTTTCAACATAGTATTGGGTGTATTGGCGTCATTGGTTTTAATGAGTTATTCACGCAAAAGAGAATATCATGCTGATGCAGGTGCGGCAGAGTTTATGCATACACCGACACCTATGATAGCAGCTCTTCGCAAGCTAGACACGGCCTTTCAAACCAAAAAATATCAACTCAAAGAAAATGCAACCTCTCAGTTGATGATCTTTGGAGACTTAAAATGAATGTTTAGGTCTCATCCTACTGTTGAGCAAAGGATCGAAGCACTCGAAAGTGGACAGTATACGAGTAATATATAGTGTTGATCAATGATCTATTGATGATGTTGTCCGGTATGTGTAAGGTGCCTCACTTCTTTCCAGCTTGTTACAAAAATTGTTATAATGATTACTAAGCAAATCAAGCAGAAAGGACAGTACACACCGCTAATAATTTCGTGATAGAGAAAATACAGATTGAATAGCATACCCAGACCAGAAATGACGCGGACGTACTTCCATCGTCTGATGCTATTTTTGTTATACTTTCTTCCTTTCCAAGCGAGGAAGCCTAAGACAGGATAGACCACAAGCGCGATCACAGGAAAAGGTATCCCACCTATCCATGCCCATGAAAATCCGAAGACACCACCACAGGAGAGTGTTGCATTGATATCACAGACAGATGATCAGCCATATGCGACACTGGTGAGATACACAGCATTGAGTATAGCGATGATTGCCAAAACGATAATGATCGTGTGTGGCTGACGAAGTCGTGTTTTCATAGATATATGATGAATAATCAAAATTACGTGAATTACCGAGGATGGGAGTCGAACCCACACACCTTGCGGCATACGCACCTGAAGCGTACATGTCTACCAATTCCATCACCTCGGCATCTCGGGATAACAGGACTCGAACCTGCGGCCTCAAGACCCCCAGCCTTGCGCTCTAGCCATCTGAGCTATATCCCGATGCGTATCATCTATATGTATGTGGTCCTCATCTTGCAAGACAAAAGCTTGCGATAGATACTCCAAAACCATATACAGACCAAAATGTAGTCCTTTATCACACCATGACGTATGACCTCAGAAATCTACTACGACGAAGACCGAAATGTCATCCCTATGCCCCTCGAAGAGCGAAAAGAACATCTCAAAGCACAGAAGACGCGAGATGCTAATGGTAACGAATTAGCCAATGGAGATAGCATCATCGCTATCAAAAATCTCCCCGTCAAAGGTGGCACTGATATTAAACAGTGAGAAAAATTTACCAATATTTCTCTCACTGACGATCCGACCCACGTCCGCGCCAAATCACCCAAAAATGGTACGATATTTTTGAGAACAGAGTTTTTTAGGAAGGGATAATGATTGCATAAGAGTGTAGGTTTGTTTATATTACAAGAAATATTTACTTGTATATAATTTTTATAAATGAAAAAAATGATATCTTTGTTGTTGTTGGTCTGAGTGAGTTTGTCTATTGTGTCAGCAACATGAAATCTTGCAGAAGAAGTGAGTGTAATTGTTGATAGTGGAACTACAGAGAAAATCAAACAAGATGAAAGTATATATGAGATACTATATCAAGAAAGATCAGAAATATATAATAAAATTACAAATACAGTATATTGGGCTTTATGATGAATGTTGACAGTATTGTTGATGGTTGTTGGTTGAAATTTTTATATCGCTGATGTGAGAAGTAAATCCAATAAAGCAGAATTAAAAAATGAATTATCAGAAGATATTAAAAAAGAATTAAATGTTATTGATAAAGAGAGAAGAGATTATGAATTACTAATTGATGAAAAAATTAAAAATATGATGAAAAGCGTCTGAAAAGATAGGGAAGGACTATTGAGTGATATAGACAGTAGATTAGCTGATGTAATAAAGATAGAGGGGAGAATTAATAGTCTATGTGAAGAAAAAATTAATAAAGTGAAAAGAGAGGTAGTCTATTTAAATAGGGATATTCTTGTTATGGAGGCTGATAGCCGACTCAACAGAAGTTCTCCAGTACCATCAAACGCACTCTCCTGATATTTTAGTGCTTTAAAAATTGCATTAGATAATAAAATTCAATATTCGTGGATTTTGGATAAAATAGAAAAAATATTAACCAAACACGTTATTAAAATAACAATGTCATACAACAAGGATGATATGATTAGCATTTTAGACCAAATAGAATCAAAGACTGCCACAGTACACAACATTAAAGAAAAAATTAACGTATTACAGTTTCACTAGCTCAAACTAATCACTGTCTCCACATGATGCGTATGAGGGAACATATCCACCGGCTGGACGCTCTCGATACGATACACTTGTTGCAATAGTGCTAAATCACGAGCAAGCGTCGCAGGATTGCACGAGACATAGCACAACTTCATCTGAGGATATGCTTTTTTGATCTCGATCAGTGTATCGATGGCTCACTGATGGAGACCTGCTCTCGGAGGATCGACGATGATCGTGCTCGCCTGATCGACCGTCAGTGTCGGGAAGATGGCTTCGACAGGACCTGCATGATACTCGGTCTGGAAGGCTACACCCAGACGCTCCGCGTTGGCTCTGGCGTCATCGATCGCTTCGGGTACGATATCGATACCGATCACCTTCTGCACACTCGGTACCAGTGATCCGATGATCTGCCCGATCGTCCCTGTCCCACAGTAGAGATCGTAGAGCGTGGTGGCTTGTGATTCTTGGAGAATATTGGCCACGGTAGAGTAGAGGAGTTCACATCCTCTCGTATTCGTCTGGAAGAATGACTGTGGTGACAGTGAGAAAGCAAACGACTTCCCATCAATATGCAATATTTCCTGTGTTGTTCCATCACCTCGTAGCGTATGCCGGGTCGAATCGCGATCAGCGATCACTCCACCCAGTCCATCATGCTCGATAACCATCATCGTCGTCACCTGCTCACAGAGAAAATTATCTTGTTGCAAAACTCATAATACCTCATCAACCCTCTCTCCTTGATGAGAGATCGAGAGGACGACCATGAGTTCATCTGCACCTTTTCCTTCACGGATCATACAGTATCTGAGCACTCATTCGTGACGTCTCTGATCGTACGTCGGGAAGGGTCTGAGGAGATTTTTGAGATGATTCATGATATCGTTTACCTTTTCATCGACGAGATCACAGTGATCGATATCCACGATCTTCCCAAACTGCCCCTGCTTGTTGAAACCCATCGATCGATGGCTCAGGATGCGTTTGTCGGGACCAGCACCCGTGATGTAGTTGCCGAAGCTGTACTCGACCTTGTTCCTATATCATCGGATATCCGGCGCAGGCAGCGTCTCACGGACTTCGCATGCGATTCACTCGCCATAGATGCATTGCTCGACAGCTTTCTTTTTGAGTTTTAGCTGATCGGTGTAGGTGACAGTCTGTCGTTTGCAACCACCGCATCAGACCTTGTGTTCGTCTCCCTGAGACTGGACGGTATGACTACAGCGGGGCGTCAGCGTCGCATAGGGACCAGCATCATGGATAGCGATGATTCTACCAATGATCTTGTTTCTCGTCTTTTTGACCACACGAACATCGCAGACCATACCCGGAAGCACCCCGCCCGACACTTCGATGGGTCTGTCCTGTCATTCGATATGGATGATCCCCACACCACTCTGATCGAGTTCGCTGATGGTGACAGAGGAGAGGATAGTGTTTTTTTGCATAGAGAGATGATTAGAGATAGATAGTAGATCTGTGTCAGAGTGTAAGGATTTCATATCCATCATCACACTGCCTGAGGAGTAACCTATAGTCACCCACCCTGAGTCTATGAGTGTAAGGAGGTAGGTTGATGATCGGTTTGAGTGAATATCATCATCATTGCTTTATTTTTTCAAGTTTTTTGCGGATCATTGATTGTGCTGATTTGTCCAATGACAAAAATTCTTTTTTCGCTTGTTCAGTAA
This sequence comes from Candidatus Peribacteria bacterium, assembly GCA_023898485.1. Taxonomy (GTDB): domain Bacteria; phylum Patescibacteriota; class Gracilibacteria; order Absconditabacterales; family Absconditicoccaceae; genus HK-STAS-PATE-9. Next base: position 417,534 of record CP060225.1, on the reverse strand, counting down.
AAAAGAATGCCATAGAAAAATATTATATGACTAAAGATGAACGTCATGATGCAATAGATTGTTCAGCTCTTTTTTTGATTGCATATGCATTTGCATACATTTCTTCATCTTCAAGAGTCTCATCATCCACGGCAAATGATACTTTTTTGGTACGAATCAAATCTTTTGCCCATGCATTGAAAAGAGAAGACACAGGGATGCCGATTTCCTTAGCAATCGCATAGAGATCAACTTTGACAGCATCATCCACCCTTGCGGTAATTGTAGCCATAGGTATAACATATATGATAAATATAACACAATAGTAATAATTTGTATTATAATTGCAAGTTTTTATGACTCTATTCATAGAGAAAGTCCTCAAAATATTTTTTCTTTCTATTAATGATGTGAGAGTGGTTTGCGAGGGGAGTATTTTTTTCTTGTTATTACATGGCATTAGACTATACACAAAAAACATATTTTACCCTATTATGTTATTTGATGAATCTATCTATTGTATCATTACTTACTGTCATTTTTGTTCTCACCGCCTGCACCACGGTCGTACCACCAGAGGATACGATCGATAGCGGTGCGAGTGATACTCAGGCTAGTATAGAGAGCGTACGCCAGGTTCTTATTACTGATACTGCGGTAGATGGGTATCTACAAGACTTGTGCTTATCAAATCAAAAAGACTGTATAGAAAACCTATTCTTTACTGGTCTGGATCAGGGAAATTATTATGAAGTAGCATTTCTGCCACAAAATGCTGATGAAATACAAAAAGCAAATCCCCTTAATTACTCTACAGAAGTATATAGATTCTATAAAGATACTAATAAAGTAATGAGGTTATCTCCCTTTGCGGGAGTGTTTGAAAATGTGGATGGTGTCCAGGCTCCACTCACTGATGATGTCTCAGGGGCGAATCACGAGTACACACTCTCTTTCGATGATGTGAACACGACCAAAACATTTACAGTTTACCATGAAGCAGAGCAGAGTGACACTATCTCCTTCATCAATGATGGATTTACTCAGCTTAGTGTAGATATTGTGCTTCCAGCTGGTCAGACAGGCGCTAATCTCCGCCTCTCACAGATCATCATGCCTGATGGCTCGATGGATGGGCCATTTGGACTAGATACCACCTATGATCTCACACAAAACGGCGGCTATCAGCTGATCTTGAGCGAAAACATGATGGCAGGCGATCCGTGGTCTGGTACTGCACAGGTGACAGTTGCTGTTGCTAAATAGTGTAGGTCTCGTATAGTGCAGGGAGATTTACTTGTACCAATGATCATGTCTCAGACCACCAACCCCGACCTGACTCACCTCACACGTCACCCTACCAAAAAAGAAGCCCTCGTCAGATTTTTTCTTCTTATTTTGATCGTAGTAGGATATTTTTTCTACATGGCGCACAAATTTGGCACGAGTGATGGGCTGCTGGTGACAGTGTTAACATGGTCATTTTTCGTCTTCTGTACGCCGATAGCAGATGCGGGGTTTATCTTGGCATTTCCAGTGAGACTTCTCCTCCATGTGAGGATGCTCTATACACAGTTGGCAGCGTTTGTGATAGCTGCAGGACTCAATCTCTATACCTACTTTGCGATGCCAGAGATATATACCAAAACGGTGATTCTCAATCTTTTTTACCATATCCTCTCCCAACCACGACCGTTCTGGGGTATCATCGTACTCTCGATCATAGGGACGGTGTTTTCGATCTATTTCGGTGATGAGATGATGGATGTCGCCACCCATGCTGATCGCATCACATACCAAAAACATAGATCCACATACAAGATCATTATTACTATCTTCGTGTTTGGAGCGACCTTTGTACTCTATGATTTCCTGCTCAAAAAATTGGGCGTCAATATACCTTTGTAAAACACAATCGTCGTATATGTACTCACCATTTCTACCATTGAAAACATAGGCAATATCTATTATAGTATAGATATATTTACTTTTTTATAGGCAGGTACCATGCACTGATATCACACCAATATTGAACAGCAAACACATGATAATACCAACTTTCGCAAAGTACTCTATACAGGAAAGCATACCCAGCTTGTCCTCATGTCACTTCAGCCAGAGGAAGAGATTGGACTTGAAGTCCATCATGATAATGATCAATTTTTTCGCTTCGAATCAGGTCAGTGAAAAGCGATCATCGATGGACATGAGTATGATCTCCATGATGGTGTAGCAATCATCATACCGGCAGGAGCAGAACATAATATCATCAATATTTCCACGACTGATCCACTACAGATGTATACGCTCTACTCTCCACCTCACCATCGCGATGGCATCATCCATGCAACCAAAGCACAAGCCGAGCAGGATGACGAAGATTTTGACGGGAGGACAACGGAATAAATGACAAAAGTAGCCATCATAGGAGGAGGAGCTGCAGGTATGATGACGGCAGCTACACTCGCGCTCAGGGATGATTTCCAGTGAACTATCACCATATTTGAGAAGAACAAATCACTCGGTGCCAAAGTGATTATTTCTGGCTGATGACGCTGCAACCTAACTACTGGCTACTATAGATCGCGTGATTTACTTCCTCATTATACCAGAGGAGGGGAGTTTGCTCAGCAGATTTTCAAACAATACTCTCCCAAAAAAATCCGTCAACGATTCGAAGATCGTGGGATCAGGACCAAAGAGGAGTCAGACCACAGAGTCTTCCCTGTCTCGGATGATGGACGTGAGGTGGTGGGTATGTACGAGCAGCTGTTCGCTGAGAGGGGAGTTTCCCTTCATTTCAGAGAATGAGTAAAGAGTATCACACATGATGAAGACTGATTTACCCTCACCACTGATCAAGACACCTATCACTTCAATCGCGTCGTGATCACGACAGGAGGCAATGCATACACCCAGACCTGATCGACAGGTGATGGATACGCTTTTGCTCGTATGCTCGGACATAGAGTGACGCCACTTGGTCCCTCGCTCAATAGTTTCCTCACCACCCAAAAATATCTCCACGAACTCTCATGAATCGCTTTCCCTAGCGCTCGTCTGACACGACATGGTGGATCATGTACCTGACCAGTACTTTTGACACACTTTGGCCTCTCGTGACCGGCTACGTTCGTCCTCGCATCACAGTCTGCATTTGAGACGATCTCGCAAGATCATCCATTATCCATCCATTTCCAGCCTGATGCTACCACATCTGCAGATGATCGAGATCAGCTCTTACTTGATGCAGTAGCAGATCACCCTCGCAAAACTATTTTTACCATACTCTCACAACACTTCCCCAAACGTTTCGCGGAAGCAGTGATCCATCAGACGTGAATCGACATGCAGACTCCCATCGGCACCCTGACTCGTGATCAGCGTCTGAATCTTTCTTCACTGCTTGGAAACGGATTACCCATTACTATTGTGGGACGCAGACCAGGTGATGAATTCGTCACCGCAGGTGGTGTCGCTCGTGAAGAGATAGATCCCCAGACGATGCAGTCTCGTCTTGTCCCCTGACTCTATTTCGCAGGTGAAGTGGTAGATGTGGATGGTGTGACTGGATGATACAATCTGCAACGATGTTGGGCTAGTGCGGCTGTAGTGGGGGAGAGTATATAAAAACACCCACGTGAGGGTGTTTCTTTTTTAAAAGCATAAGTATAAATATTTATGCTCTCTTATGAAAAGCCATAATCAACCAAATAATACCCGACAGCAAAAAATTGGCAGCGATGAGGTAGGTCACAGCCACAGTGGTAGCCAAAGGGTTATTGATAATGATCACTCATAAGACTAATTCCACGAGACCAATGACAACGAATCACCATCGATGTGTGAATACTTTTTTGGCAACATCGAAAGAGAAAACAAGCGTTCCAATACCAGCGATGACACCCCACATACCCAAAAAGATTGCCAAAAGTTCAACACTAATAGCAGGGCGAGTCAAAAATACTACACCGAGAACCAAGGTAAATAAGCCACTCACCAGCAGTGGCGCTTTCATATCCTGGCCCCTAAATCAACTGACTACAAGGAGAATACCAGACACTAAGAGGAGAATACCAAGATACAGTATGATGCTTAGAGCACCTTCTACAGGATTGATGAAAAGGACAATAGCAAGTACAATGCTGAGTAATGCTCCCAATGCTAATAATCGACGGTTGTTCATGGTGCCAAGAAGGAGAGAGTAAAACACATTTCACTGTGAACAAATATAATCGCATATGGCATGATTGCAAGAGATGAATAAACCCCTTGCAAACTACCCAATCAATCACTATGCTCGACTCATCGAAATAGTGCTCCGTGACAGAACTCCCATTTGCGCGCATTATTTCCTTCCGCGTGCGATAGTGGTGAATTGTTGAAACGCCCAAACGTTGAAACGAAACATAAAAAATCTTGTACACTCGTATGCTCGTATACTTTTTATACTAACATCTTTTTCATATGACAGAAAATCGTACCAAATTTACCGACCTCGGACTCTCTGAGGTCACACTTGCCGCATTGCGCAAAAAATGATTTGAAAACGCGTCACCTATCCAGGCAGCATGTATTCCACTCCTCCTTGCATCGACCAAAGATGTCATAGGACAAGCACAAACAGGAACAGGAAAAACCGCAGCATTTGGTATTCCACTTATCGAGAAGGTCAATGCCCGTCTCAAACATCCCCAAGCACTCATCCTCACACCAACGAGAGAGCTCGCTATCCAAGTCGCAGAAGAGATCAATTCGTTTTCTGGAGCCAAAAGAATCCAGACCGCCGTCGTGTATGGTGGTTCATCGATGTCGCAACAGATCCGCACGCTTCGTGCTGGAGCACAGATTGTCGTCGGGACGCCCGGTCGTGTGATCGACCATATCAAACGCGGTATACTCGACGTGAGTCAGCTTGATTTCTTCGTCTTAGACGAGGCTGATGAGATGCTCAATATGGGATTCTTGGAAGATATCGAATACGTCCTCCAGCAGACCAATGATGACAAGCAGATGCTCTATTTCTCTGCTACGATGCCTACCGAGATCAAAAAGATCGCCGAACGCTACATGAAACCAGGTTATGAAGTGATCAAGACCAAAACACAACAGCTTACTACTGACACCGTTGATCAAATCTATTTCCAGGTCAGTGATCGCGACAAAGTCGAAGCACTCACCAGAATCATTGATATTGAAAACGATATGTACGCAGTGATCTTCTGTCGTACCAAACTCGAATGTGACCAACTCTCTGATACGCTCAGAGGAAGAGGATACCTCGTGGATTCACTCCATGGAGATATGGATCAGCGCGCTCGTGAACGCGTGATGAAAAAGTTTAAGAAAAAACAGATTTCACTCCTCGTAGCAACCGATGTGGCAGCTCGTGGTATCGATGTGGATGATCTCACGCATGTGATCAACTATCACATCCCCAATGACCCAGAGTCATATACTCACCGTATCGGTCGTACTGGACGTGCTGGCAAAACAGGAGTAGCGATCACACTCATCACTCCTCGCGAATATCGTAGACTCGTCATGATCGAAAAAGTCACCAGCTCATCGATCAAACGCGGCACACTGCCCGAAGCACACGACATCATCCAAAACCGCAAACAAGCAGCACTTGACGCCATTGTAGCCAAGGTCGAGCAAGAATGATCTCCACTCTATACGGAGATGGTCGAACTCCTCATGAAAGAATTCCCTTCCAAAGATGTGATCGCAGCACTGATAGATATCGCTTTCGGTCAAGAACTGATTGCAGACAACTATCGCGATATCAATACCGGTGGAAGTATCGATACCTCCGGGAAGACCAGACTCTTCATCGCCAAAGGTCGCAAAGATGGTTTCGGTCCACGTGAGATCGCTCAACTTCTCAAAGACGAAGCGGGTATTGCTGATCAAGATATTGATGATATCAAAGTGCTCGAAGAGTTCTCGTTCGCTACGCTACCGTTCGCAGAGGCAGAAGCAGTGCTCCATGTCTTCAACCGCAAAGATGGTCGTTCCATCGTCTCCAAGGCCAGAGAAAAAGGCAGTGATTATAAAAAAGGTGATCGCCGCAGCAGACCACCAAGAAGAAGATAATCATATAAAGAAACCATCTCCCTACCTCACCCCATACATTTCTCTATATTTCTCACTCTCATTATATACATAACCTATAGCATCCTGCATCACATAATCCAAATTCCTATAGGTACTATAGAACATACGAACAGCATCACCTCTACTCAACAATCATGATCCACGAGTAATACCTACATCACGTGCAGTACTCATATAAGCATCATACCAATGAGCACTACTTGCTTCATCCAAATAGGAATGAAGTATCATTCTCACTACTACAGCAGTAAACTCTTCTTGAGATACAATATCCTGTGGTCTAAAGAGATGAGTAGATGGATCACCCTGCATCAGTCCCAGTTGGTATGCTAATACGATCGATGACTGTAATGATGGATCTGCATTAGCAAGATCATTATATGCAGGTTCTTCATTATTAGGTGTTCTACAAAGTACATGCATAGCAAACGATGAGAAAAACTTCGCTGCTTCTTCTCTTGTCAAACCATCAGATGGTCTGAAGGCAAGAAGATCATGATACTGGGTAAGGTCATAGACGTATGAGAACAAAAGACCACCTAACAATGCATCATCACCATTGCCAGAGACATCTCCGGTATATGTCCTCGTATAACAAGTGCCATCTACAATACTTTCATTATAGAATCACTCATCTACTGCTACATCTGATCCATCTATTACTGCATTTGATTCATCCACTGATGTGGTATCTCCAGTAGAAGATGAGCTGGAAGAAGAGGTATCATCTTTGGTCCATCCACCACTATTTCCGCCACCACTTCACCCACTACTACCGCCAGATGGAGGAGTCACGATAACAAGACCACGAGATACGATAGAAGTATTATTACTCTGATCGTCATCAGATGCACTACTGAAGATAGATGCAGCATTGTCTATCGTAGTCTGTCCAGATGCAGGTGTACCTACATGAGCAGTGACCGTGATACTACCAGTATCACCCTGACTCATCGTACCGATAGAAAACACAGATGCACTATACCCAGCACTACCACATGATGGATCCAATGTGGTGATATCGATAGCAAGTGGACCATTGAGCATATTATCTTGGAAGTTACCCTGACCAAAGATAGAGTCAATATTGTCTATCCATCGTTGTCACCAGTTACTACCTCCGGTGTATCATGCTTCATTAGACAACACATCATAAAAACTACTTGCACCATAATCATTCACAGCCCGTCGTTCTATTGCATCAGCATACGGACCACTCGTAGAAGTAGCGAGATCGATGAAGCACTGATCACCAGGAACACCATATCACTGTCCTACTGTCTGGATGGTATAGGGTACACTAGTACTGTCTATCACAAGTCCTGTACCAGGTACATCATAGACTACCACATCAGTGATAGTATCACCACTCAGATGAGCATAATCGATAGTATATGTCACTACATCACCCACACCAAGTGAAGCACCAGCAGTAGTACTCTTAGTGACCATAAGATCAGCACTGGTACAGTTGCGTTGAGGGAGGAATCTGACATTGGTATCGATCCAGGCTTGGGTGGTGCTATCATAGCCGTCGGTGGCAAGGCAGTTGAGATCTACTTCTATATACTCATATCATCTATCAGGCCGTGAAGATACCCAGCTAGCAGGGAATAGACCAGTGATATCATTCGAAGTTATATAAAAATCCTGTATATTATTCCAAGCACTTCGGCTATCAGGGAGAGAGCCGGTGAGTTGGGCGTATCATAGACTGAAATACTGTATATTACTCCACGCACTTCGGCTATCAGGGAGAGAGCCGGTGAGTTGGGTGTTGTAGATGTAAAATTGATTTATATTACTCCACGCACTTCGGCTGTCAGGGAGAGAGCCGGTGAGTTGGGTATCGGAGATCTGGAAATACTGTATATTATTCCAAGCACTTCGGCTGTCAGGGAGAGAGCCGGTGAGTTGGGTATCGAAGATCTGGAAATTATATATATTACTCCAAGCACTCCAGCTGTCAGGGAGAGAGCCGGTGATGGAGGTGTTTCAAATATTGAAGCTTTGTATAGTACTCCACGCACTTCGGCTGTCAGGGAGAGAGCCGGTGATGGAGGTGTTGTAGATGGAGAAGTTTTGTATAGTACTCCAAGCACTTCGGCTGTCAGGGAGAGAGCCGGTGATGGAGGTGTTGTAGATGGAGAAGTTTTGTATAGTACTCCAAGCACTTCGGCTGTCAGGGAGAGAGCCGGTGAGTTGGGTATCGGAGATCTGGAAACTATATATATTACTCCAGCTACTCCAACTATCAGGAAGTGTGCCTGTGATGGGGGTGCTGTAGATCTGGAAATACTGTATATTACTCCAAGCACTTCGGCTGTCAGGGAGAGAGCCGGTGAGTTGGGTATCGAAGATCTGGAAATACTGTATAGTACTCCACGCACTCCAGCTGTCAGGGAGAGAGCCGGTGATACCACTATCAGATAGATAAAAATACTGCATATAGGTAACATCTGCAAGACTTGCTGGCAGTGTGCCGATGAGATTGTTATAGCCGAGAGAGACTTGATTGACATGAGGTACGATATCACTGTAGTCACAGCTTAGTCCATACCATCCACAGATATTACTATCCGTATCCCACCCACTATTATTATACCAGTTAGCACCATCAGTACTATCATAGAGATCTAGCAGTGCTTGACACTCTGCTATAGGTACATTGATATTGGTAGCAGTACTACAGTCTAGGGTAGATGCATACGTAGGAGAGAAGAAGAGTACTCCAGCAGCTATACTAGCAAAGAGGAGGAAGTAATACTTGAGTGTTTTGGTAGTCATGATAGAGAGAAAGATAGTGATAAAATACCTTACACCACATCATACCCATATAGTAGGAGACTCGCAAAGAACGAATATGATATAGTTGTATTAGAATATACATATCATAAAAAAGTGATATAATAGATAAAGGAATGCAAGGAACACAGATTAGTATCATAGTGTTGTGCATGTTGACCATATCATCAGAGCATGTCACGTCTATCATGGCGATGTTGACTTGCATCTCTTGCTTTACATCCATACTGTCATCGAAATGTCTGATGGCAGTTTTTCATATCATAAATGTACGGCACATGAAATATATCTGGTGATGAATAGCGACGATCATAGCATCTTTCGCTTCACTCACCTATGCGTCATCCTATGCGACATTGGGTGATTTCCTGACGACATATGTAGATCATTTTGATGATGATATTCCTGAGTCATATCAATACATACAGCTCTATTTCCAAAACATCCAGCCAGACTCCGAGCTCTATCCTGTCCTCCAAAAGGCAGTCTATCTCGATATGATAGCCAACAAGCCCATCTCGCTTGACACCACATTACTCATCACCAAAAACTCACTAGCTCAAATCATGGCAGCTCATCGAGGACAGCAGGTAGTATGATCATCTGAGTATGTGACTGTCACTGATTTGGATACATTTGTAGCGAGTTTGCCAGATTATCGTGCATACTACTGTAGTATAGATGGAGGTGCATCATACGATACACTTGATATCAGTGATTTCTCACTCGTACATGCAGATAATTTTGCCATTATGGATGATGTATATCAGAGACTCACGACACACTATCTCTATCGCGACCAAGTCCAGCATGCTGATCTTATTGCTGGAGCTATCCAAGGTATGGTAGACGCAGCAGGTGATGACTATACAACATATTTTCTCCCAGCAGAAACAGAGGTATTCCAGTCTTCTCTCAAAGGCGAATATAGTGGCATAGGCATAGTGGTAGAACCTACAGAGGAGGGACTGGTAGTCGTGAGTCCACTGCAGTGATCCCCAGCACAGAAAGCAGGGGTACAGCCTGACGACCTCATCATCATAGTCGATGGCACGACAATCGCAGGCATGGGAGCAGATGCAGCAGACTTTATCCTTGGTCCAGCAGGTACGACAGTACAGCTTACTATTCGCAGAGGAGACAAGACCATCCGCGTGAGCATCATCCGCCAGCAGATCACGATCCAGATGGTGTCAGATAGAGTTTTAGAAAATGGTGACTATTATATTGCATTGACGAATTTTGGGTATGGATCAGCAGCAGATATAGTAGATGCATTGCAGCGCTATACTGACTCTAGAGCGACTGACCTCATCATCGATCTCAGACACAACCCCGGAGGATCTGTTGGTGAGTTGGAGGCTATGCTAGATGTCTTCCTTCCTACAAATAGTAAAGCGTTTACCCTCCGTGGCGAAGGATATGACTATACCTACACGACGAAAAAATCAAGCCTGATACTTCCATTATCGTCTGATATTATTCTTCTCGTAGATAGTGGATCGGCATCAGCAGCAGAGATGTTGGCACTCGTCTTGCAAGATTATGGTATTGCCACATTGGTAGGAGAGACCACATTTGGCAAAGGCACTGCTCAGTCTATCATAGACTATGATGATGGCTCATCATTCAAATACACAGTGTACGAGCGGTTTAGCTCTCGCAGCAATACCTCTATCAACCATCAAGGCGTCAAACCAGACTATACGATTACACTAGATGAAAACTACGATAATCAGCTTGAATATGCGAAGAAATTATAATTCATCCGTAATATAAAGTCCATGATAGGTATTTTTGATTCATGAATAGGAGGAGTGCAAACATTGCGTTATATACGCGCACTATTACCTGACCAGAATTATTTTTTCTTGGCAGATACTGCACATCTTCCCTATGGAGACAAATCTCCTGATCGAATCCGCCAGAGAATGATGGCGATCTTAGAATATATGTTCAAGCAGTGATGTAATATCGTCATCATAGCGTGCAATACAGCTGCGGCATCGAGTGTGAGATATCGACAAGAACATCATCCTGACCGTAAGGTTCTTTCCGTGACAATACCAGGTATTGAAGCTTTAGTGTGAGGAGAATATACACACGCAGCACTATTCGCAACACAGAGCACTGTGGGTACAGGTATATACCAAGAACTTGCCTACAGGCATGGTCGGAGTTGAATGATTGATCCTTATCCACTGACAGATCTTGTGCTTGCTATTGAGTCTCAGAATACCAACAAGCAAGAAGTCATTATTCGCCACACCATACAGTCACTTCAGTCAGAGACGGATGTGGTGATTCTAGGATGCACGCATTTCCCGATTATAAGATCTATTATCTACCAATATACTAATCTTCCTTTGATAGATCCAGGTTATGAAGCAGCACAGCAGTTAGTGCATTATTTTGACCGCCATTCTGATTATATGATATCCACACAACATCCTCACATATCATATACCGTTACAGGAAATCCCAATCAGTTTGCTCATAGTATGCAGCAGATATTCGATATCGAGAGCGAGGTCTCTCGCCGAGAAATCTAAGATTGCAAGAGCGATGCAAACTGCTCCAATGAAGCAAATGACTTATACACAGAAGCAAATCTTACATATGCAATAGGATCAATAGTTTTGAGCTGCTCTAGGACATCTGCGCCGATTTGTTCAGACGTGACATCATTGCCTTGGAGTGACCATTCTGTTTCGAGTGTAGCGATCATGGTATTGATCACCTCTTGATCGACAGGTCTTTTGGCAAAAGAGAGAAGTATTGCTTTTTTGAGTTTAGCTTTGTCATACATTTCTTTGGTCCCATCACGTTTGATAACCATGAGTTCAGTATACCCTCTTTTTTCAAAGGTCGTGAAGCGAGTCTGACAGTATTCACATTCTCTTCTGCGTCTGATCGTCTGGCCATTATCTACGACTCTAGAGTCGATGACTTTGGTATCAGCATTATTACACTTGGGGCAGTTCATAATATTTCCTGAGGAGAATAAAGTGGCCAATGGTGGCAAGATAGGAACAAATCGTAGCACATTGTTGCTATTTGCTACAATTTTTTAACGACGTGTTACTACTACTCTGGTATCACATATCTCGTATTATAAGCACTGATGTGACAGAGCGTGCTATGGATCCAGAGGATATCTTCGGTGGTAAGTGTGTGTTCTTTTGTACTCTGGAAGTCATGTCGCATTTTGCTACACATGGCTAAGAAGAGCTGATTATCATCCAACTGTATCCACAACTGCAAAAGGTCATGATAACGACGATAGTATGTCTGAAAGATATTTTGCATATCAGTCCGAAGCATTTCATCTATATGGAGGACATCACGGAGATAGATGTACCATAGTCCACCGCCTTGTGTATGGTGATGCTGCTCTTCATAACACACCCAGAGCATGGCGCCGAAGAGCGTATTCTGTAGCTCATTTGCCAAAACAAGCAAGGTACGATCATCATATGAACTCTGTATGAGAGCAAGGAGATTACTATCTTCGATAATCGCCGTAAGCACATCATGCCATAGCCACCGATCAAATCTATAGAGTGTATCTGTGAGTGGGGCAGCTATTGCTCATTCTTTGACGATATGCACAAATGTCGAAGACCGTCATATTCACACTAAACGATCGATCAGACTCCGGTGACGTGATGATATAGACGTCTTGTCATCATCCAACCACGAACGGATACGACTCGCATAATGCTGAGAAAATACATCCAAAATCGTACTCTGATGGATAGTAAGCCTCATGCGTGTCTGATGTGTGGTATTGAGAAGCCCCATAACAGCTGACTCGATAATCTGTTCTCTCGTATAGTGGTCAGAAGTACCGAAGCGGAGTGAGGCACGAAGTGGTATATGGAATTTTTGCTTGCCTTGCCTGATATGTTCCCATGCGCGCTGATAATAGAAACCATTCGTATCATACAGAGCAAAATACTGACGCCAGTATGATGCCACCGTAGCATCGAGTGATGGACGAGCAGGAGGTTGGTATTGTTGCCAGTCGTGGCTGATCCATCTGTATCGGAAAGTATCATTTTTTGCTCATCGATGTCCACCTACCATACCGATATAGAAATGTACAATCTGATCGATCACACGAGATTCAGCCCTGATACTTTCAGGCACACTTTCCATATCTATGGATCCTCCCTCTTCGATAGATGACATAAATTCATCGATATCCTCATTGATATCTATATGTTGTTTGGTGCGATGCTGTACGATAAACTGCTGTACACTATTCCAGAAACGTTTCTTAGCATACGTCGTATCGCTGAAAAAACGAAGTATATCAGACCACTGATCAGGATGATCACTGAGAGATGATCGTGCTTCATGGATATCATAGGCATCATCACGATACCAAGGAGTGATGATAGAGTTGATCGTATCGAATACATTGACTTGATCATATAGGCTCCTGATACTAAAATCATTGGGAAAGAGCATAGTCATGATCTCTTCTTCATAGTCAGTGATCGTAGGATCGATAGATTGTGCTTCATATGTATCCAAAAAGAGAGCAACTGCCTCATCACTATGATCGAAAATATGCGGATCCAACATTCGATCTCGATACGATGGAATAGTATCAGAAGACAGAGGGAAGAGTTGCTCAGCATGGTGACAGATTACGACAAGATTGCGTAGCACACTCGACTCATGGTTGAGGACGTGATTGATAGTCTGCAAAGCGTGTTCATCCTCCTCTTCTATTACAAAACACAATACTTCCAGACACAGTGTCACGAATCGATTGTATTGTTCTTTTGGCGTGAGCGATGATGGGAAGCGCTTGATATGAGTGACGAAAAGAAGTGGCATGAGATAGATCATGACCATCGTATGGATGAGGACATCTTCAGACTCATCACGTAGTAGCGGTGCGAGCAGTGTAGCACTGTAGAGTGTGACATGAGTAGAGACGAAGGTGGGGGAGAAGAAACCCTTTCCATTGTATTGTGCAGCGATGAGATAACCATAGTAGTCATTGGCTTTATTGACAGTGATTCCTTGTTCTTTTCCCAAGCCAATTTTTGCCTCAAACGTCTCCAGTCCTGTATCGAAACCATTGATTTTATAGTATTCAGTTACTTTCCTCGACAACAACGAAAAAAACTCCTTCGCTGACAAAGAGGAGATAAACATGGTTGCAGGATTGATATCTGCCTGTTTCATCTCATCGGGAAAGAGTGTCAGAAGGAGCCTTTTATAGAGTTGTTGCATACGCTAAGAACAATTGAACACTGAAATAGTCTACTGATTTACAAGATTGGTAATAGTGACTTCATAGGTATAATCATCCCATGTTTCGCGAGGATTACGATCAAATGTGATAACCTGGTCACCACCAGAACCACTGAGTGCGGTGATCCATGCACGCTGTCCGCCGATATCATAGACATCACCAATTGTAGGAGTAATCGCCGCACCAAAAGCACTTGCAACGATATCCTGTACTTGATGGATGTCGTAGTACTGTTCTTCGCCAGACGTTTGTGGATCGACAGTCATAGTGACAGTATCACCTACTTTTTTACCGATGACAGTATCGCTCCAGATGACATTATCATCACCAGCAGTGACAGTACTGCCAATATTTCTCTCCAAGCTATCGGTACCGAGCGCTGTGATCTCTGTCCCGCTGACATTGGTAGCAAAAACATCTCCATCAGACCACATGACGGTATAATCCACTGTCACGAGATCACCTGTATCGACGAGAGCTGGATCATTAGTCACAGTTTGGTTGTCTTGTGTGTTGCAAGCTGCAACGAGTAGCGTAGTGCCTATCATACTAACCAAAAAAAGAGAACGTAATTTCATGTATACAAAAAAAGAAATAAACCGAATAATACGCCAAGAATATAGTGATATTTATTGATTGATACAAGAGTAATATGTGGTAAAATATACTGAAAACCATCTTTGTTATTGACAATATGGACGAAGAGAGAATAATAGATATTGTATTGAAAGAGAAAAATACTATCATGCATCCAAAGATAATTTTACTCCTCATATATTGTATGATGTTTATTCGTAGTGTGTGTATTGGAATTGTAGTAGCATTGTGAGCCATGATGACTCCACTCTTTGCACAAGAGACAGTGGCTCCAGGACTCGAAAATATTCGTGTGAGATTCTGTAATGACGAGTCTATCGTCGGAGGTACCAAGACCGTCGTGCTATCGTGAGAGGCAATGACATCATTTGATCTGTGTCTCTATGTATTCAACACATATGACGATGATCTCGATATCACACTCAATCTCGTCGATGGAGCTATCACCAATGATTCCCTCCAAAACAAAGCCTGCAAAGACGAAAACACCAAAAGTACACTGGGTCAGTACGCAGTTTTTTCATGAAATCAGACGATTTTCTCACTCTCAGGGCAGTCAGTTGCAGAGACCCATGTCACGATAGACGTGCCAGAATATTATGCAGGCAAATATTACGGTTGTGTGACTGCACAGTTGACCGCAGCAGCCAATCAGTCTGCAGCATCTTCTGGTAGCATGTTTACTATCGTCAATCGTCTGGGGTATCCGTTTGAGCTTATTATCGATGGTGATCTGCAGGTAGATTTTGCATTCCAAAACTTCGATACAGACTGGATGGATGTCCCTGCATACACCACACGAGGAGCTCAAGGCATCATTGCACTCCTTGAGAGAGATCGCGAATTCCTTGCGTATTTGGTAGCTATCAATCAAGGTAATATCTCACAAACAGTCACCGTATCATGATCTGCTATTCTCTGGAAAGGATTCCCTCGAGAGACATCATATCCTATTGATTATAGTCAGCAAACTCTCCCCGACGAAGAATCTACTATCACTCTTCCTTTCGCTGCGAATACTCGATATGGCGGACCAGTAAGTTTTGAGCTTACAGTATGACATCAGCCATATTTTGATTTTGAGTCTGACAAGATCACTGATGATATGCGTCAGCCACAGTCACAATATATATCAGTCACCTATCGGGCAATACCATCATGGGTAGAGTATGCAGCATATGTGATCGGCTTACTGTTGGTACGACTTCTACTACTCCGCCCACTTTGGAAAGCATTATTCGGTCGCAAGAGAGTATCCAAAGAGAAAAAGATTACCATGACGATAGAGGAGTACGAAGCGCTCCAAGCAACTACAAAAACTAAGAAAAAGAAAAAATCAGACAATGAAAAGGAGAAGAAAAAACCAAAAAAGAAAAAATCAGACGATTAGAGATAGTGAATAACACCCAGTCACAAGAGTCCTTTCGAGGGCTCTTTTTTGACAAATATTTTTTGCATCAGTATACTTATAACAGAAGGCACTTTATTTCTATCTAAGAATATGCAGCGATATCGCCGACTATGATGAGTAGTAGCGACGTGACTGATGAGTCTGGCGTGTGTTTTTGCTATGCAGCAGTCGCAGGTATCACTGACATTGCAGGCAGCATATACAGGTACATTGTCAGTGACATGATCGTGAATGACTGGTGTCGTGATTACGGGAGAGGAGTGGATGGCACACACATGAACACAACTATCATTAGAGACGCTTTCATGAGTACTCTATGAGTTGATCGTGATAGATGATAGCACCAACACAACGATTGCAACCTGAGTTATGACGAGTACCTGATCGGTCTTGCTCCCCGTCCAGTGGTGATCATCAGGTATCTATACCTATCAGGTTCGTATGATATATCTAGGACAGCCAGCGACGACCAATACAGTGACAGTATACATAGATCAAGATCCACCATATGATGTATGACCGGTGGTAGTAGAGCAGGTATATAATACCAGTACAGAGACATCATCATGGTCATTTCGTCGACCACAAGCACATGATATACACACAGTAGTAGCATATTATACACTGAGAATATATGATGAGTATGGAGCTCTGATCTATACTATCCAGCTCTCTCAGCGCGAAGTCTATCTTGACGATGCTCTTTTGCCTCCCGGATCATATAGCGTATCACTCACTGCAACTGATCTGGTATGAAACGAGTCTTCAGAGATATGACAGTATTTCACGATCGAGACAGAGACAGCATGATCATCATCAGGATGATGACAGAGTAGTGGATGAGGATGGACCAAACCCACCATAGAGACTGACGATACTACTGATGATAATACTAGTGATGACAGCAATACTACGACAGATACTGCAACAGACACCACCAGTCCAACAGACACTTCAGGAGGAGAATATATAGATGCATGAGATTCGCCTGATGCTGTGATAGATACATCAGAAGATGGAGCAATCTACGAGTGAGAAGGGGAGAATAACACAAACACAGAGACAGCGATTGATACTACATCACCAGATCCTGTGATCGTAGATATTACACAGACAGAATCAAATACACCGATAATCATATGGGAAGATGGCCAGTACGCATATCATGCGGCTGCTCCAGAGGCTGAACAGAGATACCGCATTCGAACGACATCAAATCCACCAACAGGATGATGTGTCTGGACATGGTTGTGGGTAATTGGTGAGGCAATTGTTATCGGATATCTGCGACGAATACTGCTATTTATCCTATATACCAAAAAATCTCATCAAAAATTTGACAGATAAAAAATGGCCACTATAATCAACAATGTACAAACAACTCCTTTATATACTACAATATCTTGTACGATGAAAAAAACAAATCTAGTTGCCCTGATTGCTACAGGGGTAGGTGCAGTAGCTGTATTGACATCTCTGGGTAGTGCAGCCAAAACAACTGATGTCTATTTAACTATCTCTGGTGGACAGGTCAGTATTGGTGTGACTGGTAATCTTGATCTTGGTACATTTACAGTAAGTGATGTAGATCAGACGGTGGAGGGACAGTATGCCGCAGCTACTAATGAAGAATACTTTTGGGTCAAAGACCTTAAGGGTGCAGATACTGGTTGGTATACGACGGTACAAGTATCAGATATGATTGGTGCCAATGGTACTATCCCAGCAGCCAACATCTCACTCAAAGTAGATCCAGCTACTGTGACCAAGCTGTCTGGAAAGGTAAATAGCTTGATTGAAATTGCTTCTACCTGGTCTACATATCAGGTTGCAAGTTCTCCACTCACTTTCATCGAGAGAAGTACAGGAGGCGCACAAGCAGCCGGACCAAATGGTGGTAAGCTCAGTATGTATGGTGTATTGCCATGGGTACAAGTAGTGATCCCTGCATACCAAGAAGTTGGTAGTTATACATCTACTATTACCTATACCTTGATCGAAAATTAAGAAAAAATCAGACACTTACGAAAGTACGAGGCTTCGGTCTCGTATTTTTTTTAATGTTCTTTGATGTATTCTCTTACGCGATAGAAGAATGACTGCCATGCTGCTTGTACCTCTTCCACGCGAGAGGTATCGATAGCGTTGGTAGTAGTCTGAGTCGGTTCTTCGAAATGGATCACATACTCATTACCACCCAAGACGCTGTTTTCATGCTGATAGAAAAACAACGCAGACGATGATTGGAGGTAGGGAATCAAAAAATTTTGTTCAAATGCTATTTTTTCTGATCGATAGTGCTGTTGATCAAGCTGATAGTCGATATTGGCCTGTATCGTAGTGTAGTTGATATATTCTCTCGCAGCCGCTGTCATGACGATAAACGTCAAAATCACCAGAGCCACCATCAGGGGTCCATAATGTCTGAGCATCATATCACGCAGCGAATTTCTCATCCATCTATTTGACATAAAGTATTGTTCACTATAGAGATTTTATTCACCCAAAGCAACCTCTCATTTTCTCTTGCAATCTTTTTCGTGGTCAGTATCACTACATAGCACCTGAGTCATCTAGGTGCTCGATTATAATTTTATCTACCGTAATTATATCTATGAAACTCATCCCTCTCGATGATCATGTGATCGTCAAGCCCCTTGAGGCAGAATCCACGACAGCGTCTGGCATCATCCTTTCTTCCGAAAAAGAATCCAAACCGACCAAGTGAACGGTCATTGCTGTCGGTCCCGGTAAGTACGACGAAGATGGTGAGCGCATTGCTCTCGATGTCGCAGTCGATGATGTCGTCTACTTCACTGCTTACGCTCCTGATGAGGTAGAACTTGAAAGCGAGACATATCTTGTCATCAAATCGTCTTCTCTCCTAGCAAAAATAGGATAACAAACTGTCATCTCGAGCGAAGTCGATAGATCTAGATTTCTCCATTACGATTCGCTACAGTCGAAATGACTACTATGTGCCACTATTTGTTACTACTTTTTACCATTTGCTACTATTATACTCATGCCCAAAGACATCCAATACGGCGAGCAAGCTCGCAAAGATATATTTACTGGTATCGAAACCGTTGCCAAGACCGTCATGGTCACGATGTGACCCAAAGGCCGCAATGTCATCCTCGGCAAAGACTTTGGAAATCCTGTCGTCACCAACGATGGTGTCACCGTCGCCAAAGAGATCGAACTCGAAGACAACTATCACAATATCGGTGCTTCCCTGGTCAAAGAAGCTGCCAACAAAACCAATGATGCAGCCGGTGATGGTACGACGACCACCACGGTCTTGACCTACTCTATCGCCCGCGAAGGCCAAAGATATATCCAAGCAGGTACCAATCCCTTTGCGCTCGGACGTGGACTCCATCTCGCAGTAGATCGTCTTGTAGAGCATCTCCATGATCATTCTCGCCCTGTCTCTACTCAAGACGAGATCAGACAGGTAGCAGCGCTCAGCGCACAGGACGAAGAAGTCGGTCAGCTCATCGCAGACATCATGGATCAAGTCGGTCAAGATGGTGTCATCACCGTCGAAGAGGGCAGATCACTCGGTCTAGAAAAGGACGTCGTCCAAGGGATGCAGTTCGACCAAGGGTATCTGTCTCCGTATTTTGTCTCTGATCCACAGAGGATGGAGGCAGTGATCGAAAATCCTATGATACTTGTCACCGATGCGAAGATTAGCTCTATGAAATCTATCCTCAATGTGATCGAGTCTGCTGCCGCTACTGGCAAAAAGGATTTCGTCATCATTGCAGACGATGTAGAGGGCGAAGCACTCACTTCACTCGTGCTCAACAAGATCAGAGGAGTCATCAATGTCCTGGCTATCAAAGCACCAGGATTTGGTGATCGCAAAAAGGCCCTCCTCCAAGATATCGCTACCGTCACGGGAGCACAGCTAGTCACTCCTGAAGTCGGACTCAAGCTCGAAGAAGTCGGTATGGAAGTCCTCGGACACGCCAAGAAAGTCGTCACCACCAAGGATAAAACCACCATTATCGATGGTGCTGGTGACGCTCAGCAGATTGCTGATAGAGTCGGTCAGATCAAAGCACAAATCGCAAACACTTCATCAGACTACGATCGCGACAAGCTCATCGAACGCGTAGCCAAGCTCGCAGGTGGTGTAGCGGTGATTCGCGTCGGCGCTGCGACTGAGATGGAGATGAAAAACCGCAAATATAAAATCGAAGATGCACTCAATGCGACTCGTGCAGCGGTAGAGGAGGGTATACTCCCTGGTGGAGGTACCTCATTCGTCAAGCTCGCGAAGAAACTCGAAAACATCGACACGACTGATGCAGATGAACAGGCAGGTATTGATATCGTGCGCAATGCGATCCTCTATCCTGTCATCCAGATCGCCAACAACGCTGGCTACAAAGGCGACCGAGTCGTCGAAGAAGTCAAAAAATCAGATGACTTCAATCTCGGCTTCAATGCGGCGTCTGGCGAGTTCGTCGATCTCATGAAGCAGGGTATCATCGATCCTACCAAAGTCATCCGTGTCGCACTCCAGCACGCTGTCTCTGCGGCTGCGATGTTTCTCACCACCGACGCAGTCATCGTCGATACGCCGAAAGCAGATGAGCCAGCTTCACCAGCGGGCATGGGAGGTATGGGCTGAATGGGTGGTATGCCAGGGATGTTTTAGAAAAGGTACAGAAGAGTAAAAAGTGTAAAAAGAGTAAAAAGTTCTTAAAAAACATGAAAACTCGTAGGGACGGTTCAATAAACCGTCCTTATACTCAAAAACAGAAAGACGGTTCAAGGGGCTGTCTTTTTTCTGTAGGTGAAGATGTGTGAGGGATTATAATTCACTTCCCGATATATCCCAAAATCTCTCAAAGAATTTCATTAATTTCTCGAGCACCGTCTCACGTTTTTGCGTCCTTTCTCCGCTTGGACTAAAGCGAGAGACAGGAGGAAGGATTTTGCTCATACCAGTTCAGGTGGTAGGTATCCCTCCATCACGGAAGGAGTTTTCTACAAATTTGTATGTCGCATCATGATCGAGTTGTTCCTCAGCGATAATCCTATCGAGTTCTGCTTTTTTCTTCTGCTCGACGAATTCGATCCAATCACTATCCACGGATGAGGAGATATCGAGAGATTGGATAAACTGTTCGATAAGATCCTTTTTATTACGAAGTTCGACGCTAGACTCGATCGCCCTATTGATATCTGCGAGGATTTCTTTGTTTTTGGTATGATCGAGGTGATATTTTTTGATCAGCTCTAAAATATAATCAATATTAATTTCAACTTGCTTGATAAGTTCCATCTCGAAGACGAGATCATCGTTAATATTTACTTTTTCTCCCGTAGGTCTCAATTCATTGTAGATATCAATATACCTACTATGATAGTCTTGTATGTCTCTGTCCGAGAGGATCGACTGTCATTCGAATTCGTCGAAAGCGCTGAGGATATTGCGAACCCTGAGGATACCACCATAGAGTTTGATAAACTCTTTTTGGTCTGACTCACTGATGATTCTCTCACCAAGAGGGTATTTCTCGAGGAGTTCGTCGACGAGACTCTGATAGCCTCTCACCTCCTTGTCTCCATCTACATAGCCGTGATAGTATTCGTCAAATGTTTTGAGGAGGACGATACCGCTGGCTTCCTTATCTCCAAAGAGAGAAATTGCATCATTGGTTCTCTTTTCGAGATTGCGAAAACACACGATATTTCCAAAGGTTTTGACGCTATTGAGGATACGATTGGTACGAGAAAAAGCCTGGATCAGACCATGTGACTGGAGATTTTTGTCGACCCAGAGAGTATTGAGCGTCGTCGCGTCAAATCCCGTGAGGAACATATTCACCACAATCAAAATATCAATTTCTCTGTCTTTCACTCTCTGAGAGACATCTTTGTAGTAGTTTTGGAATTTGTCGGCACTGGTATCATAGGATGTACCAAACATGGTGTTGTAATCTTGGATGGATGATTCCAAAAAATCTCTGGAGCTGACATCGAGCCCGCTCGTATCTTCTGAGCTCTCGTCGATGGTGCCGTCTGGCTCTTCTTCATTGGCAGCATAGGAGAAGATTGTGGCGATTTTGAGCTGCTGGTCACTGGGGAGATTTTGTAGCTGCTTCTGAAACTCGAGATAATACAGCTTGGCCATATCGATCGACGACACTGCAAAGATCGAGTTAAATCCTGCAATTCTCCTGTCCTTGAGCGTATAGAAGCTATTCCTCTTGGTCTTCTGATCGAAATGCGCACGGATATATCCCACGATATTACTGATCCTCTCAGGAGCCATGAGAGCGGCTTCTCTGTCGATATTATTGACCTGTGTATCTTCGATATTTTCTGCTTCTTTGATCGTGGAGACATAGTCTACCTTGAAGGGCAGGACATTCTTGTCAGCGATCGCATCGACGATGGTATAGGTGTGGAGCTTGTCGCCAAAGGCTTGCTCGGTCGTCCTGAGGTCTGGATGAGCACCACTCGAAGAATTGGCAGCAAAAATCGGCGTCCCCGTAAAACCGAAGAGATGATATTTTTTGAATGCTTTGGTGATCGACTGATGCATATCGCCAAACTGTGAGCGGTGACACTCATCGAAGATCATCACCATGTGTCCACTGAAGATCTCGTGATCTTTGTATTTTTTGATAAATTTGTCGAGTTTTTGGATCGTGGTGATGATAATCTTAGCATTAGGGTCTTCGAGTTGCTTCTGGAGGATGCGAGTGCTCGCATTGCTGTTGGCGGCTCATTTTTCGAATTTGTCGTACTCGCGCATCGTCTGATAGTCGAGATCTTTACGATCCACGATGAAGAGGACTTTGCGAATAGAGGGGAGCTTACTCGCGAGCTGTGCCGTCTTGAAACTCGTCAACGTCTTACCTGATCCAGTTGTATGCCAGACATAGCCACCCGCATCGATCGTGCCATATTTTTTGTAGTTGGTGCTGGTCTCGATCTTGCTCAGTATCTTCTCAGTCGCGACGATCTGATATGGTCTCATCACGAGGAGTGACTGGTCTGCCGTGAATACGCAGTATTTCGTCAAAATATTGAGGATAGTGTGCTTGGCGAGAAAGGTTTTGGCAAAATCCATGAGGTCAGTGATCGGACGATTGGTCGCATCTGCCCACCAACTTGTAAATTCAAAGCTATTACTGGATTTTTTGCCTTTTTTCTGAGCTCATTCTACCTGCTCTTTGATATGAGAAAATCTCGTCGTATTGCTATAGTACTTGGTATGAGTTCCATTGGAGATGATGAAAAGCTGCACATATTCAAACAATCATGAAGCAGCCCAAAAACTCTCTCTCTGATAACGATTGATCTGATTAAATGCTTCTTGGAGAGCTACTCATCTACGCTTGAGTTCGATATGGACGAGCGGGAGTCCATTGACGAGGATGGTGACATCATAGCGATTGGATCTCTGACCGTCGTCGGTGGCGTATTGATTGATGACTTGGAGGTGATTGTTGTGAATATTGCTCTTGTCGATGAGGTATATATTCTTGTCTGACCCATCATCACGCCTGAGGATCTTGATATAGTCTTCTTGGATGGTGGTCGTCTTCTCGACGATACCCTGATTAGTATTAGCAATCTCATGCTCGAAAAACTGCTTCCACTCACTGTCAGAAAACTGCATATTGTTGAGTCTCTCGAGTTGTGATCTCAAGTTAGTGATGAGGTCAGACTCTTGAGTAATCTGGAGACACTCATAGGCCTGTGTCTGAAGTTGCGAAATCAGCTCTTTTTCAAGTGCATCTTCACTCTGATAGTGCTCAGCCCTGCGAGGCGAAGGTGTAAACTCGGTCACGACGGTGCTCTGAGTGTTTTGGGCGATGAGGTTGATGTCTTGGGGCATAGGCGAGAGGGGTTAGTTAAAGTAGTTTTTGACTGCATCTTCGAACTGGTTGATGAATATCTGCTTAAAATAAGTCAGATTATTTTGTTCATAAAAAAGGATCGTTGCTTTTTTATATTCGATGATATCTACTCATCTATACGAGAGAGGAATGGAGTGATGAGCGAGAAGTAGGGCATTATTTATCATTCTTGCGGTTCTCTTGTTTCCGTCTTCAAAGGCCTGAATATAGGAAATAAGTAACAAAGCAAGAAAAGATTTTTCAAAAAAGCTTTCTTTTGCATTGATAAGTTGGATCATGTTTTGCAGTGCTTCTTGGATCTGGAATTGATTGTCGAGAGGTTTATACTTGGTCCCCGTAATACCGACACCATGCTTTCTAATATTCGCACCGATATCCAGTTTTTTGGTCAGGATGTGATGGATGTGTTCGAGTTTCGCAAGAGTCAAATCGTGAAACATATCTAGATTGATCAGTGTTTCATTGAATGCATCTTTGTGATTGAGGAGCATTTGCGTCTCTTCAGGAGTCTTGCTCGGATCTGCAATATTGGCAGTCAGGAGGGCTTCTGTCGCGAGGAGTGAGTAGGTATTCCCTTCGATAGATGCACTCTTCCACGAAAATTCGATCATAATCCTCTCATATTCTTTATTAATGAGCGTCTGACTGTCGTATTCTGAGATATTTTTGATGAATTGATGATGAAGATGTGTAAGTTTCTCGATCTCACCTGGGCTAAAGATAGTTACTCTCTCCAGATGTTCAAATAGGGTAAAATTGAAACTCTCATATACTTTCCTTTCTTGGTATGGAGTGTCAAAATACGCATCCAGATCAATAGTTTCGAAAATTCTATAATATGGCGAGAGCATATAATATGTGAACTTGAGTGTTCACTCTTTCTCGATGAGCTGGTCCGCAATGAGCTGGGATAGGTCTCTTGCTATCGTTTTTTTATCTACTCAAAAATCACGCATTATCCCCGACAAATCAGAGATTTGCACTTTGTGATGTTGTTGTATGTATTCCAGTATTTTTTGTCTCCTGACTTGTATAGTCGTCATATCGAGGATAAGGATAGTAAATCTTAGAAGAGTATATTTTTATAAGACATTTTTACAATAGATATAAGACATTTTATTGTACTGACATGAGAAAGGTATGATCGTATCAGGGTTTTTATAAGACATTTCTCTGATATCTTATAGGACAATAGTGCAACATGATGCAACAAAAAATGCAACATTATGACTCTAGAGGAGCAAAAGTTAGGAGCTTCTCACGATAATGCTTATACTGCTGTCTACGAGCAGCGAGCTCGGCAGGGAGACCGATCGAGATATTATTTACCAGCGCATCAAACTGATCGAGGATGCGGACGATCTCAGCTTGGCGATCGAGGGGCGGGATGGGGATTTTGAATTTAGTTAGTTCTTCCTTTGTGATTGTTTTTATAGTACTTCATCTTGCTAATTCTTTTTCAATACTGAATTTTGCTTCTAGTTGGTATGCAAAATATTTCTTATTAATTTCTTGTTTATAACTTTCAAAGATTGCTAAAGTTCTATCTACATAGCTGTCATACTGGGTAATTGCAACTCTTCATATACTTCCTTGTAATGTTACAACAACTGTTCATTGAGGTACAAAAACACTTTTCGGTTGTGCAAGGGTAGAAATTTGATTTTTTGTTTCAGATACTAACTTCATATTTTCACCAACATCAGCAACTTGAACAAATGGCATTGCTCAATCTCATCAGTACCATCTAGTTTCACCATAAGGTTGTGGAAATGATCAACGACGATAATTTGCAATTTCTCCCAATTCTTTCCACTCCACTTCATCATCGGCGAACGTCAGCAGATCATCACGATAGTATTCGTACTGGGTCTTGCGCGCCTCCAGCTCCGCCTCCAGCTCCGCCTCCAGCTGTGTAAAGGTATCCAGTATCCTCACGATCTCCTCTTGGACTGGGAGGGGTGGGATGGGGATAGAAATAGATTTCCATTTAGGTTGGGTGAGACCAAATCTTGTGATACCTTGTGCATTTTTTCTAATTTGTTTTCTAACATCATCAGAATTAAATAGATAATTTAGAAAAGCAGGGTTTAATAATTTTAAATCATAAATCCTTAATCTCATTATATGGTAGCTGTATACAGCATTCTCAATATTTTCAACAACCATTGCAGAAAATCCAATTTCATCAATTATCTCTGAAGATGGAGTAATGAATACATCTCATTTTTTTATATTACAGTCTACTATTTTCTTATCACTTGCTGAAACTTCCATTGTCAAAGTATTATTTGAAATATATTGATTGTGAAAAATATCTACAAAGTTTAACAACTTTACTTTCTTTTCTCCTGGTTTAACTTTTTTATCTACTCATATATTACTTATGTCACAGACTTCTCACAATTTCTTAAATTCTACCCCGTTGGGGCAGAGAGAAGTGAGGAGGTGGGTGAGGTGAGGGGTGGGCATGGGGAGGGGAAAATTATTAAATTCCATATTTTTCATCATTTGAGATCTTGCGGATGAGATTATTAAGATGAATATCCATATATAATGTTTCTATACTCTGACTAATGCGCAATGGCATATCGTTAAATATATTTCACTCAATATGTAATTTAGTAAACTCATTTTTTATTATTCATTTTTCAATAAGTTCATTCAAAATTGAAAATTTAAATATAAGTTGGAATACGTCATATATCCTTAAATTGTGTCATTTAAACTCTACTTGTAACTTCTCAAAAGCTCTTTTTCATTCATGCAAAAGCTCATTTCTCAAATCGTATATAATGACAAAGGTTCTTGCAATAAGTCATAAATCTTCAATGTTTGGTGTTCAGTCTTTTTTAATGTAAGTAACTGTAGGAATAATTTCATTTTGTCTTATGAGATTATTATCTAGTTTTGTTCAATAATCTATTGCTTTTTGCTTCTTGATATCGTGCGAGTCTAATTCAAGAATTACCTCCACAATAGAAGGTATAATCGCATAATAAAAGAAAAGATCACTTTGTTGTTCTAATCAATAATGAATTGAGGACAATCTGAGAAATTGTTGATAATAGTTTTGATCGTTATTTATTCATTCAAAAAGATAAGTAATGTCTATCTGTTCTTTATCAATTCATAAGACTACATCTTCAAAATTACCAACTATTTTGAGACTTGAATCAATATCATTGAGACAAAAATACAAAGGATATATAATGACACTTCTTAAACCATTTGTGTGTTCGGGAGTTGTTGTATATACTTGATCACATTTTGATAAATTTCAAAATTTATTAGTCCAATCATTTTTTACATTGAATGAAAAAATATCAAATGTCTTATAGTCAATTTGATTCATTGATGGATTTGAAAAATCATGATTTACATGTAGTTTCAGAAGTAAGTACAAAACTTTAATTTTCTCATTAATATCGTTTGAGTTTTCCTCTGTTCTAACGATAGTTCATTTATATTTGAGGACCCCGATTCAATTTTCTTTTTCGGGTGATACTCATTTTTGAAAAAAAGTTTTTCTAAAAGAATCTACAAATAAATCTAAGTTCTTTTTTTCTTCATCATTTAGTTCTTGAGTAAAATCATAGTTATCATACGGATGTATTTCAAAATCATCCATAATCAAAGATTTGGATAAGTTGATATAGGGGAATACGCAAATTGTTTTATCTACTGCTTCCATAGATTTTTTAATGTAAATAAATTTTTATTTCTTCTTTTTCTTACTTGGGGTTTGACTTAATGTACTCCCTGCTGCTGTTTTGGATTTTTTTCAAGTTGATTTGTTTGTCAAAGTTTTGCTGGCAGATGATGCAGCTTTTTTGTTTGTTGTTTTTTTAGGTGCTTTGGTCTGAGATAAAGCACTTGCTGCAGCACTTTTTGAATCTTTCGAAGTTCTTCCATCTTTCAGTGTTTTACTTGCAGCACTTGTTGCCTTTTTTCCTGTGGTCTTTTTTGAGTTTGCCATAATGATATGATTAATAATAAATAAATTAAAACCTATCTCTTTCCCTCCTTCTCCACCTTCTTGGCTACTGCTTTGATACTCTCGAGATAGGCTGACTCGACGGGTGAGAGCGTCTTGGCTTGGTAGTCGCGATACTGAGCAGTTGCCTTGTCTATCGCTTGGTCATGACTGACGGTGCCTGCATCAGTGAGGACGCCTTTGCCATAGTTGGTGGCGAATTTATCCAGCTCCGTGATCCAGTCTTGCATGGTCATCTGTGTCTGCTCTTGCGCTTTGATCTCCGCCAGATCGAAAAACGCAGATACCATACGGTTGAGACGAAAGAGTTCATCGTGGGTCAGGTAGTTTTTTGCAATCTTGGCTTCTGCGAGAGTAGGCATCGCTCCAGCGAAGGTCGTGAGTCCCATCCAGTCTTTGGTGGCATCAGCACGCTCGTGGATAGTCTCGGCAGCGGTATGTTGGTTGGTGGCGTAGTGGAGCTTGTTTTGCACGATTTTGAAAAACTGGATAGAGATCTGACTCTTGGGGTCGTAGTCGATACTGGTGGCGTAGAGATCGAGGACTTGGCGATAGAGGGCTTTTTCACTACTACGGATGTCACGGATACGATCCAAGAGCTCTTTCCAGTAGTTACCGCCACCCGCATTTTTCAGTCTCTCATCATCCATAGCAAATCCTTTCTTGATATATTCTCTGAGGATGCCTGTTGCCCAGATCCTGAAGTGGGTTGCTTTCTTGCTATTGACCCTATAGCCGACTGCGATGATCGCATCAAGGTTGTAGTGTTTGGTTTTATAGGTTTTACCATCTGAAGCAGTTACCGAGAAATCCTCGACAACTGATTTTTCGTCAAGTTCATGCTCTTTGAAGATATTTTTGAGATGGAGAGAAATATTGTCCGTAGAACAATCAAAAAGCTCTGCCATTCTCCTTTGTGAGAGCCATGCCGTTTCATCCTCAAAATGCACTTCCAGCTTGAAGTGTCCATCTCCTCACTCATAGAGGATGATACTACTTGATTGATCTTGGATGTCTTGGGTCATAATAAGCTTTGTTATAAATAGAGTGAGTTATTAAGTATTGCTTAATAACTAGATTTTATTTCTCCTCTATCTCTGCCACGATCTGATCGATGGATACTCTCAGCTCTGACTGTCTAGCGACGATCTGCTCAATCTTGGCATTGAGCTCGGTGATATCGATTTTCTCTCTGGTATCTGCTTGCTCGACATAGCTCGAGACGGCGATATTGTAGTCATTCTCTCCGATAGCACTATTGTCCACGAGCTTGGCAAAGTGCTCGATATCCTGGCGATCGGTGTATGCTTGGAGGATTTTCTTCCTATTGTCCTCACTCAGAGTGTTCTTGGCACTTCCACGGACGAACTCACTCGACGCGTCGATAAACAAGGTCTTGTTGTCAGATTTGGATTTTTTCAAGACGACGATACAGGTCGCGATCGATGTCCCGAAAAACAGATCTGCAGGCAGCTGGATCACGGCGTCGATATAGTTGTTGTCTATCAGGTATTTTCTGATCTTCGCCTCAGCTCCTCCACGATAGAGGACACCAGGAAACTCGACAATCGCAGCCGTCCCACTGGTCGAGAGCCATGAGAGCATATGGAGTGTGAACGCGAGATCTGCTTTGGATTTGGGAGCAAGGACTCCTGCAGGTGAGAAACGAGGATCATTGATGAGGAGTGGATTGGCGTCTCCTTCCCAGTTGATACTGTAGGGAGGATTGGAGACGATCGCATCAAACGGCTCATTATCCCAGTGTGCAGGATGCGTGAGCGTATCACCCAGCGCAATATCAAACTTTTCATAATTGATATCATGGAGAAACATATTGATACGACAGAGGTTATAGGTCGTGATATTGATCTCCTGTCCATAGAATCATTGGCGGACATTTTCTCTACCGAGTACTTTGGCAAATTTGAGAAGGAGTGACCCTGACCCACAGCAGGGGTCATAGACTTTGTTGACTTCTTTTTTGCCGACGGTGGTGATCTCTGCGAGCAGTTCACTGACTTCCTGAGGGGTAAAAAATTCTCCCCCAGATTTCCCTGCGCTCGATGCGTACATACCCATGAGATACTCGTAGGCATCACCAAACAGGTCGATGGTGTTTTCGTTATAATTTCCCAGCGGAAGATTGGCTACTGAATCAAGCAGTTCGGTGAGTTTTTTGTTTCTCTGTTCGACCGTATTTCCGAGTTTATTCGAATTGACATTGAAATCATCAAACAGTCCTTTGATATCATCTTCACTGGCTGTCCCATTGGCAGACGACTCGATGTGTTTGAAGACTTTGGAGAGGGTTTCATTGAGATTGGGGTCGTTTTTGGCTCCTTTTACTACATTGACGAAGAGTTCACTTGGCAGGATAAAAAATCCCTTTTCTTTGACGGTGTCGGCTCTTCCATATTCTGCTTGAGCATCAGAAAGTTGTGCATAATCAAAATCTGCATCTGGCTCGTGATCGTTGATATATGTGGTGAGATTTTCACTGATGAAGCGATAGAACAACATCCCCAATACATATTGCTTAAAATCCCACCCATCGACGGAACCTCTGGCTGTATTGGCCATTTGCCAGATGGATTTGTGGAGTTCGGCGCGTTCGTGATCTTTGGTAGACATAGAGAAACAAGAAGCAATAAATGAGTGTATATTGCATATATACATACTTTCTTGAGAGAAAACAATATCAAAAACCATACTTTTCCCTGTACAATAATCGCTCTCCTCATTATAGCTAGCTCCTAGTTTCCTCCTTATTCAGGGAGATGGATGAGTAGATCTATCAGCAATAATCTTCGTCTTGACACACACATCGAGCCTGTCATCGATCATTAGTTCACCAGGGAGAGAGCGATCAATATGTTCAAACAGACCAAAGAAAACACCACATCATAAAAAAATCCCGCACATGATGCGGGATGATCTCATATTGTTTGCTCATGATTTCCTATCTCCCCACCGACGTCGAGAACAAGAATCCAGGAAGCGTCACTTTCTTGGCAGCAGAGAGGGAGATATCATAATCATTCCAATGTCACTGACCATCGACACGGATTCGCTGACGAGCGAGCTCTTTAGTAGACTGGACGCAGAAGGAGACGTCTGAGCTATTCTTATTGATCAGGACGAGGTATTCGCCGTATTTTCCTGATGGCTGAGGATTGAGCTGACCGATAGTAAACGAGGTCGTCGCAGGGAGCGTAGCTATGACGAAGCTACCATCCGTATTGCGTATAGTCGCACCGATATCGAGCGATGGCGCGCTGCTACCATTAGCACCAATGATCGTGATTGTGCTATTGTTTTGGCCGATCCCTGATTCTACTTCCTTATTCGCGTCGAGGACGAAGAGAGGGAACGCAAGCGATGCGCCACCCGAGAGCATGAAAGCATTGTCTGATGTACATTCGGTGGTCGTATCAGCACTATTTGTGTGAAGATTAGGTTGGCTGTCTCTCGCGATGATCGTACCCGAAAGTCAGCAGACAGACGTATCGTCGCAGCCAAACTGTCCATCGGAGTCAGTGTAGGTATTTTCGTATCCGATGGCGTAGTTGAGTTTTTCACCATTGACTTCTGCTTCCAAACTATCTGCCAGACCCAGTTCCACGCCAGCATTGGCGAGGTAGTATGCCTTGTTATAGTCGTAGGTCATGCGTGTATGATCGAACATACTCTGTGTATACTGCATCATCAGCAAAGCAAACGCTGATGCAGAGATCAGGATGAAAAGGACCATTAAGACGATGTTTCATTTGTGCTGTTTCATTAGAGTTGCGCCTTATCTGTCAAAGTAAAGAACCACTCAATCACCTGTGAGACATTGGTCACTCATCTGAGTCCATAGCCCTGGTGATACGCACGCCAATACATCACAAACCCAGGATAAGCGATAGTCTGATAGACATCTTGATTGCTATAAGGACCACTAGCACTCGCTGCCTCGACGAAGGTCTGATAATTCGACTGATAAGGGATGAGTTGTCGTGCGACATTCGTTACCAGTGTCTGACGTCCCGTGAGTCTGGTTTCTTCTCCTATGACACCGCCGAGAGTCTCTTGATACAAGAGAGCACAGTCATACTCATCTCCAAAAGCCTCGACCAGACTACTATCGTCGATCGGTCACTGATAGCATCCCTCATTATAGGAGAGTGTGACTGTATGAGTTGGGTCATTCATTTCTATGAGTTTGAGTGTATGGACCACGCCATTGCTATCTATCTCTTCATCGCCATACGCCTCGAAATCGATGGTATACGTGTCGGCGAGGTTGTGCATGACCTGGTTGACGAACAGAACATCGGTCTGGATGTTTTTTTGAAATTCTGATCTGACCGAAAGTCGCATGATCGTATTGTACGTACGGAAAAGTACCGTCACGAGTATCGAGAAGACGACGATGACGATGAGCAGTTCGACGAGCGTAAATCCTTTGCGACGCATACTTCGACAGATCAAGAGATAAAACCTATTCTACAATATTTCCGATAATGCTACTGATGACGACTTCTTTGGGATCTTTGCCTCACTGGTCGATGAGAACGTGAGAGTTGATTTTGACAGCGATAGTGGGATCATATCACGATACTTGTTCGAATGTGACATATCTCGCATACGGAGTCTCATCTCCACCATTCGCATCATGATCAAACCGTGTAATATGTGATGCAGTGTTTGGTGTTGCTACTCTTGCGAGAGTGGTGCCACTCACATGACGATAGAGACGATAATCATCCAGTGGGTTATCACTGATGGTATCTGATGTTACTGATCGATAACGATTACTTTCTGGACCCGCAGGAGCGATCATGACAGCGACACCGATATCATCGCTGATTCTGGTCTGACAGGCAGTTTCACTTCCATCGGTGAGCTGTTCTTTGATCTGGAGACAGTCTCGTTCTACTTCTTTATAGCTATTGGTATTTCTGAGCTCGTACATGAGTTCCAGTCCCTGTGTCGCGAGCATGGTAGCATCCATGTGTTTGGAGACATGATCGACAGTTTTGATATTGTTTACTACCAACTGTAGCACAGCCAGTACACCCACCGCAAAAACACCGATAGCAATCAGCATCTCGATCAGTGTCATAGCATGGTAGCGCACTTGTTTCATAGGGAGATCAGACGAGTAAAACATTATTCAACACATTCGACACGACTAAAGGTGCACGTAGTTGGGGTCAGAGCGTAGCAGTATTGTTTGTTACTGCGATCGAAACTGAGTGTGATGATATTGCCACTAGCAGCTATCGCTTGTATGTTTTCACCACATGCGAGCTGATAAGGAATGAGAGTAACTGTCAGAGGAGAGAGTGTCATACCTGTATAACCAAACACCGTAGTAGCAGTCGTATCATCTATATAGTAGATCGTCTGTGTCATTCCTGTAGTATCAAAGTCAAGCACCACCTGTTCGATAGATTGTCCCTGATCATAGCGAGAGAGCAAAAGTCTTCCTCTGACGGCAGTCACATCAGATACTCGTGATTCACGAAGCTGCCTTGATTGTACATCACGCACCAGATTCCCCCCGATACGCACAGTCATCATCATCAAGATACTTGTCACAATGAGGACAATGATGATTTCTATCAGGGTAAAGGAGCGATGGCAATTACGAGTTACGAGTTGCCAGTTACGAGTTTTCATGATGTTCACTGGCTTGAGTAAAATAATCATTTATAGATTCATAATAGGGAACATTATATGTATTGCTATATTTTTTTATATGCTTTCATTTACCAAATATGCCCTTAAATTCTACCTTCAGTGGCTCGTAAGAAAAGCATTCATTATATCACATGAGCCATTTATTATTTTTTCATAATGGTTTATATCAATTATACTTTCTGAGATTTTGTATGAAATCTCGGATGAAGTCCGATCGATTTTGTATTGATTGTGCTCATATGTCAGGGAAATGAGATCATAAGCTTTTGTTGAGTTTATTTATCTTGAGTAGGTCATATCATGGGAAGAGTTCTTTTCAATAGACATCACTGATATCGTGTCATTGTGCCATTGTTTTAAAATCTTTCCCTTGGAGCTTTTCATTTTTAGAGAAAAGAAGAAGATCACATGGATATTCGTGATATGATGGTTTATTTTTTTCGAGGACATCAAAAAGTAATCCTTGAGCTCTATAGCTTTGTGGGTAATTGCTGTTAATGTGTGAGATACAGATACGCTTTGGTAAGCCGAATGATTCTATGTTTGGATTAAGGAGGCTAGTCTCTAGAATCTCATCTGTAGTTTGTGAAAATGTATCCTTGGAGTCATGGATTCATAAGAAGTCTTCATGTAAACTTTTAGCATATACCATACTTTTTATTGGATATAAAGTTTTTTACATCGATGGTAGCGCATCCATAACATTACCGATGATACCAAAGATAGAGACAGCAACAAGACCAATCACACCACCCATGACTACGATCATTACTGGTTCTATCACCTTGGACATACTACGAATTTGTATTTCCAGATCTTCACTATACATGGTAACGATATTATCGAGCGAGTCTTTGAGTGTGGCTGTTTCTTCCCCGACCTTAAGCAACACAAGCACATCACGTGGGATGATATCAGTGTAATCTTCCATACCATCGAAGATAGTCTTACCTTGCTGGAGTCACTGGAGGACATGGTCAGTCATTTCTTGATAGAGTGGAACAGACATAATTTCTTTTTCTAGGCGAAAGATATCAACATAGTTGAGTCCTGATGCCACCATCAGTTTCATATATCTAGCAAATTTGATAAGTTGATAGTTTTTCGTGATCTTACCGAAGACAGGCAGTTCCATGATGATAT
This sequence comes from Candidatus Peribacteria bacterium, assembly GCA_023898485.1. Taxonomy (GTDB): domain Bacteria; phylum Patescibacteriota; class Gracilibacteria; order Absconditabacterales; family Absconditicoccaceae; genus HK-STAS-PATE-9. The sequence continues at coordinate 382,624 of CP060225.1, read as the reverse complement.
TATACATGGTGTCCTTTCATTTTGGGGTAGAAACAGCAAGACTAATCATTAGTACTATCACTACGATACCGAGCACAATCCGTAGAGCATTATGACTGAGAAACGTCGAGAAATTCATCAGCATGCGAGTCATAAAAGGAATACTCGTTGCATCAAATGACTCTACCAAACTAAATAGTCATGGCAAGATAAAGATAAAAAGAGCAAGAACAGCAACAAGACTAAGTGTCAGAAGTGTTGCTGGATACATCATAGCTCCTGTATATTCTTTCTGTGTCTTATGCAAAAAACTATATTCAGACGCCAATGATGCTAAGACCTGAGGAAGTCTTCCTGACGATTCACCAGCTTTGATGATAGCAATATCTCCTCAAGGAAAATAGTGTCCCAAGCGACTCAGCGCATAGGTAAATGATTTACCCTCATCAAGTGATTTGTAGATATAGTGGGTTATTTCCTGGAGTTTCAAATTGGTAGTAGATTCATTGAGTGTTTTGATAGCATCGATGATAGAGACTCATCCTTTGAGCAGATAGCTAAGTTCCTTGAAAAAGAATACCTTATCTGCCATGCCAAAAGATTTTTTTGCACCAATCATACTGAACTCACTAATAAGACCATCCAATGCAGTAAAAGCCATAATCGAAGAAGTTAGAAGATAGAGGTTAGAGTTTTTAATAGTGCGTAATGCTTGAGATTTGTTGTTTATTATCTTGTAGTAGTATCATCTTTGTAATAGTAGGCAGTGAGTTTGATGGTAGTATCTTGTGACTCGTTATACTTGGTAATATCATAACCAACCTCTTGAACTTTGTAGAGGATGGGAGGGAGATCGATAGCATCATTGGAGATGATACGATTTTCTGCATTATTGAGGAAGTTGATGAGTGATTCATTGTTCGGGAAATTCACAATAAGTTCAATATCTACACTATACATCTTGCCCTGTACGAGAACAGGATCAGAGATGACGATACTTGCGATATCACCTATATTTGTCCTTTGTGGTACATTACCAGGACCAAAACGTAGTAAAAAAAGATCAATATTCGTCAGGATACTTTTTTCATCCACCAAAAGCTTGGGATCAGACAGATCTCCGATTTGGAGATAATATTGCGCTTGTTTGCGAGCGGCGTTCTGATTGTTGATGTAGGAGAGAAGCGGAGCGGTTTCATCATCACAATCACTATCAGCATTGATACAAGTGGTGAGCGACTCTTCTTCTTGTTCTACAACATCAGCAAATGAGTTGAGCGACTGTGCTGTAGCAATAGCGGCAGTAGATTTTTCAGTGACAGTGCGTGCATCTGCCAGTGATTGGCGATTATTCACATAAGTATTGAGCGTTGGTTGCACAAACGATGTTCGCGCTATAATAGCGAAGATAAGTAGGGCAAGAGTGAAAAATTTATATCTCATGTTAGCGACTTCTGATGCAGATAGCGAGCGCATTTGACCATTATTAAGAGCGTCTATTTTGCTCACCTTTTGGGTATTGGCTTGTTTTTCTTGGAGAAGCTTCTGGATGAGTGACTGCTCATTCTGTGCAGCCGTAGTGGTGGATGCTTCTGGTACAGCCGCAGGAGAAACACCTTCCATAAGCGAAGATTGCAGTGATCCAAGATTATCATCTCCATTGGTAGGAGTGACGTTGTCAGGTGTCTGACTATTGTTGTTGAGTAGCTTCATCGAGGATTATAGTAGCATACAAAGTAAATTCATACATATCATCTGCTTTGAGGTAAGTTTGGATACGGATATCATCCAAAAATGGCAATTCGGAGACAGCACTAATCAGACCTTCTCTTGTATCACTTTTGGGATAGTAGAGGAGTGCAAGGCTCGATGTTCTCCCACTGATTTCGATACTATCAAGGTTGACGGTAAAATCATACAGTTCAATCGTACCGTTGGTACTATTGATATTCTGCACACTCTGCAATACTTCGATCAGTGCAGTAATATGCTCTGACCATGGCAAATCTTTCGCTTCTTGGTAGAGTTCTTGTGCGAAAGAGATCTTCTGATATTGTGCAGTGTTTTCTAGCGCAGTAAGTTCATTCTGTGCTTGAGTAGCTTCTTCTTTGGCAGTTGCGACAGAAGCATCCAAGCGATAGTTGAGAAACCATAAGGTACCTGCAGCTATCACAAGTAGAATACTGATCCAAAGTAAAAGCTGAAAAGCGCCATATAGTTTGGGTTTTCTATCCATGATCACGTGATCAGAAAAGAGATAAAATACTACCACCTAATGATATCGAATCTCTTCGTATAAAGCAAAAAACAGACACGCACAGCATCTGCTTACTCGACAAGTATAATTTCTATGATATGGTCTGATTACCTTTTATTACTCACATACATAAGCCTGGTTCTGTCGTAGATAGAATTTGTCTATGAGTGCTTGTAGCACTATCGTGCACGCTCTACTTGAAGGAGAGACGCTTGCATCAGGTACGGTTTACCACTGGTCTGAAGTCTATCAGACTCAGGAAGAGTAGCCCTATCATTGAGATAGTTCACCTCTGCATTTCACCTTTGGTCGCACCGAAGTGGACGAGTATAGTCTCTGTGGCACTGTCGTTTACCCTCCTAATCGAGAAGATGCAGCAGCCGTGAGCTGCTACCATAGTTATGATGCCAGGACTTTCCTCTCACTCAGAGAGTGAGTACTATCGTATGTGAGCAAGACCGTAATAAGGATCACGCTAGCAAATACAATCTCTTTTTCGTATCATAAAAAATATAAATGTCATGGTATTTATGATGTGCTATCTTGCAACGTAGAATATAGTCTCTATAGTATCTATCATATTTTTATTATACTGTATTTATTGACGATGCCTACAAAAAAAACCTCTACTACCAAGAAGAAAGCTGAAGATACGGCAAAGAAAGTAAAAACAACTGCTAAAAAAGCAGCAGAAACTGTATGAAATACAGTAGAAGATGTGACTGAAGATGCAAAAAATGTTGCACACAAAGCAGGGGAGAAAGCAAAAGAACTCCTTAATGAAGGAAAGAAATCAGTCGAGGATTTGGTAGATAAGGTCATTGATGAAGATCAGATAAATGGATATCGAGATATGATTATGTCAAAGTTTAAAACTGCTACAGGTAAAGATCGAGTAGTGTTCTTTGTCGGCGCCATCGTACTGATATGGGCACTAGTGAGTCTGGCAGATGTTGTATGGGGCATCCTCCTCCTCTTGGTTGCTATCGTTCTTATGAATATGTTCTTCGGCCGCAAATAATCATTTCTTATATCACAAGAAAACCTCACGGACACAGTAGTCTGGAGGTTTTTTTTGATTATACTGATGGAAGGGATTTACTGCACGAGGACAACGTTTGCTATCACATATGCCAGTCCAATAATCACGATACCGATAAAAATATACATCAGACTTTTACCAACTTTGGCGAGTTTGGATTCGTCTTCTGGATTCGTCAGGAGTTGGTATGCTTGCCAGATGATGATGACGAGGATTATGAGTGATGTCAGACCCACGACCCAGTTGATGATAGCGTAGAAAAGTCATAATGATCAAGCTGCAGCATCCGCAGAAAAGATAGCAGTACCGATTTCGTTGAGTTGTGTGGCATTTTGATTGACGATATCTTCCTTTTTCCCATAGATAAGCTCTACGACAAATTTTGCGCCAATGATAACCAGTATGCCGAGAGCATTCCATCCGATGATAGCAAGACTTTGTTTGCCATTGTCTTCTGAAGGCTTAAAAAGGAAGCCAAATACACGAACCAGAAGCACTACGAACAAAACACCTACCATCAGCATAAATCAAATCCTAATGAATGGCATGATAAGTCTATCATAAAGATCTTGAGCTACAAAAATACCGGATACCTCTCATTGATTCCAGAAGAGTATTCATCCATCACCAGTCTCTCACAAGACAGTATAGGTGATGTATCTCGCACTTACAATCAAAATAATACCAATCACTCACCAAAGGATAATCTTAAGCGCCTTAGATCTTTCTTCCTCCTTATCAGAAAAGAGCAGTTTGACAATCCCCAATACCGCCATTAGAAGCCCCACAGCAAAGATGAATGGAAACCCCACATCATAAAAAGTGTTGATAACAAAATCCCTCAAACCGGTTGCTCCTCTTGAGGTGATACCAACATCGAGATATTCTTCTATGGGCTGTATAGTCTCCTCTAGAGTACTAAAATTAGTATCTTGTGCCAAGAGAAGGTCAGGAGCAGACTGCGCCATCGTCTGACCTGCGACGACAAGTCCAGCGAGTCCTATGACAGTAAGGAGGATTTTTTTCATAAGTATAAGAAGTTAGAATGATAAGATGATGGGAATGCAGTATCGACTATTTGTTACTTGTTACTTCTGTTGTGTTTGTTACCTTTTCTGTATCTTCTGTATCTTCTGCATTTTTTACTTTTTTTACTTTTTCTAATTTTTGTACTATTTCTTCCACTACCGGCTGTATGAGAGGTACTGGACCAAGTCCACCATGACGCCAACGGATGATATAGTAGACGATTAGTAGACCTACTCACCGAAAGACAAGTGGAGCAGTGACGCTATCTTGCCATGCTTGCCATCCTCGTCAGAGGAGTAGGAGTAGGAGGATGTCATGGATTGCATAGCTTAGTATATCACTTATCTGTCGCTCTTTGACAACGGTGGGTAATTGACGACGATAATAGTGCTTATAGGAAGCGATGAGGGTCTGATATGAACTTTTGTTCCAGAGTTTCTCGATTCCTGCGCTGACATATGCTCAGAGCTCATCGACATGGATAGTGAAGAGGAGATTGATAGCGTGTTTTACTTTTGGTGTGAGGATATCATAGCCTGCAGCGAGAATTATCAGCCTGAGGATCATGATAACCAGCACCAGGAGTCCTATACTGTTGACTGGAGGAATGATAAGACAAACCATAATCACGTATCGCCAGAGGATGGATTCTTTGAGCCATCGATATGGATGGTGTGGATCCTGCTGAGTGTACCAGAGATATCGATTGTACCCAGGGATAAATGCAGTCAGCATATGATTGGTGATGATGGTAGTTTGCCCACTGATGTACTGCTCGTTGGGATGATGGATACGCCAGATACCGATGACGAGACTGAGCAGTGTAGTTCCCATGAGACCTCGATAGAGCCGTGTCAGCCACTCATATGGTGCGAACATCATCACGCCACTCACGATCAGAAACGATATACCCAAAGCGAACGTAATGTAGCCTCGACGTATACTGTGTCTGATAGCATTTTGATCTCCTTCTGATAGCCCAAAATCACGCCCACCCAAGCGGAGTTGTACGAGTGGCGCAAAGAAGAAGACTGCTGCATATTGTCGCAATAATCTTGCTGGCATGATATAAAGGTCGATAAAGGATAATAAAGGGTGATGAAGGATTATAGAGGACTTTTCACTATTGCTACTATTTGCTACCACTTTTTACCATTATGCTACTATGTAGATCCCACATCTGTCGTGATGAATTGTTCTTCTTCTGGTGATGCTAATATTTTGATCGCTACATGCTGATCACCGGTGAAGATCAGACCTTCTCCAATATTGGATGCTACTAGACGTTGTTTTTCTGCCTCCGAAAGTCCAACGATTTCACTCAGTGCCTTGATGCTGGATGTTGACTGTTTCAGCAGTATTTGCATCGCAGAGTTCGATATGATTGGCTTACCGTAGGGACTCCTGACGAGATCTTCGATATCCTGTGAGATAGTCGTAATACCTGCACCGTATTTTCTCGCTCTCTTGGTCAGACCGAAGAGGAAGTTTGCCGAGATGTCATGCTGAAGCATGATCCACGCTTCGTCACAGATGATGAGACGAGGTTTTTTGTGTGATCTGATCTTGGTCCAGATATAGTTCAAGACATTGAACATTGCAGGTGTTTTGAGTGCATCTTCCAAATCTCTGATTGAGAAGACAGTGAGCTGTGAGTTGAGATCGACATTGGTCTCATTATTGAAAATCTTCCCAAAGGTTCCTGTCACATACTTGCTGATTTTGAGCGAGAGGTCTTCACCGCCCTCCATCCCTTGGAGTACCTGGAGGAGATCTTCCATCATCGGTGGTTGTTTGTCGGAGTAGTCAGTCGTGGAGAAATCGATACCCTTGAGTGCATAGACATTTTGAAGTGCTTTATCGAGGATCGCTTCCTCCTGTGCAGACATTTCTCCGACCAAAATCTTCATCAGACCCAAAATATTCATAATATGACTACGAAGAATATCTCCTTCTCCATATTCGACGTCCTCGATCGCTGGTGGCAGATCAAAAGGATTGATATATTGCTGTGAATTGGTAGCTATATTGATATAGGTCCCGCCAACTTTATCGATGAGTGATTTGTATTCGTTTTCTGGGTCGATGACGATGATGTCGATACCCATGAGGAGATATCTCAGGATTTCGAGCTTGACCGTAAACGATTTACCGGCACCGGATGTCGCTAGGACGACACTGTTCATATTGGGCAATCCTTTGCGAAATCTATCGAAGATAACGAGTCCTCCTGTGTGGAGATTGACTCCATAAAGTATCCCTGTATCATGGATGATATCCTGACTGATAAACGGAAATGATCCTGCCATACTACTGGTGATCGTACTTCTCGTGATACCCAAGTTATCGATTGCTAGTGGGAGATTAGACTCAAAACCCTCATCCATACGCATCGTAGAGGGCTTGATACGTAGACCGAGTCAGCTTACTTTTTGTTCGAGTTTGCGGCCGTTTTCTTTGAGTTTTTCTTCATCATCATCGTAGAGCGAGAGATACATGCCCGTCTCGAAATACCTCTCTTCGTGAGTGGCGAGTTTTTGTCTGATGGTATCGACATCTTGGTATTGGAGCTGGAGTTCAGTGTCCATGGTCTGTCCCTTGCGGATCGCTTCATTGATCTCAGCTTTGAGCTGAGTAGCGCGGCGTTTGAGCATTGACTGGATCTGGCTATCATCAGACGGATAGAGATAGAAGCTGAGATCCCACTTCCCATGGAAATCGAGGATATCTCTCGTCCAGAGTGTATCCATATAGGATGGGTAGGAGTTAGTATAGTACGTCTTACCTATCAGTCCTGAGATATTGAAACTTCTGGGACCATGCTGCCAGTATGATGGAGCGAGGTGAGATTTGTAGGTTGTGATGGTTTTATTGTACTCATCATCGGCAGTTTTGATATATGATCTGAGTTTACTGGTAAGTTTTTTGTCACTGTATTCATCATCAGGGAGATTGAGCAGATATTGGACTTGCTCTCTGAGTTCTTTGTTCTGAATATCGGGATTATCAGGCAGTTCTTCTGGTTTACTGAGCGAAGATTTAGTAGACTCACCTCACGTACTTCCTGCTGGATCCATGTGTAGTAGTTTCATCGCGATGGATTCGAAGATATTGTGGGATTGGTTAGTAGTTTTTGGTTGTTGGTCTATAGTTTCCTCTTTTTTTACCTCTTTTCCTTTTTCTACATCTTCTGTCGTTTCCTTCCCTTTCACCATCGCTTCGACACTCTGCTGTATCTGACCAAAAATCCCTGCAGGAGCAGACTGCTCATCACGCGCAAGGGGAGTGGTAGTACCACCTACTGGATAAGGGACAGTGCCACCGTCACTGACGATGGTGCGAAAATCTGTATTGATAAGCTGGTTGGTTTGAGCCATGGAGAGTAGTGATGCAAAATACATACTGAAGAGTATATCTACTTTCCCCGATAAGGCATATTTTGACGTTGTAGTGGTATGCTTTGAGTTGCCAGTAGGGGAGATATGTGATATGGTATAGTGTGATAGAAACACATTTCAACTAGATTCTAATTCAAATCCACACACTCATTATATTCAGCAAGAACCTCTATTGGAGTAGCATAACCCAATCTTTTTCTTGGTCTATTGTTAAGGAGACTTACATAGTATTCAAGGTGTTCTTGCTGAATATTTGCAAGACTCATACGTTTTGGATAGAATTGTCTCAGTAAGCCATTTGTATTCTCATTTGCTCATCTTTGTCAGGGTGATCATGGGTCTGCAAAGTATGTGTCTAACCCGCACAATGGCTTCAACATATAATGCTCAGAAAACTCTCTGCCGTTGTCTAAGGTGAGGGTTTTTCTTATACCTTCAGATACCTCATTGAATAACTTTTCCATCACATATAACACCTCTTGCGCTTTCTTTTTCTTAATGACCCCAGCTAGCACATAACCACTCTTCCTTTCATTGAGAGTCACAAAACCTCATGTTCTTCATTTTCCTATAACTGTATCTCATTCTCGATCGCCTATTCTTTCTTTATTCTTCACTATGTCTGGCCTCTCATGAATACTAATACGGTTATAGATATAATCACAGGGTTCTTTGTTATACTTATATTTTCTTCATTTTCTTCTGAAATATTGAGGTACTAACTTTGGATGATGTATCTTAATGTACCTATAGATAGTGTCCTTTGAAATAGTTTCTCATGTCTCTTTCTTCCACCTTCCTGCTATTTGTTCTGGTGACCAATAGAGCTTCATCTTGTCTATTGTATACTGTGCTAGATCACTTCACTCGTCTATTCTACAGCGCATAAGACTATTGCATAACTGTCTCTTTATGGTTCTTTTGAGGTATGCAAGTGATGCAATATAGATTCCATTCATACTATATTCTCTTATTTCACGAGAAATACTTCCATTACTTCTTCATAGGACTGTTCCAATACGTCTATGAGAATAACCTTCACCTACCAATACTTCGATATGTACACATTCCTCATAGCTTAAGTGTTTCATAATAACCTAGTACATAGAGTATAAATCCTATAGATTATACTCCTATTAAGAGATTTATGCTAGTGTGCTATTTTGAAATAGAATTCAGTTCATAAATAATTGACTTTATGTAGAAATTAGTTATTTTCATTTTACCACGAAGATTATTTAGTTTTTTATACTAAAGAAGATGAATGAGCACGATGATATAAAAAGTATTTTAGATATCTACCAATCCATCTTATCAAATGGAGAAAATATCTTATCGAGAGAACTTTATGATGCGTTATATCATTATTACAGCGAAAAGGATTGTCCACCAAAATGAATTCTTAAATACATCGATACTTTCAGGGAAGATATTATAGCTATTATCCTGGAATTTTATGTTCCAGAGTGAGATGAGGACAATACAACTGATGATTTTGCTGACTTATGGAGTATATATCAGCAGGGTGAATATATGGATATAGATGATATGATACAACTCTACGAGATGAGAGTCGATGACCCCGAGTGAGGTAGAATGCAGGAGAGAGATGATTTTATAGAATATGCATTGGCGTTTTTCCCTGGTGACCAATATTTACTATATCACAAGTGCTGTATATTATGTGATATGGGAACATACAAAAAAGCAGAAAAAGTACTCATTCAATTAGAAGCTATAGATACGACAGATATTGATAATGACACAAGGGCGAAAATTTATCGCTTAGGTGCAGAAATATATGCAGCTTTGAGGGAGTGAGATAGAGCGAAACAATATTTGGCATATGCAAAAAGATTGGATAATGAGGAATGAGGTGATGGGGACGGATATATGCCCAAAGCATAATGGTCCGATGCTTCACAATTCAGTTATTCTTGGGCATAGTCAACTTAAGATAAAGAAATCACAAAATAGAGAAAAGTCAAAAAAGATCTTGAGTTCCTTTTTGTAATGAGTAGACTAAAAATTTACTATATTGTATTGTTACAGATGCCACAAAAAACTAAAATCAACATAGGAACGGTAAGATGAATAACACTGGGTATAGAACCACAAGATGAGAAAGATGTTTTTTTCATGGGCACTCAAGAGGAGTTAGATCAAATCCGTATGCAATATGAATTTGATGATATATTCTCCGAAGCATGTGGTAGAGCCATAGCTGAACTATTTACACAGAATGTACCATTAGAAATTAGCAAATGACTTATTCGCACACAGCTGGTAACCGCGATACAGAATAAAATTACTCACCACAAGGAAATTATAGCACTACTTGAAGATATGATTCCAGGTGAGAAAGTATCAAGTAGGAAGGAATAATCTTTTAGGAAAAAGTTATATGTTGAGTCAGTTAATTGTGATAGTCTTTTTTGTTAATGATACATTTTACCCCACCTCTCTCGCCATCCAATCGACTTGGAATCATCTCTGAGTGAGTTTTAGGTTTTCATAGACATGGTCAAGGAGTGGTCTGATATTGCTTCCTTTGAGGATGATATGGTAGCGGTACTTATCATACATTTTGTAGATGAGTGGGGGCGTAGCGTAGACGTCGATATCGTCTGATCGTAGTTTTTCCCCAGGAGACTGGAGGAGGTACTGGATCTCTTGGTAGAGTTTGTTGGTCGTGGAGAAGACTTTGGCTTCGATTTCGCTCTTGTACTGGATGACGGCGATCTGTCCATGAGGAGGGTAGAGGTGTGCCTGGCGAAATGCATCATCCTGCTCGAGAAATCATACCTCATCCAACCTACATGCAGACCTGATCACGTGATGGTCCATATTGTGCGTCTGGACGACAAAATTCGTCGCAGGTAGATATCTGAAACTATCATAGAGTCTATAAAACGTATCAGACGGAGCGGTGTACTGCGGAAGCCCTAGACCTCCATCCGCACTCGTGATGACTACCAAATCGAGCGGAACATCATCGGGCCAGTGTCTCGCCAGTGAAGTAGCGATGATGAGCTGATGATTGCCTACTTCTTCCATGATTTTACGAACCTTAGGAAGAGAATTGGCGGTATCAGAGCGGACGATGAGAGACTTCATACTATACATGTTTTCTACTCGTTCGGTCAGCTGATCGATACCCAGTCCGTAGGGACGAAGTTCACCACGGTGGCAGGACGGACACTGGGTCGGGATGGGGTATTCTCTTTTGCAAATATGACACAGACCAAAATCACGTCCATCCTGATCTTGGTAGTAGGCGATACCGATATCGCAGTGATCGCACTGGGGCTGATAACCACAGCTTTGACACAGGAGTCATTTGGCGTATCAGGAGGCGTTGTGGATGATGAGGACACGTTTGCCCTGTCGGAGCATCTTGGCGATACCATCCTGCATGAGTTGACTGTAGTATCCAGTAGGTTCCGACTTCATATCCACCAAGAAAATATCCTTGGTCAGACCCAGGGTGTTCGTTTCGGCGGTGTGCGTGAAGTGTTCGTAGGACATGGGTTAATATTTTAGATTTGCAAGTTTGAGTAAATGTTATCAATTTTCTTTTTGAGCTGATCGAGATAGATAAATATATTACCTATATCATCAATAATAGATAAATGTAGCCTTATGGATCATAATTCATCAATATTATTCACAATGGAACCATACCCATGGATTGAAATAATGCTATTCAAATCAAAGATATTATTTCTAGTTTGAATATATGTAATACATGTTTCTATCCATTCATTTGTCTCCATGTTGTTGAAATGATCGTACTTATCTCTGTCTACAAGAAAACTATCAATAAGTCACTTAAGTTTTCAAATCTTATTACTTAGGGTAATAGACCTAGTATTATATCATTGGTAATCTGTGTCAAAAAGCATCCAAGTATGTATTTTATGAGTTCACAGATTCCTTAGATCTTTATAAGTGTGTGATCATTTGAATTGTCAGTATAGTATAGTTTTCTTTATATTATTAAGCATGTAGTCTGTTTCTATGCTCTTGAGTTTATGAAATCACCTCCCCCTATTTTTGTATCCATAATCTTTAAGATTTCATCAAGATACGGATAAATCACTCCACACTAAATCTCACTCATTTACTCATTTTACTATGTCTAGCATTTCTAGAATGGAGAAAGATTGTTGGTAGAAAAGATCAAGATAATGATGTACTGTTTGGCTAATAATTCAAGGTATATAACAATTTTGTATATAGGGGAAACTAATATACTTATTGCTAGAATTTAATGTATATAGTAAAAAATCATTATTAATGGCTCATATAGTAAAGTCACATCCATAAGGATTTTGTCATAGTATCTTTTCTATATATTCAAGACAATACCGATAATTCGTATTAATAGATGAGAGAAATATTTTTAAACATTTTGGATCTCATTTTAGCTTTTTTCTCAATCACGAAATACTATTGTGGGATGATTGTTTAATGATAATGTTGTTTGGATCAATGTTTTTTATGAGTTGGTATTTTTCTTTCAAAAATGGTGGAATTGAATGAGTTGGGTGATTAAAATACAAATCAATCGCGTTGTAGGATTTTAACAGTAATTCTGCTAATTTTTTATAGAACTCATGTTGTTCTTTTTTAGGCATATTTTTATGACATCCCACTAAAAAACCCATCAATCTCTCTTCTCATCATATGGTATTCTTTGGTCCTCGCAAGAGACTTTTTGAGTTCCTTCGACTCAGGAAGTCCAGCGATATAGTTAAACAGATATTTGCGAAATTCTACGAGACCCTGATGCTCGCGATCGAAATCCACATAATTACCCAGGTTATTCGCTATATCATCAAGCTCTGCCATCGTCGGCATCATCATGACGAAATCGTGTAGTTGCAATTCGCTTACCTCATGGCGAGTATCATCACCGATATCTCCGCCTTTTTTCCGAGCGTGAAGGAGCGTCTTATTGTGAAGTGTAGCAGGATCTTCGTAGGTGTCAGGGATGTTCTTCTCTTTCCAATACTCATAAGCGAGCAGGAGATGCATATGCTCCATGATGATATCGTAGCGATCCTGTGGCGTAGGTTCGTGAGGGGTGAAAATTCGCGGATCACCGATAGCTGCCTGACCGACCATGTAGCCATCTATATGTTTTCCTTGCATATCATCATAGTGAGTGATGCCTCCATTTCCGATGACGAGACACTGCTCGCTGACAGCTTCTCTAAATCTCTGGATATAGTCTCGATCATTTTCTCCGCTATGTCCCATGGAGAATGTCCTGCCATGGATAGTGATCATCTTGCAAAAAGGAGTCAGACCCACGAGGGTGTCAAACCACTCTGATTTGTCCTCATTGCGAAGTCACGTCCTGACTTTGAGGCTGAGGGGAAGTTGTATTGATTCACTGATTTCTTCTACGATCGAGCGTAGATAATCATAGTCACGCATCAGTGCCGAACCACCACCACATGCCATCACACGAGGAGAAGGACAGCCGATATTGATTTCTATCCCAGCGATATGACTGCCATATTTCCTATCCAAATCAATCGCTGTAGAGACGAGTGTCTCGCGAGTTCATCCATATATTTGCACAATCAAGTTCTTTTCCTGATCACTATGGATGAAATGATGTGCCAGACGATGGGGCTGGACCATGTAGCCATCAGCGTTCATAAACTCGGTCCACGTCCAGAGTGTCTGATTCGGGCTTTGATTATATTGCTGAAAAACACGCTGCACGATCATGCGATACGGAAGATTGGTGACGCCATCCATGGGCGCAAGTCAGAGGATCATCGATTATATCATGAGAAACAAATCTTGCAACAGTGCGTACACTTGCATATAATGATACCATAGACAAGTGATATGTGAAAGTACATCTGATTTTTGATTTTTTATCTTATACGTATGAATACGAAAGAAGTTATCATTACCGTCGTCAACCGCATCCCTCGTGGGCGTGTGGCATCATATGGGCAGATCGCACAAGTCGTGACGGCTCTACTGGACAAACATATCTCTGCCCAACTCGTAGGCCGACAGCTCTCGGGTATGGATGAGAGTGAGCGAGGACAGCTGCCTCGACGACGTGTCGTCAATCGCAAAGGCGAGATCACCACACTCAAGTTGGGTGAGAAATGATTGCGTCAGATACAGCTACTAGAAGACGAAAATATCGCTGTAGTAGACAATCAGGTAGATATGAGAACACATCAGATCGAGCAAGAGGTAATTAGTTTCTCATCACAGATGACGTAGAACTGTATTATATATACAGAATATACAAAATTATATAAAGAAGTACGTAGTTTTTATAGCACATGAGATATGTACCCAGTATCATATATTATACCTCTTATAGGTTCGGCAATAGCATCAAGCTGGTTGCCGGTGTTTTTCGTACCAGCAGGAATGGTGTGATTGGGTGTGGTGAAATGATATAATCCGCGAATAGTAGCGATTTATGGTATTATTGGAGGAGTAATGTGAATTATGTCTGTTTTGATAGTTAATAATTATATTCTTAAAATAATAAGATCAAAACATACTACTACCTATAATATACCTCATTGGATCAAAAAAACTATCGATCCCAATACCATTAAAAAAGATCGGGTATTTTTCTTGTTTCTTATAGTTGGGGTATCGTGACCCATACCAGACGTAATAACTGTTTGATACGCACATAGGCGCGTTTCACGACCACAATTGTTAACTGCCGCTATAATAGGAAAAGCTATTATATATATACCACTCGCATTTGGTATTCACGGTATTCATGGGATTATTCAGCTACTATAGTATGATTATGCTCTATACCAGTGCTGCAACAGTTCAATAATTCGTAGATGGATATTGTATCCTATAACAGCACTAATAACACCAACTATACTGCCCATAAGCACTTCTGGTATAGTGTGTCCAAGCGGGTGTTTAAACTTGGTAGGGGAGATGTCAGTATGATGTTTACTCAGCTTGGCAGTGATAGTATTCAATATTCTCGCTTGTTCTCAGGCATAATAACGGATATTGAGAGCATCATATATAACAATAGCAGCTAGTACTAAAGAAAGAGCAAACACATGTGAATCTAAACCATCGGTCCACCCAACCATACATGCAACAGCTACGACAACTGCTGTATGTGAACTGGGCATGCCACCACCATCAAACAGATCATTTCGCTCAAAGTGTCACTTTTTTTTCACATCAAGTATGGTTTTAATACCTTGCGCTATCACATATGCTAAAAGTCCTGCGAAAGTAATCGCAGTTCCGCTTGTAGCAGTGAGGCTATTGATAAAATCTACAATCATGCAGCGTCTAGACAGAGTAGTAAATATTGTTTATTTACACAAATAGTTGAGTATTTTTTTCTTGGTATTTCTTGACGAAATATCTTGTAGTACTCGTTCCACTGCCTGTTGCAAGAGATTCTTGATTTCTGGTCATGCTGGTACATCGAATTCCTCCATGATATCAGTACCATTGACCGCAAG
This sequence comes from Candidatus Peribacteria bacterium, assembly GCA_023898485.1. GTDB lineage: Bacteria > Patescibacteriota > Gracilibacteria > Absconditabacterales > Absconditicoccaceae > HK-STAS-PATE-9. The sequence continues at coordinate 367,417 of CP060225.1, read as the reverse complement.
TTGCTTGAGCGTAAACTGACCCTCCTCTTCATTCAACTCATCCAAAAGCTCTATCAGACGCCAAACACCGTCCTCATCAGAAGACTGGAGTGGGTTATACTGACCACGTCTATCTGCGAGCGTCAGATCCAGAAGATTGCGGACACGATCATATCACGCCTCACTCAGAAGGAGTCTGAGTTTATGTTTTCGTTTGTCAGGACGAGAGAAGAGTATTTCTCCGGGTTTCATATGCATAGCGACATATCGAGTGATTTCATCTACTTGCTTGCGACCAAGACCGAGAGCAGCCATATCCTGACGAGTGTGATCAGCGCCGCAGATCGTGTGATTGATCCGACTGCCATACATGTTGCGTCCATCATCGATCGACATCTTGATACGTTGCATATCGTACTGTTCGCGTTTGCCGACATCGTGATAGAGTGCAGCGAGTTTGAGAAGAGGATTGTTATTGATCTTTTCTAGTGAGTAGAGGACGAGGAGTGTGTGAGTATAGGTATCGAAGGGATGATAACGCACCGGCTGATCTTGATGCTTGATCCTGGTCACCGCAGGGAAGAGGTATTGCAAAATATTGATCTCATCGCACAGCGCCACGAATCAGAAAAAATTATCCGTCGCCAAGACTTTCATAATTTCTTGCAAAATGCGTTCTTTGGCTACATGTTGGATCTGAAAATATCGTTTTTGGAGTGCAAGTCGGGTGGATTTGTCGTAGTCAAAGGTTCATAGAGGTTCATAGAGGTTCATAGAGGTTCATAGAGAATTCTCATATCCTTTCTCACCCTTTATTGCCCTTTCTCACCCTTTATTGCCCTTTTGATTGAGTTGTATGACAAATCTCAATGCTCTGATGATCCTCAGTGCATCTTCATTGATCCTATCATCTGCATCGCCTACACATCTGATCTTCTGATTGAGTAGATCCGACCATCACTTCGCAGGATCTATCAAAATCCCTAGCTGACGCGGTTGGAAGTCAGGACTCAGACTCTTCACAAGAGCAAACAGATACGTCAGATCAGGTTTTCACTCAGGGAACGACTGACTGATAAGATCTGGTGACTGGATGATAAGCACATGGTTATCAGCATTATATGCGATGCCTTGTTTGTCGAGTTGTTTGGTGAGAGTGACTAGTTCCGAGTTACTAGTTTCGAGCTCTTCTTTGCTTTTTGTCTTTTTGTCTTTTTCTGTCTTTATCTGCGAAAATATGACACTGGTGTAGTACATCGCATTGATGGTAAAATCTCTTCTCTGACTATCCAACACAAGATCAGATGATCGACGGATCTCATCAGGATGACGCTTATCAGCATAGCCTCACTCAGTACGGAGAGGAGTGAGTTCATACTGCAAGGTTCAGAGAGGTTCAGAGAGGTTTAGAGAGGTTCAGAGAGGACCCTCAGATCCTTTCTCACCCTTTATTGACCTTTCTCACCCTTTCTCACCCTTTTTCGGTATTATGGTCATCGTCCCAAACTTTTCTGTATAGAAAAATGAGAAATCAGACTTCTTTTCCTGATAGTTGATATGGTTGCGAATAGTCTCCGGTTCTCCAGGAGCAGTGACATCGATATCCGTCGGGGAGTCGGTACTCCCTAGGAGCAGGTCACGCACACATCCACCCACGAGATACAGGGGAGTGTGGGGTATCTTTGTGTGGAGATAGTCCAAGTGCTGTTGTAGTGCTGATAGTCTGTCCAGATACATAGAAAAATAATGCAAATATGAAAACTATCACCAGTCTAGGGAAAATGGGGAGGAGATGCAAGAAGTTGATATAGTTTATATATAAACTATAATATTACCATGATGCGTCTTTCTATATGAGTATGAAAGTGAAACCTTACAAATTATTTTTGCCTTATTCTGTGTGTTGGCGTCTTGTGTTGATAGGATTGTTACATTGATATGATCGATATTTATATTTTGTATTTTTACAAGATCAATTTTTATTTTTGATTTCTCTTCGATAAGTTTTTGTATTTCGTTTTTGATGGTAGTTTCTAGATTTTTGATGGCGTTGGATGTTGGCATACGAGAAAGGCCACCCACAAGATCATTGGTTTGGATGATATGCTGGATGATATGTAGCATAATATAATTAGTTTTAGCAGATACACTATATTGTGGCTCAATAATATCTATAAAATAAGGAAATCCATTCGACGGTGATCACATTTCCCTCATGGATTTATCTTTTTTCCATTGAGTGTATATTTGAGTGAGACCACTTGCTATTTTTTCCTTAAATGGACCATGAATGACAGAGAAGTAAAATGGATAAGAAATATTATGTTTATTTTTCATAAGAAAATTTTCCACTGACCTAATTTTATCTGGTAGAGCTCATGTTTTTCAAGCTATGGTGAGTTGTACAGGAATATTCCTGTATTCTATGCCATCATATATTGTCCATGTAAGATCAGTCTTTTCATTAACATCTTCTGCATAACTTGCAAGCTTCATATAGGTAGTTGGCATACCAAGTTTTTCTCTTACTTCATTCTCCAGTCTTGATGCAACTTCTATAGCAAGTTTTTCACTCAGTGTTCATCAGACACTATTTCTTTGTGAGCGAGCTCCAAAGGTATAATCATGGTATTGTCTTACTTTAGCAAGTTCTTGTACGATATTGGTGATTTCTATGAGGTCATTTGGTTCATAATCAGATGTGAGAATCGTATCTATATCATTGAAAATTTTAGATATTTCTGAAAATATAGGAATACTGAATTGATTTTGTCAGACAAGATATATGAAGAGTGCGTTTAATTGTTGTAGATCATTGATTTTAATGAGATCTTTATTGGTAATTTCCTCCTCTCATAAGTATATCTTGTTGATTAGCGGAAAGAATCAGTGTATTTGACAAAAATGAATGAGTGCTTCATAGTTTTTTATATGAAGTCATGGCGGTAGCCCGCTCAACACATTGAGATGATGCGACATCTTCTTCTTTCCATATTTGAGATAGTGATCAATATGCAAGTCGACAATAATCGATGTATTCAGTATCTCCTTACTAATATTGCTAAGTTTGTTTCACTTTTTTTGTTCATGTAATAATGAATAAATTTGATCAATAAAAGTATCCAGTAGTGTTGATCTTTCTGATCTTGTTCTGATTTCTTCTTTCTGATCATAAGAGAGAGACAAACTAGCCATAATATTTTCTCTAATAAATATATTACAATATATATAATATACATATAAAAAATATTGAGTCAATAGAAAAAGAGGCCTCCATAGTTTGCCTCCTTTATACAATATGATTTCTTTTTTACCTTCCCATGTATCTAACATATTTGGGTCGGTAGTTACCATCTATAACTAACACCGTTTTAATGTGATGTTCGGTACAAAAGTTTTTTAATTGGTGAGACACATGGCTTGCTACCACCTTCTCCACCCTACTAAGAAAGAGCCGAATCCTTCTAATAAGGGTTTGTAGGGGTTTTTGAATTCCTTCTGAACTCCTAATGGCCTTTTGAGCCTTCTCCAGAATCATTTTCGTTTCTAAGAGGAATCCAGCTGGCACTTCCTTCTTGCCCTCATACTTTTGCAATCTTTGTTGGAATTTTTCAATCTTCATAGACCTTATTTATTTTAGTGTACCACAAATCATAAGAATGTAAATGACGATGTCAAGAGATTTTTTGGAGAAAGTCAAAACCCCCACCCAACGAGGGATGGAGGTCTGATGCTATGTTTGATATTATTGTTACGATCTAGGCCAGGCGGGGCTCGAACCCACGACCAAAAGATTAAGAGTCTTCTGCTCTACCAACTGAGCTACTGGCCCCCAGATAGTGACAGCATCTATAGCCAAACCATGTTTGCATTGCAATACTTTTTCAGAAAGTTACAGAAGAGTATTCTTTGTACCATGTATTGCGCAATGATAGATCCTTCCAAAATAAGCCAGATCCAGACCCTCATCCTGTCCCGATACGACGAACACGGACGTGAACTTCCCCGACGTGAGACGACTGATCCATACGAGATACTGGTCTCGGAAGTCATGTCTCAGCAGACTCAGGTCGCACGTGTCATCCCCAAGCGATACGCCTTCCTTGACACTGCTCCTGATGTGCAGTCGCTCGCCACACTGGATAAACACACGCTTCTTTCTCTCCGATCAGGACTCGGCTATAACAACCGCGCCCTCCGTCTCCAGCAGACTGCTCAGATCATCATCGATCAGTATGATGGCACTTTCCCTCAGGATGAAAAATCACTCCTGAGCCTCCCAGGCATTGGCCCCTATACTGCCCATGCACTAATGGCCTTCGCGCGAAATATCGAAGTCCCCGTCCTAGATATCAATATCCGTCGTGTGCTTGTCACGCTCCTTGATCTCCCCAAAGAGATCTCCGACTCCGATCTGCGTGATATTGCCATCGCATGTATCCCTCCAGGTCAGAGTAGGACCTGGCACAATGCACTTATGGATTATGGTGCTCTTGTCCTTACTGCCAAGAAGACGGATATTAAATCTGCTCCTCAGTCCACTTTTCATGGCTCACGTCGTCGAGTGAGATGATCGATTATGAAAGAGTTAGTAGAGCATAAACAGGTCTCGCTCCAAGAGGTGAGGGAAAAGTATTTTCATGAAGAATTTAATAATATCATAAAAAGTATGAAAAAAGATTGACTTATAAAAGTAAATAGTGATGATAGAATAACTTTATCATAATTATGGCTAGAAAAGATGAGTAATGCTTTGTGATTTTCTGAAGAGAGGGAAGGTGATATAAATCAAATTGATGTTAACACTATCATAAAAAATATTAATAAAATACGCATGGAAGATGGATATCCAGAATCACTTCTTAATAGACTAGATAATTTATATGAACAAATAATAAAACAACAACAAAATGGCATGACAGGTGATGATTTTTTTGAGAATGTATGTGAAGATATAAAGCAAGGATATAACATCTTTTGATATAAGAAGGACTATATTTACTGATACAGGAGTGATTTTATTGTAGATAAATTTGCCCTTGTGATAGATGATGAAGGTAGCCTGTATGTACAAGGATGGAATGATATCTCACAACAAAAAATGAATGATAATGAAACAGAAGGAGGTTATCTTGAAGGATGAATACAATTACCAAACAATTTAATAGTGTGATTTATGAATAAATACGATTTTGATTTAGAATATAGAGTAGTCCCTTTGTCGTGGAATGGTAATCGAGATGTAAACCCAGATGATGAGAATGAGTTAGTGCGTACGATAGCTTATAAATGATGGCCAGTAAAAGTGACTTGAGCAGTGACTGAAGATTTGATTGATGTTGTATGAGATGATATTTTTATAGTATTAAGACCTAATCATACATCAAGAAATGGGCAATTAATCATGAAGTACGACTTAAGATGAATAACATGAGTAAATAAAGGCACTGACCTATATGATATTTTAGCGTATGATATTAGACTTTTGACGGATAAGGAAACAGATGATTTAGATAAACAGAACAATAATCATAGTGAGGAAATTAAGCTACCAACTGAAGAGAGGCAAGTAATTCAGTCAGAGAAATAATATATCTTCTCCTCTTGCCTTCCCCTACAGTTTCACTATACCCGAGACTGCATATTTTAGCATTCACATATTTCATGGCCACTAAGAAAAAATCATCCAATCCCTTCTCTTTTTCTAAGAAGAACAAAAAACAGTCACTATATCAAAGTCGACGATTTATTGCTCTAGTTATTCTGGGTGGTTATATACTAATCAACCTGCTCTCATGATCAACGTCTGATTCTGTGCTCATCTCCGATAAACAGATTGCTACAACCGAAGCTGTCACACTCAATGAATTCCTCCAAAACTATCAGTCAGACTCATACGAGAGAGTAGAGCTCATCGATGAGACGAATCTCCGCGGTTTCGTGGTAGCAACAGGTGGCACTAGTTCATCATTTGGATTTTTGGACTCATTCCTCCAGGGAGATAGCGAGATGTATACCGTCCAGACGACCGAAAAACCACTCCAGACGACCATCACAGATCTGGGCATCGACCCGGCGTCTGATGAGACTATTTTCGTTGCATCGTTTACTCAATGAAGCTTCTTTGTGGATTTCCTCATCAATTGGGGACCTATGTTGCTCCTGTTTGGATTCCTCTTCTTCGCGATGCGTGGTATGGGTAAGGGTGCAGGTGCCCTCCCATTCAATCTCAAAATCGGAACACTCAATGACCAGACCCAATCCAAGACCAAGTTTGCAGACGTAGCAGGTATGGACGAAGTCAAAGAAGAACTCATGGAGGTCGTCGACTATCTCAAAAATCCCAAAAAATACCACGAAGTCGGAGCTCGCACACCCAAAGGTGTCTTGCTCTATGGTCAGCCAGGTACCGGTAAGACATTACTCGCTCGTGCAGTAGCAGGGGAGTCCAATGTACCTTTTCTCTACAGTTCAGGTGCAGAATTTATGGGGATGTTCGTCGGAGTTGGTTCTGAAAAAGTCCGCACTCTCTTCGAAAAAGCGAAGAAACTCGGCAAAGCGATCATCTTCATCGATGAGATCGATGCATTCGGTAAAAGTCGTGGCTCAGGAGTCGGAGGTCATCACCAGTGACAAGAAGAAATCGTGAACCAGATCCTGACCGAAATGGACGGATTCACACCCAATACCTCTGTCGTCGTGATCGCAGCAACCAACCGCCCTGATATCTTGGATCCAGCACTCACTCGTGCGGGACGTTTTGATCGTAAGATCATGGTCAGTAGGCCGACCTACGAAGAGAGACTTGCTATCTTACAATACTATCTCAAAGACAAAAAAGTCACCAAAGACGTCGATACCGAGGGTATCGCTCGTAGGATTAGTGGGTTTGTCGGTGCAGATATCGAAAACGTCGTCAATGAAGCATCACTCAAACTCGCCAAAGATGGCCGCAAAGAAATCACGCCACAGGATTTCGAGTACGCACTTGAAAAACACCTCATGTGACCAGAAAAGAAAAACAGAACACTCAACGAAAAAGAGCGCAACATCGTCACTTATCATGAGTTAGGACATGCAGTCACAGCCCACGTATTGGATGAAGCAGATCAAGTAGAGAAAATCTCGATCGTCTCTCGTGGACAGGCGCTCGGTCTTACGTGGAAATCATCTGAGGAAGATACTCACCTCTACTCCAAGACCAAAATGCTCCACGAAGTGATCTCATTGCTCGGAGGACGCGCAGCAGAAGAAGTCTGGTTCGGTTTTGATAATATCACGACAGGCGCATCCAATGACTTCGAACGTGCGACTCGTATCATCTCCGACATGGTCGCCAAATATGGTATGGATGCCGACCTCGGCCCTGTCATGTACTGGGACAAGGACAAAGACAATTATACCATGTTCAAGCCATATTCAGAGAAGACAGGCGAACTCATCGACAGCAAGATAAAAGGCTATCTTATGGAATGTTATGATGAGTCCAAAAAAATCCTCCAAAAACATAAAGCAGACATCGATCGCATGGCAGATGTCCTGAAGGCGAAAGAGTACTTGACGAAGGAGGAGTTCGAAACTCTTATGGAAGATATCTCTCAGGCAGATGTCATGCTTGCTGATTACGAGAAACTTATAAGCAAGGAGGAAAGAGAAGCAGCAAAAGCCAAAAAAACTATCACCAAAAAGAAAACACCAGTCAAGAAAAAGCCATTGGAGGGGAAGAAATTGGCAGGATAATTTCTTACATTTATCTATGTGATTGCAATCATAATCCGTAGAGTATGATCTGTTTTATACCCCACATCACAGCATGGCAAACCGAGACAAGATCAGCTCCAGAGGTACTGTCCAAGACAGAAGATGATCCACCATGACACGTGTGGGTGGGATTTCGATAGCAGGCGTCCTGCTCATCCTGGCAGTGGGCTATTTCGGCGGCACGGATCAAGCAGTTGAACTTCGAGACACGATGCAAGAGAGTAGTCAGACACCCATCACATCCGACGACACATCAGAGTATGATGGGGTCGATGAGTACGAGACCTTCGTCTCTACTGTTCTGTGATCGACGGATGATCTGCGAGAGAGATCCTTCGCTGCGAGCAATATGTCTTATGTCGATCCGACGCTCGTCCTTTTCAGAGGAGCGACCACGTCAGCATGTGGCGGAGCCATCTCCCAAGTCGGACCACACTACTGTCCGAGCGATCAGACGATCTATCTGGATGAGACATTTTTCGAAGAGCTGACGGACAGACTCGGAGCAGCGTGAGGTGACATGGCACAGGCGTATGTCATCGCACATGAAGTCGGTCACCATGTCCAGCACCTCCTAGGCATCACCGACCAAGTCTCCTATGGCGACAACCAAGCATCTATCGCACTCGAACTCCAGGCAGACTGCCTCGCAGGTATCCGAGCATCCACCGTGTCTGATATCATGGATGCAGGCGACTTCGACGAAGCTATCGATGCAGCAGCAGCTGTGGGAGATGATCATATCCAGGAGACCACTGCTGGCTACGTCCAGCCCGAGTCACGGACACATGGCTCGTCTGATCAGCGCAAAGAGCGATTTACCAGAGGATTTGAGTCAGGAAGTTTCGAGGCGTGTAATACGTTTGGGTAGACTTTAATATAAAACAACAAACATTATGTGATCTTGATTTTTACTGGAATCTCCTTCTTTGGAGAGTATAAGTCTTCTAATTGCTTCTTGATCTTGTGTGATAGCAATTATTGCTCTTATATATACGGTAAAGACTTTTTATTTAAAATCATGAGATAAATTTAGATACTGATATAGTATTTGAACCACAGACAAAGGTAACTCATATATTCACTCAATTACAATTGAAAATCAGAAAGATAGAGCATTAGTGATATATAATATATTTCTAAAGATTTGAAATAATCTATACTTCGAAATTGAGAATGCTGAAGATAAGCCTATTGTTATTAAGCCGTTTGAGGTTTATCAACAAGATTATACACCTGCTTTATTTTATACCGAAGGGTTAACAAGATATAATTCTGAAAATCTACTTAAGAGTAAAATACACAAGAGAGAAATATTTTTAGAAACAACTACAAATAATCCAAGATACACAACCTTAATGAAGGCATTGAGAAGTGATTGCGTTGCCCTATTTAGACCACTTAGGGTCTTCTATGATGGAAAATCATATTGATACAATACGATTTATTTGGTTGATTGTATTTTTAGTAATGGAGACAAATCTATACGATCATTTAAAGAATACGAGAGGCAAAGTACAAACAAGAGTTGGTTTAACAGAAAACTTAATATTACATACTCTTATTATGCTTTACAGTCTAGAAGTTCTTTAGAGGATTTTATTAATTATCATATTGCTAATGGAAATTGAGTATTCTGATCTATTAAGTTAGTTTCAGTGAGTGTTGTTGATCGACACGAGTATGTTGATGATTCTTTATGAGATGATTTTAGAAATCAGCCAAAAGAAATTTCACCAATAAATAGATTTTACTTTTATTGTTTATGTCCAATAATTTCAAAATTTAGAAGATTAAAATCAAAGCGGAGGAATTATCGACTTGGAAGAAAAAATAATAAGTTGAAAAAACTTGCAGTAGAATAATGTATGGATTCTGTGTTGTTATCGATTGTTATTTTACTTACTATGCTAGACAGCTTTTATCTGTTTGTGCTTCTATGAACTTCTCCACTTTTACCGAACAGTTTGGACTATATTTCGATGGATATATCCAGGATAGAGTCGATCAGACCATCGACACGTACGGCGACGGACTCATACCCTCGCTCGAATATCTCTACGACTACAACCAGGGCGGTAAGGCACTGCGTCCCTACATGGTCTACCTCTGGTACAAACTCTGTGGCGGACAGGATGATGTCTATCAGATGATGTCTATCGGCGTGATCAACGAGCTCATCCACACCCGAGCACTCATCCATGATGATATCGCCGATCAGGGACTCATACGTCGTCATCGTCCGACCTATCATATCCAGCTTCGTCAGGTCTATGATGACGATCATGTGGGCGATAGTCAGGCGATGCTGGTCGGAGATTTGGCGTACTCGTGGGCAGTCAGTGAGACCGTTCAGATCGAAAATACTGCCGCTCGCACGATCATCTCTGACATGATAGAGAAGGTGATCATCGGCGAGATCCTTGATATCCACTACTCCTATATCGATGGCGAGATGGATGCCATGACCATCGCTACCAAAGACGACCTCAAATCAGGCCAATACACCTTCGCCGCTCCCATGATGCTGGGTGCGACACTCGCAGGAGCGACCGACGAACAGGTAGCAGCTATCAGTGAGATAGGCACGATCATCGGTGTAGCGTTTCAGATGAGAGATGATTTGCTCGATTGGCTCCCTGCTGATGACGGCAAGACCAAGTTTTCGGACATCCAAGAGGGGAATCAGACCATCGTCTGGTCATATCTCTTGGCTCACGCTTCGGCTGATGAGAGAGAGCATCTGCTCGCCCTGAGGAGGAAAAAACTCACAAAATCTGATCGCGAACGACTCCACGAACTCGTGACCATCCATGAACTCATACAGCACATCGGCTCCCAGATCAATACTGACCTGCAGAAAGCTCGCACACTGATCGAGCAGGGTAGTTGGGATGCAGAGTATGTGACTTATATGACAGAACTGCTTGATTTCCTCGCCATAGATCATAAAAAATAACACACGCAATGTCATCTTGAGTGGAGCGTAGCGCAATCGAAAGATCTTTGTTGCAAACATAGTAAAAGATCCTTCGACAAGCTCAGGATGACAAGATGATTTTTACACTTATCTCTACCATTCATATGAAAACTCTCAGCACCCATGAACTTCTCGAAAACCTCAACCGAAGATATGCTACCAAACAATTTGACACCACCAAAAAGGTCGATGAAATCGAACTGAACGCCATCCTGGACTCATTCCATCTAGCAGCGAGCTCGTCGAATATCCAGCCATGGGGACTCGTCGTCGTAGAAAACCCAGAACTCAGAAAACAACTCCAGACCCATGCCTACGGACAGTCTCAGATCGTGGATGCGTCTCATCTTCTCGTTTTGTGTCGTAGGACACAGGTAGACGAAGCATGGGTAGATGCTATCATCGATGAGACGGTTGCTACTCGCGGTCAGCAGCCCAGTGATCTCGATGGCCTCAAACAGATGAAAATGGGTATCATCGGTATGCTCGGTGATCAACTTCCCTGTCGAGCAGCCAACCAGGTTTCTATCGCAGCGTGATTTGTGCTCAGTGCGTGTGCGTCGCTCGGCGTCGATGCGTGTCCGATGGGAGGATTGGATCCAGCCGGATTTGATCAAGTGCTTGGCTTGGATGACAAGCACCTCGCTACGGTGATGGCGATCGCAGTGGGTTATAGATCTGATAGCGATAAGTATGCTACCGCTCCCAAAGCCAGACTCCCCAAAGAAGATGTGATATTTTTTGAATAAGTTGCTTGTTTATATTATTATATTTTTCTTACTGGAAGGTTGTTGTAACCTTCTCTTTTTTGGCGAAAAAAAGTTGCTAATGCTTCTATAAGTTTTTCTCATCATGGTATCTTATAAATATAACGAATCTTGGCATCTGTGCTTACTAGTTGTTTATGCTTTTCGCTATTGATCCATTTTTCCATTATTTTCTTATAGTGGTTACTGTGGTTTTTTAAGATAGATTCAGCACTTTTTGCTTCCACAGCACCAAAATATTTTTGAAAGAGATTGACAGATCTTTCAAGATGAAAATCATTTGTAATGAGCGTTGTATCTGTAGGACTTATTCATAGTGAGCGCAATATCATACTACTGTATTTAGCGTTTTGAGATGTATCAATACTCTGATCTTCTGTGATAATATTTTCTGTCGATATATTATACTTTTTGATAAGTTCATTTTTCATAACGTGAGAAAGGATAGTATTTGTATTACTTTCATCATATATGTTTCCTCATGCAGTGATAATAACAGGCTTTTCTCATTGATCAATCATGCTATGATACAATCTAGCAGCAGCACTCTCTCTGATACAGGCAACTGAGTCAGTAACTATTTTTTGTGTATGATTTTTCTGATTATTGATAATTTCTAATCATCACGTTAGGACCACTATTGCTTTTGAAAAGGTATTATTTTGTAGTTGAGAAAGTTCTTTCATGTGTTGTGCGATGGCTTTCTCTCCAGCATCTTCAGAAAGCTTTTTAACAGTAGAAGATAGTTGGTGTAAAATGCTCATAGAATGAATAAAAATATTAATATTATAAATATTAGTAATAAATAAGTCAATTTATTAGTATCCATGAGGCAACTGCCTCGTCCTCTCCACCAGTGCCTGCACTGCTTTCTGTTCGATCTGTTCGGATGAGGAGAGGTAGATTTTGGCAATGATTTTCCCTTGTGTATCAAAAAGTCATCACAGTAGTGGTTCATCTGCGATGAGTTTGGCCCCCTGACAGAGTCCGAGGATGACGTACTTGTGGTGTGATCTGACCGACCATCGTACGCCATTGGGTAGATGATATTTGAGCGCCCGGTTGGCGTCTTCCTTCTTCACATTATCGAAAGACAAAAATAATGCATCCAGACGTCTGATGATATCCTGCTGTTCGTCACGATCTGCAAATCTTGCTCGATTGTTCGGGTTTTGTGCGTTGTAGGTAATCATTATTTCTTCCATCTCGCAAGATGTGGGATTTGTCGTCTGGTGAGTTTTCTCATCAGCCAGCCATAGCCATTATCTTTCATAGCTTGATCGACTCTGTTTTGGAACTCGCGCACATCGGTGCCCGGATAGACAAACGTACCATCTACATAACACAGACTACAGTACGATGTATTCATAGATCCATCTTTTTCGCTACCGCCACCTTTTCCGCTTGGATCTTTGGAGAGTGGCATACCGCATGATTGACACTGTTTCATAGTGAGGAGAGAAAGATAAAATCTACAATGACCATAGACTTCTTACGACGAAAAATCAACTACTTTTTCTCGTGGAGCAATAGGTCCAGGGACGATCTCAAACAGTGGATGGGGGAGGATTGTTTTTTCATTTTTTAGTAACGTGTGTTTATCTAGATCTCTAGTGGAGAGTTTCTGGAGGAGTCGTTCGTATTCATATTGGAGCTGTCATTCGGTGACGGATATAAGTGCAGGATTTCCTGTCTCTCCGACTTTGGATCTATCGAAACGATATCATCTGACATCCGCCTCGTCGACGATGGCTTCGAGGTAGGTATTGAGGGCGTGAAGCGGGTCTGGCTGCTCTTTGAAACGATCGAGCTGGGGATGATTTTTGTATCCCTTGGTCGTGCCAGCGAGCACATGCTGTGCAAGGAGCGCCTCCCTCCAAAGTGCTACCAGTCATTTGGCATCGAGATAGGAGGGATGAAGTGATCGGATTCTCATACAATAGGGACAATAAGGTAAGGATCCAAGAGCATAGAGATGATGAGGAGTACTTCTGAAAACACTTTGGCATCGTTTAACTACCTCACCAAGCGACTTATAACTACACAATCAAAGTAAAACAATAAGTTAGAGGTTCTTGATACTTAAAATCCTCAACTCTCCTTCATCTATTTCACTCGGTGCACCCATCATCACATCTTCTGCACGACCAGATTTGGGGAAGGCGTAGCATTCGCGGATATTATCCTCATCCGTCAGGATCATCATCAGTCTATCGAATCAGAATGCGAATCCACCATGTGGAGGAGCGCCATACTGAAATGCTTCGTACATCGCGCCGAATTTAGATTTGACATCATCTTCGGTCAGGCCAATTTTTTCGAAAGCTGCGACCATGACTTCAGGATCATGATTACGGATGGATCCAGACAGTATTTCATAGCCATTGAGGACCATGTCGTACTGATTGGTCTTTACATCAGCAAAATCTACATCTCTGACACCATCCACACCCCCGACGATATGGGAGAACGGATTGTGACCGAAGTCTCGTCTGTCGTGACCCTCATCATATTCATAGAAAGGAAAATCGGTAATCCATGCGAATGCGAGTTGATTGTCATCTACGAGATGATGTTCGTCTCTCAGGTGAAGTCTGAGTTTGTTCAATACTTTCGCTACAAGATTTTTACTTCCCAATCAGAAGAAGAGAATATCACCATCCTTCACACCCGTCTTGTCTTCCAGTTGTAATCTCATCTCAGGAGTGATCAGTTTTCCGATTGAGCCAGTGAGTTCATCCCCCCATTTGATTCGAGGGAGTCATCCAGCACCTGCGAGCTTCACCACTTGTTCATATCCTTCGACGACTTTTCTACTGATTGATTCAGTATATTTTGCATCAAGTGTGATACACTTGATCATTTCTTGTCCTGCTAAGAAGGAGATCTCACCTCACGTGAAGATATCTGTGACATTGATTAACTCCATACCAAAACGTAAGTCTGGCTTATCGCTTCCATAGCGATCCATCGCATCATGATATGCTATCTGCTGAAAATCTACGACGATCTTCTTATTCGGCACCAGTGCAGGGATAAGATCATGGACAAACGATTCTGCTACTGCAAAAATATCATCCTGTTCGACGAAGCTCATCTCTGCATCGATTTGGTAGAATTCGCAGCTATGTCTGTCTGCACGAGGATCTTCATCACGGAAGCATGGCGCAATCTGAAAATATTTATCCACACCACCCACCATAAGGAGTTGTTTGTACTGCTGAGGAGCCTGAGGGAGTGCATAGAATTTGCCGGGATTGACCCTCGATGGGATGAGATAGTCTCTCGCGCCCTCAGGACTACTGACCGTGAAGAGGGGAGTCTGCACCTCGAGAAAACCATGACTAGAAAACCAATTTCTGACAAAATGATTCATCTTCGCTCTGAACTCAATATTGTTTAGTACGGGACGTCTTCTCAGATCGAGATATCTATGTTTGTACCTGTTTTCTTCGCTAGTATTGGGATCATTCGCTACCATAAAAGGAAGCTCTTTCGAACGATTCAATACTTGTAGATCAGACGCTACGATCTCGACCGCACCCGTCGCCATGTCCTGATTGATCATATCGTTCGGTCTCCCGACGACCTCTCCGACGACTTTGATTACCCATTCATGAGTGACTTCTTGAGCAGTTTTCATGACATCTGGAGACACTCTTTGGGGATCGAGGGTGATTTGAGTGATACCATACCTATCTCTCAGATCGATAAAAATCATCCCACCCAAATCTCTACGTTTCTGGACCCAACCACTCAGCGTGACAGTGTTTCCGATGTATTCTTTTCTTAACTCTCCACAAGTATGTGTTCTATGCATAAAGTAAGTATTTAGAATTTTAAAGATATGTCATGTAGATACTATCAAAATTTAGAGATACAACAAGATATTAATCATCTCACTCTACAGAATTTCATAGCTCTTGTCGTTTTTCAAAATATGTTCTGTATTTACGCACCATGATCAGAAACCACGGTGTATAACGCTGGCTGTTTTCTTGGATATCACGATCGAGATCTTCCCATGATACTCGCTTTCGATCTTGTACTTCTTCGCTATTTGGTTGAGGAAAGCTGTTGGTTAGACCCACGAAAACATGATCAAACTCATGTTCTGTGAGACCATTCTCAAAATCTGCTTTGTAGGTGAAATTGAAGAGTTTTTGGATAGGTGTATCCATACCCATCTCTTCGCGGAGTCTCCTGGTGGCACCATCTGGCGTATGTTCTCCTGGTGTGGGATGAGAACAACAGGTATTGGTCCAGAGTCCTGGGCAGTGATATTTGCCAGATGCACGTTGCTGGAGCATGAGGCGTCCCTCACGATCAAAAAGCTGCACAGAAAAAGCCCTATGAAGATGTCATCCATCTTGATGTGCTGCAAGCTTTTCCATTGTCCCTACCGGATTATCGTCGTAGTCGACGAGGATAACATCGGTCATATATTACTGAAGATTCAATATATAAAATCATAATTCTTCACCTTTTGTATAATAATGTTCTAGAAATTTCTTGCCCTCAGGTGCAACGTAGTCTGGTATTGATTCTCTATCAAACCGAAATAGTCATGATGCCTTATTTTCTTCTTTGTTATGTGGTTCTCATTCTCGTTTTTTGACCATATAACATACATCAAAATACTCTCTATCTGCAATTCTTTGCAGAATCACTATAGGAGTGATATCTTCTTCGTTTACCACTACCCCGACTTCTTCGTCGATCTCACGAATCATAGCTTGGGTAGCTGTTTCTCACTCTTCTATATGTCACGCAGGGAAACAATACCCACCATCATAATATCAGGTATTTTGTCTTTGGAGTATAGCAATCTTACCATCTTTTTCTAGGATACCATACACTGCTCCATAGAAATGTTTTTGTGACATCAGTAATTTCTATTGATAAATAATAATATCTTCCTTCTCTACTGTAACATCATCAATTCACTTAAAAATAATATTGTCAATTACGCTATCACCTTCTAGTATTGTTACAATTCTTCCATCACTTTCATCAACAAAATCTCATTTATCTTTTAATTCAATCTGTAACACATCACTCAGTTCTCCTACAAAAAAATCTCTTCTATCCTCATTTTTTCTAATTCACTCTACAATATATTCTATGTTTTTCATATGTATAATATCTACTTCATAAAGTTCCTAAGTGTTTCTATCTTCACTCTCTCCTGCTCCATGCTATCACGATGTCTGATGGTGACAGTACCATCATCGACAGAATCATGATCGACGGTGATACAGTATGGTGTACCGATTTCATCCTGTCTTCTATACCTTTTTCCAATAGCTCCTCCATCGTCATACTCACAGACGTAGTCCTGTGAGAGGTCTGCGAAGATCTCCTCTGCGATGCGAACTTGGTCCTCATCCTTTTTGATCAGTGGGAAGATAGCAAATGAGACGGGCGCGATCTTGGGATCAAAACGCAAGACAGTACGAACATCTCCATCGCCGAGGTCTTCTTCATCGTAGGCGTCGAACATCGCAGCGAGTACAGTTCTACTGAGTCCAAATGATGGCTCGATCACATGTGGCACATATCTCTCACCAGTGAATGGGTCATTGTAGAGCATCTTGGTGCGAGATGCTTCCTGATGTCTGGAGAGATCAAAATCGGTACGATATGCGATACCTTGGAGCTCACCCCATCCTCGTGGATACTGATATTCTACGTCAAAGGTTCCAGCACTATAGTGTGAGAGTTCGTCTTCTTCATGTTCGCGGAAATGAAGATTTTCAGACTTAAATCCGATGATATCTTGCCATCGCGTCATGCTTTGCTGTTTTCGTTGTTCGAGAAATTCTTTTCCAATCGTAAGATCTGCGGGGACGAAATATTCGATCTCCATTTGCTCAAATTCTCTGGTACGATAGAGAAAGTTACCGGGAGTGATCTCATTGCGAAACGCTTTACCAATCTGCGCGATACCAAACGGTACTCTCACGCGAGTCGTGTCTAATACATTCTTGAAGTTGACAAAAATACCTTGTGCAGTCTCAGGACGCATCCAAATCTTATCATCTTCGGTATGGGTGACGCCTTGATAGGTGTAGAACATCATCTGGAATTTGCGGACATCGGTTCGTTCTGCTGGTTTTTTGGTGTTGGGATTATTGGGAATAAATTTTACAATAAATTCTTTCATAAGATCAAAGGATCGAGATTCAGGAATTAGATTGTTAATATTCAATATGGAAGCTATATATTTTAATGCTAATTCATTTACCACCTTCTCTGGATTATCGTTTTTCTCTATATCAATTCCTTTTAATATAATTTCTTCAGATTTTTCTTTCTGTTCTTGAATTAAGTTAATGATATTATAGTCTTTCTCTTTTTTTTCTGCTTCCTCTAGTAAATTCAAATTTTCTTCTATATCAGCTTTTGCAATTTGAGCTTTATCAAATAGCTCCGTTAATTGTTTTACTATATTAGTATTTCTTATGTTTGACTTTAGATTTTCAATAGCCTCTTCAATTAACTTATCTGCACGAAAACGCTCACCTGTCTTTTTGTCATCGATGAGAGGGTCGTTGAAGTTGTCGGTATGGCCTGATGTCTCCCAGACTTTGGGATGCATGAGGATCTGTGAATCTAGTCCGACGACATCTTGGCGTTTTTGGACGAAGGTTTTTCGCCAGAGATCTTGGATATTCTTTTTGAGCTGGACACCGTATGGACCATAGTCCCACGCATTCGCCAGACCACCATAAATATCTGAACCAGGATAGACGAATCAGCGGCGCTTAGCCCAAGCGACGATAGTATCTAAGTTGTGAACCATATGAAAAGGATAATGAAGGATTATAAAAGGTGATGAAGGGTGATGAAGGATCCTCTATAAACCTTTATAGACCTCTCTCGCCCTCTTTTACCCTTTCTATACAGCTTAGAAGATACTTTGCAAGCGGATGTTCGTCAAATGGAGAAAAAAGTCCAAAAAAAGTCTGTGAATTTTTGACAAAGAAGAAAGTGGTAACTATACTATAATCACCATCAAGGAAGAAGAGGTCATTAGCAATCATTTCTCTCTCTGATAAGGATCCTGTGTGTCCTACGACTGGATGATACAGGCTCCCTATGGGAGGGAGGAAGTGTAGGGTGGGTCCAGCTTCATCTGCAAGTGTTCGGCCACCCTCAGCTCTCCTTATGTACACTCTTTCTGTAGTGTATGAGCTCTTGAAAGTTATAGCTATTGGGTTATGACACGAGTCACTCTCCCCTTTCCCACAAACGGTGTATGTCACAGAGACTGCACATCGCTCATCCATATGATTTGTACAATCACGTACTTCACTCTACCCGATTATCATTCGATGATCCCCATAGAGACGCTATCGGACCAGGTTGCTTGCGATCTATAGGTTCATGTCGTCGATATGTAGCACGGTATGGTATATGTCATGATACTTCCTAGCCGATCAAGATCATCAGCTATGAAATCCAAAAATAGTATCAGACATGTATCTGAGTATTGGCTACTGACATCAGTCAGTCATCCAACCTACACGGTTGCGTGTAGTGAAAGCTATGCGATTGATCATACAAAGAGGATAGCGGTGGTATCTCTGTATGAGATGCACCGTTTTTGGTATTGGAGAAAAAGTAAAACTTCTTGTAAATCATGCTCAACTATCATATAATATAGCCGCTATGTTTATTCTCATTCTGTTGTTCATATTGATGTGAGTCCACTTGATAGACAAACCCACTGGAATTACGAGTTTTGATGTGATACGTCAGCTGAGAAAACAGTGATATCCTCACAAAATGTGACACGCAGGGACACTCGATCCCTTGGCGTCTGGGCTTCTTATTGTTTGCTCTGATGCAGATACCAAGCGTATTTCAGAATTTATGGGTATGGAAAAAATCTATCAGACAACCATCGACTTCTCTCGTGATAGTGATACATGGGATACGGATATACGAGAACGAGAAAAAGAATACCAAGTCACAAGCAATCAAGAACATAAAAGATGAATAGAAAAAAATGATATGTTTGTGCCTGCACCAAACGAACAAGCAATCGATGAATTTTTGCAATCACTCCATGGGACGCATGATTTGCCACTGACGCCATTTTCTGCCAAAAAAGTCGATGGCAAAAAACTCTATGAGTATGCTCGTGAAGGTAATCCAAAGTTTCTCAATGTCCCTATGACCATCAAGGGACATGAAATAGTATCATATCATTTTCCGCTCCTCCAACTAGAGTTGCATGTAGGCAAAGGGACGTATATTAGATCTATCGCCCACTATCTTGGACAGCATTTCTGACTCGGGTGAATTGTTACTCAACTAAGAAGGACACACATTGGAATATACAATGTAAACAATGCCGAATCGCTAAAAATATAAAAAGAGGCCATATGACCTCTTTTTCTAAATGTTTTACAATTCACTGTTTTTACTATTATTATTCGTCTTCATCGACAAACTCTCCATATTCAACAAACTCGTTTTCTAGTGCTTCATATTCCCAGTCATGAATCAGTGAGAAAAATCCTGCTGCCAATGCTCCACCGACCATAGGACCTATGAGATAAATCCACCAATAACTCGCACCTCCTGCAACAACGAGTGGACTGAGTCCTACTGCAGGGTTGAATGCACCACCAGAGATAGCACCCACAGCGATAGCACCGATGGTCACGGTGAGACCGATCGCAAAACCGAAGTAACTATTGCCTTCTTGTTCGAGAGTAGTCGCTGTCTGGAGGACTACAAAAGCAAGGATAAACGTAAAGATCATCTCTGCTATTACTGCTGTCCAGAGACTCACCTCTGCACCAGGTGCTGGTACGAATGGTGTCGTCATACTCATCACTACGAGCGCAGCTACTGCAGCACCGAGGAACTGAGCCATCCAATACCAAAGAGCGTCTGACCAAGAGATTTTTTTCCTCAGAGCGATAGCAAGCGTCACTGCAGGATTGTAATGACTACCAGATACATGTGAACCAGCATATACGAGCACGCCGAGTGCGAGACCGATCGCAAGTGGTGCCCAGTCTGATCCAGTTGCTACGACGAGACCAATCACAAGGACGAAGAGCATTGTACCGACAAATTCCATTACATATTTCCTGTAGTTACACAAACAGATTTTACAATTACATGTACCATTGCATTTGCATGTCATAATGAGTGATTGTAGAATATAAAATCAAGAGAGTTATATGTTGTATGCTCATCTTGCTTGCTTATTGTTTCTGTCTCATTTGTCTTTTGAGTTGTTTTTGGACCCGACCAGAATTGGGCGCATCCACCATTTCTCTGCTACCCTTGGGTGTGACGATCATGCGATACCCATCAGGGTCAGTGCGAAGTCTAGTCTCTCGACATACTTTGCGTCCATGAGCAAATCGATGATATTCATGACCAGCTGGGTTGGTTTGTTGCATGACTATGCCTCGATCTTTCGCCTCTTCAAGAGAGAGTTTACGTTTGGGATAGGTAAAACGAGCTGCTCCTTTGGTGCGTTTAGCTTGTTTTTCGAGTTGTACCTTTTTGGCTGCTATTCCACGCTTATTAGTTCTTGCCATCATACATAGATTATATAAAGCGTACACTCAGCATATAGATACATTGACTACTTTTCAAGCTATTTTACTGTCATAATTATAATGATCATTCTAAGTGATTGCAATTGCAATGAGCTTGGATAAGCTTCTACTGTCTTTATCACGAAAAAATCTCTCTGACCATGTTCCACGTCTGGATGTCCATCGCAGTCCTGCTCGCCCTCACGGGTCTGATAGGGTCAATTCTTCCTGTCTTGCCAGGGACGGTGTTTTCGCTGCTAGCGATATTCCTGGTCGAATTCGCGACGCCAATAGATTTTACCACGATGACATGGATTATTGTATGAATTCTTGTTGCTGCCTCTATGGCGAGTGACTACCTCTTCCCGCTCTTGGGAGCGAAACAGTGAGGATGATCCAAAGTAGGCACCAGATGATCGATAGTGGGTATGGTTCTTTGATTCTTCGCTGCGCCATGGGGACTGATCTTGGGACCGATCATCGGCGCCTTCGTCGGTGAATATCTGGTCAAGAAGGATGCCAAACACGCACGAAAAGCTGCGTGGGGAAGTTTCTTGTGATCAACTGCCAGTACCGCCGTCAAACTGATCGCAGCAGGAGTGGTACTGTGGTATGTGGTGGCTGCGTGGATATAATTTTATATTTCTTCTCCCTTTGGCAATGAAACTTGCAACATCTGTCCATCTCTCTCTCGATACTTTCGTCCAAGGTGCAGATATCGTCCGTGACGCAGGCGCTCAGGAGATTGCTCTGACTTTTGGTATCGAACCTACGACAAAGTCATCTGTCCATGGTAAGCAGTTTGCAGCGCTAGATGAGCAGAAGCAGTCAGCAGGTCAGGTGCAGTTTTCTCATGATACGGTACGCAATGCAGAGCACGACCTACAAAAACAGTGACTCACTCACGCTGGAGTAGCACATAGTCATATCCAATCCAATAATCACGCTCACGGCCTCAGCCAAGCGGACAAAGATATGATCACCCAGTCGATCGATGAGACCAGATCACAGCTCTATCCACTCTTCTACGCTCGCGAGGATGGTGGCGTAGACCTCAAGATGTACAATAATCATCACCAAGAAGTCGATATCACGGTCGGTAATCAGACAGGCAAAGTCGTTTCACTAACGAGTGATAATCAACTCCAACAGGCGGCGTAAATTTCTATTGACATAATTTTTTATTTTGTTATCATGGCGTTTCACAAATAAAATTTTACGTCATGCAAGAATCAAAAGAAAAAACATTAACAAGTACTTTTTGGAGAAACTGGTACAATCTTTCTAACAATGAAAGGCAAGTAATAGTTTTTCCAGAACAAACTAGATTTACACGAGGTATGGTTGAAAGAACACCTACAAAGATTTGTAGATATAGATCAATCGACCAGTGTCTGGAAAATCTGGAAGAAGATATACAAGTTAACATCTTGTTTAGTCCCAAGAAGATTGCACAGTGTGCTAACCTAGAATCAATGAACAATGACGATATTCAAGAATTCATTGATCGGTGGGTTGTCAAATCATTTAACGGATGTAATCTTCTTGTAAATTGCCACATAGTGTGGAATACTCCCAAGAAAAAACATCGCAGAGGAGAAAAACCCTTCAAAAAAATACAAAGAATTGAAGGCTACCTTCAAAAGATGTAAAAAAACCAATTGCAAGGAAATTCCCTTTGGGATTGGTACAGCACAATGTATTGATCCCATAGGAAATCCTATTGGGATTTTTTTTTATGTTATTTTTTCTCCGCTAATTTTCTATCACCTTCGGTGAGGTAAATCTTGCGCAGTCTGATAGACAGTGGCGTGATCTCGACGTATTCGTCCTGACCGATGTAGCCCAATGCATCCTCGAGTGATGAAACATTTGCATTACTATAGAAAATGCGTAATATTTTTATAGTTTTACTATAGAAAATATTTGATATGTATACAAGATGAATAATACAAAAGATCATTCCTTTTTTGCAAACACACGATATACTACTCTTCTACGGTGCGAGACAAGTAGGCAAAACTACCCTTATGAAAATACTTGAAAAAGACTATATCAAACAACAATCATACTTTTTCGATCTAGAAAATCCTGATTATCTACAATTACTCAACCAAAATCCCAACATCTTTGTAGAATACCTCATATCATATCACGGTCGAGACAAACAGACACCTATCGTCGTTTTTATTGACGAAGTACAATACCTCAATAATCCAACCAATTTTCTCAAATACATCTACGACAATTACCCATCAATCAAACTTATTGTTTCATGATCATCTACACTAGAGATCAGAGGTAAGTTACATGATTCTTTGGTATGAAGATTGATAAAGTTTGATGTTCTTCCGCTTAGTTTTGAAGAGTTTCTTGTTTTCAAAGGAAAAGAAAACCTTTCTGCGCTCATATGAAAACCAGTGACGCTAGATATTATCAATCAAGAGCTTCAGTTTTTTTTCTCCGAATATGTACAGTATGGTGGCTATCCAAAGATTGTATTAGCTCATACACAAGAAATCAAAAAAGCCTACCTCCAACAAATTTATAACACCTACATAGAAAAAGATATCAAAGATATTGGCAATATTAGGGAGCTACACAAATTCAATATGCTATTGCAGGTGTTAGCGAACCAGTCTGGAAGTCTCATCAATATTTCTGAGCTATCTAATACTATTGGAGTGACTGCTATTACCGTCAATGAGTGGATCTTATTGCTCGAAAATACATTCGTCATCAAGACAATCCGCCCATTTTCTACCAACCTCAGGGGGGAACTTACCAAAATGCCCAAAATATTCTTCGTAGACAATGGGGTCAGAAACTATATCAACAATTCCTACATACTATCATGAGAGAGTTTCGAGAATAGTTTTTTCAATAGTGTTAATAATGCCTATAAAGCTGAAAAAATAGGATTCTATAGAACGCAGGACAAAAAAGAAATAGATTTTGTACTTGATGGTATTCCGTATGAGCTCAAGCTATATTATAATGGTAAAAATCTCACAGCTCTTAACTATTTTAACGAAAAATATCATACACAAGGAAATGTAGTCACACTCAAAAAAACAATGCACAAAAAATACAACGTGTGGTATCCATGGGAAATATAGTATATGAACTTCATAAGTATAATGAAATAAGCTAGTAGCCCCGATTACTAGAAGATCTTTCTATCTGACGAGTCAGTGGGTGTTGTGGTCACAAGAGTGTACCCACTATGTCTGGGTGTGAGGCCACTAAAGATTTGAGCATAATCTTGAGTTCTTTTTCGTTATAATCTGCAAGTATGTCATCCATAGAAATACTAACAAGAGTATTATTTTGTTGTTGCTCGATATATTATTCAACTACATGGTATATTCTGTTACTCATGGATGGCTCGAAGATCAGGCTATTCCACAATCGTATGAGAGGGGTGAGCATTATTATTTTTCGGACGCTGTCTACAATATGATGGTGATAGATGACACTATTTATGCAAGTGTCCTGGGATCAGATACATACACCGTACAGATAGATCCCACTGGTGAAGGTTCTTGTACATGTCCGTATGATTGGTGAGGGTGGTGTAAACATCT
Source organism: Candidatus Peribacteria bacterium (assembly GCA_023898485.1). Taxonomy (GTDB): domain Bacteria; phylum Patescibacteriota; class Gracilibacteria; order Absconditabacterales; family Absconditicoccaceae; genus HK-STAS-PATE-9. The sequence goes on along the minus strand of CP060225.1, from coordinate 342,774 downwards.
TATCGCAACAGGACTAGAATAATACAAAAGCCCTCCATAACGACCCTTAGAGATACTCTACTACTTCTTCTCCGCGAGTTTTCTATCTCCTTCAGTAAGGTAAATTTTGCGTAGTCTGACAGAAAGTGGGGTGATCTCAACGTATTCGTCCTGACCGATGTAGCCCAGTGCGTCCTCGAGTGATGGGGGCGTGATAGGAGTCAGGAGCATGTTTTCGTCTGCTCTACCGGTACGGACATTGTTTTGGGCTTTATTTTTGGTGAGGTTGATAGTCATGTCACCTGGTTTGGCAGACTCGCCGACGATCATACCTTCGTAGACTTTGGTTGCTGGTTCGACGAAGATCCTTCCCCTGTCTTGAAGCTTCCAGATACTATAACGCATCGCTTCGCCTGATGCCATGGAGATCATGGAGCCATTGACACGTTTGGGGATGTCGCCTACGTGAGGTGCGTAGTGAGAGAATGAGGAGTACATTATACCCTCACCTTTGGTGAGCAAGATAAACTGTGCTCTAAGTCCGAGCATTCCTCTGGTGGGGACGTGAAATTCGATAGTCGTCAGACCATTGGTAGAGAACATGTTTTGCATCATGCCTTTGCGATCAGAGAGGAGTTGGATGATCGTACCCGACAAGGAGTCATCGACGTTCACTATCACCTCTTCGATCGGCTCGAGGGTCTGACCATTTTCTTGTCTCATGAGAACTTGAGGAGCAGAGACTTGGAGCTCAAATCACTCTCTTCTCATAGTCTCGATCAATACTCACAAATGCAATTCACCACGACCAGACACCGTACAGCGATTACCCCCCTCTTTGATATCTACCTCGAGACCGACGTTGGTCTCGAGCTCCTTGGTCAGACGATCCACAATATTTCTTGAGGTGACAAATTTGCCTTCGCGACCAGCAAAGGGTGAATCATTGACGAGAAAATCCATCGAAAGTGTTGGCGGATCGATAATGATAGGCTCATAGGGAATTGCCCCTTCGAGCGCGATGGTATCTCCGATAAAAATGTCACTCATACCTGCGATCATGATGATATCACCACAGTCACCTTCAGTGACCTCGATCCTTGATGTACCAAGAGTACGATAGATTTTGGAGATTTTTCCTGTATGGCGAGTGCCATCTGCTTTGAAAATCGTGACAGGAGTACTACTTTTGATCGTCCCTTCTGCGATACGTCCCACACCCAGTCTACCCACGAAGTTGTCATAACTGAGGTTGACGACTTGCATACGAAAGGGTTTGTCTACGGCATGTGGTGCATCTGCGACGTGCTCCATGATAAACTCGAGCAGCGGATCCATACTCGGAGCTGCCTGTACTGCTGCCAAATCTGCAGGATCAAGCAATGCATATCCATCACGTGCTGAGGTATAGATGATAGGAAAATCTGCCTGTTCGTCGGTCGCACCTAGCTGGATAAACAAATCGAAGAGCTGGTCGATCACCCAATCAGGTCTGGCAGTGGGTTTGTCGATTTTGTTGATAGCAACCAAAGGCTTCAGACCCTTTTCAAGTGATTTTTTCAAGACGAATTTGGTCTGAGGCATAGGGCCCTCATACGCATCCACGACGAGGAGGACGGAGTCCACCATACCTAGCACGCGCTCTACTTCCGAACCAAAATCGGCATGACCCGGTGTATCGACGATATTGATGATGGTATCATATCGCTGGATAGATGTATTCTTGGCGTAGATCGTGATACCGCGCTCACGCTCCTGATCATTGGAATCCATGATGAGGTCATGTCATTCGACGTTTTTCATCGTACCAGAAGCAGTCAATAATTTGTCGACCAACGATGTCTTACCGTGATCCACGTGTGCGATGATGGCAATATTTTTGAAGGTTTTCATGTGTTATGTTGTAATAAAGGCGATTGCTCTACCCTAGAGAAAAGTAAGAGAATTGCAAAAGGAAAAATCTACTTATACATTTTATACACGATGTAAGCATATTTAATAAGTTATGTGACCTATTGTCAATAAGAAACTAGCTCCAAAGAGGTTGAAAAGAGACAAAAAAGAAACCTACAACTATACTTACTCCAAATCCTTCATTATTCTCTGTCATTCTTTATGAATTTCCTTGCCGGCTTAGCGTTCTTTCTGGTTGGTCTTCATCTCTTTGAGGATCAGCTTAAGCTTGTCGGATCCAAAACCATCAAAAAACTCCTCGAAAAATATTCCAAAAATCCTCGATCAGCAGGTCTGATGGGTATGATGACAGCGGCATCGCTCCAGAGTCAAGCAGCTACTATCGTCCTAGCGATTAGTTTTCTGGGTGCGGGTCTTATTGGTTTGAGTTCAGTGATTGCGATTATCATCGGTGCTAATGTCGGTACCACTTTCACGCCTTGGCTCATCTCCCTACTCGGATTCAAGTTTTCTATCACCACAGCAGCAATTCCAATTCTCGCCCTCGGGGGTCTGATTTCTGTCTTCTTTTCCAAAAACGAAAAAATCAAACAATATGCACTCATGGCATTCGGTTTTGGGATGGCATTTTTTGGTCTGGGAATGCTCAAAACATCGGTCGGAGATATCGCAACTGCTATCGACCTGACAACGTATCTCGACTATCCGCTGATCGTGTATGGACTCATCGGTCTCGTCATCACTGCACTCATGCAGTCCAGCACCGCTATGAATACTATCAACCTCACTGCACTCTTTGCGGGTCTGATACCTTTTCCTGTAGCGGCAGCCACATCACTCGGCGCAGAACTTGGGACGACTATTTCCGCATTACTCGCAGCGCGAGGTGATCGCCGTATCAAACTCCAAGCCGCCCTGACCCAAGTCGCGTTCAATCTCGTGACCGTGATCATCTGTGGATTGGGTATGTACTACCTGATTGATTTCGTCTCTCTCTGGATAGATCCTACTACCAACGCGCCCCTAGCACTCGCAGCACTGATTACGACCTACAATCTCGTGACAGCACTTATCATCCTTCCCTTTGTGAAAAAGTATACTACACGAATCCAAAACATCCTCCCTGACCACACACTCGTCGTGACTCGAAGGACATCATATCTCGATCCGACCGATGCTACTCATCAGACCGTCCGCACACTCGTCCGTGATGCGCGCTATCTTCACCGTCTGGCGATAGATTTTGTTGATCATGTCGTTGGTACGACGAACGAAAAGAGAAATACTGGATGGATCACACATGATTCCAAAGAGAATCGACTCGATGCCTATCATGATATCAAACTCCGACACGATCAGCTTATCAAATTCGCACGAAATATACCTCTCAAAGAACTCTCACGCCCGGAAGATCGCACTGCTGTCAAAAAGATCATCGACGCACTCACAGGCACCGCCACTGCCGCCAAATACACCAAGGATATCATGATCGATCTCCAAGAACTTCGCACCACCAAAGACGTATTTCTCACCGAACAATACGACTATATTCGTACCCATACAGATCTGGTACATACAAGCATATATCGCTTCACACTCGATACGACTACTGGTATAGATGGCCTCAACGAGATCATCACACATATCAATCAGCGAAATGGCCGTATGAATCAGCTTCGTACACTGTTAGGAGATGCAAGCAATGTGCCAGATGATCTTGTTTCAAGTCAGATGAATATCTATCGCCGTCTCCAAGACACCCACAGACAGCTCATCTACGCCCTCCATGATATTTACCGTCCTGACATCCTCGACAAGGATTTACATACCATTCGTCAGTATTAAGACTTGCTTTCATGGTACTGTTGTCTATAAAGAGAGGAGCGAATGCCCTCTTTTTGTTTATGTAAAAAGTCTGTCTCTATGACCGAAACCAATCCAAATCAAGAAGAACTTCTGACTCCTTATGACGGTACTATACCACAAGATATCACCGAAGATCTCAAAAAATCCTATATAGAATATGCGATGTCTGTGATCGTCTCACGTGCGTTGCCTGATGTTCGTGATGGTATGAAACCTGTCCATAGACGTATCCTCTATGCGATGAACAATATCGGTCTCAGAGCCAATGCAAAATACAGAAAATCAGCTACCGTAGTGGGAGAAGTACTCGGTAAATATCATCCACACGGTGATAGTTCAGTGTATGATGCGATGGTGCGTCTAGCGCAACCTTTCAATATGAGATATCCACTTGTCGATGGTCAGGGAAACTTCGGTTCGATTGATGGGGATGGAGCGGCTGCTATGAGATATACAGAAGCTAAACTGACCAAATTGGCAGAAGAGATGATGGCAGACCTCGATCAAGATACCGTCGATCGAAGAGATAACTACGATGGTTCTGAGCAGGAGCCCACTGTCTTATCAACCAAGTTTCCCAATCATCTCTGTAATGGTACCATGGGTATCGCAGTCGGTATGGCAACCAATATGGCTCCACATAACTTGACTGAAGTGGTCGATGCATTACTTCTCCTCATCCAAAATGAAGAAGCAACGATCGATGATATCATGGACATCATCCAGGGGCCTGACTTTCCTACCGCAGGAGAAATCTATGATCCCGAAAACATCCGCGAAGTCTACAGAAAAGGTAAATGAGGTATTGTTATGCGTGGCGTGACTCATTTCGAAAAAGATAAGAAAAACAATACCCTTCTTGTGATTGACGAAATACCCTATCTCGTCAACAAATCCAATCTTGTCGCAAAAATTGGTCAACTCGTCGTAGACAAAAAAATCGATGGCGTGATCGACATCACCGACGAATCATCCAAAGAAGGAATCCGTATCGTCCTCACTATCAAAGAAGACTTCGATGCAGACACCATTCTCTATCAACTCTACAAAAGCACCGACCTCCAGTCCAATTTCAATATCAACAATGTCACACTCATTGAAGGTGGTATTCAGCCACGTCTCCTCAACATCAAAGACTTGCTCGAAGAATATGTCACATTTAGAAGATCGGTCGTCGAACGCAGATCAGCATACCAACTCGACAAAGCGCAAGCCAGACTCCACATTCTCGAAGGACTCAAAAAGGCTGTTGATATCATCGATGAAGTGATCGCCCTGATCAGAAACTCTGACACCAAGGAAGACGCCAAAAGAGGTCTGATGGAGACATTTGATTTTTCTGAAGTACAAGCAGAATATATCCTCCAGATGAGACTACAATCACTCGTTGGTTTGGAGATCCAAAAGATCATCGATGAAATCGCAGAAAAACAAGCACTCATCGAATACTTGCTGGGAATTTTGAACGATCCACTCAAGCGTGATGGAGTAGTGATAGAAGAGCTCACCGAGATGAAGACCAAATACGGTGATGCACGCAAAACCAAAGTCATCAAAGACACATCCGTCTACAACCTTTCATCTAGTCTCAAAGCGCTTCGCGATGCAGCAGACAAGGTAGAGGAAGATGTTATTCTCTGGATCGACAACAAATATCAGATCAAGGTGTTGTACCAGTCAAGAATCCAAAATATTTCCGAAGATACACTCGAGATCGTCTATACACACAACCAAGACCAGCTCATCATCATCACTGATCGTGGTGAATTGGTGGTAGAGAGACTCAAAGACCTCGGAGAACACAAAACATCGGGTAATGCGCTCGATCTCAAGAGTCACTTCGGACTCAAGGGAGAGATCGTCTTCGCTCGTACGATAGGAAACGCAGACTACAAATATCTCACCTTCCTCACCTCACACAACAATATCAAAAAAATCAAAAAGGAACTTGTTCTCAGTTTCAAGAAATTCCCTACGGTAGTGATGAATCTCCCAGGCAAAGGTGAGCGCATCGTAGCTGTAGTCCCCGTGATCGAGGGAGACAAACTAGCAATCATTTCGCAACAAGGAGTCTGATTGATTTTTGACGAGTCAGATATCAGGCCTATGGGCAAAACTGCCGGCGGAGTCAAGGCTATCGATCTCGCAGATGGAGACAAAATCGCCCACATGTGTAGATACTATGATGATCCATTCTTGATGATCCATGATGACAAAAATGCAAAATTACTCAACGTAAAAGATGACCTCAGAATACGAAAAAGAGGTAGACGCGGTGATGTCTGGGCTGCTCTTGATGCGAAACAAAAGATCATGGGTATCATGTCCGTGGTCGAAGGCAATGTCCGTGTCAGACTCGACAATGATGAGATCGAAACACATGACGTCAACAATATGTACCTCGCTGATCCTGATGCATCCCTCGACAAACTCACCAAGCGCCCTATCGCCATGGCCTACACTCCATGGGAAGAGATGGAAGAAAACATCAAATACAAACTTGAAAAGAAAGCCAAAGAAAAAGAACAAGCATCCAAACTTATCCCAGACTCTGAAGAAGATACACAAGACAATGATTAACATCTAACTCCTAACTTCGGTTGGGAGTTTTTATCTCAAAAGCACTAATGGCAATTCTTACACTAAGAGAAATCGGAGATCCAATATTAAGAAAAAGAGCCAATATAATTGAGGACATAAAATCACATCACAATCTATATAATGATATGATTCAAACACTAGAAAAGGTCTGATGAGTATGAATAGCGGCTCCTCAGATTGGTGAATCGCTACAGGTGTTTATTGTACGAATCCAACCAACAAAAAGCTATCCCGATCTCGAAAACAAATGACCGCAAATCATCATCAATCCAACAATCACAGCACATTGTGATAAAATTATAGAAGATCGAGAGTGATGTCTCAGTGTGCCATGAGCTACTCCAGCTACTGGACTCAAAGGAAAAGTACCCAGATACCAGCAAATACAAGCTACACGATATGATGAAAATGGAAATCAAAAAGAATGAAAACGGGAATGATTTGCAGCAAGAGTCTTTCAGCATGAATATGATCATTTGCAATGAATATTTTTCTTGGATAGAATGATATCAATGGAAACACTCTGTACTAGTAATCGATATCAAAAATCTTTAAATTTCTAGATTCTTATATGTTATCATTACACCCACTATGAAATCAGAGAATAAAACAACGATTAGTGTATTTTAATAGTGATATTTTTCCTATTTTTGCTCAAGCACTACCTCAAAGTTTACACAAATATCTATTAGAAATCATTACTGAAGATGAGATAAAGGAGGATCAGAGTAGGGGATATCAATATTATTTCCTTCAAGATAATGATAACGTGATAGGTATAGCCTATCGAAAACACAAAGCACCAGACACTATCTATCTCAACGGTTTCTACATACTTCCTCAATACCAGCGTCAGTGATATGGTACCAGATTCTTAGATCTTATAGAAGAAAAGCTACAAAAAGAATGAATCAAATATTTTTATGGAGAAACAAACACTTACTATGATCGAGCTGTTGCATTTTATCGTGCATATGGATATGAAATTATTGAAAATAATAAAGAACTAGAAAAACATTACCTACATCAACAATACAAAACACTAGCACCCAATACGATATTTTTCTATAAAAAACTTTGATAAGCCTTTACGATCTTACACTATTATACTCTTATGCTCTTATGTCTCATCTCTTACCCTAACGATGGTCGCAAGTGTAAATATTTTATCAATGGTCTGATCCGCTCAGGCATGGTCGCCTGCGTCCAGCGCATCAACAATGTGAAATCCTACTATATGCGAGAAGGAGAGATGAAAGCAGAGAATGAAAAAATCCTCCTCCTCAAGCTCAAAGCAGAGAATAAAGAAAAGATACTAGCCTATATTAACAAAAATCATCCGTATGACATACCCGAAATCATCTGGCTCCAACCCGACGATGTGTCTGATGCCTATCTCCAGTGGGTAAAAAATAGTTGAAAATAGTATCTCCTCTTGCAAAAAGCCTCTTTTCTCCTAGAGTAGAGAGGATTTTTATACAACGAAAAATAGTATCCAATGTTATACTCTCAGTCTCTCATCTCTCGTCGACTCACTCTTCATGATGATCCGACTACCATATCCAATAACTTGACGCTTCATACCTGCGAAATAGAAGAAGTACAGACCAGACGCCTCCCCGAGTCCGTCGTGATCTGATACATCACGAGTACCGAACAGCATCCCGATGCAGACAAACTCACCGTCTGCCAGGTCGACTGCGGCTCACACGGTCACTTCCAGATCTGCTGTGGCGCTGACAATGTCTGACCAGAGATGTTCGTCCCTGTAGCGCTACCGGGAGCGCATCTCCCTGCTATCGATATCACGATCGGTGCACGCAAACTCAGAGGAGTCGAGTCCAATGGTATGATCTGTGCCAAAGAAGAACTATGAATCCACGAAGATCAAGAACTCCATGGTATTTGGATATTGACAGAGGATTTTGCTGACATCACTGATACTGATCTGGGTATATCGCTCACGACCAAATATCCACGACTCGAGAATGTCATCTACGATGTCGAGAACAAAACCATCACCCACAGACCTGATCTCATGGGACATGCAGGGATAGCTCGCGAACTCTACGCTATGTACCAGCAGACCAATCCCTCTGCGATCAAAAAACACAACCTGACCCAGTGGTCGGACTACGCCATCCAAAGCCTCGACTACCTATCACACAATGAAACTACCAACACCCAAAACATAAAAGTAAAAACAGACCATTGTCGTGCATATTATGCTATTTCGCTAACAGACGTACAAGTTACCCGCAGCACTTTCCACACGAGACTCCAGCTCCTGGATCTTGGACTTACTCCTAGAAACAATTGGGTAGACTTTTCCAATCTTTTCATGTACCAGACAGGGCAGCCGATTCACTGTTTCGATACAGATCAGATACAGGGAAACATCACCGTTAGGATGGCAGCCGAGGGAGAGCAATTTGTCGATCTCATGGATGGAGAGCACACACTCACCCCGGAAGATATCGTTATCGCTGATGATCAGAAGATCTTGGCACTCGCAGGAGTGATCGGAGGACAGAGTAGCGCAGTGACTGACACGACCAAAAATATTACGATCGAACTTGCCAATTTTGACCCCATCATCGTCCGCAAAACTGCCATCAGACACGGAATACGTACCGATGCGTCTGCACGTTTTGAGAAGAATATAAGCCCTCTCATGACCCAATCCATGATCATCGCCCTCCGTGATATGATGACCTATATGCAACCAGACCTCAGAGAGATCCACCGAGCAGGAGTCAGTGCAGCCACCCTATTACCACTTCAGAATATCCACATCCCACGATCATTGGACGAACTTCATCGTATCGTCGGAGATATCCCTGCAGATCGCATGGAGCAAGTCCTAGAAGATCTGGGTTTTGTCGTGAAAGAGAGTGAAGTCATCGTCCCACGACGACGTAGTCCTCGCGACATCACCCTCCCAGCCGATGTGGCAGAAGAAGTGGTGCGTATTGTAGGATATGACACACTGGTAGCAAAACCCATCCCCACAACCATCGCGCATCAGTCACCCAGCAGTCAGCCCCTTCTCCAACGACGCATCGAGACACTCCTCACCAAACAGTACCACGCCGACAGTGTCGAGACCTATCCATGGGCTCCTGATGAGATGTATGAGCTCTTCGGTATAGATGCCACACAGCTTCCCACACTCCAAAACCCTCTCCAACCCGAACAATCTCACCTCAGTCATAGTGTGCTCTACAATCTTTTGGGTCTGATTGTAAAAAATCATAAATTCTACGACTCACTCCGTCCCTATACCATCGGATCAGTCCGAGCAGGGGAGCCTAGATCATACGCTGACACATGGTGATCTACCGCCAATCTCACCAATCAGACACGCGAATCACGTCAGGTTGGAGGTTTGCTGTATGATGCATCATCGACGGACGGCCTCACGAGCAACATCCTCACTGCCAAACATATTATCAATGATATACTCGAGACAGACGCCACCTATCAACCTACCGAATCATCACATTTCCATCCACGCCAGCAAGCACAAGTCCTTGTTGATGGTCAGGTGATAGGTTTCGTCGGGCGTCTGCATCCGCTCATCCTCGATGCACTCAAACTCTCATCAGATGCTGATCTCGTCTACTACACCCTTGATCTTGCAGCTCTCGAAAACCTTTCCTCTAGCTTACAGCTTACAGCTTCTAGCTATTATACTCTCCAAGACCACATCCTTATCCGTGATCTCTCTTTCGTAGTCGATCGTAGCGAAAGTTTTGGCGCACTGATAGATGCCATCAGGCAGGTGGAATATATCACCGATGTCATTGCATTCGACGTCTACCAGGGTGAACACCTTCCATCGGACAAAAAGTCCATCGCCCTCCAGCTATCCATCCATCATCCCGACAACGATCTCACTTCTGATCAGATCAATAAGATATTAGATAATGCTATCACAGTAGGACAAAATACAGGAGCTATTTTGAGGAAAGATTTTGCCAATGTCTAAAAAACATCTCATCCACCTCCTCACTATCCACCAAACCATCCTCCAATCTCAGTGGATGGGAGAGATTATGCAAGCTGAAGATATCCAACCCCATGACCTCCAGCTCACTCGAGACGAACGACAAAAATCTCCCTCTCCCCTAGAAGTACATCACATGATCTACCGCGAGCTCGGTGGCTCATCCAAACAGCGCAATGAAGTCTCTCTCCCTCGTCACATCCACCATCGGATACATAGAGCATTTCCTGACCTTCTTCCCCATGAGATGATCTTCCAACATACAAGAAGTCCTTTATCGCCCTCTATAAACCTTTCGAATCCTTCATCATCCCTAGAACAGATATATCGCAATCATATCCTTCCAGACCTAGGCATCACGACATCAGAAATCAACCCCATCGTCGCCAAAGCACTTGCAAAGGACTGATCAAAACCATAAGAACGAGTCAGACACCCATTCGCGTCTGGCTTTTATTTTTTCGTATCATATCTTATGAATCTCGCCATCATCTTAGTAATTATCATTATCTTCATCTTACTGTTAGGTATCAAAGTTATCAAACAATATGAAAGATGAGTGGTATTTACACTTGGTAAATATTCCAGCACACGTAAACCAGGACTCCAAATCATCATCCCGATCATCCAAAGTATGACCCAAATAGATATTCGCGAAAGAGCAGTCGACGTCCCATCACAGGAAGCGATGACTAAGGATAATATTTCTTGTAGTATTAATGCTGTCATCTATTACAAAATCAAAGCAGACCAAGTTGATCGTGCGATCATCAATGTCGCGAATCTTGCCTATGCAATGAGTCAGTTCGCTCAGACCACGATGAGAAATATCGTCGGTAGATTTGAACTCGACGAACTCCTCTCGAATAGAGAAGAGGCATCCAACATGATCAAAGAAATCGTCGACACCAAATCAGATGACTGGGGTGTAGATGTCCTCTCCGTAGAGCTCAAAGATATTATCATACCCGATGATCTCAAAAGAACTATCGGTAAACAAGCAGAAGCAGAAAGAGAAAAAAGAGCTAAAATTATCACCTCAGAAGGTGAACTTCAATCTGCGAAAAACCTCCAAGAAGCAGCAAGACTTCTCGCAGAAGCTCCTGGTGCACTACACCTGAGAACACTCCAATCCGTCAATGATATCTCTTCTGATCAGTCCAATACGACGGTCTGGATGATCCCTATCGAAATCATGGAAGCCATCAAATGATTGGGCGATAGCTTTAATAAGAAAAAATAATACAATGTACTACGACATCATTTCTTATCAGCTCGCAGACGGAGTAACTCATGATCAGTTGGTCAATATAGCATCTCGCATCATCGACGAACGAATGGCAGACCTCCCAGGATTTATCTCACGAGAGATTGCTCAAGACTCTGATGACAACTATACCGATATCGTGAGACGAGAATCTGCAGAAGCTGCAGCACATGCAGAAGAGCAGATGGACAATATCCCCAATGCTGCTGAACGATATAGTTGTTATAATCCAGATTCTATTACATCCAAAAATCTCACTGTCAAAGTATCACATTAAAAATATTCACAAAAAATCCCATCCATCTTAGGTGGGTTTTTTCTTTGTATTATCCTGAGCGAATTCGAAGGATCTGTTTATAGTGAGGAAGACTACATAAAATAGCTCTCCGCCTGTTTGATCAGTCTCTCACAATCTTCGACCCAGACTTCTTCACCTTCTCCACGATCGACCATGTCTTGATATCGGTCACATCTACGCTTGATTTCTGCCAGTCATGCTTCTGCACAGATTCTATCATCCGTGATTGCGAACCCAGCGCGATTGATACCCATGTCCGTGGGGGAGTGATACTGACGCACATAGTTGTCTGGTCAGACTATTTTCTGAGCTACTTCCATGACGATAGGAAATGCTTCGACGTCACGATTGTAGTTCGTCACCTGCTGATGATAATATTCTTCGTGGAGAAAATCTACACAATTAAAGTCTTCGATATCTGCTGTTGCTGCTTCGTATGCGAGATTAATCGGATGTTCGAGATCCAGATTCCAAATAGGGAATGTCTCATATTTTGCATACCCCGAATCAATACCGTGCTGTTTATCTAGATAAATCTGTCCCAGACATGTCGACATCTTGCCACTGTTAGATGCTGCCCCAGTGACTAAGATCAACTTTTTGTCTGTTTCAATATATTCATCCTGACCATAACCACGCTCGGAGACCACATCATCGACCGCCTCAGGATATCACGTGATCAGATACCTGTATGCTACGGTATATCCATCTTTTTCATATACCTCACGAAATACGCTGACATTATCACTGACCGCATTTTTATTCACAAGATTGATCGCTATCATAGGTTTGATACCTAGCTGTGCTACAATATCTTCAATCAAAACCCTCACGCTCTCTACATACGATACGCCATCACTCCCGAGTTGCCTATTGCTATCGATATCACGAGCATTGACACAGAAGATGACCGCCGCATCATGGAGCAGATGCTGAAAAATCCTCTTCTTGCTCTCCGGATCAAATCCCGGCAAGACTCTCGCAGCATGTGGATCATACAAAAACTTTCATCAGACTTCGATGTACAGCTTCCCTGGAAACTTGGCAATACGCTCACAAATAGCATCTGATTGCAGTTGAATATACTTCTCTCCGTCAAAACCTTTGACTTCATAGTTGACAATATCTGATTGTGATATATGCATTGCAATTGCAGAAGTAAAATATATACTCACAACCATAAGTATATAGACAGTAATGAAAATGTGCAAATTTTATTAGCTAAACTGTAACATACATTCATAGCAATGAAAGCAATTACTCACATAGCAATAGAGACAATTACTCAAAAAATGACAGAGAATGATTTTAAATTAATAAAAGCAACCATATTAGATATCCTGAGTGAAGTTTCAAAAGACAATAAACTACCTCACATGTACGTAGAATATGAGAATTTATCAAAAGGTGCTATTACAGAAGAATTAATAATGGGTGGCAACGATATATTAGGAGAATTTATGCAAATAGAGAGAAAAAAGACAGATCGTGATACGAATAACATACCTCGCCGAAAGGAGATTAACTTTATTAAGGATATATTACGCACATTGGTATCCAAAAATCAAATAACACAACAATAGAAATATCATTTTTATAATATCATAAATAACTATGGTGGGTTTGTGAGCTACAGTCTTGCAGAAATATAAAGAGCAAGTCATATGATACAATGAACTCATAAGAAAACAAATGATAATGAGCGATGAGATAGCTGCAATACTCACTAACAATAAGCGAGATAAACCATTACAGGAGATACCACCGTATGATCTCAATAACGATACATATAAAGATTATTACCCATTGCTAGTCAATATGTACATTCTCGATAATTACGTAAAGAACGCTTTATGGGATTTGGGCATTATTGACACAATTACGTGCATAATAAACATGGAGTTAGTAGCAGATATTAAGAGTAAGAATAGAGCATACATCGGGAAGAAACCATAAAAACTTCTTGCAACCATAACATAAAAAACCTATAAAAGAGGAAGAAAAGTCCTCTTTTTAGTTAATCGAAAAATAGAACTCCTATGGTAGCCAAACATAATGATTACGATGCATCGCAAATCAAAGTCCTCGAAGGACTCGAACCAGTCAGACAAAGACCGGGTATGTACATCGGTTCAACTGATATCAAAGGTCTCCATCACCTCATCCAAGAGATAGTCGACAATGCAGTAGATGAAGCACTTGCTGGTTTCTGTACACATATTACCACCATCCTCCATGCTGATGGTTCGGTGACCGTCCATGACAATGGTCGTGGTATCCCTGTAGATAAACATCCCACCACAGGCAAATCTGCCCTCGAGACCGTCTTCACCGTCTTACATGCAGGAGGTAAATTTGAAAAATCTGCCTACAAAATTTCTGGAGGTCTCCATGGTGTGGGTGCATCAGTCGTCAATGCGCTTTCTGACTACACCGAAGTCACTGTTCATAAGAATGGCAAAATGTTCTACCAACGTTACGAGAGAGGAGTCCCACAGTGAGAGCTCGAAGAGAGAGGAGAGACTGATATCTCTGGTACGACCGTCCATTTCCTCCCTGATCTGACTATTTTCGAGACCGGAGAGTTTATCGAAGCGACCGAAGTATCGAGGATGAAACGCGGCGCATACCTGACTCCTGGCGTCACCTTCACTATCATCAATGAGTCCACCTGACTCCGTCGCCGTTTTTACTACGAAGGTGGTATCAAGACCTGGCTCACCAATATCGTCGCCGAACAGCGTCCTGTCTCTGCACTTCACTATCTCAACCAAGAAGGCAAAGACTGTCTGATGGAAGTCTCTTTCCAATATGTCGATAGTACGGTAGGCAACATCTATTCGTATGTGAATAATATCCCCACCCCTGATGGTGGTACGCATGAGTTGGGTTTCAAATCTGCCGTCCTCACAGTACTCAATGAAATCGCTCTCGAAAAAGGCATGATTGATAAGAAAATCGGTGAATTTACCTACAGCGATATCACGGATGGTCTGTATGCTATCGTGACCGTCAAGATACCTGAACCACAGTTTCAATGACAGACCAAAGGAAGACTCGGAAACAGCTACGTCCGTACCGAAGTCGAGAAAATGATGACAGACTACCTTCGCGGATATTTTACCGAACACGAAGAGGCGTTTGATCAGATTTTTGCTAAGATCATGCTCTCTGCCAAAGCACGTTTTGCTGCTCGTATGGCCAAAGAGACCGTCCTCAGAAAATCTGCACTGCTTGGATGAGTGCTACCTGGTAAGCTCTCTGACTGTAGCAAGAAAGGCAAAAATGGTACCGAACTCTACATCGTGGAGGGAGACTCGGCGGGTGGTACTGCCAAACAGGGTCGTGATTCCAAATATCAAGCTATCCTCCCACTTCGTGGTAAGATCCTGAATACGGAGAATGCATCCATCGATCGTATCCTCGAAAACAACGAGGTCAAATCCCTCATCCTTGCGCTATGAGCTGGTATCAAAGAAAACTTCGATCCCGAATGACTCAGATACGAGAGAGTAGTGATCATGACCGATGCCGATGTCGATGGTGCACATATTCGTACCCTACTCCTCACATTCTTTTTCAGATATATGAGACCACTGATCGATCTCGGACACCTCTATATCGCCGTCCCACCGATCTACAAAGCGACTCAAGGTAAGAAAATGGAATACCTCTATCCACCGCTGGATGATCTCGGCGCTATCCTCACACTCCAATGATTCGACCCAGACAAAACCTCCGTCCAGAGATACAAAGGTCTCGGAGAGATGAACGCAGACCAGCTACGAGAGACCACCATGGATCCCTCGACTCGTAAGATGCTCCAAGTCACTATCGAAGATGCGGAAGAAGCAGACCGCCTTTTCCGTATTCTGATGGGTCGTGACGTCCCCTCACGTAAGCACTTCATCCTCACCCACGCTGCGACCGTCAAAGAACTAGACGTATAACATGGTCCTCCTTTCATAAAGGAGGTGCCCGGCGACTCAACTTCTATAGCTGGTAGTATGGTTGAGTGCCGGGCGGAGGATTTTATTCTATATATTGTACTATGACTCCTGATATCCAAGCTCTTCTCAATGATCCCCTACGAGGAATCATCATCCCACTCGCACTCATACGAGAACTCATCCGAAAAGGTTTCGCTCTCCGAAGAGCAGCCAGAAGAGGCAACGGCGGTCGATTTGTTGCTCTCCTCATCCTCAATACGGTCGGTGTTTTGCCGATCACCTATCTACTGACTCACAAGAAAGAAAAACCTACAGAAGTATAAAACCATCCTCACCCACGCTGCGACCGTGAAAGAGTTGGATGTGTAGATAATAGATTAAAAACATTTTAAAAGAAAAGTCAAATTTATGCTTGATTTGATTTTTCTAATATATAAAATGAACATATAAATAAATATGGGTCTCCCCTAGTTGACAAACATCTTTAGTTTGAATACACTAGGTTATGACTACTAAAAACCTATACAGAAAAAGAGCACATATTTCTGTACGTAAAACGAGAGAAATAATGAAGTGTTTTTCACTGGATCTCACAGCATCTCGTACAGCTCTTTTATGTCATATAGATCCCAATACAGCAGAAGATCGGTACAACTATTTCAGGAGAGTGATTTATGACTATAGTGAAAAATATGAAAAAGAACTACGATCATGAACCATAGAAATGGATGAAAGTTACTTTGGAGCTAGAAGGGTAAAATGAAAGAGGTGAAGGTGAGCATGAGGAAAGGTAAAAGTATTTGGTTTACTTAAAAGAGATGGACAAGTATATACTCGTATTGTTCCTGATTGTTCCGCAAAGAGCTTAATACCCATCATTAGAGGGAAAGTAAACTTAGAAGATTCTATAGTGAACACCGACTATTGGAAAACATATGATGGTCTAGTAGATCTCTGAGCAAAGAAACACTATAGAGTAAAGCATAGTAACAATGAATTTGCGAGAGGTAAGAAACATGTGAATGGGATAGAAAGTTTCTGGAGTTATTGTAAAAGAAGACTAGTAAAATTTAATGGTATTCCACATCAGTATTATGATCTTTACCTCAAGGAATGTGAGTGGAGATTTAACTGTTGAATGTCATGAAGAGATATGTATAAAGAGTTAATGAAATTATGTAGAAATTATTCCCTTAACTAGGGAAGACCCATAAATATATCTAATCAAAAAAATAAAAAATTATGAGATCATTAAAAACATTTAAAAATCTACTATCATGGATTACTGTCGTACTACTTATTGGTAGTGCTGCATGGTATTCATGGTTAACAATTACTGGAGCTATAAATCCAGTGACAACAACCTTCATTCTTGCCTTTATATATTTTACTATTTCTGAAGTAACATATTGGGCAAAAGCAAAGAAGAATAAAATTACTACAGGAGAAAAAACAAGCATATGGAATAATGTAGCAATGCATGCCGGATACGCAAATGTAATTATAGCTATGCTTTCTGTAATTGGTGTTAAGATCTGGAATGGGAGCTTTATTGCAGATTTTGGTGCGTTTCAATACGTATGCTTGATATTAAGTGCGGTTATTTTAGTTATCTGGAAACTAACAGACAATCCTCAACTAAGTTACATCTTAATTCAACTTGTTGCTATTATTGCATACATTCCAATGTTTCAAAGAGTTCTGGTAGCAGAGAATCAAACTGAATCAAATGTGATGTGGATTGCGATATTATTTGCATCCCTAACAGCAATTCCAAAAGTATTGGAGGGGTATCGAAAAAACAAAGACTGGTTAAGTATTGTTTATATAGCCAGAGTAATTCCTACAAATACCGCATTAGTATATTTAATACTTGCGAAAGATGTGGGATTCTATCCCTTTTGAGAACAACACACCCAAAAATTAAAAGCACAGTGATATTCATTGTGTTTTTTATAATTCTAATTCCTATCCCCTCAACCTCCCCAAGTCGATTGGTTGGAGGTTTTTCATCGATCTGACGAATTCTTGGTCATGGCTGACGAGGATCATTGCTCCCTGGTACTGATTGAGACACTCAGCGATGATAGGCAGATGACGGAAGTTGATATGATTGGTTGGCTCATCCATGATGAGGAGATGTGGCTTCTGCAGGACAAAACGTGCGTAGCAGAGGAGTCCTTTTTGGCCTTCAGAGAGGTATCTGATCTCATTCTTGAGCAAATCACCCGTCAGGAGAAACCCTGATGCGACTTTGTACACTTCTTGGTCAGTGAGTTCGTTGGAGACTTCGTGCAGTGCATCTCGGACGACCATATCCATATCGAGTGCTGCGAAATCCTGACTATAATATCAGACTCTGATATCTTCTGCGATGGTGGCATCTTCGTCATGTGCATGGACCAAACGCTTGAGGAGGGTAGTCTTACCGATACCGTTGGGTCACTCGAGGATGTATCTATCTCCTTTTCTCAGCTCGATGTCGAGTGGGAAGTGTTGCACTTCGTGATCACGAGACATGATCGTGACGCCGTTGATCGTGACGATGGGTCAGACGAAATTTTCGAAATCTATAGAGAATTTTTTGATCGTCTTATCATCTCTTCTCACTTCTACCAAATCATCTTCCGCTTCTTCGACTTGTCCTCTCATTTTCTTGGCTAGTTTACGCATTTTACCACCCTTTTGGGAAAATTGGTTGATCTTATCTTTGGCATCTTGGATCTGTTTGACTGCACGAGCATTTTGCTTGATTTCTTTCTCGACTTGTGCTTCTATCTGGTCTTGGACACTGTAGTAGTCGCCCCAGTATTGCTCGACCTGATGCGTCATGATATTGAGATACAGGACCCCATCCGTAAACATATTCAGAAAATCTGCATCATGCGAGATCACGACGACCGTCTTCTCATACATAAGAAGAAACGTAATCAGATCCCCGATACCATCTGCATCCAGATTGTTGGTCGGCTCGTCCATGAGCAAGATGTCGGGGTTCTGGATGAGTGCATGACCGAGCAGAAGTCTCGCCTGCTGTCCTCATGAGAAATCTTTGAGCTGCTTGTCCAGTGGCGCAGCGAAATTGAGCTCCGCAAGCACATCAGTGATCTTCTTATCGAATGAGTAGTCCTTCTCATCCAATGTCTCTTCGTATCGTTCGCGGACAGTCAGCTCCATTTTTTCTCTCGGAATCACTTGTCTCGCTATCGCTATCTTGATACCTGGTTCGATATTGATCTTACCTTTATCCAGCTGGAGTTCGCCCATGATCAGTTTGAAAATCGTAGATTTGCCCGCACCATTCTGACCCATGATCGTGACTTTGGTCTCTTCACGCAGCGAAAAGCTCGTCTCATCCAAGATCACCTTCTTCCCCTCATTATACGCAAAACTCGCATTATCAAAACGCAGGACAGCTTTTTTCTGTTCGTTCATAGATTCCAAACACACACAGTAAAACAATGGCACCATACTACGATTTCTCCCACATAATGCAACGGGGAATATGATACTTTCACTAGCATCAGGTATGTGTTTTGGTATAATAGTACCAGAAAAACAATATACAAAAATACATAATACAAATTCGGAATTTCCGATTATCTTCACTATCTTCAGATCACCATGACCCAACCGATCTCTATTTATCAATCCCCCGACGGATCCATCAACCTCGATGTGCAAGTAGAAAAAGAAACCATTTGGCTCAGTCAAACTCAAATGGCCAATATTTTTTGAGTGACTACCTCTGCAATCAACCAACACATAAAAAACATCTATAAAGAAAGTGAATTACAAGAAATATGAACTATTAAGAAAATCTTAATGGTTCGCGAAGAGTGAAAAAGATCAATAAAAAGAGAGATTGATCACTACAATCTCGATATGATCATTTCTGTATGATATCGTGTCAATTCAAAAGTCGCTACCCATTTCCGTCAACGAGCTACCCAAACACTCCGTTCTCATATCGTCGATGGCTATACATTCAATACGCAGAGACTGGAGCAAAGGTATGGATCACAAGCACTCCAAGAAATACAATCATTACAACAAAAATTCCAAAACACCAATCTGGCACTCGACGACATCATTGCGGTGACCAAAGCATTTGATACAACATGGACATCTCTCGATGCATATGACAAATCATCACTCCCTACATCAGGCTATACACCAGACAGTATTCACCTCGAAGTACAAAAGCTCTATCAAGATATATCTGTATTCAAAAATTTCCTCATCTCTCAATCCCAAGCCACCGGCCTTTTCGCTCAGGAAAAAGAGAAGGGGAGTCTCGAAGGCATCTTCTGATCAGTCTTCCAGAGTGCATTCGGATCTGATGCCTACCCCACACTGGAAGAGAAAGCTGCACACTTGCTCTATTTCATCATCAAAAATCATCCCTTCAATGACGGCAACAAACGCGCAGGAGCATTCTCCTTCATCCGATTCTTGACCAAAGTCTGATACAACTTCCGCTCCAAAATAACTCCCGAAGCACTCACAGCTCTCACCCTCCTCATCGCCCAATCAGATCCCAAAGACAAATCACAGATGACAGGATTAGTTATCCTCCTTCTCAAACAATAAGCATTCCTTCCACTTCCTTCCACTTCTTCTTATGTCCCTACTAGACCTCACTCGCTCCCTCCAATCTCACCTCACCACTCCTCCCGACCAGCTCGAGGATATTTCGCAGATCTATGACCAGCTCATTGAGGTCATCATAAGACACAACCAACGCTATTATCAGGAATCTGATCCACTCATTGTTGATTATGAATACGATCAGCTTTTTGATTATCTCAAAAAGATAGAAAAAACATATCCAGACCTCATTTCCCCGTCCAGCCCCACCCAACGTATCGCCTGACAGGATGTCGTCCAAGATCAGTTCAAAAAAGCAACACACGAATATCCACTCCTCTCACTCGAAAATAGTTATGATGCAGACGATATTCGCGATCGACATGACCGCAGTGTCCGCCTCCTCACCAAGTCCGAAATCACTGATGAGCCAGTATACATCATCCAGCCCAAATACGACGGTATCTCCGTTGCCTTGACGTACACCGATGGAAAGCTCACTCATGCCATCACGCGTGGCGATGGCTACACGGGAGATGACATCACCCTCAATGTCAAAACTATCACCAACCTTCCTCACACTCTAAAGACCAAAGACCACAAACCAAAGACCCTTATTGTTCGTGGTGAAATCATGCTCCCCAAATCGGAACTCGCCCGTATCAATACGGAGAGAGAAGCAGCAGGAGAGCCACCGTTTGCCAATACGCGCAATGCTGCATCAGGCACGATCAAACTCTTGGATACCAGCATCGTCCGCTCACGCAAACTCGTCTGCTATACCTACGACATCCTCACAGAAATAGAGGAGTGAGTCACACTTGAATCTCTCGGTCTCCCCACTTATCAGACCACACACCACGCACTACACACCACGCACGATATAGACAACGTCATCACCACCTGTCTTGACGAGGAACTCCAGCGCGAATTAGAGTCTGCTGATGTAGATTTTGATGGTCTGGTGATAAAAATTGTAGATCAGATCCAGCGTGACGTCCTCGGATCCACCGATCATCATCCTCGCCGAGCCATCGCCTACAAATATCCAGCTCAGCAAGTCACGACTCAGATCACCAGCATCGACTATCAAGTTGGTCGCACCGGCATCATCACCCCCGTCGCCAATCTCGCTCCCGTACTCCTCTCAGGTGTCACGATCAGTAGAGCCAGTCTACATAACTTCGACTTCATTTCCCAAAAGGACATCAGACTCCACGACACCGTCCGGATCCAACGCTCGGGAGAAGTCATCCCCTATATTGTCCGTGTGGTGACCGAAGCGAGACCCGCAGATGCTACGCCTATCCAGAAGCCTACTCACTGTCCATCGTGCGATCATCACCTCGAATACGACGATATCTATATCTACTGCCCCAATACCCACGGCTGTCCCGCTCAGCGCAAAGAGCGCATCATCCACTACGTCTCCAAACAATGCATGGATATCGATGGCCTAGGAGACAAATATGTAGATGTTCTCGTAGATAATGGCTTCATAGAAAACATTGCCGATCTCTACACATTACACGAGAAAGATCGCACACTTCGCTCGCTCCCTGGTTTCGCTGATAAAAGAGTCGAACAGATCATCGACCAGGTCGAGCAATCCAAGTCACGCGAGCTCTGGCGTCTGATCAATGGTCTTGGTTTCCCTAGCATTGGCAAAAAACTCGCCAAAGAAATCGAACAAGCCATGATAAATGCAGCACTAGAAACTAGCAACTCGCAATTAGAAACTTTTGTTTCCTACCTCACCAACTCCGAACGACTTACTGCTATCTATGGAGTAGGGGAGACTATCGTCGAGTGACTCCAGCACTTTTTCGACCAGCCAGAAAACAGGGAAGTATTATCACGTCTCGCAGACTATGGAGTCAGTTTCTCTCCACAGACCACAAACCAAAAACCACAAACTTCTATCTCTAATATCCACTTCTCTCTCACAGGCTCACTCGGTCTACCTCGCCCACAAATTGTAGAGATACTCGAGTGATATGGTGCCATCTTCGATGACACACCCAAAAAGACGACAGACTTTATGCTCGTCGGTGACAAACCTGGCTCCAAATCCGCCAAAGCAGAAGAACTATGAATCACTATCTATCATAGCATCTCAGATTTTCAGATCTATTATCCTGACGTTATTTTCCCCGAGATCAAAAAAGAGGAGCAATCTCCTCAGCAGATGGGATTATTTGGATAAAAAATGTTATAAAGAATTGAGAAATAATAAATATTTTTCGTCATCAGCAATACACGCCAAAAAATCACTAAATCCATTCACTGAATCTCTTAAATACCTTAATTGATTATAAGTAATAGATCAAAAAAGAGATTGATTGAGATGAAATTTAAGTTCATATGAATAAGCAAATACTTCCGCAGGAGAAGTAAAATATTCTCATTTTTCATGTCATAACTTATTAACAAAAGAATCTATAAAAGAAGATACAAGCAAATTTTTATGTTCTCTTCACTGAAACATATAATGGATAATCTCATGAATAGTCGTAGATGTAATATCAATAGAGTTTTTATATATTTCTATACGATCATTAATCCTGTAATATCTTCATAAGACTAACGATTCATTATGAGATATTTTTGATAAATAAATTTTTGGATTAAGGCGAGAAAGAAAAAACTCCACGTCTTCACTTTTTCGAAATTTATGCATTTTATTTTGTGCTTCTGAAGAAATCTGATACTCTTTCACAATAGCTCTTCATAAGATACATTTTTCATTATCAGATAAATCATAAGTATAATGCAAAAAAATCTGGCCAATACGTTTTTTTATTTTATCAATAAGATTATTACTAGATTCTAATTCAAATCCACACACTCATTATATTCAGCAAGAACCTCTATTGGAGTAGCATAACCCAATCTTTTTCTTGGTCTATTGTTAAGGAGACTTACATAGTATTCAAGGTGTTCTTGCTGAATATTTGCAAGACTCATACGTTTTGGATAGAATTGTCTCAGTAAGCCATTTGTATTCTCATTTGCTCATCTTTGTCAGGGTGATCATGGGTCTGCAAAGTATGTGTCTAACCCGCACAATGGCTTCAACATATAATGCTCAGAAAACTCTCTGCCGTTGTCTAAGGTGAGGGTTTTTCTTATACCTTCAGATACCTCATTGAATAACTTTTCCATCACATATAACACCTCTTGCGCTTTCTTTTTCTTAATGACCCCAGCTAGCACATAACCACTCTTCCTTTCATTGAGAGTCACAAAACCTCATGTTCTTCATTTTCCTATAACTGTATCTCATTCTCGATCGCCTATTCTTTCTTTATTCTTCACTATGTCTGGCCTCTCATGAATACTAATACGGTTATAGATATAATCACAGGGTTCTTTGTTATACTTATATTTTCTTCATTTTCTTCTGAAATATTGAGGTACTAACTTTGGATGATGTATCTTAATGTACCTATAGATAGTGTCCTTTGAAATAGTTTCTCATGTCTCTTTCTTCCACCTTCCTGCTATTTGTTCTGGTGACCAATAGAGCTTCATCTTGTCTATTGTATACTGTGCTAGATCACTTCACTCGTCTATTCTACAGCGCATAAGACTATTGCATAACTGTCTCTTTATGGTTCTTTTGAGGTATGCAAGTGATGCAATATAGATTCCATTCATACTATATTCTCTTATTTCACGAGAAATACTTCCATTACTTCTTCATAGGACTGTTCCAATACGTCTATGAGAATAACCTTCACCTACCAATACTTCGATATGTACACATTCCTCATAGCTTAAGTGTTTCATAATAACCTAGTACATAGAGTATAAATCCTATAGATTATACTCCTATTAAGAGATTTATGCTAGTGTGCTATTTTGAAATAGAATTCAGTATCTTTACGATAAAAATTATACAGGATATCTTTTTCTTTAGGTGATAATATACTCATATACACATAAAAAATATTAAACTCTCCTCGCTTCTTCCATCGTTGTATCACCAGCGATGACTTTGAGAATAGCATCTTCACGCATGGTCGTAAATCACTGCTCTCTCGCTACAGCGAAGATTTTGGTCGTATCGTGTTCTTCATCCACAATAAGTTCTTTGATACCATCAGTGACAGAGAGGATTTCCATAGCCACTGTTCTACCCTTATATCCTGTGTTATTGCACTGATCACAACCCACCGCTGCCACCACTTTCCCATCTCGTTCAGGCACAAGTTTGGCATCTATATTACGAAGTTTTTGGAGTGTATCATCTATTTCTGTTTTGCTCGCATAGTCAGCATCCTGACGTGAAGCACAGTGAGGGCAGACTTTGCGGATCAGACGCTGTGCACAGATCACACGAAGACCAGGAGCAAGCAAATACGGCTTCACACCCATACTAAGAAGTCTAGAGACAGACTCCACCGCACTATTGGTATGCAATGTCGTGAAAACCAAGTGTCACGTCAGCGCAGCATTGATGACAGTCTCTGCTGTCTGTCTCGATCTTGTTTCTCCCACCAGGATGATGTCAGGATCATGTCTCAGTACAGCTTTGAGTCCTTCTTCATAGGTATATCATTCATCCTCATTGATCTGCGACTGTTGGATACCAGGTAGCTGATATTCGATAGGGTTTTCGAGTGTGATGATCTTCTTGGTACCATCATTGACGTGGTTGAGCATGGCATAGAGCGTCGTCGTCTTACCAGAACCTGTCGGACCTGTCACCAATATCATACCATTCTGCTCCTGAAGTGCCTTTTTGATTATGTCATAATGCATACTGCGGATACCGAGCGAATCAAAACTTTTGACTGTCTCACCCATATCCAAAAATCTCATCACAATATCATCGCCATACAGACTCGGCATCGTATTGAGTCTCACATCGATCGGTCTGGTCTTCCCATCGACCGTATAGTCGAACGTAAACCTACCATCCTGCGGCAGTTGCACGACATTTATCTTGATCCCTGAGATGAATTTGAGCTTCGCATCGTACTGGAGGAAATCTTTGTGAGTAATCGTGATCACATGTTGGAGGACACCATCGATTCTAACATTGACCGAGATGCCATCTTTTTCTGCTTGGAAGTGAAGATCAGACGCTCATGATTGGTATGCGAGTCTCACCACCTCCATAATAAAATCTCACGCCCTCAGTGTCATTCTTTTTTCAAACAATTCTTTGATGATCGTCAGTGCATCACCACCGGCAGCATGCTCCTTCTTACTCTGTGCAGCACGTTTTTTCTGTTCTTGGAGTTCGAGCTGACTATATCGTTTGAAAGCATGTTCCCAGCCACGTGCTCCCACATAATACACATCATGCGAATATCCTTTATTTCCGAGTTGTTCGAGAAGTTTTTGGAGCTGATTACTATAATTATTGGTACTCAAAATCAGTAGATGTTTGCCATCTCCATCGAAAATCAGGGTCTGACTCTTTTCAGCGACCTCCTTGGGAATGATCGCCAACTTCAAAAGATCTACCTTGAGCTTCTGCACATCGGTATAATCCAATATTTTCTTCTCTAATCACGTATTGAGCATACGCACTCCCGTCAGAATAAACTAATTCCACTCAAGTATACTGACTAATGCGATTTTTGCAAAAAATACCCTATCAAAATCACTATGCACCAAACGACGGAGGAGTCTTTTTCATTCTCTTTCCATTTTTGAATCTAATACCTGACTCATGGATCTTAGTCAGTTCATCTTCGATACCGAGAATTTTTTGCAGACCCTCATGTTCTTGCAGCTTCTGGATGACTTTCTGCTCGATTTGACGTACGCGTTCACGAGTCACTTGAAACTCTTCTCCTACTTGCTCCAGTGTGTATTTGGGTCCATCGATACCGTATCTCATTTTGATAATCTTCGCCTCACGCTCATCCAGCATATCCAGGATCATATCGAGATTTGCTCTCAGGGAGGTTTTCTGGGCATATTGGTCAGGGCGGAGTGTATTGCTGTCTTCGAGCAGGTCTCCCAGATTATCTTTTCCATCCTCACCGACTTCACTGTCCAGCGACACATTACCGAAGATCACCTCTTCCAGCTTTTTCACCTTTTTGATCGGGAAGTTGAGTTTTTGACCAATCTCTTTAGAAGTAGGTTCACGACCCATTTCTTGAAAAAGTTCTTGAAACGCCTTATTATAACTATTGATTTCATCGATCAGATGCACAGGGATACGCACATTTTTGGTCATATCGGCGATCGCCTTGGTGATAGACTGTTTGATCCACCAGGTCGCATAGGTAGAGAATTTGAATTCTCTCTCTGGATCAAACTTTTCAATCGCTTTGATCAGACCCGTATTTCCTTCTTGGATCAGATCAGAGAATGAGAGCCTCGATCAGAAAAATCTCTTCGCTATGGAGATAACGAGCCTCAAATTAGATTCAATCAGTTTTTTCTTCGCTTCTTCATCCCCACGCTGGATGCGTCTGGCTATATCTTTTTCTTGATCAGCAGTCAGGAGAGGAATCTTCGAGATATCGTTGAAATAGAGCTTGATAAAATCTTTATACTGCTTATCGCTGCTGTAGTATGTTTTCTCATAGAGTTCTACTTTCCCAAACTTTGAACCAGCCTGTTCTTCTCTCACCTCTTCTTCGAGTGCTTCTTCGATAGTGATGATTTTGATACTCAGCTTCTCTGCAAGTTCGTAGAACTTTTCGATCATTTTCATCTTCGCATCCATATCATCGATCTGACTGATGAGATCTTCTTCCGTGATCGATCACTCTTCAAATCATTTTCTGAGGAGTTTCTGTAGCGACTTATTGAGATCATCGATATCATCTTGCAGCTGTTCCCAGAGTTTCTCATGCACATTGGTATTTGCAACCATAGAAAATTACACAAAACATAAAAAGAAACTTTGTCAACTATTTATTGACAAATAATAATTTTTAGATATCATAGTGACGTGTTGATGAGAGTGTACCTCCATGAGAACATCCGAAACTCCGCTAGGAGTCGGGTGTTTTTGTTTTTCTTCCAAAACACGACTTGTATTCTACGACCTTTATACATACCATCAGAACGAAAGCAAGCACACTTTTCGACTTGTAACCACTTGCTACTATTTTTTCACTATTTGCTACTACGTTATCATGTTCCACTACCTCATCGGTTCTTATCGCAATTTCGGTACTGACGCCTACATCGT
Organism: Candidatus Peribacteria bacterium; assembly: GCA_023898485.1. GTDB lineage: Bacteria > Patescibacteriota > Gracilibacteria > Absconditabacterales > Absconditicoccaceae > HK-STAS-PATE-9. The sequence continues at coordinate 315,132 of CP060225.1, read as the reverse complement.
CACGGATACCTTTGGCGTACAGGTCCAGTACGCAGGTACGCAGACGGCGGGGGAGTGGCGACTTCACCCACGCTTGGATACCAATCAGAATACAATCGACTACATCGCATTCGACTCCCATGAGTGATATGATCTGTTTCGCTCACTGATCAAAATCTCTGGCATCGGCTCCAAGACCGCTATGCTCATCACTACACTGGGTAAGAACGAACTCACTCGTATCGTCACCGAACTCGATACCAAAGCTCTCTCCGCCATACCAGGTATCTGACCCAAAACTGCTAAACGCATCCTCATCGAGCTCAAAGATACCCTCACACGCGATGAGATCAAATCCCTCGATACCAAAAATGATAGCCACACCAAGACCATCATCAAACATCTCACCGCACTCGGCTACGACAAAACCTCCGTCACCACTGCTCTCAACTCCTATCCAGACCCTATCACAGGAGAAAATATTAATGATGTGATAGCATGGTTTGTGAAGAGGTAGATAAAGACTATAAATCAAAATAGCTATATCGCTCATCAGGTTTAGTAAATCACCACTTTCTATGTGGAGTTGCATTATATCTTAGTAGCATAGTTTTCTGATGTTTTTCTAAAGAGAAATTATTACCAAGAAATTGTTGCTTAGGGTGAATATATCCTATATTCTTATCTCACCTTAGTATGCGTAATTGTTCAAATCATAAATCTCTAAAATAAGATTTCATATGATCTATTATACGTGTCCAATATGTTAAAAAATCTTCACCTACATATTGCTTGTTTCATCCTATTTGCACAATTTCTATTATCTTACCAGAAACTGGTAAAAATGAAATAATAGCAATTTCTGACAGTGAAGATTCAAAAGCAGAGTCTTTTACATAAGAAAATGAATAATTAGCATCCCTATAAAAACTACGAGAGTTTCTATTTTTATGTAAACTAATTCAATCATGAGATGAAATAATCTCTCTCTTATTCATTGAAAGTGTTGTGTTATGTGCTTGTTGTAAATCAAAACTATCATAAATAGATTGAATTTCGTCCACGTAGGTATCATAAAGGCGTTGCGTTCAAGTAAATGGATAGTCGTCATTGCCATTTCTATTATGTATCTGTAATAAACCAGAATTATAGAGGCCATAATAAAAATCTTGGAATCATTGAGAATAAGTCATATCAGGATTTCTTATCACTCATTTATGATAATTGTAACTATTTATAAGACTCATTTTCGTAATCATTGGTAATCTTCCAATATCCTTGATCATATAATAACCAGATCAAAGATATTGCACTACTTCAGTATGAGAATAATCATGTGATTTAAGAATGATAAGATCACCCCTTTGGACAGTATTATGATGAAATGGAGAATAATATAATAAATTTACATCTCATGAAGAACTGATCCAAGATCATGGATTATATTTATGAAAAAAATCAATAGAATGCAGTCCTACATCTCAAAGGATATCAAGGCTTAAGAGACCTTGTAGCTTCGATGCAGTAATTGCAATTTCTTTATCACCAAAATACATGCAACCATCTTTTATATCTTTCAAAGATGGGATATGATACCTAGAAACTGTAAAATCGGACAATCTCATTATTGATAAGATACTAAACAACAAATATCTCTCTACCCAAACATCACCCCAAACATCCTGTCCAATTCTTTTCTATAAGGTTCGAAGTCTTTGTCTGCCAACCAGTGATCGAAACGTTCATGACAGAATTCGACTGTACTATCTACACCCTTAATTTCCAATCATAAATACGCTTCCAAATCACCACGACGCAGAATGAAAACGTCTTGTTTTTCTAGCTTATCGATATGTTCCTGGATCATGCGGTGGACTTTGGGTTTGTAGTGATAGATATAATACGTCAGCGCTCCGTAGTCTTTGCGTTTTTTGCCATGTTTGAAGCCCTTGTGGGTATCATGCCACATCTCATTGACGAGACTTTTGAAGTTGATCGATAGACCCGTATCCACGATATTATCCCAATCACCCACAAAATATGAGTGAATCCCAAATCTTCTGAGGAAGGACTTTCGGCGTCTGTATCAGCCCTTTCCATTAACATTGATGACTGCAAAATTTTTGATCTTGTGGTATCGACCAGGCTGATTGCGTAGATGGCGCAGATAAAAATCGAAAAAATACTCATCCGTCTCACCCTCGACCATGATGATCGTATCGACGAAAAAGACCTTAGCTGTATATCCATACTGCAACATCTGGATCAGACTATATTCATCGTCCGCGAACTGACTACGTGTCGAGCTCCATATCATCGTACCACTATCCTTGATCGTACATCTATGGACCGCATTGATCGTGCTCTCATCGATCATGAGAGGGGAGTGAGTCGCCATGATGATCTGGAGACGATATTTGTCAGCGATATCTTGGATCATCTCGAGCATTTTCTCCTGCATCTGAGGATGGAGATGCTGTTCGGGTTCGTCGATGATAAGAAGACCATCCATCAGACCATAGCCACGCAGTGTGAAGATAATCGCAAGGAAAGCCTGCTCACCTGAACTCAGATCCGACAGGGTATAGTAGTTATTCCATTTATCCACGAAGTGAAGTATGATCTTGTCTTCATAAAAAGATGGGATCACCATCAGATTCACATATTTGCGTACGAGATAGTTGAGTTTTTGGTAGAAATTCATCGACTCAGACCGCGTCTCATAGTGTATCAGAAACTCATCTGCCAGTAGTCATGATGTCGTCGACCCATGCGTAAACTCTCCTCTCTGATGCATCTCGAGCAGTTGCTTTTTGACCAGATAGTATCCCACCGGAAGCTGATGATTGCGTTTCATATCTTGATCATGGATGATCTCATCCAGCTGTGTATCTCCGAGCTGATGGGTACCGTACTCCATCTCCACTTCATTGAAATCGCGAGACGGCCCCAGCACTGCAAAATTCCCATGCAAACCAGGAAGTGGATCATCCAGATGCAGATGGTGATTGTGGATGACGAAAGCCATCTGAAGTAACTCAAAATACTCAAAATACCAATACCAGGCCTCTAGCACAGGTGATGATGTTGCAAGTCAGGACGTAACTATAGTGTGTTCCGTATCCACATCCATCTTGATCACGAGCGAATTAACTCTCATCACATCCTGAATATGTGCAAAATGAGGAAATACTATCTGCTCATCACTATAGGTAGCTATCAGATCTTCCAATAGTCCCTTCTGCTGCATCACAAAACGAAAATTAGCCCTATCTTCTTCTGTCAGCGCAACAGTCAAAAGCACACTAGCAGACTGCTGTGACGTAGCGAAGTGCTTACGAAGATAGCGAGGTGTGATGGGGTGGTAACGAAGGGTTTCTTGGGGTGTGTCACTCTGGATAGAGGAAGGAGTCAGGATATAGTTTCTGAACCATCACGCTTTGATGGTCTGATTGAGGATTTCGAGTGTATTACTTTTTCCAGAACCATTGGGTCCTATCATAATATTGACACGATTGTCTTCGTCACCACTCCAAACGATGGTATGATGCGCATCACTATGATCACTCTCAGCGAAACTCAGAAGATTGGAAATCGAAAGCGACTGAAGATACATAAGAAAAGGGTGAGAGAGGACGATAAAGAATAATGAAAGATGATAATACTTTTCCATTTCTTCCATTGTGTCTATTTATTCTATTGTATCCCTTATCCACCCACAAAGAAAAAGACATGACCCTTTCGAGTCATATCTTCTTTACAGTCTGACAAAATGTTTTCTCTTCTATTGCATAGCGAGCACACTCGTTCCAACGCGCGCATTGAGTTGAAGTGCATCGACTAACATAGCAGCAAACATTTGTCTCTCCACATATTCACTTTCTAGAGGAAGTGGGATAGTAGTATTGATCGCGATAGTATCAGGAAGCGATGCCAAAGCTACTTCCAAGAAGGAGGTGATTTCTTCTCTTGTGAGCACATCATTGACACCAAATACTTCCTCATCACGAGCAATCTCATCCAACAAACCTCGCTGATCAAGCTGTACCAGATACGGAACGAGAGGACCATGCACATCAGTATATACTACTGTACCATCAGTCTCAATCGTTGCACTACCTTGGTATGCATACATCATAGCACCAGCCACCATTTTGGCAACGCTACCACGACGTATATGATTTTGTGGATAAAATTTCGCACCACCCATACCACCTACAATACAGAGATCACCCAATAGGTCAACTGCTTGACCAGCTTTATCACTAGCAACATCTACGAATGAGATATCACATGGTAATGACGCCACCAAAGTTTCTTCCTCTGTTTGAGCTACATACGAACGCTGTACAGCTGGATCACGTTGGAAAATTCCAGCAAAAAACTCATTTGTCAGTAATTCACCCCAGTGCGATATACCTTGCATATGATGCTTACCATCCTCTCCCTGAACGACATGAAATCACACAAAGACATCATCTGACTTCACAGCCTGTTGATCATACGAAATCATATCACTACCCAAATAGTGTGTAAATGATGGCAATGTTCCCCCCATCACCACATACAAGAAGACACCCAAGACAATCACACCCAGAAGGTTTTTCATAGTGTTTGTAGCAGGATAAAGTGCTACCTACCGAACCAAGATCGTGGGTCAATATAATTATTTTTTATAAAAAGTCAAGACAAAGACAAAAAATACCACTCATATGATTGAAGCAAAAACGCCAAAAGCACCTTGCATACTAACAAAAGTCACCAAGAGACCAAAGAGCAATGATCCTACAATTTCACCCAAACGAGCGAAGACAGTCATCGTCCCAGCAGCAATACCTGCGTCATGCTCACTCGCGCTCGCTAATACATTACCGACCAGTAGTGGGCGAAGCATGGTGATGATAAGTCCCATGACGACACCGATCGCCATCAGTATACCAAAATGATCCACCAATGCCAATCCTACAAAACACAATGTCAGACCGCCCAATCATCCCAGCAAGACATAATGATAGGGGATTTTATCCTCCATATCACCGATAAAATAACTCAGCAGCGCAGGAACCCTCATCACTGCAAAAAGGATCGCTATCTCACTCAGAGAATAATCATGTGCTACTGCCAAAAGTGGCACAAACAAAAATCATACATAATCAGCAGCATTCAAAAGACTCACCAGACCCAAACGAGATGCAAAGCTAAGTCCATAGGTACGGAAAAGATGCACACTATGATGATAACTCTCACCAGACAGAAGTTCGTACATCATCTGACGCCACAGTCACAGGCGTCTGGTCATAGATTTTGCCAAGGGATTGACATCTTCTTCGAGACGCTTCCATCACCAGAGAGAGATCAGCGCAAAGAGCGAGATAAACAGATACATTGACCACAGTGGCATCACAAGCACAAGGAGTGATGCAATCAGTGCACCTATGACATATGCACTATTGATTGAGGTATACATTAGACCAAGTACAGCATAGCGATTATGTTCATTCGAATGTTGGCGAAAATAATACTGATATGCAGTGAAAAGCATCGCACTTCCCATACCATTGAATATGACCGCAGCGATCAAAAGAGCAGGGGAGTGAAAAAACCCCGCAGCAGCAAAAAACAAACCACAAATCAGATAAATCCATTTCCCTCATCGAACCATCTTCGCTAGATCGCCTTTGGTGGACATATTTCCCATCGCCAGCGAAAAAGACATTTTCACAATCGCCAATACAGCGCCCATCGCAGAGACCAGCATCGCACTGGGGGCGATACTTTCTACATACACAGAGAAAAAAACATCACCTCCCAATCATCGACCCAATACAAACAAAAACATCATCAGACTCATTCGTTTGATCATGTCAGGAATATGCCTTCGATCAGCGCGTAGCGTATGTATTCGTTGGTGCATAGGATACAAATATTCTAACCACTAAAATAACTATATCATTGTATCCTTACTTCCCAAGAAATACAAATACCACACATCACCAACACAAGATACCCTTGCATATCTGGCCAAGAGAGATATAGATGAGGTAATTTATTTCTTCTCTTACATATATGAAACATCTTATCACCATGATTATCGTATTCGTGATTGGTGTCGCAGTCGGCGCTTATCGATGACGAAATACCGTCCAGGACAAAGCTATCGAAGTAGCTACCCAAGCCTACGAACAGTGACTAAGTGCGGTCGTTGCATCAGGATCAGAAGCACTTTCAGCTCAATCAGAAGTAGTCATCGATAATCTCAAAGAACAAGGGAAAAACTACATCCAACAAGCACTCCAAGAACAGCTCAATAGCATCTTCAACTAAAAAACAATCCAGACACTTCATCCTATCCTGCACGCTGGTCGTGTCAGGATTTTTCTTGATAGCAAAAAGAGGGCATCCACCCTCTTTGCATTATATATAAATATGAATGATTAATCATTGATGAGATCTACAGTGTATTCTACAAAACTATAAAGCGCATCATAAAATTCTTCATAATCTTCCCATTCTTTATCATCTTCATCATTCACGACATCTCTGAGGTTATCATAGAATTCCTCCTGTGCATTTTGCCAGTTACTATTCCAGCGGAGTATAGAATATGCACGCTCTAAATCATTAATAAAACTTGGCCATCTATTATACACACGTTCAACTGCAGCAAACTCGCGACTAGAATAGCCATCAATGCTCATAGAAGAATTACCTACAAGCTCTACAATACCATAACCAGTAACACTGGTATCATATCTATCATACACCACCACTTTGTAGTCATATGCATCATTCTCGAATCTAATGAAATTAGAGAAAGTCTTTTCTCCATCCCATGAAGAAGAGAAAGAAATGCTAGTATCAAACGATGATCTATAGGTGCTACTAATATCAAAGTATCCTGTGTCACCTTCGCGAGAAGTAATATCAGACCAACTAGAAGATGAAGAACTTCTTCTATAGACTTTAAATTTAATACTATCATTATAATCTTCTACTGTGCGATCGCGACTATCTCTTGCTTCGACAGTAATATTTACCCATTCATTTTCATCTGCATTATCTGGATCAGCAGTGACTTTGAAGTTATCTATATCGTCAAAAGAAGAGTTAGAAGAAAGCTCTACAATACCATAACCAGTAACACTGGTATCATATCTATCATACACCACCACTTTGTAGTCATATGCATCATTCTCGAATCTAATGAAATTAGAGAAAGTCTTTTCTCCATCCCATGAAGAAGAGAAAGAAATGCTAGTATCAAACGATGATCTATAGGTGCTACTAATATCAAAGTATCCTGTGTCACCTTCGCGAGAAGTAATATCAGACCAACTAGAAGATGAAGAACTTCTTCTATAGACTTTAAATTTAATACTATCATTATAATCTTCTACTGTGCGATCGCGACTATCTCTTGCTTCGACAGTAATATTTACCCATTCATTTTCATCTGCATTATCTGGATCAGCAGTGACTTTGAAGTTATCTATATCGTCAAAAGAAGAGTTAGAAGAAAGCTCTACAATACCATAACCAGTAACACTGGTATCATATCTATCATACACCACCACTTTGTAGTCATATGCATCATTCTCGAATCTAATGAAATTAGAGAAAGTCTTTTCTCCATCCCATGAAGAAGAGAAAGAAATGCTAGTATCAAACGATGATCTATAGGTGCTACTAATATCAAAGTATCCTGTGTCACCTTCGCGAGAAGTAATATCAGACCAACTAGAAGATGAAGAACTTCTTCTATAGACTTTAAATTTAATACTATCATTATAATCTTCTACTGTGCGATCGCGACTATCTCTTGCTTCGACAGTAATATTTACCCATTCATTTTCATCTGCATTATCTGGATCAGCAGTGACTTTGAAGTTATCTATATCGTCAAAAGAAGAGTTAGAAGAAAGCTCTACAATACCATAACCAGTAACACTGGTATCATATCTATCATACACCACCACTTTGTAGTCATATGCATCATTCTCGAATCTAATGAAATTAGAGAAAGTCTTTTCTCCATCCCATGAAGAAGAGAAAGAAATGCTAGTATCAAACGATGATCTATAGGTGCTACTAATATCAAAGTATCCTGTGTCACCTTCGCGAGAAGTAATATCAGACCAACTAGAAGATGAAGAACTTCTTCTATAGACTTTAAATTTAATACTATCATTATAATCTTCTACTGTGCGATCGCGACTATCTCTTGCTTCGACAGTAATATTTACCCATTCATTTTCATCTGCATTATCTGGATCAGCAGTGACTTTGAAGTTATCTACGTCATCAGAAGAAGAGCTCGATCATGATGAAGAACTACTATAATCATCTACATCACATGAACCATTATTACAATCAAACTCAAGCGTGCTGTTGTATTCTTCACCATCCTGATTTACTCTTACATAGATAGTAAAGTCATCATCTTCATCAGCATTGAAAGCTCCTTCACAGTCACCCATCGTTACGAAGTTCTCGCCAGGAACATCCACTACACAAGAGAGGATATTGAGATCGCTATCCATGTCATCCACTTCCATCTTATACCCATAACTCGTACTATCGAGCGTCAAACATAGCTCAGACCCATCATCATAGTCATCGATACATACATCAGTTGAAGCCGCATACGATCGTCCAATCATAGCTGCCATACTTGCGATCAGCACTCACCAATACGTTTTTTTCATAGAGTTTTCGAGAAAAACATAAAAATACACTGAGAATACTATACAACAGCTTCATGAAGTCAAGCACAAAAATACAAAAAAGTCAATACAACAGAAGGACAATATTGTGGTATTTTGCCTCTCTATCATTATAAGGGGAAAATCGCATATTTTACACGAAAAAAAGATACAATGAAGATAGGTATTATCGGATCAACCAATGTAGGGAAATCCACCCTTTTCAATAGATTAGTTGGATCTCAAAGAGCCATCATTACTGATATCCACGGTACAACAAGAGATATTCTCTACCATGAAATAGATCAGACGATCTTAGGTCCTGTGACGATTCTTGATACACCAGGACTCGATACCTTCGAAGAAGAAATTCCCTACATCCAGACCGTCATCACGCAAGCAGACATCATCCTGTTCGTCATCGATAGTCACGTCGGTATGTGATCCAAAGAGCAAGAAATCTACCAGCTCATCTCCAAGTCTGGTAAAAGATCTTCAACTATTCTTCTCGTCAATAAACTGGAGAAAGCATTTCAACAGCATACCATAGAACTCGTCATAGCAGAATATTATGGGTTGGGGTTCGCGGAAGTACTTCCTATTATTGCTCAGAGAGGAAAAGGAGTTGATAGCATTCGAGCTACTATTCAAGAGCTCAGACCAGATAATATCTCAGCAGAACCTATATCTATAATCGAGAGTGGCAATATCCCACTCGCCATCATCGGCAAACCAAATGCTGGAAAAAGTACATTACTCAATACTTTGCTCGGAGAGGATCGCGCACTCGTATCCGATATCCCTGGTACCACACTCGACTACAATACAGGTCAATTCGAGTTTGGCAAACATACCTATGACCTCTATGACACAGCTGGCATCAAAAAAAAGGGTAAAATAAAAGGTATCGAACGTATCGCATACGAAAAGACTCTTTCTATGCTCAAATACGTCAGACCCTATGTCGTCTATATGATCAATGGTGACGAATGACTCACACACAGAGATATGACTATCCTAGAAGAAGTGATCAATATGCAGCTTCCTCTCGTGATTGCTCTCAACAAAGTTGATATACTGACCAAAACACAAATAGATGAATATCATAGAATTATCCACATATCATTTCAGTTCGCGAAATACATACCCATCATCAATCTCTCTGCTCAGACAGGAAAGGGTGTCAGTCAACTTTTTGATATTCTCGAACGTCTACGACAAGAGCGTGAAGAGCATATCGGCACACCTGATCTCAACAAACTCGTCAGAACAGCGCTCGTCCAACGCCCACCCAGATTTCCCAAAAACAAAGCATGCAAAATCTCATACATCACTCAAGTTGAGAATGAACCACCGACGTTTATTGTCTTCGTCAATGATACCAAAAGAGCAACATCTGCTTTCAAAAAATGGCTAGAAAACACCATCAGACTCCATTCGCCGTTTGTGGGCAAACCACTGCGTATCTTCTGGAGAAACAAGCGCAAAGAAGAATGAGATGCAGAGGGAGGTTATGAATCATACCATGATCGTGAGGATGATTTTATTGATCATGATGATGAATAAATGAAAAAACAACGAAAATATATATTATTTACCGTAGAAATCATGATTGCTGGCGGCATTGCCATCAGCGCTATTGTTTTTTATTTTCAATTTTTGCGGTGATTGCCTGATATCAATATTGATGATTTCCATACACTACCACAGGCATCTATCATCACCGATAGAGAAGGTAATGAGCTCTTCCGTTTCTATGAAGAAAACAGAAGACGAGTGTCATATGCATCCATCTCTCCCAATATGATCAATGCAATCGTTGCCACAGAAGATCAATGATTCTGGATCAATCAATGAGTAGAACGAACTGCTATAGCAAGGGTGATGCGAACCAATGCACAGAATATGATCGGTCTGGATACGCAGATCTCAGGCGCGTCTACCATCACACAGCAGTTGGTCAAAAACGTCATGCTCTCCAAACAAAAAACTATCCAAAGAAAGCTCCAAGAAATAATCCTTGCTCAGAGACTCACTAGTCAACGAGAAAATCAAGTACAAGAACAATATCCCGATGCAGACACCGGCACCACCAAACAAAAAACCAAAGAAGCTATCCTCGAAACCTATCTCAACTATGTCTACTACGGCAATCATTCGTATGGTATCGTGGGAGCGGCAGAAAATTTTTTCCACACAACACCTGACCAACTCACACCACTCCAGAGTGCCATCCTCGCATCACTCCCACAGTCTCCTAGTAGATACAACCCTCTCGAACATCCAGACACCGTCATGGGAGAGCGAACACTCACCAACACGTCTGGTAATGTTTTGACACTCTATCCTCATATAGATTCATCGTGGATCCCCACCATACGTGAACAGCTCCCGCAAGCCATACTCATGATCGAGAATCAATCATGTCTTCAATCAATAGAAGCACGAGCATCAGGTATCGATATCCCTGGCTATGTCGTCGACTATCACACAGGAAGAAAAGATCGAGTACTCTGCCGCATGTATGAAGACGGCTACATCACTGCCTCAGATATTCGCGATGCTATCATAGAATCCACTTCTCTCACACTCTACAGACCCACCACCTCTATCAAAGCTCCCCATTTCGTCTTCTGGGTCCAAAAATTCTTACAGACAGCAGAGTTTTTGCGCGATTACCATATCGACGAGAGCACACTATCACAAGCTGGATGGACGATTCGCACCTCACTCGATCCTCTTGATCAGAAGATTGCAGGAGAGATTGTTGCCGATAATATGAAACATGTCTATCTCAATGGCGGCAACAATAGAGCCCTCATCCATGTCGATTCGCTCAATGGTGACGTACTCGCATACATCGGATCAGCTGATTATTATAACACTGAAATCAAAGGTCAAAACGATATGATCCAAGCATTGAGACAAGTCTGATCCACTATCAAACCTCTCGTGTATAGTTATCTTTTTACTAATTTTGGTCGGACCATCGATGCTAAAATCACCGATATGCCACTCCCCGCAGAATACGCACCTGAGTGACAACCATCCAACTCAGACGGTACCTATCGATGACGCATAGCGATCAAAAACGCTCTCGCTGGATCCAGAAATATCCCACTCATTAGAATATTCTATGCACTCGGTAGAGAGCGAACATTCGTCCCCTATCTTCGTAGTCTTGGCTTCACAGATCTGCAAGATGATTTTCCCTATGGATATTCACTGCTTCTCGGAGCAGGGCAGGGGAGCATGTCTCAGCTTGCCAATGCCTATATCCAACTCAGTACTGACACTTCAGATACCGCCACCATCAACCCTATCCTCTCCATCACTGACATCTCAGGCAACGAACTTTACAACAAAGAAACAGACTCCTCTTATCGTCAGCAGAGAGTCATCCCGCTCACTGTGAGCTATATGATGTGGTCTATCCTGTCACGCCTCAGCAATGCACCGACAGAGTGGTACTACTATCTCGTCATCCCCAGTATGGAACAGGGCACCTATGCTATCAAAACAGGAACCTCCGAAAAGAAATATGGCAACGCATCATTTCCCAATGATGCATGGATCTCTACCTATACCAATCGCGATGTCATCATCTCCCGAGCAGGTCACACCGATGGTAAAGCACTCGGAGCAGAATGATATGGTCTCTATCTCAACCATAGAGTGATCAAAGACTACTACAGAACACTCATAGAAAATAACCTCCTCCTCGGCAGTTACAAAAACGTCCCCGAAAACTACCAATGATATTACGCCCCCGTCGAATGAAAAAATCCTAACCAAAGTCAGTTAGAGCTGTTGCAGGACTAGAGTTATTTTTTTATCCTCACCATCATAGCATAATCATAGGTATCTAATGGTATGAAAGAAATTTTTTCTTCTGGGATGAAAGAAAGATAGTCTCTTACTCTTTGTTCAGTAAACCTTTGTGACCACCATCCTGCATCAGAAGCCGTAAAAGAATCACCCTCACCAGTAATAACATTCCATCAAAAATTCCTATAAGAATCCTCCTGTTTCTCTCTTGTTCATACGTTATCTACATAGATAGATCCTATTATAATCTCTCATCATGCATTTAATTTATTATAAGCATGTGCAAAAATTTGAGTAAATTTATCATTAACGCTTAAATCAAAACTTCACGATATAAAATTTTCAAAAGAAAAATTCCTAGGATAAAAATTACCCGCAGTAAATCGTGTAGTTATAATAAGATCATATGTATCGTTTAATTCATCGAGATGGGAAGCATCAAGAAGTCTGGTTTTTACCTTGTGTTGCAATCATAAGTCTTCCACCACACGATTAGTTTCATCAACACAGTTTTGTGATATATCAATACCATGATATTGTTCAAGAATTTCTCGAATTTCTCTAATTCACGACAAGCGTTTAACGATTCTTGCATCTCATACTCATATATCAAGGAGGGAAATATTTCTGCTCAGTGCCTTTTGAATCTGATCTATAGCATTTTTCAGCTCCACTAACTCAGCATATTGTGCCTGCAAAAGATATTCTGAAAGATTACTTTCAGTAAAAGTATCCTCAAGGTGTTTACTGTTATCATACATCTCACCCATAAAAGATAGTTTTAAAGAGATAAAAATAAGAAACAAATATTCTACCCCTGTACACCCTCTCTATACTCACAACTTGGATACATAAACTGTCCTAGGAGCTCACCATTGCGACAGAGTCTGAGTTGTACTTCACACTGATGTTCTCATTCGCCTTCTCGGTAGCGATATGCTTTGACAAACTGTCCATTATTCACGATTTCTCCCCATGGAGTCTGACAGTCATAGATTGGCTGCACATTGACTTGCCAGAGTGGTGCTGGATCTTCGACGACAATACCCGTCACCTCTATCTCTGTCGTAGAAGTGATGCGCTGACCATTGAGATCATATCGCTGACTGCCATCTACACCAGGTACAAGATCGATATAGTCAGGCTGAATCAGTGGATCCACAGGATCGGGACCGTTTTCATAGACATAATCATCACGATAACTGATATCCTCATCCGATCCATCAGGACACGATGAGCGCGTATACGAACCACTCAGTTTGCCATCATCACACGCACGAAGCTGTGCATCACAGACACCATCTGTCCTCACATCATATGCATAGGTATACTCTCCATCACGAAGTCACGCTCACCATGGTAGCATACATCATGCACCTGTCTCCAAAACGGGAACTTCCTCATCAGACACCGATCACGTATCGACTACGACGATATCGTCTGTATCATTTTTTGGTGTACTCACGACACCATCAATACCGAAAAGTCTCGCTGCCAGCGTCGCAAGATAGAATCCACCCACCAGCGCCAGGACGAATAGAAACATGCGACGAGCAGTCCCCGTCAGCATAAAGAGGAAATACACCACCGCAAGCGTTGTCAAAATACCTACTACTCGCCACAACCAATTCCCTACAAAAAATCCATCAAACAGACCGAACCACGAAGAGAGTCCCTTCATAACCAAAAGACCCAGTGCCACTGCTATCACAAGCTTGAGAAGACCTTTGATAGATGGGAAGAAAAGCCACAAAACAACCCACAAAATCACGAAGATGACGATCATAGCGAGTATCGGAAGTACCATCACACTTTCGATAATGATAAAAATAGTAATGATAACTATAACAATTATTATCACAATTGTCAAGAAAAAGTACATCTCCTCTCCCTGAAGGGGAGAGGCTAGGAGAGGGGAAATAGTTCTATAACACCTGACCCAATCACCTCATCACCATCATACGCTACCACAAACTGTCCAGACGCCATCCCTCGTTGCCCTTCTTCCAATTCACAAAGGAGTTGGTTCTCCTTCCCTGAAGGAGATGCCCAAAGGGCAGAGGATGTAAGTGTCGCTCCCACTGGCTCCAACTGCCTATATCTGATCTTCACACTCGTCGAGTAGGGGAGTGATCTCTCTTCTCCTATCCAATGCCACTCAGACACACCGAAAGTTTTGGTCAGTAACCTCTCATCCTCTCTGTCTGTCACGACCGTGATTGTATTCGCCTCGACATCCGTATCCACGACATACGCTCTCATAGGAGTCTGGAAGCCATGCCTTTGTCCTCTGGTGTAGAAATATGCACCTTCATGAGTCCCAATTTTCTTCCCATCCATATCCAGCACATCACCCACCTTCTTGGGAAACTGTCTTGCCAAAAACTCCTTGATCGGCACATCACCGATAAAGCATAATCACTGACTATCAGGACGGTCAGCATTGGGTAGTCAGATCTGGTGTGCTATCTCGCGTACCTCCTCCTTAGTTAGTTCACCCAGAGGAAACAGAGACATCGCTAGTTGCTCCTGCGACAGCTGAGACAAAAAGTATGACTGATCCTTATTTGTATCTACTCATCTTAAAAGTTTACTAGTCACTAGTAACTTGTCACTAGTAACTCTCGCTACGCGAGCATAGTGCCCTGTCGCTACGAAATCACATCACAACTTTTTTGCTTCCTCTGCAAACAAATCGAATTTCACAAGCGAATTACACAATACATCAGGATTCGGCGTCCTTCATTTTTTGTATTCCTCATAGATGTAGTCAATAATTCTTCTATTGTATTCTTCACGAAAATCGAAAATCTGCAACTCACCCAATCACAGATGAGCACATACCTCTCTTGCGCTATCTCTATCCTCACGCGTATGACAGTGGGGATTATCCTCCTCGGCATAGTTTTTCATAAATCAGGGAATCACCTCATATCACTGCTGCTGGAGCAGGTATGCTGCCACTGCACTATCGACTCCTCCTGAGAGTCAGACTAAGACTTTGGACATACAAAATTTGCATAGTAAATACTGTGCCACTATAATGATATAAAGATTTTTCACAAGCACTATTCTCATGGAACACCTGACTCCAGAACAGAAAAAAATGTATATGTGACTCCCCGTCAATATTTTTGCACAATCATATCTTGCAGAATGTTTTGATGAGAAACTGTTTGATAAAAGATTACAGCATTACCAACTCTGCGAAAAACAATTTCAAAAATATATACAAGCACATTATAATGAAATGACCACTATCAATCAATTAGCACTCATACCACACCTACAAGAAAAAAATATCGATATCAAAATAACAGATACTATTAAAAAATGATTGGGAGATGAAGAGCGAATTGTCCGTCTCAAATCAGCAGAGATGATTCAGTATGCTGTCGAGGAAGAGAGGGGAGAATTACAAAAAATATTGTCAAAAACTATTAAAAAATGATTAGTGGATGGAAAACGAATTGTCCGTCGCAAATCAGCAGAGATGATTCAGTATGCTGCCGAGGAAGAGAGGGGAGAGCTTATTAAAAAATGATTGGAAGATAAAAATGAGGATGTCCGTCTCAAATCAGCAGAGATGATTCAGTATGCTGTCGAGGAAGAGAGGGGAGAGCTTATTAAAAAATGATTGGGAGATGAAGAGCGAATTGTCCGTCTCAAATCAGCAGAGATGATTCAGTATGCTGTCGAGGAAGAGAGGGGAGAATTACAAAAAATATTGTCAAAAACTATTAAAAAATGATTAGTGGATGGAAAACGAATTGTCCGTCGCAAATCAGCAGAGATGATTCAGTATGCTGCCGAGGAAGAGAGGGGAGAGCTTATTAAAAAATGATTGGAAGATAAAAATGAGGATGTCCGTCTCAAATCAGCAGAGATGATTCAGTATGCTGTCGAGGAAGAGAGGGAGAGCTTATTAAAAATGATTGGGGGATAAAGATGAGGATGTCCATCGCAAATCAGCAGAGATGATTCAGTATGCTGCCGAGGAAGAGAGAGGGAGAGCTTATTAAAAATGATTAGTGGATGGAAAACGAATTGTCCATCGCAAATCAGCAGAGATGATTCAGTATGCTGCCGAGGAAGAGAGGGGAGAGCTTATTAAAAAATGATTGGAAGATAAAGATGAGGATATCCGTCGCAAATCAGCAGAGATGATTCAGTATGCTGCCGAGGAAGAGAGGGGAGAGCTTATTAAAAAATGATTGGAAGATAAAGATGAGGATATCCGTCGCAAATCAGCAGAGATGATTCAGTATGCTGCCGAGGAAGAGAGGGGAGAATTGATTAAAAAATGATTAGTGGATGGAAAACGAATTGTCCGTCGCAAATCAGCAGAGATGATTCAGTATGCTGCCGAGGAAGAGAGGGGAGAATTGAGCAAACATATTAAATATTTAGGGATGCAAAAAGATTATTTTAATCACGATAATCATAATCTTTATCAATACGACGATATAAAAGGGAAGATATCAAAAAAATCAGCTCATGGAGCTACCATAAGTATCGAAAAACAGCGATTACAAGGAAAAGTATATCATAGAATTATGGATATTAATAGCTGATTCCGAGCACAGAAAAAATCTCAAGAATCTGCAGATATTCGAGAAAAAGACGGATGGGATTATGTTCCAGTAGAACCTATGCTATCATTTTCATTTCAAGATAATGAGCATATTAGAGTCACTAACAAAATCATGCACACCTCACTAGAAGAGTACATCCAAACACAAGAATATTATATGTGGCAAAAAGAAATCACAGAAACAAGGAAAAAGATACGAAACACACTCCAAAAATTATGAATAGGTAAATTTGATGACCATGAATGAAACTATACAATACAATTTCCCTACAAAAACAATGGGGAGATAGATGTGCAAGCTCTGCCTCGTCTCTATCGTATCGATCGAGATAATGCAAAAATACAATAACAAAAAACCCCACCCCTCACGAGGTAGGATTTTCTATTTTTGATTGCTACTATGTGCAACTATTTGTCACAATTTGGTTCTATCCCAACCCAGGTATATTAAATCCCCCACTTCATCCACCTCACATCATCTGACCAAGCTGCGACGGATCGAAGCCCAAGATCTCTTTGGTCTTTTCTGTAGCCACTTCTTGCACTTTAGCTTGTGCCTTCTCAATAGCATCTTTGATAAGAGTTTCAAGTTGATTTTTATGATCAGGAGTGAGTAATGAGAGATCATTGATAGTCACATCTCTCACCTTATTCTCTCCTGTAATATCAATTACCACCGCACCTTCGATGATATCACCATTATCATCAGTATATTTACCCTCTTTCGCTCTGATGACGACATTTTTGAGAGCTTTTTGGAGTTTTTGATATTTGTCATACATTTTTTTCATTTCACCTACTTGTCCAAACATTCTACTACAATACAATATAAATAACTAGCAGCAACTAGTAACTAGATACTAGCAACTAGCAACTGTTTTACAACACCAAATCACGCAGCAATTTCAATCACTCATCAGACACCTGATGTGTCGCGGTTCCGATGGTCACGTTCTGGTCTCCCGGATGCTGTTTGAGTATCTGAGTCATACGCTGTATTTGTGAGATATCATCAGGCAGAGGGATATACGTCGGATCACAGTGTTCCGCTACATATGTTTCACTCGATTCTGTATCACGATCGTATTCATTGCCACGATGCTCCACGAATGAGGTGAGTGGCTCAGCAACGTGAGCATCCCGATCCTTATCGGGACCAATCTCATCTGTCGTTCCTACCACCTCCATCACACTTTCCATCGTTTCTCACAATCCTGTATCATCCTCTACAACCCTCTCTCACCCTCTATCAACCTCTTCCGTATCCGTCGTCTGTATTAGTGCTTCATCTTCTGAGAAAGCAGCTTGTGCTATCTTCGCTTTGAGTGAGTCATCCATTTGTTCACGTCTTTGCTGCTGGACGGCAGTTACGGTAAGTTTCTCATCATATTTTCCTTTGGCGATAGCATCTTTTTTGTATTGTTCGATATCGATCACGACCATACTATCGATCGACCATCTACGTCATTTGAATCCACTCACTTCTACGATGTCGAGCACTTTCAGATCGAGTTTGTCAGAGAGGAAGACCTCCATCTCTCCCGAGATATCCACTATCTTGACGAAAAATCATTTCTTCCTTGCGCGTTGTACTTGTGAGATATATCCAAAGATCGTATATGCTCCGAATTCGTCATTATCCGATGCTTGTGAGATGAAAGTGTATTTTTTCAGCAGAGGATAGAGTCCATCAAACGGATGCACCGAGACGAAATTATTGAATACACTATACTCCATCTCTAGTGTACCACGTAGTGTCGAAGGAAGTATCTCTGCCCACGTAATCGTCGTCACGATATCCATCCCTCAGAAGAGTCATCCTGCACTTGCTTCACTCTGTTTCGATCGCTGGAGAAGCATATCGAGATTGGCAAGCATTGTCTCTCTTGTATGACCAAATCCATCCAAAGCACCTGACTTAATCAGTCCTTCGAGAGATTTTTTGTTGATGGATTCCTGACATCTACGGAGAAAATCTTCCAATGATCCAAAACGTCCACCAGACTCCCTTTCGCGTTCGATCGAGTCACCCACGTCATATCCCACACCCTTGATAGAGAGGAATCACAGATACAGTGCATTATCTATCGCAGCCACATGGGGGAAGGCTACATTCACATCAGGCACGCGTATATCGATACCATGTACTCTCGCCTCATCGATAAAAAAGCTCAATTTGTCAGTATCTGTCTCCTTCGATCTCAGGAGTGCTGCATAGAATTCCAGTGGATAGTGTGCCTTGAGATACCCTGTCTGATATGCGATCCGACTATAACACACGGAGTGCGATTTGTTGAATGAGTAGGATGCTGCAGGTTCGATCATCTTCTCAAAAATCCAGATCGCTGTTTCAGGTTTGTACCCACGATGCGAGGTACAACGTGAGACGAAGTCTGGTTTGATTTTGTCAATGACGGCTTTGATTTTCTTACCCACACCACGACGGAGATTATCCGCTTCAGCGAGCGAAAATCCAGCCATCGCCTGCACCAAGAACATCAACTGCTCCTGATACACAGCGATACCGTACGTCAGACCCATGATCGGGTCCAGATCCTCTCGGAGCTTCTTCCTCTCCGATTCTACGACCTCGGTACCATACTCACGCTCCAGCGTATGACGCAAATCATCGAGCATATATGCAACCGGTTCTTTGCCGTGCTTACGAGCGATATAACGAGGGATAAACTCCATCGGACCAGGACGATACAGCGCACTCATCGCTACCAAATCATTGATATCTGTCGCCTTGAGCTCGACGAGAAATCTTCTCATCCCCGATCCCTCGAACTGGAAAATACCCGTCGTATCACCCGCCTGGAATACATCCACGAAAGTGAGCTCATCATCGATCGGAGGATCGAACGACATCGTCTCAAAATAGGACGAGAACATGTCTGGCAGTGGTTTTCATTCTATCTTGTGTCTCGCACGGATGATTTTGATACAGTTTTTGATCACAGACAAGTTTCTCAAGCCCAAAAAGTCCATCTTGAGCAGACCCAAACCCTCGAGCACCTTACCATCATTTTCTGCCACCGCCATCGAGATATTGGTCGATTCAGCGTCTTTGTGCTTCTTATCTATGGGTTGGATAGCGGTATAGGTCGTCACCGGATCCGGTGTGATCAGGATACCACATGCATGGACACCCAGCTGACGTAGATTACCCTCTAGTTTGATAGCAAAATCTACCGCACGCTTGATAATCTGATCATTTTCATATCCTTGTGCAAACTCGGGATAGTCTTGCGGCTTCGCCAGCATATCTTCAAACCCCGCATCAGTAATCGCAGCAGAGAACGAGTTCGACTTATCGAATGGGACACCCATCGCACGAGCTGCATCTTTGAACGCTGCTTTGGTAGCCAGCTGCATATAGGTACCGATCGCAGCGACCTTGTCTTCTCCATAACGATCGATCACGTACTGGATTACACGATCTCTCAAACTATCTTCAAAATCCACATCAAAATCCGGCATACTCACACGTGCAGGATTCAAAAAACGCTCAAATAGAAGATCATAGGGGAGTGGATCAATATCCGTAATACGCAGACAGTAGGCAAGCAGCGAACCAGCGCCCGACCCACGACCGGGTCAGACCATGATTTGGTTCGTCTTCGCTCGTACAATAAAATCCTGCACAATCAGAAAGTATGTATTGAAACCCATCGCCTTGATCACGCGAAGCTCATACTCCAGGCGCTCTACATACTCACTGAGCGAATGACCAACAGAAAGTTCACTATCAGCTGTCTTAAGAAATTTCTTTTTCCAAGGAGAATACGTGCTACGAGTGAGTTCCCAGAGCTCATCCACTGATTGGTCCTGAAGTGCACCATGCATTTTCTCACCCTTGCGTAGACGGACATGTTCCAGCACATCTTCTTCTGTCCAGCCCAAATGATAGCGACTCACGAGTCACTGATATGCATAACGACGAAGAGCGAATTCAAAAATATCCATCAGACTAAATACTTATGTACAAAGTACCACTACTATAGGTATCTCTCATCACTTTGCAATCACACATACAAAAAATCTCCCCACTAGGAGAAGATTTTCTCTTACTATTTCATATTACGCTATAGGGTAATTGTTAGCCTGCACCAGAAATAAGGTTCAGTACGTAGAATATCAATGTAACAATCAACCACGAAAGACCAATAAATGCCAATCAGATAGCAGCATTTTTGAGAACAGTAAATCCCTTCTTGTAACCAGCTTCATCACCACCAGCAGTCACCATCGTGAAACCACCATACAGGAGGAAGCCAAAGGCGATAAACGAAAGTAATCCTAATACCCAGTTAAGAAATGTTCTGATAACATTGATAATGCCATCACCCGTATCAGTTCCTGCGCCAGCAACACCAACAACACCATTAGAATTGTTAGCATTAACACCAAAACCATCAGCAGTAGAACCAGCAGGAGTTGATGATCCTTGTGCCAAAACCATAGAACCAGTACCAAGTATAAGACCAGCACCAACTGCTAGTGAATACAAAACTTTTTTGAAGCTCATAGATATACATAGAGAATAAATGACATGTATGAAAAGAGTATACATTCTCTCAGAGTTTTTTGCAAATTTTTGATCACAAATATGCGATACTTTATATTTTTTTATGATATAGCTATAAAAATAGTAATACATCGACCTTGCAGTATCAAGCATAATATATACAATACAGGGCATATATTTTGAATCGATCCACATATTATTACATGTACAAATGGCTTTCTGTAATTTATACACAGTCTTCGAAAAAAATCAGGAAAATACTGAGGCAAAACAAAAGACTGAAAAATCGATATAATAGTCCAGAATATATTACTATTACATTTTTTGGCGTATTATTCGGACTAATAATAGTGCGTCTTTTATGGCTACAAGTCTTTCAAGAAAAAAAATACAATGCTATTATAACTGATCTCCACTATCAAGAATCTCGTCTCACTGCAACAAGAGGAGATATCTATATTCACGATAAAGGGAATAATCCCATCCCTATTACGAAAAATATCACACTCTATGACCTCTATATAGAGCCACAATATTTCCAACCCAAAGATGAAGACGGCAATCCTATCGATCCCGCAGCAGCACAAACCAATAAAGAAGAGTTTATCAGACTCCTTACACCATTTGTCTACAAGCACCTTTGTCTACAATTCGGCATTCTCCAAGTCACACAAGCACAATGTGTGAATAATATCGAATCATTTGCATGAGTAGAGCTACTCCCACAAAAACCAGAATTCTTCTACACGGGAAGTGGTATGATTCTTGATGCGAATAATAACGATGCAAGAGAAGAATATTATTCATACAACCGAACATGATACGAAGAAGACTACGCTCAAGCACTCTCTGGTCTCACAGAGGGAAGGGCATATGATCTGATCCATGATACGCTCGATGCCAAAATTACCATCTGACCCAAAGAGTCAAATTATGTCTGATTCTTCACAGATACTAATCTACTCAATGCTCTCAAAGAATTATCATTCGTCGAAGTATATGGAAATTATGTTTATATCATACCAAATAATATAAGTAACAAAACCACAGCAGCCAATCAACTCACATCTATATTAAAAACATATCAGCAAGACTCACTCATTGACACAGCCGTTAAGCAGCTCGATGTACAAGAAAATAAATACGTCAAATTATTGATCAAAGTCCATCCAGATATTGCCAATGAAATAGCACAACTCAAACAATCCTATAGTGATATTTTCTATCAATGTCAGCCAAGTAATCTTCGCAGGCTCCAGGAACGTATCGACAATACTCTAGAGCAAAGTAAAGCTACTATAATATCCTGATCAGACACCATATCACGACAAGCGGACATCAACGAGTGTGGCGACAAACAAAATATGCTAGGTGATGAGATGACTGTTCCGTTCTTACATGGATTATGACTGGAGTCGTATGATATTAGATACTATCCATATAACAGTTTCGCAACTCATGCTGTTGGCATGGTCAATTCCCAGTGACAAGCACTCTATGGAGTGGAAGAATATATGGATGACACACTACGCGGTCGTGATGGAACGATTATTGGACGTTCATCAGGCGTGATAGGGAGCATAGGCGCCAATGAATTTGACGTAAAACCTGCAATAAATGGCGATGACATTTATCTTACTATCGATCAAAATGTACAAAAATATATTGAAAGTATATTGCCGTTCTATCATGAACAATTTGCTTCAGACGCTATTAGCGTCATCGTAATGGATCCATTTACAGGAGCTATCAAAGCTACCGCCAATTACCCCACTTACAACCCAAACAATATCAATAGTGCAGTCAGATACTTGCCGCTCGATCCAACACAAGCATATATAGCCGATCGTGAAGATTATATTGATGTGCATCTCTTTATTCAGCAGGATGATGGCACCATGCGCAAAGCAACCACTGAAGAAAGATCTGATCCCACCATACGCAAACGAATAGCCGAAAATACCTATGGGTCTGAAGTATTTGTTGACAAAACTATCAAATACGCATACGAACCAGGATCGGTCTTCAAACCCATCACCACTGCCATAGGTATCGATAGTGATGAAATCAGTCTCTATGACTTTTATCACGATGATGGTGAGGTGAAGATAGACATTGGTAATGGCATAGAGTTTACCATCAGAAACGTCTCATCATCATGTCTTGGAGACAAAACATATCTCAATGCGCTCACCTTTTCTTGCAATGTTGGTATGATCAGCATTATCCAAAAAATAGGCAGACCCATCTTCTACAACTACCTCGAAAAAATAGGCTTCGGTCACAAAACCAATGTAGAACTCGCAGGAGAAGAAGAGTGATTTATTGGTACAGCAAATACTGTTTCATTCTCACGTTTTCTCAATAATTCCTTTGGGCTAGGACTGAGAGCTACCCCTATGCAGCTTGCACAAGCATTCTCTTCACTCGTCAATGGTGGAAACCTTATCAAACCTACCATCATCGAGCAAATATATGACCAAGAAAAACAAACATTCATACCCAATGACCCCATCATATTACGCAGAGTATTCAAGGAAGAAACAGCTAATGAAATCAAAGAAGCACTTTTTGAAGCAGTAGAGGGAAACCCTGAAACAAAAGGACAAGTTCATCTCGAATGATTCTCTCTCGCAGGTAAAACAGGAACGGCAGAAATTGTATACAAAGGTAAATATCGCGGCACTGATGGTCGGACCAATGGTTCGTTTATCGGGGTAGTAACAGAAGATAATCCTCAGTACATCATCGTCGTACAAGTCCGCCGCCCAAGATGGAGAAGATGGGGAACGTATACCGCTGCACCACTTTTCAAAGACATTGCATCATTTCTCATCTCATACGACCTCATTCAAGAATAGTCGCCACCATTATCTTATTCTCTTGTCCTCCCATCACCCATGAACAACCACCCATCATTATCCTCCATTATCCTCGATAAACAAAACATCATCATCTTCGGCCATACCAATATTGACGGAGATTGTCTGGGTTCCATGCTATCATTGGGAGGAATACTCGAACAGCTTGGCAAAGATGTCGACTACATAGCGGATCCTATCCATCCATCACGATCACGACTCCCATGAGTCGAAAAGATTTCATCAGACCTCGATACCTCGAAAACGTACGACCTCCGAATCGGTACTGACTTTTCTCCTTGGCAGAGGACAGGACAGCTCTACAAGGATCACCAAACGTATTTCGATGGACTCAAAGATAACATCCTCATCATCGACCATCACCAAGAAGACAATTATCACGCTACACGAAACTTCAAAGACGTAGATGCAGACGCGAACTGTGTCTGGATGTATGAGTTACTCCAAGAAGCATGACGAGAGCAGTACATCACTCCACAGATAGCTACCTATCTCCTCATGGGTATCATGACCGATACAGGGAGATTTACCTTCGACACTCAGCCGGCGAGAATACTTCGTGCAGCATCAGAGCTCGTCACTCTCGGCGCAGACAAACCATTTCTCATCCACCAACTCTACCGCAATACTGACCCGCACCTCCTCGAAACACTACAGACCGTTCTCAGCAACTACTACATCCAAGACGACATCCTCTTCACCTCACGAGACGAAAGAGAGGCTGGCAAAATCTCCAAAACCGAAAGAGATGTCATTTTCAATCTCCTCCAAGGTATCGCAGGATACAAAGTAGCAATATTTGCCACTATCAAAGATGATCATCTCATCAAACTCTCTCTCCGCTCCAAGCAAGCTCACGAAATAGACTGACCTATCGTCGATGTCAATGACCTTGCTCAGACCCACTTCGAGTGAGGCGGACATATTCATGCCGCAGGTGCCGTCTATCGTTACAACGGGTCACCGCAAGATGCAATTGAATCTATATTTGCCATCATCAACCAAGCGATACATTAAAATACATTGGCACACATAAACAAAAAATCTCCTTATAGGGGAGATTTTTACAAAAAGGTAAATAATATTGAATCTATTTATCTAATAATTTTTGAAGTTTATCATTAATTTTAAATATAACAGAAAGAATTTCTGCATAAATACGAATACCAATAGGAGCAAGAAAAATCATTCACAAGCCAGACCAAAACATTCAAGCATCAAATCAAAACTTCAAACTTTGCACAATAGAAGCAATACCCCCTACGACAACGGCAATAACTCATAAAATCATTAAAATTTGCAAAACAACAGGAGTAATCATGTATTCAAAAGAAAAAAGATTTTTCCAAGTAGATTTATTCATTTATTAAAAATGAAAAAAATAAAATATATCTATCTTACTTATAAATAAAATCACACCCCAAAGCAAGCACATCCACCACCCCAATAAGAACTCCTATACTCTTAAGCTGTTATTCTGTTAGACTATTGTCCCCTATAACAATTTCCAAGACCCTATGATCACTTCCCTCTAACCGAAGGGGCTCTATCATCATATCTACGTCACCTCGCATCCACACGTGATCGATGTGTGTTCTGAGCCATGGAGCCATAGGCAATTTCCACGTCATCAACAAAGGAATCTGACGCGTCTGATCATATCGCTCATCACCGAGCGCTGCCTGAAACTGAGCGTACTGACTCGACCATGGACTCGTATTGAAATCTCCTATCAAGATGTGAAGATAGTCTGGATAGTCTTGTGTTGCCTGATCCATTAGTGTCGCAAGCGTCTCCAGCTGCCTATTTCTCACGATATAGTGATCAGGACTAATCGGCGACACCAGATGAACCACATGAAACATCACCTGCCTATCTCCTATCATCATATCCTGTGATTCAATATTGATATAGTCGTCCAGTCCGCCATACGTGATCACCTGATCGATAGGGGAGTGCGAAGCGAAAAGGTTGCTATCATACAGCGCTTCTCGGTTGATACGATTGGTATTGGTGAGTCCCATCTCATCGAGAAACTCTTCCATCACCGTCCGATGATGACGAGCAAACTCTACCAAAATCAGCACATCAGGGTCGGTTTTTTCTATCACTGATTGCAGAGCGTCATACTCCTCATTATACACATAGATATTATCGTACAGGATGGAAAAACTACCAACTTCACTAATTTCACCAACTTCACTAATTTCACCGTAATAGTCATAGATTTTTTGCCCTCCCCACACACTCATCAGGAGAAGCACAACAAAACCCACACCAGACACAATTCTCGCCCATCTCTTCTTCGAAAAAATAACTACGATCAACGATATCAACACAAAAAATATCCACAATCCCACCGCATACGGGAGGAAGCTACTCACGAGCTCGCCGACATAACTATCACGAATAAAGTAGAAAATGATTGCTCATATACTCACCAATCAGACGATCCACGCCATCAGAAATAACACAACATAAATCTTATACATACAGTCTATCACTTACAGCTTCTTTTGCAAGTTCAGCTTTATTTCCAGTGTCCACATCACTACATTTTTACCACTTCGTCCATTTAGCCTCTTTCGCCCATTGTTTCTATGACCAAGTTTCACATCGTCATCTTCGGCTGTCAGATGAACTACGCCGACGCAGCTCGCATCAGAGCTGTCCTGACCAATATCGGCATGACTCATGTCGACACGATCGATGAGGCAGATATCGTCGTGCTAGACACCTGCTCCGTCCGCCAAAAATCCGAAGACAAAGTCACTGGCAAAATACGTGAAATACCGTCTGACAAAAAGATTTGGATCACCTGATGTATGGTCCAGCACAATCTCCGCCATGCCAAAATCTCCAAACAACTCCATGACAAAACCGCATCCGAACTCATGAAACGCGGAAACTTCGTCGGTAATGTCGCCACTCGTGATCCAGAGATCGTCGGCTTCTCCAACCAAGAAATGAAAGACCTCAAAGAATACAATGCCGACACGGACAACATCGTCTTCGTCAATCACGCATTCAATCCTATGTTTTTCAACTTCCAAAAAACATTTCCCAATCTCGAACTCATCATGCGTATCGATGATATTGGCTTCATCCCTCGTATCGCTAGTCGCCTGGGTTATGAAGTCCAGGAATGAGACATCGAACTGACCAATGAGTACAACGATATCATACCACATACATGAAATCAACTCTCCGACGCCAATGCTAAGACAGCTTTCGTCCCAGTCTCCACGGGCTGTAGCCAATTCTGCGCCTACTGTATCGTCCCCTATGCCAGAGGACTGGAGAAAAATCTCCCAGCAGACAAGATCATCGCTGAAGCCCGCCATCATATCGAGAACGGAGTCGAAGAGATCACTCTCATTGGCCAGATCGTCAATAAGCACCCCAACTTCGCCGACATCTGCGAAGCAATTCTCGACATCCCAGGACTGCGCTGGCTCAGATATACCTCACCCTATCCGACATTTTATAGTGACAAACTCCTGCACCTGCACGAGACGCATCCCAAGATGTGCCCCCATATCCATATGCCCCTCCAGTCGGGGTCTGATACTATTCTCAAAAAAATGTTCAGAGGCTACACCGCCGAGCAGTTTCGCGTCTTCGTCGATCGTATCAGAGCACTCAACAGAGATATCTCCATCACCTCCGACATCATCGTGGGCTTCTGTGACGAGACCGAAGAAGATTTCCAAGAATCGATGGCTCTGACCCAATACGCACGTTTTGATATGGTCTATATCGGTATCTAC
This sequence comes from Candidatus Peribacteria bacterium, assembly GCA_023898485.1. GTDB lineage: Bacteria > Patescibacteriota > Gracilibacteria > Absconditabacterales > Absconditicoccaceae > HK-STAS-PATE-9. The sequence continues at coordinate 286,846 of CP060225.1, read as the reverse complement.
TCACCGCGTCCGGGCACCCTCGCACACCGCATGATGGATGACAACATCCCTAAAGACGTCAAACACGACCGCCGAGACCGCCTCAATACATTGCTAAAAGAAATTTCCTACGCAAACAACCAAAAAGAAATCGGACGCACCACGGACGTCATGATCACGGCCATCCACGAAGATGGTACCATCGACGGCTACACCGACAATATGAAAAACATCACTATCGGCGCCCCTTTGCAAAGGGAAGAACCCACGAAGTGAGAGGGGATTTCGGTCGGCTCCTTCACCACCGCCACCATCACCGAAGGAGAGAGTTTTAGGTTAAAAGGGAAACTTACATAATGAAAATACCCAAACAATTCAAAACTACTTTCTATATCATTATTGTAATAGCATGTATTACAGATGTTATTTTTGTTGTTTGGGGGACTCTTATGTGAAATATCAGCCGATGATGAGGAAGTGGAGATCCAAAACATATAGAAGCAAATCTAGAGGCACATCATATTACACCAGAACAACGAGCAATCACAAAACAACGACATGAATGAATAGTCGTATGTAAAGATAATATCCACAACAGCATCTTGAAACAATGATGTCTAGCACGAGAGGCACAGAAAGACATAATCAGAAACCTCTTGCAATAAATCATCCAAAACCATACAATCAACCCATATTTAGTTCATATATATGACATCATGAACTACACCGCTATCGAAAAAGAGATCACCGCTGACATGGCATGACAGACCATTAGTCAGATTTTTGGGAGAGTCATCCATCGTGGCAAAGTCATCATCATGACAGACGAACCATCAGAAGTAGAACCCTATGAAGATGAAAAGGTCACCTATACTCAGAAGGAGAAAGATGAAGCAATCACTTTGGATGAGTACATGAAAAGAAGATGACTTATAGCATAAAAATTTCCAAAAAAGTGGAAAAATTTCTCGACAAACAAACACCAAAATTTGTACAATCATTTTTTGAAAAAGTACATATTATAGCAGAAAATCCGCATTCTCCTCTCATCGATAGCAGAAAACTCGCATGATTTGGATCCCGCTACAGGATGAGAATGGGAAAATGGAGAATCATCTACGAAATAGACGATGGTCTCGTAGAGATTTTTTTCATCACAGCAGGGAGTAGAGGACAAATATACAAAGAACTATAAATAGATACTACACCGACAATATGAAAAACATCACCATCCAGCCAAAGACCAAGGACTAAAGACCTGAACAAGGGAGAGAGCTTTAGGTTGAGAGGGGAGGTTTTATAATCAACACATTAATCATGAAATCACAAGTTATTGTAATCTACGGAATGATAGGGGTTGGAAAACTAACTGTCGCGAAAATACTTACAAAAAAAACATGATATAAGCTTTGTCATAATCATCTCATCAATGATACAGTCAGTAGTATTTTTGAAAGATGATCAGAAGAAAGGCCGAAATTGATTGAGGATATAGCAGATATGCTGTATGCAAAAGCACTAGAAAAACATATATCTTTCATTACTACACACGCATACTCACATGATTACATATCACCAACAGGTCAATCTGATCATGAATATCTTAAAAAGATAGAAAAAGAAGCTGAAAAAAATAATGTAAAAGCATATTTTATACACCTCATAGCAGATGATAATAGTATTCTCAATCGTATCATCAACCCATCTAGAAAAGAATATCTCAAACTCACTGATCAAGAAATAATGAAAGAATTATTACAACAACATGATCGAAAAACATCAGCTGATGTTAGAAATAATCTTACCATAGATACTACACACCTTACAGCAGAAGAAACAGCAGAACAAATTCTCAATTTTATTCAATAGGATTCTTATGCACCCCGACTACCTCGCCCAATCAGCTATCGAACTCATCAGCGCCAAACTCGCTCATCTGGACAACGAACCTAAACCCACACTACTACACTGTATCAGGGTCGGCACCTATCTCTACGAAAATAATTATCCTACCGAAGTGGTGCTAGGCGGATATCTCCACGATATCATCGAAGATAGTGATGTCACACATGATGATGTAGTGAAGGATTTCGGAGTTGATGTTGCGGAACTCGTGATAGCCAACACAGCAAACGAAGATCTACCAAAATCAGAGAAAAAACAAGAAGTAGTCAATCGCTGTATAGCTCACAGCAAAAATGCAACCATCATTATGGCAACAGAAATATTAGATTGATTGAGACACTATCTGAGAGAAAATAATCAAAAAGAATTAACTAATAAAATTGAAAAAGCAAACATCTTTCTCTCACAAAACACATATCAAGATCCTATCTTTAATCGTCTAGAAAATTTTATAGAAAACCACTCATAAACTACTTACCCTACTTACACGATTTACTCTACTTATACCCTATGACAGTAAAGAAAAAAGTCTTCTCCGGCGTCCTCTTCGATATCTACCAGCGAGAACAAGAACAGTTCGACGGGTCTATCAAGACGTTCGAGCTTGCAGATAGAGTCAACTCAGCCCTCGTCATCCCGACCGTTGGTGATCAGATCCTCGTCGCCTACCAGACCCAACCATCCAAAGACTACCGATACTATGGATTCGTAGGTGGGATGGTACCCAGAGGAGTAGAGGAGTCTGCCCAGGCTCGCGAAGAGCTACTCGAAGAGACGGGCATGTCTTCCGATGATCGATCCCTCTGGAAGATCTACACCGCCAGTACCAAGCTCGACCGACAGACCCATATCTACGTCGCGAGAGACTGTCAGCGTATCGCGGAGCCACACTTAGATCCCGGAGGAGAGAAGATAGAAGTCAGAGCAGTCTCATTTGATGAATTTGTGGATCTCATCTGCACCGACCAGCTTCCACTCACCCACATGAGAGCCGACCTCCTCCAGATGAAATTCGATGGTACATTGGATCAGTTTAGAGATTTTATCTTCCATGGATAAGAGTATGATCACCATAGCATTTGTCGTCGACCCAGAACAAAATATTCTCTTCCTTCATAGGACTGATAGAGACGAACGAGAACCAGTCAAAGGTGGAATAGAGGAGTGAGAATCTCCCGATCAAGCCACTCGAAGAGAACTCTATGAAGAAACCTGACTAGCTCCAGACCACATCAGTCATACGAACATACTCGATCCAGCGTACAATACTAATCCTCATTGAATTGCACAAATAAGTATCCTGCATACCAAACAAATTCAGCCATCTGTACAAATCAATCATGATGAGATCGGAGGAATAGACCATGATGCTTATCAGCGAATACCCGTCGATAAGATGGAAAAATATCTCAATAAACACTGGCTCAAAGAAACCATACAATGACTAGTAAACACAATCCAAAATCCATAAACTAATTCCACTCATTTCACCAACTCTACCAAACCTATGAAATACTTCCGCGGTCTCCTCACCTTCCTTATCGATATCATTCGTTTCCCTTTTGAGTTTCGCAATCCGCGCAACAAATTTAGTAGTCTCCTCACCTTCCTCTTCATCGAATATCCAGCATACCTCCGACAGGGAGGCCCCACGCGACGCAAGGTCTGAGTCTTTTTTCCCTTAGTGTTTTATCATATCCTCAAACCCAGAGATGATCAGTAGTTATGACGAAGCCATAGAAAAAATCTTCACTACTGAAACGATGAATGATTATTCACTCGAAAAGGTCAGACAAGCATACGAACTACTCGGTCGTCCACTCGATGGGATCCAAGTCATCCATATCGCCGGCACCAATGGCAAGGGAAGTGTCGCACATATGACATTTGCTATATTGCAAGAGGCGGGCATATCAGTTGGCGTGTTTACCTCACCACACTTGGTAGATATTCGCGAAAGATTCGAAACAGACACCGGCCTCATCAGTGAGTCCAAATTCGTCCAGTATACCAATCAGATCCTCAGTATCCCATTCTCATTATCATACTTTGAGAAATGTACACTGATCGCTATGCTCCTGTTTGCAAACAGAGGAGTAGAGTATGCTATCCTCGAAGTTGGTATGGGTGGTAGACTCGATGCGACCAATATCTGCACACCTACCATCACTGCTATCACCAGCATCGGACTCGATCATCAAGATATACTAGGAGATACCATCGAGCAGATCAGCTACGAAAAAGCCGGCATTATCAAACCAGGAATCCCCATCATTATCAACCATTACAATCCCACCATAGAATCGATTGCGAGCGAACGCGATGCGCCACTGATCTACACGGATCGTGAGTGTGAGACCAATCTTCGTGGCCCTCATCAGTATCACAATGCAGGTATCGCATACGAGATCGCACACTACCTCGGGATCGATGATGAGACCATACACACATGACTACAGCACGTCCAACATTTGGGGAGATGTCATCATCTCCTTCCCAACCTCCTCATCGACGGTGCGCACAACCCCCAGTGACTGACATCTCTCCAACATTATATTCAGACTCTCGACTACGATCAGATAATCTACTGCATTGGTCTCAAAACATGAAAGTCTCCTTCACTGTTTATCGATACGTTCGGTCCTGATGTCACCTACTATATCGTCGATCATCAGCACATCATCACTACTGATCCACTAGAGTTATCAGTACAACTAGAAACATATCATATCCAAGCATCGATTCTCACACCCCAAGAAATCTTCACACAAGCAGAAAATAATCCAGATACGCTCTATGTTATCTGCGGCAGTCTCTATATGATTGGTCAGTTCTACACCAACATCCAGAGCTAATTTCCACCAATTCCACCAACTTTACCAATTCCACTATTCTCATGCGCTTTCTCATCCAGCACACCGAGCACTCCGCTTCTATTGAAACCATTTCTTCCACTTCATCTATTTCCTCCATCCCTCACTGATGCATAGTCTACGTTGGCTTCCATCGCGATGACATCCACGACTATCAGACCAAGATCGACAGATTTGTCGACAAAATCCAGTCTGCCAAACTGTTTCGCAAAAAAGTAGCCCCCTGACAAGGGGGAGGGACCCACGAAGTGGGTGGGGGTTCTGGAAAAATTGACTCCTCACTCACCGACACCGGTGGTCATATCCTCCTCGTCCCCAATTTCACCCTCTATAGCAGAAATCAGAAGGGGAGCGGTATCGACTACACCCAGAGTGCATGATTTGCTGATGGACAGACCATGCGAGACTACCTCTGCCAAAAACTCGACGAATCAGACACTCCTCACATCACGTGAGTGTTCGGAGCAGAAATGCATATCACATCCACCATCGATGGTCCGATCAATCACCTGCGAGAGTATTAGGGCCAGCAACATCACTCAAGAATTTTATCTATCCAAGCCAAAAAGTCATATTGATGAACAACAACAATCGTTTACCCAAACCAAATACATGATATATCAATTTAAATGAATTAGGAATAAGAAAACAAAAAATTGATATAAACTTTCCAATGTCACGATTTGGTGATTATATAAGCGAATCTCCTAGCGCTCAACTTGCGAATAGGTTTTGTAGTTACTGATGACAGCATGCAATACAAGCAGTCCAACTCAATAATGACAAACCAGGCACCATAAATGACACAGAATTATTGATTTGATATGACAAGGACATAAAACCCGTACGTGTAGCTTTATTGATCAGAACCGATCTGAATGCATGAAACTGGAATTGTTTTTACCTACCTGACTATCTAGCACCTGAAACAACGTATTTAAAGCGCAAAGAAATTCTGATAACAAAATATGCAAAGATTATATCAAAGGAGCAGCACATTTACTGATATGCCTATGGAGAAATACCTGTTTCGATATCAATATGGTGTTTTAATGACACATTACTACATGTTATCCTCAACGTTGGAAATATTCTTTATGAAATATATACTGACAACCCCATCACCAATTACATAAAAAAATCAAGAAAGGCAGATATCTTAAAGGAATTTTTACTAACAGAAATAGATCATCAATAAGTTTCGCACGACAAAAGAGTGGACTTCATCCACCACGCAGAGCACCATCCATTGTTCTACTTTTATTACCTTTTCTACCCTAATTCTGGTGTCCATACCTTCTCTCCCGTCAGTTTCTCATAGATCTTGTGCTCTGCATCCAATTGCTTTTTCCAGTCCACATCGAGCTCGAGGAGTTGGACATATCTTTGCAAGATCATAAATTTCTCCAGTGATTCTTTGGCTGCGGTCTGGATAGAAGTCATCATATCCTGTTGCTGGTCTTGAGACATTTGCTCGAGATATTTTTTGAAATTCTCTTCTCCACCGAAACGCTGTTGCATAGATTTGAGTCTTTCGGAGGTCTCTTGATCCACGATAGTCTGTGGCACAGCCACCTCGAGAGATTTCTTTTTGAGCTCATCGATAGCTGCCTCTGTTTGCTCCATGAGTGCATTATTGTAGTTTTCTACCTTCACTGATTCAGCTATCATGTCGATGAGTTCTTGCTCATTCTGAGGTTTTGCTTCCTCACCAAACAGTGATACAATTTTCTCTCTATCAAACGTAGGAATAACTTGCTGTTTGATGTCGGATACCGTAGCCACGAGTGTAGCAGGTGTTGCATCATCTTTTTTGTATTCCCAGTCGGTGGGGATATCTTTTTTGGTATATTTCACTTCTACCACCTCACCTTTTTTCTTACCGATGAGGAGTTCTCCAAGTTTTGCATCCTTTTCGATATCTTCCTTACCGACAAAATCTCTCTTGGTGTGGAGTTCATTACCATCCTTATCTTGGTAGGAGAGCTGGATCGTGTCGACCGTGCTAGCAGTCACAGTATCAGCGTCTTGGTAGTCTGCATATTGTTTGGTAAAATTGGTCCAGACCTCATCACGTTGCTCATCCGTCACGGATGGAGTGATTGCTTTCATTGTGATCTTCTTCCGATCATCATTGAGGACTTTGACTTCGGGATAGATATCGAGTGTATAAGTGATCTCACCATCTTTCCGATCGATAGAATGAGGATTGCCGATCCATTGGATATCTTTCTTCTCTTCTATCATCTTGCGAAGTTGATCAGTGATGATTTGCTCTTTGATAGCTATCTCGAGATATTCCGGATTGACCTGCTGTTCGACGAGGTGCATCGGAGCATGACCAGGACGAAATCCAGCGACTTTGACATCTTTTTGGTATGATTTGAGTACTTTTTCTCTTGCTTTGGTAGTATCATCAGCATCATAACTGACAGCGATGACATATGCACTAGGAGCTTCTTTGAGTGTATATTTCATTCATAAAAAAACAAAACATAAAAAATTTTTGCTTTCAGCTTTGTGCTTATAGCTTTCAGCTAGCAATTTGCAAGCCCAAGCGTGAAAATAGTCTGTTTTCCTCTTGTTTTCTCCCATCCAAATGGCTAGAGTAGTGCACATCGCAATTTTTTGTTATATATCCAGAAAGCCTGTATGACTGACAACAAAGCACTCAAAGCCGACGAACTCCAAAGCGGAGGATTTTTTGGTAGTATGTTCGGTAATGTCACACCAGAACCCGTCAAAGAAGAAAAAAAACCACAACCAGACACAAAAAAAGAAGAAGAGAAAGTCAAGAAAGGAGAAAAAAAGGAAGTCATCCAAAAGGAATCATTCGAAGTCACCGAATCAGATACCAAAGAGCAAGACACCAAAACAGCTGACTCATCTGTCTCTGCAGCAGATCTACTCCAAGCGAGCGAACAGTTCGGTAATGCCAAAGTCGTCCGCAGCGCACCACCAAGTCGTCCAAGTCGCTCAGGATGATCATCTGGTAGAAGACCCCCTAGACGTGATGACAGCAGAAACAACGAAAACAGAGGAGGAAATAGAGCATCAGGTACTGTCACATTTTCCAAAGGCAAAACCAAATACAAAGACGGTAAATTCGTCGCTCCCAAAGCTACTCCCGCAGCGACCAAAGAACCCAAGATCGCATCTGTCTCATCTGACTTGATCAAAAAGGCAGAAATCACCATCGGTAACTCCATCTCAGTCAAAGAGTTTTCTGAAAAATCAGGTATTCCTTTCCCTGAGCTGATGAAAGTCATGATGACCAACAAAATTCTCGGTGGTATCAATACAGCACTCGACTACGACACCGCATCACTCATCGGTGAAGAACTCGGTATCAAGATCAACAAAGAACAAGACACCATCTCGGTAGAATCATTGCTCGAAGGAGATCTCAATGCAATATTGGAATTGGATAAAGATGCAGAAAATCTACAGGGCAGACCCCCCATCGTCACGATCATGGGTCACGTCGATCATGGTAAAACCAGTCTCCTCGATTACCTCCGCAAAACCAATGTCGCAGGAGGAGAAGCAGGTGGTATCACCCAATCTATCGGAGCTTCTACTATCACTCATGATGGCAAGCAGATCACGTTTATCGATACACCGGGTCACGAACTTTTCACGACCATGCGTGCCAGAGGAGCCAAAATGACAGATATCGTCGTGATCATCGTCGCAGCAGATGATGGACTTATGCCCCAGACGATCGAATCGATCAACCACGCCAAAGAAGCAGAAGTACCTATCATCGTCGCTATTACCAAAATCGACAAACCAGGCGCTAACAAACAGCAAGATATCAGAAATACCATCGGAAACTACGGACTCATCCCTGAAGACTGGGGAGGAGATGTTCCAGTAGTCGAAGTATCATCCAAGACAGGACAAGGTATCGATGAGCTGCTCGAGCACATCACACTCCAGTCAGAAGTCCTCGAACTCACGTACAATCCAGACAGGAATGCGGTCTGAGTCGTTTTGGATGCCAAAAAATCTGCCAAACAAGGTATCGAGACCTCACTCATCGTCATGACAGGTACGCTCCAGGTGGGAGATGTCGTCGTCGTGCACAATACCTACGGTAAGGTCAAAAGAATGATCGACCGAAAAGGCAAAGCTATCAAAAAAGCATCAGGCGGAGATCCCGTACAGATTCTTGGAATCAGTGAGGCTCCCGAACCAGGTCGCATCATCGAAGGAGTAAACAATGAAAAAGAAGCAAACCAAAAAGTCGCAGCCATCCTAGCGTCAGAAGAAGCGAAAGCGAAGCAATGATCGACACTCCAGTCTCTCATGCAGCAGATGAACCAAGGAGAGAAGACCACTGTCAAACTCATCCTCAAGGCTGATGGACCGACCACACTCGAAGCACTCAAACATGCTATCAAAACCGTCGAACGCCCAGACAACGTGGATATCAAAACCGTCCATGCAGATATCGGTCAGTTCACCGAGTCAGACCTTGCCCTCGCACAAGCTTCCGAAGCACTACTGATCGGATTCAACGTCCAGATCCCTGGAGCACTCAAAAAGAAAGCTGAACAACTCAAAGTCACGCTCAAATCATACGATATCATCTACGAACTCACTGAATACATCGAAGATCTCGCTATGGGTCTCCTCGAAGTAGAGATGGTAGAAGTCGTCGTCGGAAGACTAGATGTCTTGGGAGTCTTCTTCCGCAAGGCCAAAGAAATGGTCATCGGAGGTAAGTGCACCGAAGGAACGATCACCAATGGTGACAAATTCCATATCATGAGAGCGGGAGAACAAATCGGTCAGGGCACCATCACCTCTCTCCAAAAAGAACAACAATCCGTCAAAACCATCACCGAAGGCCACGAATGTGGTATGAAAGTCAGAATTTCCAAAGTCATAGAGGAATGAGACAAACTTGAGTTTGTGCAGGAGAGAGAAGTGGAGTAGATGTTTTATGATGTAATATTTGATAAAATCAATGGAATCATTTACAGAAACCTTAAGACAAGAAAGACCAGAAATTTTTCAAAGTATTGATCAACAACTAGTGACACAAGTCACAGAAGAAATGAAGAAAGATATAGAAGAAGCAATAAACAGTATTAGTTCTGATAAACAGTATTAGTTCTGATAAACAGTATTAGTTCTGATAAACAGTATTAGTTCTGATAAACAGTATTAGTTCTGATAAACAGTATTAGTTCTGATAAACAGTATTAGTTCTGATAAACAGTATTAGTTCTGATAAACAGTATTAGTTCTGATAAACAGTATTAGTTCTGATAAACAGTATTAGTTCTGATAAACAGTATTAGTTCTGATAAACAGTATTAGTTCTGATAAACAGTATTAGTTCTGATAAACAGTATTAGTTCTGATAAACAGTATTAGTTCTGATAAACAGTATTAGTTCTGATAAACAGTATTAGTTCTGATAAACAGTATTAGTTCTGATAAACAGTATTAGTTCTGATAAACAGTATTAGTTCTGATAAACAGTATGATCCTGATGCCTGACTCTATGATGATCCTCATTTTGGAGATAACAAATATCCTCAGTAAGTAAATTTCATACAAGAGAGAGGAGTGGAGTAAGGCTTTATATAAATATTATCAACAATAATGGATAGACAAACTGCCTATAAAGAAGCAAATGAACGAGCTAAAGATGGGAGCTGGAAATGATCACAGATATTATACAACAAAGAAGGTGATCCAATTGGCACAGAGTTTGCTAATGGAAATATAACTAAAGGAACAATATTTACACAATAACAATCAGAAGAACTACTAAAAATAATTGATAAAGTAGAAGAAGATACAAAAAATTGAATTATCTATAAATAAAACCCATGCCGATCATCATCCACATCCACAAAAATAAGCAACAAAGTTATGCTTTAAGTGATAAAGACAAAAAATGTCTCAAGGAATAATCTATGCAATACTTGGAGCATGTATATGATGAGTATTCTTTACTATTATCAGTTACATAGCACAAAATAATCGCACAAGCCATCACATAAATCTAGCGCGCCAATATACCGCTGCTGTAGTGGTAGCAATTGTGGCTATTATAATAACACAAATCTTACACACTTGACATAGTCTACTCCCATCGCTATCACGAATATCATTGGGTATCTTTGTAGTACAATGAATAATCTGATTTGCTGGTATATTTTTTCTCTACAAAGCATTCGAAAAAACACCTAGTAGTATATGATTGATTATCAGTTATGGGTATATATTTTTAGCATATGGTCTCAATATAGTATTTTTTGGATCTGAAGAGCTTCGAAATACATCACAAATTATTAGTGTGGTTATCTTTTTCATCGCAATTGCATTATTATTGCTGGAGTCAGAAGCATGAAAAATAAGAATTAACAAGTATGCTTTATGGGCAATTGGCACCATGGTCGCTTGGCTATGATTCTTTTTTCTCAATACATGGATTATAAAAAATGATATCATGACACCCATACAAACTACTATCATTAGTGAGACAAGTATTGTTTGGGTAGCATTACTGTATCTCATCAAAAAAGAAAAGAAAAATCGAATTAAAGCATACACATCAATTAGACAAAAAGATATGATTATGTATCTAGCATTAGGAGTTACGGCGATAGGGTGAAATGTTTTAAGCTATATATGATTGCTAAGTGAACCGGCAAACACTATTAATATTATCAGAATATCAAGTGTAATATTCACAGCAATCTTTAGTCGGATATTCTTACATGATAGACTTTCTAGCAAACAAATCATACTTATCGTTATAGCAACAGTAGCTCTCTGATTCTTTATACAATAGATGCATACCATGCCCACCATCATCCACACCGATGAACATAATACCCAAAATAATAACAAAAATGTATGGATGCGAATCTTTTCTCTATCTCCATATATAGCAACATATGTTGGATTATATATTTTTCATAATGCAATTATATCACTGCTAATCTACCATACCTGACTAGCAATAGCTCTTATAATCTATCGCAAAAACATCGACTATACAAACATAACACAATGAAAAAATAAAAAACTATTGTTGCTATCCGTCATTATAGCATTGTTATCGGGAGTTATAGTATGGTTTGCGCGAGATCTTATGAAAAACCCAGATCTTATTCTAACATCCACATTGACAGATTTCCATCTATCGAAGAATATACTTCTACCATTTTTACTGTATTTTTCTACAGTCCATCCAATTCTAGAAGAGCTATATCGACGCTTCTTATTGCCATCTACAGCAAAATATATATCAGCATCAGATATACTGTTTGCATGATATCATTTCGAAGTATTGATATTATTTATCCAACCAGAATACGCCATCGTATGTACGATAGCTCTCATTATAGTTGCAAGAATACGAAGATTCTTTAAGAATCAACTACAAGAACCAGGAATAGTGATCCTATCACATGCAATTGCAGATTTTAGCATCTTCCTTGCTGTCATATTGCTTAGTATCAAAAGCTAAGTAAATAGAATTTTATACAATAATCCTCATAATCCATGCCCACCATCATCCACATCCACGGCGGCGAAGCTCGAGATAATGATAGTGAATTCATCCAGTTTCTTCATGATCTCCCTCTGGATCTTTCACATGAGAAAACCAAGAAACGAAGCAGAAAATATGATGAAATATTTCCCAATACAAAAAGTTATAGACCAGAAATGCCATGTGCATTTAACGCAAAATATACACAACGAAAAATCCGATTTGAAAAATATCTCGAACAGATATCTGATGAGCTTATCTTGATCGGTCACTCACTCGGAGCGAATTTTCTCGCCAAACGACTCGCAGAAAATCACATCAAGCAATATAGCTGTACTATACAACAATTGCATCTCGTCGCATGATGTTATGGTCGAGCAGGCTGATTTGACCTCACAGATAATTTCCCTGGATATCTACCAAAACAAGTTAAAGAAATCCATATCTACCACAGTAGTGACGATGATCTCGTACCTATAACTGATGCAGAAAAATACCACCAGAAAATCCCTGGATCCATTTTCCATAAGTTTACCGATCGTAACCATTTTCTCCAACCAGAATTCCCTGAACTCCGAAAAAATATAAAATAATAAAATAAACTTGAAAAAAGACAATATAAAAATAATATTAATAAATATCTTTATATACTGGTCACATATGATAATGTCATTGGAAACTGCAACAAAAAATAACAAAAACGATAAACACACACTCCCAGAATTATTAGAGGAGTATTTTCTAAAGCATGAACTTATTCAAGAAACTATAAATGCATTAGAATGAGAACTAAAAAAGCAACAAAAAATTGCAGAAGACATAGACAAAAGGTGGACTGAGAATACTCAAGAACTTCAAAAAATAACAAAAACATACAAAAAAAATAAAAAAACAGAAGAGTATTTGAAAAGTATAGTAGTCACAAGTACGCTAGGTACAAGAATAAAACAAACGAAAGAAAAAATGCAAAAATTACAACAGACACAAAAAGATATATATAATGAATCAGACAGACAATATGATATACAATACAAAATTAATAGCACCATAACGTCATTGAATTATTTACTAGCAATCGATACAAACTGAAGTGAAGAATACCTAATAGATAGATTGACGCCAATCTATAGAAATCTTATACAGTCTCTACCGCCACAAGAAAGATATGTATTAAGCAATATATGACATAAGAAAAAACCAAAGATGAAGAACAATCTCATGCATGCTTGCATATCAAAATTAATGAAAAGGGGATGCATAATAAGAGAGAATAGGGGCAAATATGCAATCAATACAATCAAATTTCCACTACTAGACAAATATATTGAGAGAAGTTGCTAAACTCTCTAATCACTTGCAAAACCAGAAACAAAAGAATAGAAAAAACAAAAGAACTTTTGTACCTTTTGCTCCTTTTTACTCTTTTGCTCCTTTTCCCATGCTTATCTTCTTCGACATCGAAACCATCAGCGACTACAGAGATTATGATGTAGCCAAGCTTCAGGAAAAATACGAAGACAGACTCCCATTCTATCCCGAATACAACCAGATCCTGACTATTTGTGTCGGACGTCAATCTGCTGACGGGCATGTGGTCAAAGCACTCGAGGGAGACGAAAGGAGTCAGATCACAGAATTTCTCAGACTAGCAGAGGAGTGACACACTTTCGTAGGGTTTAATATCAGAGGATTTGATCTGCCCTTCATCATCAAAAGAGCCATCCATCATGGGATGCACATACCGACTGAACTCAAAACATGGGGCAAAAAACCACGAGAAATAGATAATATTATCGACCTCTATGACGTCTACAAACTCATGGGCTACCAATCAGCAGGACTCGGACCTGTCTGCGAATTTCTTGGCTTAAAATCTCCCAAAGACCACGATATCGATGGCTCCCAAGTCCAGGCCTACTACGATGCTGGCAAGACCCAAGACATCATCGACTACTGCATCAGAGACGTCCATGCCACCATCGATGTCTACAAAAAATTCAAATCACTTGGAGTCATGTAATCTACCACGATCTTTCTCCTTCTTTAAGCGTAAAGAATTTATAAATACCAAGACCAGTGGAGTAGAGCCCTACTACCGAGTAGATGCTCATATAGATCACTGTATATGGCAGCAGGAGTAAGATTTTCCATATCTGGCGAAAGTTCTTAATGGCGAAGATCACATATGGGAGAGAGAAGAGTGCAAAAATACTCGTATAGAGTAAGTTATGTATCACATCATCTCCATAGAAAAACACAAAAAAATTCCATCCTTTATCAAAAGAAAGACTATTGACAAAATACATAAATACATCAACAAGTTCACCAAAAACAATCAATCTCGTCACAAGTGCTATCGTACCAATCACACTCACAACATGAATGAGAATCGTATAAACAACGTGCATAGGATTGCGAATCCACACAGGAATATGAGACAAGAACGCTTGTACTGCACCTGAACATCGTCTGATCTTTTGTTTCAATCGTATTCTAAAACCTGCAGGGACTTCACTTTTTATCTGACAAGGGGATTGTTGGACTTTTCGCCCATATTTATTCATATGCATAGCGAGATACATATCTTCTGTAATCGCATGAGGAGCAAACCCACCAACTTCTTCAAAAGCCTCTTTCCTGACTGTAAGACACCCGCCTCGAGCTGCAAGTGCAGATTTCACATTATACGATCCCTGTACAAACTGCAACATAGTATATTCAATATCTTGCATATATGACCAGAAAGATCCCATATTGGACGGAAGATATGGACAAGAAATAGCTCCCATACGAGAATAAGTCTCAAATCTATCAAGTACATCATTGAGCGCACAAGGATTAATCTCGGCATCTGCATCCACAAAAGCGATCAGATCATACTTCGCCTGCTTACTCGCATCATTCAGCGCGCCAGATTTTCCCACATTCTGTGGAAGATTGATAAAGGTGAAATCATACTCACCCTGCATAGACTGAATCACTTCAGCAGAGTCATCTTTGCTACAATCATTGACGACAATAAGCTCAAAACGCTGAGGATCATAGCTCGCATAAATACTCTCTATGCACTTCCTTACTAAATGGCCGTCATTATAACACGGTATGATAAACGATATAAAAGGATTATGATGAGAGGTTTTTTCCTGTTTATAGTCTATAAAAAACAGAACAAAAATTACTATAGTAAATATACTAAGTAGTACAAAAGAAATCGTCCAGAGCATCATATATAACAAAAAAATAAGTTCCGCAAGGATAGTGATCCTATTATCAAAAACAAGGAAAAGAAAACAGCGGACTACAATTGCCACATCGTCTTCTCCTTGCAAAAATTCTTATCTTACGTATTGTACCTTTTGTACCTTTTGTACCTTTTGTACCTTTTGTACCTTTTGTACCTTCTTACCTATGAAATTACTAGTTGGCCTCGGTAATCCATGACCACAATATGTTCACACCAGACACAATATTGGATTCATCCTCATCGACCAATTGAGAGAAAGGTGGCGTCTAGATCCTTTTATCGAAAATAAAAAGTTTTACGGATGGATCACTCAATGAGTGATCGAGTGACAAAAGGTCATCCTCCTCAAACCAACCACCTATATGAATCGCTCCGGACAGAGTATTGCATCAGTAGCATCATATTATGACATAATACCAGAAAATATCTTTGTCATTCACGACGAGATTGATTTCCCTACAGCAAAAATTGCTCTCAAAAAAGGCGGATCGCATGCAGGACACAATGGCCTCAAGGATACAATAGAAAAACTTGGAACCAAAGATTTTTGGCGCCTGAGAATCGGTATCGATAGACCCATAACCAAAGAAATGATCACTGACTATGTGCTCGGATCATTCACTCCTAACCAGAAGGATGAGATTCGGCAGCAACGAGATGCTATCTACGAGTTTTGTCTAGCATTTATCCGCGAAGAATAAGACAAAAAATTTGCAAAATATAAGTCAAACTCCTATACTTATTCTCACATTTTCATTATACTTCTTACAATAACTATATGACAACCAAACACACACCTACGGTCTTACTGAGTTCTGATACCCTTAGTGGTTATGGTCTGGATCATATTTTTGAAGTAGCAAAAACTATTGGATTCGATGGCATTGACCTTGCCACATGGAAAAACTACGATGCATGGAATCAAAAATACGTTACCAAGCTCTCCAAGACACACAACCTCCCCGTCAGAGTCATACAGGTTTCATCCAATCTCAATACCAAAGAGATGGAACAAGCTTTCGATCTCTGTGATGATCTGGATGTCAAAACAATCAGTATCAATGCACCTTCCACATTCAATTTTACTAGTTTCAATTTTATTACCACCAATCTCCAACATTATCACAAACAAAAGATTCAAAAAAATTTCGCCATCATCAATCCTGAACAAAAATCTATTATCTGACTCATACCAAAATACCGCTTCGCAAACATCGTCGATATTATCAAAAAATACAATACACAACTCGCGCTTGATATTTCTAATCTTGATGAAGAACTCCTCGAGACACATTTTTTCCGTAGAGCAGAACAGTTTGTTCCTTATATTAGTGTGGTCTATATTTCCGATAGAACAAGGAGCGGAAAAGGGCACGTGCCTCCTGGAGAAGGTGTGCTCAAAATACCACAACTATTACAACATTTCGAAGAAAACAACTATACTGGATATTATAGTCTCAAAATCGATATCAATAAAAAAGACTTAGCGGACGTTGATAAGGTAGAGCTTATTCTTTCCAAATCTCTCTCCTATATTAAAGAACAATTCACCAAAATAAATATACAAGAGGAGTAATTTTTTCTTGTATCAAGCCATCCATTTCGTTATGATAGAGCGGTTTCTTTAGTTATACCGTCGTTTGTTCTATCATGCATTTCCCGAAACATATCGGCATCATCCCTGATGGCAACAGGACCCGAGCCACAGAGAAATGATACGAACCCATCCAATGACATATGGAAGGAGTTGCAACATCCAAAAAACTTATCAGACACATTTTCACGAATACCGACATTCGCGTCCTCACACTTCGATGACTCAGTACCGAAAATACCACGAATAGGTCTGCTGAAGAGTTTTCTTATCTGATGAAAATATTTTTTGAGAATACATTCGACCAAGAAATCAACGATTTCCTTCGTGAAAACCATATCAACTATAGACGAATAGGAAATCCTGTAGGTATCGATAACGAACTCGTCCAAGCATTCCATGACAAAATGGCAGAACATCACTATCCAGACAGTGATCGCACGATGTGTATTGCCATCAATTATGGAGGAAGAGATGAAATCATCAGAGCGATACACACATATATAACAAATGGGCACCGTGTTGATGAACTCTCTGAACAGACTTTCGAACACTATCTCGATACATACGGCTTACCACCGCTTGATCTCGTCATCAGAACCAAAGCACATCTTGCGCAGAGATTGAGTGGTTTTATGTCTCGACAAACAGCGTATGCAGAACTCTATTTTACAGAGACACTTTTCCCTGATCTTGGTCCAGAAGAACTTCAGAAAGCACTCTACCGATTCAATGACATAGCAGTACATCGCAACTTTGGCAAATAATCAAACCCCTTGCAACCTGTCCAAAAAAACAATATAAAGAAAAAAGAAAATAAAATTCTTTCCTACACTTCCGAATCCTTTATAATCATTCCGAATACCTTCCCCATGCAAACCACCATAAACACAACACAATGTAACGATGCGCTCGATCTTGTTACAAGATTTGTATCCAAACACGCAACCCTGCCTATCCTAGAGAATATCTACCTCAATGCGTCTATCGATAGTCTCACACTCAAAGGCACCGATATGGAAAAACACATCCAACTTTCTATCCCTGCTACCGTCAACCAAGAAGGATCCATTACTGTCAATGCCAAAACATTCCAAAACATTATAAAAACAATAGATGGTGATGAGATTGAATTAGTTGCTGGGTCTGATGATTCACTTACTATCAAAAGTGCAACAGATACCTTCACTATCAAGGGCATCAGTAGTAGCGAGTATGTTGCACTCCCTGAAGTTCAAGGAGACAAGAGTAATATCATAGATACAAATACACTCATCAACGGTATCAGTAAGATTGAGTACACCATCTCAGAGAAAAACTTTTCACCAGTACTGACAGGGCTTTTGGTCCGTGTGCAGGACGACGAAAACGCAAAGATAATCTTCGCTGGGTCTGATTCTTTTCGTTTAGCAGAATATAAATCTCCTATCATAGGAAGTCACACACCATGTACGGTCATCATACCCAAAACCAATATCGTCGATCTCCAGAAAGTCTTCGAATACCAGCATGAACACGGAGGAGAAGAGGTAACAATACGTTTCTCAGACAATATGATTGCATTCATCTGTCCTACTGATATGGGAGAAGTACTTGCGACGTCACTTCTCATCCAAGGCAAATTCCCTGACTATAATAATGAAGCAATCATTCCCACGCAATACAAAACATCTGTCATTGTAGACAAAGACCAACTTGATAAGGCTATCAGAAAAATCCTCATCCTCACCAGAGACATCAATAACTACCTCCTTATCAAAACAACCGACAACAAACTTACAATCACTTCATGATCGACTGACAAGGGAGATGCACAAACATCTATCCCTGCCATTATCAATGGTGATGAACAAGAAATCGGTATCAATGGAAAATACATGAGCGACTTTATCAAGCAAGCTCAATCAAGCGAAATCACCATCAGTATCATCGACAATCAGAAGCCATTAGTTTTCAAAGACCCAACAGACGACAAATATATTTATGTCGCTAGACCTCTGCTCAAATAATGATATGTCATCCAAAAGGACAATCTGGATTTACATTAATAGAAATGATCTTAGTGATAGGGGTATTAGGGATACTTATGTCATTAGGAAGCTACCTCTTTGTAGCAACAGATAACAACAAATATTATGCAGAAACGTGTGCAAACAATATCTATAGTACCATAAAAAATTACCAATATAGTGCATTGGTGGGAAAACAACTAGATGGATGAATTACTCCTGACAGCTATAGTGTCAAAATTGATAATATAAACCAAGAAATTATATTAGGATATATATCCTGATCTACAACATATAACTACCAGACCATTGATCTAAACGATGCAGATCCACAGTGGTTATGTGCTAAAGAGGGGTCTTACACCATCTCATTATCAGGAGATTTTCATACTTTAGACATAAATTTTGTAAAAAATCTAACAACTACACAAGGAGCTGCCATTACAATAGAAAAAGAAAAGGATGGGTTCATAGAAAAGATCTATCAAATGACGATAACGATTATACAAAATGAGGTAGATAACATCAATTACAAAGAAATATCACAAATACGTATAGATACTAGAAGTCAAAACATTACATATCACTCATGTTTTATATTTGCAAGAGCAACGTGAATATGTCAGCAATGGGAACAATAATGTTATATAAAATACATTCACAATGTTAATACTACATGAATGACATCAGATCCTCTGCAGTTCTATCGCGCACTATCATATCCTGTTCCAACACCAGAAGAATGGTTTCTATATGACAAAAAATCACTCAAATCCTCTCACAAACACCACTATGCATCACGACCGAGAGTAAACAACATCACTAAAAACATAGTTGATTACATCAATCAGCACACCTCACTCTATCAGTCTATCCCTTTTGTTACGCATATCTATCTCTGCAATAGTGTGACATTCAATGCACCCACATCTGAATCTGATATTGACATAACATTCGTGACACAAGAATGAAGGCTCTGGACTGCAAGACTCTATTCAGCAATACTATTTCGAATCAAATGAGTCAAAAGAAACAAAACCCATCATGCTCAGCGCTTCTGTCTTACCTTCTATCTCACCAAAAATCACTGTAATCTCTATCCAATCAAACGCCCCCATACAGACCAATATCTTACATATTGGATTGCTCATCTTGTACCACTACGAGTCAAGGATGGAGAAAATCCAGATCACATACTACACGAAAACAATCGAATCTATGCGCAATTACAAAATTTCCCCCATTATCTCCCTGTGCAGCTTGATACACAATGGCCACAAAATACAGATGATAGAAAAAAAGTCATCATAGAAAAAATACTATCATGACGAGCAGGAGACATCATAGAGCGAGTGATCAAAACTATACGATTGCCGATTATTCGACACAAGAACAAAAAACACAAAAAAAATCATGGGATCATCGCATCAGATTCCATGCTCAAATTTCACCACGATAAAAGAGATATTATTCATGATGCTATCAAGATTACAACCAAGAAATAATCGTAATCAGTAAAGATAATAAAAGGTTATCAGAAAAGATCTTGCTGTATTTGTATCCAGTAGAGTTTTTCTCTATAGTACGGAAACAAAGATATAGAAGCTATTTTATCTATCTAACAATCTCATGAAATATCCATGCAAAACATTACAGCGATAATAGATATCGGAAGTGGTTGGCTCAAGACACTTGTCATAGGCGAAGAGGAGGGGAAAAGAGCGACTCTACACAAATCACTCATGATAACCAAAGGTATTCGTAAGGGAAAAATACTCGATTCGAATGCATTCAAAGAAAGTCTTGAAGAATCGATTAACGAAATAAACAAAAAGCTATGAGGGGAGTATATTGATGAATATGTCATTACAGTATCTCATCCACACACCACTCACCAAAGGATCAAAGAACAAAAAAGAGTAATGAAAGAAAAGATAACCAATGAAGATGTAAGACATCTCTCTACTATTGTTGCAGACATTAGCGAAGAGAGTAGCGGAGAATTGATAAAAATTGTCCCTATACATTGGATCATAGATGAAAAAGAAAAAGTAAAAGATCCAGTAGGGATGATAGCTACCAAGTTAGATATTGTGGCGGATGTTTTCTATCTACCTCAGTCATTCTATGACGAACTCGTATCAGTGATTGAATCTATCGATATTTACGTCATCGATATCATACCGAATATCCTTGCTACTGGTGAAGCCAGCATTGATTATGACGCCAAAGATCTCTGATGTATAGCAGTTGATATTGGTAAAGAGCAAACCAGTTTTGTCATCTATGAAGACGGATATCCACTACGATATGAGACACTACCTATCGGAGGAGATGCAGTTACTAGGGATATATCTATTGGTATGCAGATCGATATCAAAGAGGCAGAAGATATCAAAATCAAAGATGGAGGACTCGGACTCATAGAAAAAGAGCAAGGAGAAACAGCAGTAGATAAGCATTTTCTCTATCAGATCATGACAGCAAGATATGAAGAAATTCTTGAAAAAATCAATACCAGACTCATCGAATTGGGTAAAGATGGAAGACTCGCATGAGGTGTGATCTTCTCATGAGGATGATCCAAGGTAAAAAATCTCGCTTCTTTATCAAAAGATATCTTTCAGTTAGCAACATTTGCAGCAGAAGACGTGCATACGGTGAGCAAAGAATTAAAAACCAATATGCAGTTTATCAATGCTCTCGGTGCTTACTCGTGGTCATCCAAGCATACCACAGCAACGAAGTGATTAGGCATAGATCTTCGTGTTGGTAAAGACATTGCACAAAAGATTGGAAACTTCTTCAAGAAACTTTTCTAATCTACACACATCACTATATAACCTTTTATTATCACTTATATATTTGATCAAATGACCGTACAAGATTTCGTTCCTGAATTAATACCTGGTGCTAAAATAAAAGTTATCGGTGCAGGAGGAGCAGGAGGTAAGACTCTCAATAGAATGGTAACAGAATGACTAGAAGGTGTAGAATTTGTCGCTGTCAATACAGACGCACAAGATCTCGCATCCAATCTCGCTGACAGAAAGATAAATATTGGACTCAATCTCACCAAGGGTCTTGGCGCAGGGGCTGAACCAGAGATCGGACGCAAAGCAGCAGAGGAGAGCATTGATGATATCAAAAAGATGCTCAACGACAGCGATATGGTATTTATCACCGCTGGTATGGGTGGAGGTACAGGTACAGGGTGTGCACCAGTTATCGGAGAGATCGCTAAGCAGATGGGTATCTTGACCGTAGCTGTCGTGACAGAACCATTTGGTTTCGAAGGTAAAAAGAGACTCGAAAATGCTAAACAAGGTATTGCAAAACTCAAAAGCACCGTAGATACACTCATCGTCATTCCTAATGATAAAATCTTCAATATTATTGACAAAAAAACTACATTCAAACAAGCATTCAACATGATTGATAGAATCTTGTTCTTGGGTGTCCAGGGTATCTCTGATCTCATCATCAAACCAGGTGATATCAATATCGACTTCGCCGACATCAACAGCGTCCTCAGAGGTTCAGGTACAGCAATGCTTGGTATCGGATACGGTGCTGGCGAAAAGAGAGCGGTCGAAGCAGCTCGCAAAGCTATCGAAAACCCACTCTTACCTAGAGATCTCCAAGGAGCGAAAAACATCATCTTCGCTGTCACGGGTGGCGTCGATCTGACTCCTATCGAGGTACAAGAAGCTGCACAAGTGGTCGAAGAAATCCTCGACGATGATGTCAAAATGATTTGGGGAATGACATTCGATGAATCATACGATGATGAAATCAAGGTTACCATCATCGCAACGGGGTTTGATGTGATGGAAGACACAGAATACAGACACGCAGCAAGAGAAAAATCTCGCCAACTCAATGCATCTGATAGCTTCATCACCAGATCTGTCAAAGTCGAATCTCCATCCAAAGAACTAGAAACCAAGGAGGAAGATGATCTCGACACACCAGCATTTATGAGAAAGAAACTCTAAGAACGCTTGCTTTCAAAACATAAAAACATACAAAGAGTCAGTTACCCATGCGGTACTGATTTTTTGTTTACTCTACCAAAAAGGAACCAGATGCTACTCACTGTCCGCACACCATCCAAAGTCCTCTTCGAAGGAGACGTCTCTGATGTCACTATACCAACTCGCATCGGTCAGATTACCGTTTTGCCCCATCATATGCCATTGGCAACTATCGTCGAGTCAGGCATTGTGCAGTTTACTCCCGATGATCAGTCACTCGCACACGATCAGACATTCGTCTTCGATAAGAAAAAGATTTCTATGGCTATCGGAGGTGGTATCGCATATATCGATGGTCAGAACCTCATCATCCTCGGTACTGCCGGTAGCAAATGATCTACCAATACACTCGAAGAACTCCAAACCAAAAGACAACATATCCAAAGTACTATCGCCAAACACAAAGAAGAATGATCACTCCAAAGCGTAGAGCAAGCACTCATGGAGATGGAACTTATCGATGCAGAAATCAAATTGTCCAAACTCAAAAACTAATGACAAGCTACGCAGGCATCATCGGCAAAAACCACACCCTCTCACGTCTCGAACTCACCAGTGCGTGAGCCACTATCACTCATCAATCGGGTCTGATAGTGTTTTTCCAAAACGTAGATCCAGACCATCTTCGAGCTGGGCTGACCAAACGGGGGAGAGTAGTGTCATCACGTGAGCTCCACGAAGAACTAGAACAGAAACAACCCAAACTCGTCGGTTGTGATAGCAAATCACAGGTCATGCAATGGAAGAAGCAGTATGACTGGCTCAAGCGTGTCAAAATCATCGAACCAATCAAAACTGATCTCGAAGTGAAGACCAAAGGTCTCGAAATCATCTGTCTCCCACGTGATGAGTATCTCATCATCGACCACTACCAAAACATCCCACTCTATGAAGCCATCGATATCCACAAGCCATCCTCTGGTATGACCGTAGGCATGATGCCTGCCAAGCTCACCCATCTCCTCCTCAACATCGCCACTAATCATCGAAATCAACTACAAACTACACACCACGAACCACCGACTATTTGGGATCCCTTCACGGGCTTCGGCACGACCAATATGATCGCCAATGCACTCAGATATAACACCATAGGTTCCGACCTCCATATCACCGAAGCCAAACGCAATATCGACCGACGATCATCACAGTCTTTTGCTACGGAACAGAAAATCACTCTCCGCAAACACGATGTCACTCAGTCATTCTGACCACTCTTTTCTCATGCGGATGTCGTCGTATCCGAAGGGCGACTCTGACCCATCGTCACGGGCAAAACTCAACCCAACACCCTCACTCACCACGTGGGTCAGATAGTCTCACTGTACCAGAAATTCTTCCAAAATATAGCCAACATGGGTGACCAAGCACCATCTGTCATCGTCATGACCATCCCCGAATACGACCGCTACGATGGCCCCCAACCACGAGAAATCCTACAATCTTCTGCTCCTTTCGCACCTTTCGCACCTTCTGCTACCTCCCCCGATGAAGTCTACCGCCGCAAAGGACAGAGAGTAGGGAGGAGGGTGATAATATATAACAATAAGATTTCATAAAAAAAAACTCCGACTTTAAAGCCAAATATGGCGCGGAGATTAATACTACTGGATTTTAGTAATAATAAGTTTTTTAAATACTATTGCTACAACAACTAGTGACAGCACAATATTCACCACATTGTTGCCAATCAATAGGCCAAACAAATATTTGGCAAATAAATAAACAACTATCGCTAAAATCAATCTAATAATAAAAGTCATAATTTTTAATTTTTAATTTGTTAAATTATATTAATTATTTTTTAATAAAAGTCAAGTAAATTATTGTGCAAAATCTCTTACTCCACCACCAAATTCCCTTTCTCCTGCTTGTTAGAGTTCGGTCATCTCATCACTCACCTGATAGTTGGGAAAGAGCGTCTCGCCCATATCCAGCTTGATAGAGAAGAGAGTAATAGTTTGCAATATACAATCATAAAAAATACACTACAAAGCTACTTTAATATCCGATACATAAGACAATGAACAACAACAGATGTGAAACATGTAAAAAGGTGCAATTCAAAAATCAAGAAAGCGCAGAAAAAAGAGCGGAAGAAATTAATAAAAAAGAATGACAAAAAATATTAAGAGCATATGAGTGTCAAAGAAAAGTCTGAACATGTATGTACTGGTGTCTTACGTGACAAACGAACAAATATCACAATCAAAAGATGGAAAGGTTGCTTAAAAGAAAACAAAAAGCAAGAAATAAGTTTATCAATAATGAAACCCAAAAACGGGAAAAAAAATTATGAATAAGCAAAGAGCTAAGTAGCGCAATAAATTGAATAGAAGAAAATATAAATTACAAAAGCAAAAGAAAGAAAAAATCAAAGAAAAAGAAAAAAATACAAGAAAGAATAGCTAAAAATAACAAAAAATAATCTTTTCCAATCACAATAAATTATGGAAAAGAAAGAAAATCCACGTAAAAATCCCTTAATCCACGACCAAATTCCCTTTCTCTTGCTTGTAGAGTTCGGTCATCTCATCACTCACCTGATAGTTGGGAAAGAGCGTGTCACCCATATCCAGCTTGATATGGATAGAATCTGCGATCGTTTGGGTCTGATCGATTCGTTGGTTGATCGTATCCTCATCATAACCATTACGCTTCATGGTCTCCATGATCCGAGCACCATCCACGATATGATACTGTCCGATAGTTTTTCTACGATCTTCATCGTAGATTTTTTTGTTATCTTTGATCGCGCGGGCGACCTCAAAGGCCTCTGCATCATCCGCACGGATATAGTGCACATTATTGGACACAAATGTCTTGATGCCTCGTATCTCTACATCCACTAACAGTGCTTCATTGACTCTGCGGACATCAGGCAGCAGAGCATAGTCCTGTGCGATGATCTCTCCAAAAGTATATTTCTGACCCATCACATCGATGATCATACGAGCCTGGTCCTGTATTGTCGACGGTGTCTCGCCACGGAGGACTGCCTGACCATATCGAGAATCCACTCATCCCCAAAAAGCGATCAAATCATCATTGTGCTCACGCAGCAGCGACAGATCGACGAACGGCAGCTCACCAGGACTTCTACGCATATAGGCAGCGCTCACAAGTCTCAGAAGCGTATGATATCCCTCCACACTACGAGCCAAGAATGTTATGTATCCCACCGAGCGAGGCTCACCTTGTGAGAGATCCATCGTCCATGGTAGATCTACACCGATGATGGGCTTGATATTGTAGTCTTTGACAGATTTGTAGAGATCCATCGCACCATACACACCATTGTAGTCGGTGATAGTCATCGCGGTCATTCATATATCTGCTACACGAGCGACATGCTTTTTGACCACGCCAATCGCCTCCAAGAACGAGTATGTCGTATGATGATGCAAACCTACATAAGCCATCAAAAGAGAAGAAAAAGACAAAAAAAGGAGAAAAAGATTCCCCCCATACTATTTACTCACTACAGATATTACAAGAAAATATCACCACAAACCACACACCACCAACTACGCACGGTATCTCTTCGCCATATCATAACATAACCTCGTCAGCGCATACAACTGATACTCACTGATGATCGTCGTCAGTCTGGTATTGTGCTTGATCGTAGCCAAATCCACACGCACACGGACGAGATAATCGTCAGAGGAGTCTGGCCAAACCTTGGATGGCTTGAGAGAAATATCGATCGATTTCCACTCCGCATCGATGTCCTGTATCGCTCTAAATCACTCATGCGAGACCATGATACGCGGGTCAGTCATATGGACGAGCACATTGCGCAGCCAGCGGATCAAATACTCAAAATCACGAAACTGATCACCCAGCAAATCACGCACATATCTATGATACAGCGTAGAGCCATCCAACATCTCATGCGTCGTCATCATCACACCCCTCACCCCATTCAAGAAAGTCATATACTCCATGATGTTCTCCTGATCAGGATGTTTGGCAGCAGAAGAGAGGAGTTTCTGAATCATCACACCATCGAACAC
This sequence comes from Candidatus Peribacteria bacterium, assembly GCA_023898485.1. Taxonomy (GTDB): domain Bacteria; phylum Patescibacteriota; class Gracilibacteria; order Absconditabacterales; family Absconditicoccaceae; genus HK-STAS-PATE-9. The sequence continues at coordinate 259,664 of CP060225.1, read as the reverse complement.
AAACCCATCTACTGTAAAATCTTCAATACGCTTCATCGTTTCATCGTTTCAACGCTTCATCGTTCTACCCATCCACATCCCCAGCATGAGAAAATGATAATATCCCTGAACCAGTGCACATTGTGATTGAAGTTGTTTAGTCATAGAGAAAATTTTTTAATTTAAACAATAGATGAATCAATATCTACATTATCTTCTATTATTTTCAATCTCTGTTTTTCTGATATAATACCTATTCAGTAGGATAATCATGCAGCAGCTATAATTAAAATCCAAGATGGAACATAAACATCAAATAAATTAACAACAATCTCACCAAGAACAATTCAACCTATAAAGAGAATGAAAAAATGCCTTGCCTCACTAAAATTACGTGATTTTCATACAGCTCTTTTATCTTCTATCAATGCCTCATCTTTTTTATAAGAAGGATTATCTTTGGGTAACAACAGCCAAATAAATCATCAAACAAACAATCATAATCAAATGACAAGAATAATAGCAAGCAGAGTAGGATTCATTATAGAACAAACAACAATTTAAAAACATATAACTACTCACCCCACGTCACCAATCCTATACTTATTAGCCCTAGAATCAATCACGTTATCTGTAGAGGAGTATACGATTCATGGAAGATCAGATATCCCATCCCGATTGCTAGGATACTACTTCCCACTGCAAAGATAATATTTCCTCTCCCAAGTCCCACACCATTTTTGAGCGCATACAGCCAGAAGATATTACACACAATATAGAAGCCAATGGCTATCACTGCAAAAATAGTCTTGGCTCACCCCCCCCAGCGAGTTGCGAAATAATCTGCCAAAGCTTCAAAAAGAAGTAGTCATAGAAGTGGAAGAATTCGATATTTCATAGATAAGCATACTTATATAAATTTATCTTTCATCACTCACTCTATACTCACCCTGCAGATCTGCAATATGCAGCAAATCTTCTCTCAAAAATCATGGCTTCACATCCACATCTATCTCATCTATTGGACACCATTTCCACTGCACGAGTTCAAACTCATGACTTGCTCCAGAGAAGTCCACATCCCAAAAATCTTCTGGATTATCTATCACGAAAAAGTGTTCCATACGAGCTTTGCCAGGACGAAGTCGATCATGGATGTGAGTGATTTTTCCTACCTTTGCACGCACATGGAGTTCTTCATAGAGCTCTCTCTCGAGCGCTTCTACCAGCGTCTCACCAGCGTCTACCTTACCTCATGGCAGTGTCCATGCAAACGAAGAATTATTCTCTACGAGCAATACTTTCCCCTCATAGATGATAATCCCACGCACTGCTTGGATGATAATTTCTGATCTTTTCATTAATAAAAAATTAATTAAACAAAACATTTTCAACAAATAATTTAGCATCACTCCTCACATTATCAAGAGACTGTTCAGTATCAATATAAATAATAGAACTAACATAATCTAACTGTTTGTGAAAAATATATGATTCTCAAAAAGAATTTATAATTCTTTTTTCAATGATATTATCAGAATCATCATGTCTTCATCTTCACAATAATCTCTTCCTTACTGTAGATTCAGAAGTAGTTAAAAAAACAACAGAAAGAGTTATATTGCGCTTCATAGCAAATATATTCAATCAATCTAATTGCTCTTGAGATAAGATAGTACCCTCACGAACAAAGGTATCATTACTAAATCAGTCGATTACATGAGCAGTAGCTCTCTCGATTGCTTCAGCAGAAACTGGCAACCCATGAGAAAGGCAATAATTAACATCCTCATCGGTTTGTGCTAAATTCCTCAAAGAATCACCAACACTCAATAGAGGTAGAGAAAAATAATTAGCAATATATTTAGCAATGGTAGTTTTTCATGACCCATGAGGACCTGTAATAAAAATACAGTGGCGCATTATTTATCTCTTCAACATCTTAATAAAGAGATCATTCGGCACATTCACTTTGCCCATTGCTTTCATCTTTTTCTTACCTTCTTTTTGTTTTTCGAGCAATTTACGCTTACGAGATATGTCTCATCCATAACACTTGGCGATCACGTCCTTGCGCATCGCAGGGATCGTCTCACGAGCGATCATCTTACCTCCGACACCCGCCTGGAGAGGGATAGGGAAGAGGTGCTTGGGGATGAGTTCTTTGAGTGACTCGACGACATTTTTGCCCGTATAGTATGCCTTATCCTTGTGGACGATCATCGACAGTGACTCGACGACATCACCATGGACATAGATATCCAGTTTGCACAGATCATCCGCTTGATAATGCCAAAAGTCATAGTTCATCGTCGCATAACCCTTAGTAGACGATTTGAGTTTGTCATAGAAGTCTACAATCATCTCACCCATCGGCATATCATACCTCCACACCACACGCGATGTGTCCAGGTACTCCATCCCTTGCATCACTCATCTGTAGTCCTGCACGAGCGACATGATCGCACCCGCATACTCGTCTGGCCCGACGATTTCTACCTTGGCCCATGGTTCGCGAATCTCTTCCATCAGACCATTTTCGGGCGTTTCACCTCCCGAGTGGACGGACAGCCACGGACGAAGTTGCTCCTGATATTTCTCCACCAGCGCAGCAGAGGAGAGGAGATCATCTTCGGGGTGATCACCCACGATATGCTTATACAGTCACGACGCCACCAGCTCCTTCACATTGTGTCAGGATTCTATTTTTTCGACTGATTTGTATTGTTTGACCCTCACGAGATAGGTCACCGTCGGCAGGGTAAAAATCGTCTCCATCCCAAACTCACGACGCAGTCTCTCGCTCACGATATCCATATGGAGCGTCCCCAGAAACCCACACCTGAAGCCCTGTCCCAGAGCCGTCGAACTCTCGGGTTCATAGCTCACTGCGCTATCATTGAGGGTAAGTTTTTCCATCGCTTTGACCAACTTGGGATAGTCACTCGTCTCGATAGGGTAGATACCTGCGAAAATAAAGGGTTTCGCCACCTGAAATCCCGGCACCGCCAGAGGAGTCAGATTTTCGCCCTTTTTCTTGGGGTAGTTGCCGAGCATCGTATCTCCGATCTTCGCATCTCTCACTGATTTTTGACCTGTCACCACATACCCGATCTGTCCTTCTGAAAGTATCTTATCAGAGACATACCTCGGTGTAAAGTGTCCAACTTCGGTCGGCTCAAGTGTTGTATGTGAGTAGATCAGATCTACTTTTTGGTCAGCACGAAGTTCACCCTGAACCATCTTCACATAACTCACTACACCTTTGTACGGATCATACACCGAGTCAAAAATCAACGCACGCGTCGCTTGCCCCCCTTCGGCAAGGGGGGTGTCCGCAGGACGGGGGGATCAAGAAGGGGAGTTTTTCCACAGGTGCTGCGGATATTTACCTGCATAGGTATCAGGGTCATCAATTCTTTTTATCACTGCATCCAGCACTGCTTCCACATTGTTTCCTGTTTTGGCACTCACGGCGATGATATCATCTGCATCACATCCGATCAGTTTTTCGAGTTCTTCTGCACGACGAGCTGGATCTGCAGCTGGCAAATCTATCTTATTGAGCACAGGGATGATCGTCAGATCATGCTCCATCGCAGCATAGAGGACCGAAAGCGTCTGTGCTTGTATACCTTGTGATGCATCGACAAGGAGGATCGCACCTTCCACCGCAGCGAGTGAACGACTCACTTCATATTGGAAGTCCACGTGTCCCGGTGTATCAATCAGGTTAAATTCATATCACTTCCATTGCATCCTTACCGGAGTCAGTTTGATCGTAATACCGCGTTCTTGTTCTAGATCCATCGTATCGAGGGCTTGCGTATTGGAGATTCACGTACTCGTTGCAGTCAGCTCCAGAAAACGGTCTGCCAACGTACTTTTCCCATGATCAATATGCGCTATGATACAGAAGTTTCTAATTTTTTTCACTACCCAAAAACTAAGGACTAAAGAATAAGAACAATATAACAGTTTATAGCATTTTTTACAACGGATTTTTTGACAGAAAAACATACAAAAACTATAATAAAGATACATTTATCGTACATATGAGCTATGGCATTCAATCGAGCAACACTCACCCCTGAGCAAAAACATGATCATCTTCTCCAGATCTATGAGCAGATTCGCGGACATTGTGACAATTTTGAGATTATCTACCAATATTTGCTTGCAGGACAGTGTAGTCCAGTACTCATCGAAGGCATCTATCAGACCACCGAGACACTCAGTCAGCAAGGTCACGAAAATATCCTCAACACGAAAGACCAAAAACTACAGACCATACTCCACCATATCCATCAACAAGAACAAAGAGAACACGAAAATGCCGACACTATTTTATTTGCCTTAGAGACCAACTAATGGAAGATGACAAAAAACTAGAAGGACCACAAAACCCTGATCAGAAAGTAGAAAACACACAACAAGATCAAGAAGAAGCAGCGGACAAGACAGTCAGCAATACTGTACAAGTCCCAGCAGCACAAGCAAATACAATTACTAACCCCACCATTGCTAATATCAAAACTGAACAAATAGATCAAAAACAAAAACCTATAATAAAAACTATAGAAAAATGACAATCAACATCACTGTTGCCAGACATTGAAAGCGCACTAAAAAATTGACCAATTACAAAGGAAATGATTAAGGCACAAATAATAAAAGATTGAGAAATAAAATTAAATGAAGATGAAAAAACAGCAATCTCCAATATATTAGATAAGATTCCAGACATAACAAAAGAAAATTATAAAGACAACGCAATAAAAAGTTCTATAGAAAATATTATAAAAGAAGCAATAAATGTAGTCAAAAAAGGCCATCCAGAGATTTCTGGTGATTTCGATTATAATGAATTTCTTTATACAGCATCAACAGGAAATAAAATAATAAATATGAGTATTAAACAACAAGAAATAGTATTAGAAGCGGAAACAATAAAAAAAGAAAAAACTATAGAAATGGGGAAAGAAGTAGATGACTTTTTCGAAAGTGGAGGAGAGATAACCGATAATGATTTTGATCTAATACTCACAAAACTCAAAGAAAGTCAGATGATGACCACACCTACACTATCAGAAGAGTATTTTAATTCACAAAATCAAGATAAGAACTATACCTATCAACAATTTTCAAAAGACCGACAAATTATTAATGGGAATGCAATAATAGATCTCATACAGACAGCAAATTTATATATCAATAAAGATAACTACAAAAAACCATGAAAATTCTTTGAAAATATAGACTCAGACATAAAAGATATTCCATTAACAGATGAACAAAAAAAGGCGATGGAAAGAATTGACCAGATAACACCAACAAATACTACTCAAACATGAGGAGTCGAAAAAGCATTAAAATACTTTGAAGATAATTGGAAATGATTTATAACTGGGTTGGTGCAATACAAAAAAAATCCAGAACAGTTTCTTCAAGACGAATGAACAATCTCAATAGATAAAGCCCAAGAACAATCAGAAAAGGTTCAAATCGAGCAAAAACTTCAAGAATCATTAGAAAAAGATTTCACAGAAAACATAAAAAATAATCCCAATGATCTCGCAACTGCAGCTATCAAAACACTACAAGAAAATCCTGACAAAATAAAAGAAATAGGAAGTATCGATGCTATCATGGATCTGGCAGGAGAATGAAAGATGAGAGAAGCAATGGACATGTTCATAAAACTCGTTGCAAATCTCTTTAGCGGAAAAACACAATGATGATTTGAGCACCTTTCATGAATGCTGGAACAATTAGACCTAACAAACAAAAGTGATGAAGAACTTCAAAAAATCATCACAGACTTCACATCACAAATAGATAGTATTGATTCTATAAATGATGTAAGTGATGCTACCTATCTTATGAGTCGTGCAAAGGATGCATTGGTGAAGAAACAACATCCAGATCAAAAAGAACGAAACAGTATACAACTCATGAAACACGCAATTATTGGAAATGGAAACAATGTATTATGAAAAGTAATCAATTTTAACGATGGTGGCAGAGGAGATAAGTGAATACTTGGATGATTTTGAAAGGGAATTCAGTGATTTGGAGAACAACGACAACACACAGCCATCATCACTGGATATGACCAACAAAGTGGCGATATACAGATCACGCATGCTACTAGAAAATGAGTCATTACTACCAATATAGATCAATATATCAATGATTATTATATCAAAAAAGCATGATGAGTAGATGTCTTAGTAATGGATCCTCCGAATACCGTCTCTAACGCCATCATACAAAACGTTGAAAATAAATGAAATGAAGTAGATAAATGAAATGAAGAACAAAACACGGCTTCTACTCAAAAAGGAGATATAAATCAGTCAATCAATTTTATCAAAAATCAAGAAGGAAAATCCTATGACATAAAATGAATGGGGAAAGATATACTATCTGGCTGAAGATGAAAACAAGAAAACTCAGATGAGTCATTCTATTGTAGTGAACTCATTGTAAGAGGACTGGAAGAAGGATGATATCCTATTAGCAAAGATATATTTAGACCATCACAACTACTCAAAATCCTCAAACCATCATATTGTACAACCATAGAAGATGGTAACAAAAATATTTAACCCACACTTCCCTCCATCTCTCCCGCCTTGCGGGACTCCACTTCGTGTCGCATCTCTATCCTACAGATCATTCCATTTCCATTTCTATAAGTTTGTTTAGCTCACCCGCATACTCCAGTGGCAGACGCTTCACGATTGGCGAGATGAAACCATTCACAATCATGGCCATCGCGTGCTCCTCATCCAGTCCACGTGACATGAGATAGAAGAGCTCGGTCTCGTCGACCTTGCCCGCAGACGCTTCGTGAGCGACAGTCTGACTCCCATGATTGGTTTCGATCACAGGGATAGTATTGGATACTGATCTGTCGTCCATCAGCAGTGCATCACACTCGGTACTATTGACCGCTCCTGTGGCGGTCTTTTTCATATCTACGATACCGCGATAAGTCGATATACCTCCATCTTTGGAGATTGATTTGGAGACAATGGTAGAGGAGGAGTCCTCACCAATATGGATGACTTTCATCCCCGTATCCTGATTTTGTCCCGCACCAGCGACCGCAATACCGATCGATTCTGTCTTAGATCTTTTGCCTTTAAGGATAGAGCATGGATAGAGCATCGTCACACACGATCCCAAATTTCCATTGATCCACTCCATATAACTGTCATCATCGATCAGTGAACGCTTGGTATTGAGGTTGTAGGTATTGGTTGATCGATTCTCGACAGAGGAGTATCTCATATGCGAGTTTTTGCCCACAAAAATCTCTACCAGACCCGCATGGAGACTCGACGTGTCGAACTTGGGCGCACTACATCCCTCGATATAGTCACCTCTCGCATTATCGTCAATAACGATTAATGTATGTTCAAACTGTCCACCCGCATAGGTATTCATACGAAAATATGCTTGGAGTGGATCTGTCACTTCCACACCCTCAGGCACATAGATGAAAGTCCCCCCTGACCGCACCGCACCATGCAACGCAGCGAATTTGTGATCCGTCGGTGGTACGAGTTTCATGAAATATTTTTGCACCAGTTCAGGATGAGACTGGAGCGCGTCAGCCATATCTTCAAAAATTACACCTTGCTCAGCTCGTTTCTCTTTGATATTGTGATACACAGTCTGACTATCAAACTGTCCACCCACACCGGCCAAATATTTCCTCTCCGCCTCAGGGATACCCAGTCTTTCAAATTTCGCTTTGATAGCAGGATCAACCTGACTCCAGTCAGTCGCTATTTTGCCTTCTTGTCCTGCTTTGGCACGAGCATAATAGACGATATTCTCTAGGTCAAGTCCTGATAGATCAGGACCTCGCTTGGGCATCGGAAGCGAGTGGAAGATATCGAGTGACTTCAGTCTATGTGCCAGCATCCATTCTGGCTCATTCTGCTCAGCAGAGATCTGTCTCACGACGTCCTCCGTCAATCATTGCAAAAACACCTCGTACTCGATCGCATCGGGAGTCTGGAGCACTTGTTGGAGAGAAATATCAGACATAATACACTATTCTTTTTATAATACTATAAAGAATCCCACATATCTTTTGTTCTCGGTTTTTTTACTTTTTTTCCATTTTTTTTGGCAATATCTAAACCATCATCCAATACTACGCTAATAGACTTTTCTTTTTCTTTCAACTCATCATTAGCTTTGGAGGGTTGATACATATCTCTAATCTCTTCCTTTGTCATAAATGCAAAATCTAAACTGTCCAATCACATAATTGATTATAATACTATCAATTAAAACCACCCTCTTTCACCTCCTCAACGAGTTCCAAACTTCACTCTCTCACTACTTTTCCATCTTGCATGACCATCACATGATCGACTGGTATATAGTCCAGTATCGTGAAGTAGTGTGTGATGATGATGATGCTATTTTCAGCACTATCAAGCGAAGAGAGGAGTGTGGCTACCGAACGAAACGCATCCACATCCAGCCCACTGTCCACCTCATCCAAGATGATATAGCGAGGCTCTAATAATTTAAGTTGCAATATCTCCACCTTGCGACGTTCACCTCCAGAAAATCCCACATTCAGATCCCTCCAGAGGAATTCTTCATCGATACCTAGTTCGTCCATCAGCGGCAAAACGATCTTCTTAAACCCAATGAAACGCTCGTCTGCATCATGTTTTGCATTATAAATCGTACGGAGGAATTCAAACAGTTTCACTCCCTTGATAGCAGGTATCTGCTGAAAAGCCAAGAAAATGCCAGACTTGGCACGCTCATGTGGTTCCATATCACGTATCGATTTCCCATCGAGTAAGATGTCTCCATCTATCACCTCGTACGATGGATGACCCATGATAGCAGCTGCGAGAGAAGACTTTCCTGATCCATTTTTCCCGAGAATACAATAATTTTTACCTGTTTTTCGATCGAGAGAAACATTATGAAGGATATCTTTTTCTTCGACACGAAGTGATACATTGTTGATAGATAGCATAAATACGACACAATCAGACATAAAGTATCGCTACTGTAGTGACATCCCCAGCACAAATCAACTGCAACTCAATAAGAAAACGGCAAAACAATACAAAATAGTGTCAAGCTTCTTTCATGACTATAAAATTGCAGTATGAGTTATTATTCTCTATACTTGACGAAGTTTATCTCCTATTATCATTCTCATGGAATTTATCAACTGGGTTACTAATCAGTTTAGCACCTTAGAAATCGTTTCCCTCGGTCTCAACATTGTCTTGCTACTCATTTTCTTCATCTATTACAAGATCGGAAAATTCTCCAATGAATTCATCGAAGCCAAAACGATTGAAAATGGCAAAATTAATTATAGAATCGAAACCTACAAAACCAAATTTAATGAATGGGTGTATAAAGTCATCGACAAAGATAAAGACAAAGTCATCAAAAAATCCAAAAAATTCACTTCTAAGCTCAATCTCGACAGAGAAATTCTCAGAACATACGAAAACGCAGATCAAGTGATCGGAGTAGGTGTCGCTGAGTCCAATGAACTCCATGAAGAGATTGTTGCTCCATAAAATAACAAAAATACACATCAGACCCAAATCACCGTGTGAAATTCGGTGATTTTTTTGTTGCGATGCTATCAGGGTGCACCTAAAAAAAACCTGTGAGGTTGAAATTCTAAGAAAGAATACATATTGTGCAACATACAATCAATACAGAAAAAGAAGAGGGTAAATGAGTCTCTCTGTCGTCACCATCAATACAAAAAGTTTTTCTATAATCAAAAACAGGAAACAGAAAAAAATCACTCCCAAGAGAGTGTATTTTTATTTTGCACAATATATCTTGTGCAACATAAGGAAGAAAAAATACAAAACACACAGAAGAGCATGCAGAAAAGAAAAACTCCCATCAGGAAGTTTTCTTCATACCATCACACCAAATATAATTACTGATTCCCAAAGAACAAGAAATAGAGGATCACCAAAATAATACCAACTACCACTAATGAGGTCATGATACTATTTTTGGACTTTTCTCTCGTAAATCACATCTTCAAGCGAGATATTTCCTGTATTAGACGATCCTTTTCAAGCATAATCTCTTGTTTTTCACTATTGTAGTCAGGGAGAGCGATCATGTGCTGAAGTTTGGTTTCCAATTCCCCCACTCTCTGCTGCAACATAAAAATCACCTTATTTTTGTCTTCTACCATTCTATCCTTCTCTTGAAGCACAGTGATAAACTTATCTACTTGCTGACCAAAATCGGAGTCTGATATTTTTTTATTAGATAAGTCAGTTGACTCAGAAATACGCTCACTGGTTGGGTGTTGCTGGACACTATTAAAACTAGATGCCAATTTTTGGACATCCTCCTCTGCTATGTATACTTTATTCGCAATTTTTTTGTAACTAAGTTGCCCACGTTTGATATATCTATCTACAGATCTCGTAGATACTCCCAGCTTCTCAGCAACCTCCTCTCTTGAGAGACTAAATGTAGCCATAATAATAATGTAACAATGAATTAAAGATTCAAACCGCCTGCTTGACTGTCCGCATCCATATCTTGAAAAAATTTCTGAATATACAGTGTAACGGTCGCACCCAATGCTCATGCAATAATCATTAATGGCCAGAAATATACGGCCATAGAGCCATTCATATTGCTAAAGAACACAATAAACGTACCAAAAGTAATGTTCTGAAAATACAAAATAATCAGAGGAATAAAAAGAATAACAGAGAACGCAAGGTAAACATTCTTAGGAATCATAGTCTCTATAACAAGAAGGAAATAAATCTACCAACAACCGATAGCACAATGGATAATAGTATGACCTGCAGAAAAGATCCAAGCTGTATACCAACATCTACTCCAGGTAATACTCATACGACCGCCTGCAACACATACAACAAAACCACATTCACCACAAAGCTAGCTAATCATAAAGTTACAATATTAAGTGGCAAAGTCACTAATGTGAGTATCTTTTTAACAACATGTTCCATGGCCCATAAAGCCGCGGCGACCACAACAAGTGCGATACCATATGATGTTCATGCACCATAAACAACACTGAATCACAGCTGTGGCAAAAACTCAGACACTCACCACAGAAACAATCCATACCCAGCAATACGCACCAATAATGATCGCATACCTCTGTAATCCCATAAGTAAATAAATATATGTTGACAGTATACGAAGCTGTCTACCTATGTCAAGACATCATCAAAAGTATCTTTCAGACCATCCTCACGTCGTTCATGAAGTGCATTTCTCACTGCTACGAGAGCGATAGCGCCTGCCCTCTTCCTCCTCTCACTCAAGATAAATCATTCTTGCTGGATCACCGTATCCGTCCATGTCAATACCTCCTCTATCTTCGCATCCACCAGAAACTCATACCAAAAACTTGAAGCAGCGATGGTATGCATCGATATATCACCCGAAAAACTATAATCTACAATAATATCATCCTCTAGACGAAGATAGACGGTGATATCATCACCACATACAGGATTACCCTCATGTCCTATGACGGTAGGATTATCCATCACATGATACCCTTGTGGATGACGATAATACTCCTCTATTAATGCTTTATTCTCCTGTCTCATGATATCAAACACACTAACTAAAAGCCTACAGCTTAATGCTTTTAGCTTATGGCTTTAAGACTCCATACTCACTTTCGCACTCACGATCTCAGAGATCTCTTGCGTGACAGCTGCTTGACGAGCTTTATTGAAAGTAATGTTAAGTTTCTTGATAAGATCTTTAGAATTATCTTTTGCATTTTTCATCGCTATCATACGAGACGCAAACTCACCTGTCTTATTCTGAAGAAGTGCACCAAACACCATATATTTGATAACCAAAGCCTGCAAGTAGGTAGAAACTTCTCCCACACTAGGCTCCAATTCGATATCGGTCACCTCCACCTGTGACAAACGTTCTGTCATATCCACGCCCATTGACTCCACGAATGAATCAAACGCACCTTCTTCGAGAGGGAAAAGATCCAAAAAGACAGGCTCCTGTACGAGCGCATTATGAAAATAATTAAATGCTATCACCACACGAGCGTAACGACCCGCATCGAGTGATTCATGGATATAATTATAGAGTTCTACTACATCAGATGTATCAAACATATCAGGTATAGAAAGCGATCCAGCTATAGTATATCCTTCTCTCACAAAAAATTCTACCGCTTTCTTACCCACAGCGTAGATATCTACCAAATCCTTAGATGTGCTGAAGGTCATATCAACCATCTTATTAATCTTCGCATTAAGTGAGCCACAGAGACCTTTTTCTGTACCCATCACAATAACAAGCGTCTTATCACTTTTGACCACCACATTATCAAAAATATTCACATACTGACCCAAGCGATGAAGCATCGCGATGAGCTCATTCATAAACACTCTGTAGGAGTCTGTCTGTTCTTTTACCTTTTTGAGTTTGACAGTAGAGACGACCTCTAGTGCTTTGGTGATTTGGTTGATATTGGTCACAGACGAAATCTTCGTCTTGATAGCTCTCATATTGGGCATATGGACAATGTGTGGACAAATAAATTGAACGACCAAAGACTAGCGACTAGAGACCTAAATGCAAGCCCAGAAAACAAAAAAGTGCAGCTTTTCAGCCACACAATCACTTTTACTCTTTTTACACTTTTTACTCTTTTGTACCCTCTACCAACGTATCAAGCACATTCGCATAAAAATCCTCTGGATACGCACCGACGATAGGTCTATCGATCATGTTGCCATCTTGGAAGATAATCACGGTAGGGATAGACATCACACGAAATTGTTGAGCAATAGGGCTATGATGGTCGACATTGAGCTTGACGATTTTTGCTTTACCCTCATAGGAGTCAGCAAGGGATTCCATCACAGGACCAAGTGCCTGACATGGACCACACCAATCAGCATAAAAATCTACCAATACTACACCTTCTTTGATGAGAGATGCAAAATCAGCAGTGTTTTCCAAATGAATAAGAGCAGACATAAGAACTATATAATAATACGATAAAAACTATTGTTTCAAAGGACAGAGAATAGCAATCTCCTTGCCATCCAAGACAGCAGTGATAAGTTTCTCACGTGCTTCTTTGTACAGTGAGCCGAAGACTGATTTGGAGATACCCATTTTCTCAGCAGCCTGGATGATAGAGTACCCATCGATATCTTTGTATCTCAGTGCTTGCACTTCATCAGGTCTGAGCAGAAGACACTCCGTAGCGACATCATCGATCGGACCAAATCTCTTACAAATCTGATCAAGATCCATGGTCAGACTCCTCTCTTTTTTCTTCCTGCCCATCGACGAATCACCTCCAAAATAAAGTACTCCTCTCCTCTTCGCACGACACTATAGTCATATTTTTATATTTTGCAAGACTTTTTTCAGGAAATATCCGAAAAGATAATAGCTACAATAATACTAAGTAGTTTTACTCTTTATTGAAAAATTGTAGGTTTCCATCATGGGCTCTCTTACACGCAAAGTTTATAGAATGATCAAATTTTTTAAATCATATGCCCACTCTTCCAGTATCATTCATAGCACCCATATAAACTGGCTTAAATCAATATTGCTGAGTAATATCAAACGTACTCACTCTCTCTAGACTTCCTTCTTTTCTTGGTAGATTAATGGCATACATATAGAATCTACTATTTTCTACTTTCACAAATACAATTTCACCAGTAGTAAGAAAGTTGAGCTGTTCATACACATCAGATAAAAAATCGAATTCTCCAATTTTATCAGCTCAATGTAAGTTTTCAAACAAACCCTCTTGCACAGAATCTAATTTTTCAGACATGAAAAACAAAGAGTAAGATATAAATTTTATATATTATAAACAAAAAATAAGAAAAAGCAAATAATTAGTAGATTTCTACCTGATCCACCCGCACACCAGCCTTTTCGAGGAAACGCACACCAAACATCTCATGATAATCTTTAATATAGACTGCTCTCTGTCTTTTTATCCAAAATATTTCGCCAACTTCGGCCCACGCTGCATGTTATAATGATTTCATGCATCACCATACGCTACCGATGGTAACTGTGTATTCTCATAGAGAGACATGAGACATAAGGGCTGCCCATCATGTACGATGATATCCTCATGTGCACGCACTTCTAGCACACCAGTTGCTCACATCTCCCCTCCAAATCATGGATCAAAAAACCCCGCATAATGCACCCTCAACTCCCCGACCAGATGCGAAGAGGGAATCAGTTCCGCTGCATATGCTACCGGGATGCGAATATCATGCTTGGTTGCCAAGATATAGAATCTATCTTTTTCAAGCATCAGCGAAGCATCATCCTGTGCATACACTGGCACAAAAAAATGATCAGATCTACATACGCTATGCTGAGTGAGGTCAATCACTGCATCTGTCGCCAATGCTTTATATCAGACCAATTGTCATGTAGCTATTCATACATCAATCAGGATTTTGTTATCATACCATTGCTGCTGTGTATCATGACCACCCAACGACAGAAGCTGCAATCAGCTAATATCTAGCATGTCACCACTCTGTTGCCCTTCATCAAAACACATAATCTGCGACAAAGCTACGCCACGCATCACAGAAATATTGAAGGATTTAGGTGTCACCTCGAGCCAGAGTTCACCACTCGCATCGACAAACACCGTATCATACAGTCCTGTCTGATCAAACACCGACCTTACCAGTACATCGATCCTTCCTATGCTACTTTTGGGACTCACTCTATAAGAAAATCATTCTTGTCACTGGATACGAAGACAGGGAATGAGGTAGGTCTGATTTTTATACAAAGTCATTGACTCACTCGCATCGTACTCCTCTATTAGCACGTCATCCAATACCTCACGAAGCAAGGCATCAAAGGGGAGATACTTCTTCTTCACATGATAAATCACATCACCCACTGGCAAATCAATACTCGCAGGTTGTACATACTCGGACAAATCAACACTATCACTTATATGGCTGATTACACCATCAGCAAGCAAACGCTTCAATTCCTTATCTACTAGTGATTTCATATCTCCCTACAATATAAATCATAAAAACATCTTATAAGTTTTTCTACTTCTTCTACCTTTTCTACCTTTGCCATGATGTCCCACGAACGATAGAGAGTGGAATGACAGCATGAGCATCCCGACCTGTCGGGGTTCTACCTTTTCTACTTTTTCTACTTTCTTTACCTGCTACTTGCTACCCCTTTGTATGCCAAGTACGCCAATCCTATAGCATCTGCGGTATCATGATACATCGTATCATCATCGATCTGATACAGGCGAGAAATCATGGTGATCATCTGCTCCTTGGAAGCTTTGGCAGTGCCAGCGATATACTTTTTGAGCTGAAGCGGTGTGTATTCATGGAGCGTGAAGTGATGCTCTCGAAACAGTGTCATCAACATCCCTCTGACTCCATACACAAACTCCATATTATTATAATTACGAAAGGCAAACAGTTTTTCCATACTCACTGTATCGATATCAGGATACTGATCAAGCAATTCGACAAAAAACGCGCGAATACGACTCATACGTTCTCGGTAGTCTGGTCTTTCGAGTTTGGTTTTGCTATCCAGGATCAGGACACCGCCATCCACGATCTGCATCCCATCGATGATCGCATAACCCAACTTCCTCACTCCTGGATCTATCCCCAGTATCATAATCAATAGTTCAAATAGGCTAAATAGTTCAAATAGGGTAAATAGTGAAAAACTTTTTACTCTTCTTACACTATTTACACGACTTACTCTTTTATAGTATTCATGATTCTTGCAACAGTTCCACATACTCCTCTTTCTCCTCTGGATATTTGTTCGTCACATAGGTCTCGAGGATGGTCTTCCGCTGGACATAGCTCTCCTGGAGTTCTTCATGCGAAATGATCAGATCAGACACGAGTTCTTCGTACGATTTACGCACGGTCTGCAGCTGGATATCACGTACGGTCTGCTGCAGCGACTCCTCTACTCGTTCATCCATACTCTGGTAGCTACGCTGCTCAACCTGGAGCTGCAGTGCAACTTGTTCCATCGGCACACTCACCCAATCTCCTGCCCCTATCTTCCGCTGCCCTCCAGTCATGAGTTTTTTCGTTTCTTCTCGTGCTTTTTCTTGGACCTGATCGATCATGATAGCAGTCACTACCTCTCACTCCTCTGCCACCATCGATGCATAGTAGTTGACTGCCATCGGCATCAGTATACCGACATCATCACGGTAGCGGAGCGCGACTTTGGTCTGGTTGTATTCTTGAGGATGAGTTGCCCAGGTACTCCCGAGACAGAGGTAATTTTTCCAGACAAAAGGTTTGTGAATATGTCATGAAATCATCAGCATATCATCACGATCACACCATGCAGGATCCAACGCTACTGATTTGTAGCCAAAACGTCCCTTCTGACCCGGAAACGTCGTATCTGCGATATAGTAGTGATGTGCCACGATCACGTGATCCTCCGTCGGCCTCTGCTGTAGCATCTGTTCCAAAATGAGATTCACATGACCAGACAGCTGTTCACCTTTATGTGACGATTCCAACAAATGTTCATATAATCAGTTCTTTGAGCGATTTACCGCTTCATCGTTTCACCGCTTCAACCCGTAGTTATATGGCAAAAACAGTATCCACTCCCCATCGATCTCTTTCCATACTGGCTCTGTGATGAAGTGTATACTATCACCCCCCAACGACTCCACGACCCTCTGTGCCTCCTGATAGACAAAATGCCCTTGGAGCCAATCATGATTACCCGCCAGCACATACACTACTCTCCCCTCACATTGCAACTCCATGAGCAAATCTACAAACGCAAGGAGTGCTCTCCTATCATACGAAAAATGATACACATAATCACCCAAAAACACCACCGACTCCTCCCCGGCGTCTGCGACTACTCTTCTGAGCTCATCGATAATACGATCTTTGTACCCCGATGTTATATGGATATCCCCAATTCGCAACATAAAGAAAAAGACAACAATAAAGTTGCCTCTCTTTATAAACAAACCATCACCATAAAAAAAGAAGAAATGTGCAAACCTTATACCATATTCCACAACCTTTCCTAGTCTCTATTTTGATAGAGTGTATTAACACTAGGATAACGTCTTTTGATAAAAGTTATAGGATCATTCATAAATTGATTAATGTCATTTTGATATTCATCACTTAGTGTCAATACAAATTCTGACACAAGGACTCTTTTACCATCAATGGTAATATCAGGAAGGATAATGTTTGTAAGACTATGGGATGCAAGATCATATGAAGCATAGAACAGCTTATCGGCGATTGTGACTCATACAACAAATTCATCACCACGCTGACCAATATTGTCTGGCTCGATTCACATATATCTCTTAATACGATCAATAACAATAAACTTATCAGCTATACCCACCTGATGTTCCAGTGAATCTGACTGTGCACTCTCCCAAGAGACATTAGTAATCGCCACTATCGTAGGAATAAGCGTACTACTATTCGTATTTAGATCTGTAATTTCTTCACGAATACGCTCCTGCATATGTGTGCTATTGGTTTTAAATTTTGTAATTTTCATTGCATCATTTATGGTAATTTCATAGCGAATAGATACTTCATTTTTGGTATCCTGTATAATAATAGTAGTACTATCACAAGAAACTAGTTTAGATCCAATATACTCCGTAAGAATATCGCACGTATTGATTGTTGCTGACTGAATAGCATCCAGATTATTAACTACAAATGTCTCAATCTCATACAATCATGTTAATTTCTTTGTTTGAATCAGATTATTAATCGTGTCTTCTCGCTCATTTCAATATGGTAGTGAGACAGCCGCGATAGCACCATCACTATCTATGGTAATAGATATTGGAATAATCTCACCCTCCATCACACGAAGCTCTCACTGTATCCTAATAGTATTGTTAACGTTCACGCGACTAATTTCCTGAAAATAATTACCATACAATATATCATCCTTTGCGACTCACGTAGCAATATCAGTAATACTGCTTACATTAACTTCATCTTTAAGAGACTGATTAGTAATGTACATATACAATCAACTCGTATTTCATCACCCATCATTAAGCTTCTTGATATCTGCCTGTAGCGTATTGATCTCACTTCTTTCAAGGCGATTAGTAAGGGTAGTATTATTAAGCGCTGGTAATATAAGCGTTTGATTAAGATAATAACTAGCATCATAAGTAAAAGATGAAACAGTATATTGTTCCCTAAATATCTTATTCCATGATTCAACATATTGTTTAATAATCAGTGGATTTATAGCACCACTCTTTATATCATTGTAGATGTCTTGCAACAAAGAATGAATGATATACTCGTTCATAATCTCATTATCTCCTACACCATTAATCGATTTCTGACTAATAAGATCTTTATTAGCTTGAATAAGAGAAACTGTTTTTTGGTATACGTCGCGTTGTGTGGGAGTGCACAAACTAGCCACAATAGAATCTCGCACACTAGAATAATCTCATGTGTTTCTTAAATATCACACCAGACTATCACAGAATAGCTCATGCGACTGTAACGGGATAATATTACCAATCGTAACTAATTCTTGATGGTAACGGGAAATATCGTAACTAAAAATATCTTGTATCGCAGATGTAATATATTTCTCACAAACTATATTAGATATTTTCCATCTATCATACAAACAATCAAGACGAAAAGACTGCCCGATACTCTGTTGACTGACTATATCCATAGACTGATTATCCACATACGGTATGGGTCACAATAGTTGAAATGGCGTAGGTATATCAGTTTTATTATCTTGAAAGATGATGGTAGCAACACTATTCTTCAACAGAGAAATACCATAATCTGGATTGTTGAAGGTTGATGCATCAGACAAAGAATCAATAACAGCGCCATGATTATGTGCAGGTAATGTGTATCATTCATATTGGACAAGATTCCAATCACTTTTGATAGTGTTATCTAGCACTATATTTGTATTCTGATATGCATATATAGTAAAACCTGATGAAACAGATGGTAGCAACCCTATCACAACAGAGTCATCAGCGCTGTCAATATTATCTACGACATAAGTATCATGTACTTGCGCACTAATTACATACCATCACCCAATAGACAATACAAGAGCAATAAAAAAACTACCAAAGACAAAAAACGCTCTATAGATTATAGTATAATTCTTAATAATATATTGTGTATCAGAATTATTGATGTTCTGTGTCATAATCAGTCTTATAAAAGTGAATATCAATATATGTGATAGTATATACATCATAACAGAATCTGTCAAATTTTGCATTGCGTTTTGACCCATCAGTATTTAGTCTTTTGGGAAATACTTTTAGAAAAAGATATAAGATGTTAGTTCGTCAAGTAATACAAAAGAATAGCGGCATGAGCAGAAGAAAATGTTTCTCACTCTTTTGTGATGGAAAGGTATCAGTCAATAATGTTATCTGCAAAGACTTCAAAAGCATTTGCCAGACAGGAGATCTTATTACGCGATCTGATCAGGGTCACCATGCAATCACAATCAACAATAACTCTGAAAAGGAACAGATAGAGGGTGATATCATTATATTTTATAAACCCACAGGATATGTAGTTTCTCGCAATGATCATTTCAATGACACTATATATTCACTGTTACCACCAGAATACGCCCTCCATTATCGTCCAGTAGGAAGACTTGACAAAGATACTTCATGACTACTACTACTGACCAATAATGGATCAATCACCCATCGTCTTATGCACCCAAAACATCATATACACAAAAAGTATATTGCAACACTTGATCATCCTCTTACAAAAAAAGATAAAGATCGCATGATACGCGGGGAATCTGTAGGAATGTTTGATCCTCAAGACACCCATAGAGATTATCTCTCGTTCCATGATATATACACAGAAAAATCATGAACCGCTGTAATAACGCTAATAAGTGGGAAAAAGCGCCATATCAGACGTCTCTTCCGTCATATGGGTTATCGTATCCTTTCACTCCATAGATTATCATTCTGATCCATTCATCTAGACATAGCTACGCCCGGATCGTATCGTTCCCTATCTAAAGTGGAAGTGCAAAATTTATTATATTCGTAAATCACGACAATGTTACCTAAAATACAAAGACCCAGAACTAAAACCGTACATTACACACTACGTCATGGTAAAAAACGATATGGTAAGCGACTCACAATAACATGGATTTCACAAAAACACTCTCATCGTCGATGAGTACACATTACGAAAAAGGTTGCAAAACATGCCACACAGAGAAATGCAGCAAAAAGAGCAATTTATGACAGCATTATCCATGCAACATGACAGAGTGTGTCTGGGGGAGTGTTTTTCGTTACTGTCAACAGGAAATATACAGATCAATGGATGCAATTAATTGAAAAAAACAAAAAAATCCCTATCTATAATCAAGTATTGCACACTATAAACGACGATATCACTTCTTTTATAAATCACTATACAAATATAAAAAAAGTATAAGAGCCTTTATCCATCCTAACATAACACTGATTATGAGATTATTAGACTGAATATCGCGCCTGATAGATAAATTACAAACACAAGCATCAGACGCCACACATCGCGCTGTGAGACATTCTGCACCCAGCAATCCACCCACATTAGACAAAGAATCAACCCCACCACAAAACAATGAAGGAGATAATCGCCGCAATGTAGAATTTGCACGCACATTCTGGATCACCGGATTGGTTGTAGGCGCATTTGCACTCATTATGCGAAACACCCTCGCGTTACTGTTATTAATTTTGTTAGCATATATTCTCTCTGTCTGATTAGAGGGACCAATACGCTTCATAGAAAGACATCTAAAAAGCAGATGACTAGCGCTCTTTTTGATATATTTTTTCCTAATAGTATTTTTTCTTAGTATGTTGCTCATTATTCCATTTATAGTGCAGCAGCTATTTACTATGACACAATCAATCGTAGGAATCATAAACAGTATTTCACAACATATTGCTATACACTGATTCGAATCTTTTGTAGAATCTACACAATATATTCCCTCATGATTAAAAGATAATGTGCTTGCAATGTCTCAAGACGAATGATTCGTCACATGAGTAAAGAACTTCCTAGACACATTTGTAAAAACCGTCAATAGTTACATATCCTCATGATTAGCAACTGATGGATTTACACTAATAAAAAAACTATTTGGCTCTAGCGTGATGACATGACGACAAGTTTCGCTCGTACTTGTATTGTCTGTTTTCTTCTCTTTAGAATACAAGGAGGTGTTCGTTTTTCTTGTAAAATTCTCTCCCCAAGAATATCGCCCCATCATCTATCAAAAAATGCTCACCATCTACGACAAAATGCAACTCTGGCTCAAGGGACAGCTTTTCCTCATGATATATATCTTCAGCGTCACACTGCTGTGATTATGGATATTACGTTTACTGGGTTTTAGTATACCTCAGATCTGATTATTAGCACTAATAGCTGGAATAACAGAATTCCTACCCTATATTGGTCCCATCTTAGGAGGTATTCCGGCTGTGTTAGTGGCATTCACTGCTGGTGGTTGGTGAGCAGCACTTGCTGTCTTTATCTTATTTACGCTGATACAGCGAACAGAAAACAACATAGTAGTCCCTGTTGTCATGAATAGAGTATTGGGCGTTCGTTCACTCATCATATTCATTACTATGCTTATCGCAGCATGGTTATTCGGATTTATTGGTGTAGTCATGGCTGTGCCACTTTCTGTTATTATTACCACATTTCGATCCAACGAAAATATCAATAAGAAAAAGGGCTCCACAGACACCACTCTTTAATCCCCCCACTCCTCCAGATGATAAAAAAGACGTTTCTTTCCCTTTACACATCACTTTTAGGTTATTGCGCCCGCAGAGTTATTCATCGCACTCACCCATACATAATTGGCGTAACAGGTAGTGTTGGCAAAACTACAGCCAGACTGATTGTCACACAAACAATCCAACAACTTTTGCCCCACGTCCATATCCTCACTTCCCCTAAAAATTTCAATGGAGATATGGGATTTTCACTCTCTATTTTAGGAATAGAATCATTCACACCGTCATTAGGAGGATATCTTTGTGGAATGGGACAGGCGATATGGTCTGTGGTTTTTGCTCCTCATTATGATATAATGGTATTGGAATATGGTATCGACTATCCTGGTGAAATGGATAAATTACTAAGTATTGCAGTACCCGATATTGGTATCATCACGCGCATCGATGCAGTACATAGTCAACAGATGGGAGATCCAACCCATATTGCTGAACAAAAGCGCAAAATGATAGACGCATCCAAGGACATTGTATTTCTCAATATGGATGATGTATATATTAAACAGATGGATGATCGTACTGATGCAGACATCCTATGGTATAGTATAATAGATGGCGCCCTCGGTGACATAGGCTATACGCACGCAACACTACAAACATCAGAAGTATCTCTCCTAATGACAGAAGTAGAACTCTTCACTGGCGATAGAAATTGGATTGGATCAGTAAATATACTCTCAAAAGCACTCGTATCATATGTAGCAATTGGTATGAGCATTGTATCGGTGATAGCATATCGTCGTCAAGAAAAAACACAAGAACTCAATCATCTATCATATCATCTTCAACCAGGAAGATTATCATTATTCCAATGAATTGAACAGACACTCATCATAGATAGCTCCTATAACGCTTCTCCTGCGAGCATCGAAGCGATGCTTGGTGTTGCCTACCGCATCAAACATGACGTATATATGGATAACAGACCCCTGATAGGTATTATCGGTGAGATGAGAGAACTGGGAGATTTATCGGAACATGCCCATAGAACTATAGCAGGCATATTAGGTCAGGGTCTAGACCAGATTATTTTGGTAGGGCAAGAAGTATTGTATACCATGGATGAACTACAAAAAATCGGCTATCCGATAGAACAGATCAAGCATTTTACCTCTTCAAGAGAGGCAGGAAAACGGGTAAAACAATATATAATAGATAAAAAAAATAACCGAAAAACATGAAACAAAGATCGATCAAAGGCACTAATCTTTGTAAAGGGAAGCCAAAACACTATCTATCTAGAAGAAGCGGTTAAGGAGCTACTGGCAGATGACGCCGATATATCCAAATTGGGTAGACAAGATGATCGACGGATGGAAAAGAAAGAAAAGTTCTTTGCAAGTATAGAAACGTAGTGAGGAATTTGCATTTTTCACAACCAAAGATTATACTTAAACGATATCTTTATTTATTTATTTTTGCTGATGGGACTTTTCGGAGGCAAAGAAAAACAAAAAATCCAAAAAGGAAAAAAAGAACCACTCTTCAATACAGAAGAAATGATGCCACTATCTGAAATCAGAGGACAAACATTAATTTTAAAAGATGGTGGAATGAGAGCAATTCTCAAAGTAGAAGGAATCAACTTAGATTTAAAAAATTTTGATGAACAGCAAATCGTTTTGGAACAATATAAAAGGTTTCTCAATGGATTGAGTTTCCCTATACAAATAATGATCCGCAACACTTATCTCGATCTTTCTGATTATCTAAATTTTGTAAGGGGGAAGGTAGAAAATATCTCTAATCGTGTAATACATGGACATGGAGAACAATACATAGATTTCTTAACTCGTATAGATAGTCAAGTCTGACTCATTTTTATCAAAGAATTTTATATCATAGTACCATATTATGCGGGTGATAGTGATGATTCTCAGATAAAAAGATCTCGACGATCCAAACTGATGAATATCCTTTCTATGAAAGATAGTGTTGAAAAGGTAGTGGGAAGATATAGATCATTTGTAAAGAATGAAAAATTCCTGAATACAAGGTGCTCCGTTATCGCGGATGGCTTGCAATCAATCGGTATGTCGGTAGAAAGATTAGGGATGAGTGATATGATATCGTTACTCTTTCGTTCATATAACCCAACCGTACACGGGTCACAAGGAGAGTGGAAAGAATAAATAATATCATAGAGCAACACATCAACCATCAACATAATGACCATATGTTGTCGTATATTACTACTTTTTACTATCTACTATTACATAACATGAGGCAAAAATCCAAAAACACACTCGGTGTGGACTGGGGGTCAAAATATATTGGACTCGCATATGAACAAGGTGACACACACATTGTGTTCCCAATAGGTTATATCATAAATGACAAAGATTTTGTGCGACAATTTGGACAGTTTCTTGTGCAGTATCATGTAGGTCATATTGTAGTTGGTTGGCCCAAAGAACAACACATCCAGGATCAAGTAAAATCCTTCGTAGAACAAATAACAAGTGTCGCAGGTGATGATATTATCATTGAACTTACTGATGAGGAATATTCGAGTGTACAGGCAGGAGAAAGAAGTGGCAATTTCCAAAAAAATATTATGGAAGACACACTAGCTGCAATGATCATCTTAGAAAGACGGAGAGAAAAGAACAATACAAAAACAGAGTAAATACATAGTCCCTCCACTACTACTAAGTATCCAATAGCTCTTCTATTCCTCTCCCTGTCACTTTCTGTAATCTAAAAACAAATCGTATCATCAGACTCATCATCACGATCATCATCGGGAGAGCGATCACGGGGAAACTGAGTCCTGTCATCTTCCCAAGCTGCGCAGTAAATTCTTCCGTGCCCGCATCAGCGGTCACAATCACTTTCGCCAAGATATAATTGAGTATCGCAGAGATGAGAAATGATGCTGCAAAACCTCGACTGAAAACTTTCAATAAGCGATCATATTCGGTCTTTTGGGTCTGATCCAGGCTCTTCTCAATATCATCTAGTGGTAGTGCTTGACTCAGAAATGCGGTCACGAGCGACTTACCCGAGAGGATAGAAATCGCTACGATGATACCGAGGATAAGAGGAACACCTGCTTCTTTGATAGCAACGGCTTGTGGTGGTAACTCGAGCAGACCAATTCCACCTGTCAGGAGGATGCTCACAAATCAAATCACAGAGAAAACATCTATCTCACAATGTTTCCACCAATCTCGTGCCTGATACCCGATAGGGAAGAGAAGTGCCACGATCAGCGCCCACATCGGCCCCAGCTGCTCTGCTCCATTGAGCTTAGTCATGATAAGGACTGGGATCACGATCGTGATCAGGAGATGGAGAAGTTGATTTTTAGATGATTTTTTCTGTTTCATAAAAAGGGGTAAATAGTGTAAAAAAGCGTAAATAGTGTAAATAGTTCTTACTGGAATGTATTGATAAATTTTTGTAGCATGACACTCAACTTTTGTACTTCTGTAGACAGGACGTCATATTTTTCTTGTGAAATCATATTTTCATCTATGATGATATGCAGCATACTTCTTACTTCTGCACAACTACCTTTTGCTATATAGAGAAATCTTACAAATTCTTTATTCGTCTGTCTTTCATATCATTCTGCTATGTTGTTAGAAATAGAGAGAGATGCACGAAGTAACTGATCTTTGAGAAAATACTGTTTTCGTTCATTCGATACCTTACTCATCTGATGATAGATTTCTTTTGCATTTTGCCAGATATAGAGATCTTCAAATGTTTGAGATTTCTTTTCCATAGTAGTTAGAAAATATAAAACTATTTACCCTATTTACACGACTTACTCTATTCACCCTCTATAATCTATGTAACACTTCCCACACACTGACTCATAAGTCACTGCCTCTCCATCAATCGCTACCTGATCTCCGTCAAAGATCGGCTGACCATCGACCAGACGCATATTATAGAGTGCTTTGCGACCACAGCGACAGATGGTTTTGAGTTCTTCGATACTATGTGCTAGGAGGAGAAGTCTCGTACTACCAGGAAATCACTGCATCTGAAAGTCTGTGCGAAGTCCATAGCAAATCACGGGCACGCCACGGGTTACCGCCATCTCCCATAGTTGATCCACCTGACATGATGAGAGAAACTGTGCTTCGTCGACCAGGACACAGTCCACTCCCGTCAGATCAATATCTTCCAAAAGATCATCAGACTCCCCGACCAAATAATCTACCGGCTTCGAGAGCCCAATCCTCGAGGAGATATAGTCTGCTGCTTTGGTATCGATAGCAGGCTTGAGGATGATGGCCCTCATTCCACGCTCATGATAGTTGTGTGCGACCTGCATCAGTGCAGTGCTTTTGCCAGCATTCATCGCACTATAGCGGAAATAGAGTTTGGACATGTAATGATGGGTTAAAAAATAAGAAGATAACAAGACAATGCGCCTTTTAGCTTATTTCCCTTTTCGCTTAGATTTCTTGTATCACATCATAGCTCAGATCCAGATTACCCACGATGGCAAAGCCTGTCACCTTTTCCACACCTTGTGCTTTGAGTTTCTTGGCAGTTTCATTGAGCGTCGCACCCGAACCGACGAAATCATCGATGAGGAGGACATGACGATACTGACTTACACGATCATCATAGACATGGATACTGTTTTTTGCATTACGGACCCTGTCTGCACGCTTTCTGAGTGATTTTTGTGGTGTTTTTATGGCGGTAGGATAATCTTTGACCAATCTTATACGAGGTAGTGTAGTAAAATTCATCATCTCATCCAGCACATCCAACAACTGATGCTGGCGAGTTATGCTGGGTGGTGTGAGTGCAATTGCATCTACTTTTTCTGTCTTGATCACGCATTCCAACTTACGAAGTATCATACCCAAAGCATCTTGCATCAGGTAAACATACTGCAACTGTTTGGCAAAAAAAGCCATCTCTGCAAGCTTACTCCTACCAAACTCATTCCATCTATACTGATCTGCATAGTAGAGTCCATCCAAAGCGAGCTCATCGACATGCTTGGCAAACTCATCCAGCGCATCAAGCACACCACAATGGTTATAAAGCGAAGTAAGTGTTTGCTGTATAGCAAGGTAGTCAGGGAATTTTTGGTATGGATCCATATTTCTCTGCTGACACCGCATCAAAAACCCCTGCACGCCCTGCAGTTCGTTGCCATCAGCATCATATTTGAGAAAATAGTCGTCCAAGACACTACTCTGCTGGTAGTCAAAATCATGCTCCTGTATGAGAGCGGGAGGAGTATTCTCAGGGATATATTGCATATCAGCAATGTGGTACTGCACATGAGGGCCCGATCCTTGCTTTTGTATCTTCTTCTCATCCAAAAGTTTAGCCAGATATTTATTGGCAGTAGGTCTTGTAATTCCCGCCCTCTGTGCTATCCATGAGGGCTTATGCCACTCACCATCCGCCAGTGCGCGAAGCAATGCCTGCAGAGTAGAAAAATTGTAATTCATGATATTATACTATTTTACTGTAAAATTTTACAGTAGTATTTTACACTAAATAACCTCAAATGCAAATCTTTTTATATAAAATAGCATTCATAGCACTATAGCGGAAATAGAATTTGGACATTAGATCTTCTCTACATCATATGAATCTTTCCCATCCACCATCTTCCATCCGAGGGATTCTATCTTATCTCTGAGTCTATCAGCCATATCCCAGTCTTTGTGAGACTTTGCTTCTCGTCTCTGTCTGGCAAGCATCTGTACTTCTTCGGGAGCCTCTTCGATTACTTCTGGAGAGAAAAGATCCAGTCAGAGGATCGCATCATCCAGCCACTTGATCGCAGCACGAAGTTCATCATCATCCTCATCCATCGACTCCACGACTGCGAACAGTCTCGCCAATATCTTCGGTGTATCAAGATCATCCGCCAGCAACTCCATCGCCCACTCTACCAACTCCTTATCAACCTTTATCACCCTTTCTCAACCTTTATCACCCTTTCTCAACCTTTTCGAGAGCTTTGCTCTCCCCTTCTTCGCCGCTTCTAAACTCTCTCGACTGAAATCCTGGAACGATCTATACTGCGCTTGGAGGAAAAACATCCTCACATCCGCACCTTCGTATCCACGCTCACGTACCTCGGACATATAGGCGACGTTGCCATCTGATTTGGCGATTTTCTTGCCATTCATCATGAGCCACTGATAATGCACTCGATAACGCACCCACGGATGCCCACCACAGCTACACTCTGCCTGCGCGATCTCGTTGGTGTGATGCACAGGGATATGTTCCATCCCGCCCGTGTGGATGTCTATCTCGGTACCCAGATACTCCGTCGCCATCGCACTACACTCGATATGCCAACCAGGAAATCAGACCCCCCATGGACTCTCCCACTCCATATCACGCTTAGCTCCCGTCATATTGAACTTCCAGAGCGCAAAATCCGTTGGATTCTTTTTTCATTTCAAATCTACACGACTCCCCTCTTCCAATCCTGCTAAATGTTTATCCGAAAGAAGTGCTCCATAGTCAGAGAACTTGGATGTATCCATATAGACACCATCACCTTCTACAATATAGGTGTATCATTTGGATTCTAGATCCAGTATCATATCGATCTGCTGCTGGATGTGGTCCGTCGCACGAGGCATGAATATGTCATATCTGCCACGTTCGGTGCCAATACTGATGTCCATATAGCGAGCATCTTCCAAGAAAATATCTGTATACTTTTTCGCCACATCCCAAGCCGTGATGCCATCTTTGCGAGCACCCTTTTCCATCTTGTCTTCACCATGATCACCATCATCCGTAAGATGTCATACATCCGTGATGTTCATGATATGGTCGACCGAGTATCCACCCACATGAGTGAGGACGCGACGCAGCAGATCGACGACAAAAACAGCCCTCAAATTCCCCAGATGCTGTATCGAATACACCGTCGGACCACAGCTATACATCGTCACCTTATCAGAATCTAGAGGTTCGAACATCTGCTTCTCACGACCGAGCGTATTATAGAGGATTATTTGCATTTCCAACAAAACCAAAGACTAAAAGGTTAACAACTCTCTTATACGAGTTCATATTTTTTTTGCAAAAGAAAAAATTGATCCCAAACAACTTAAGATCAATTCATAAAAAATAAGTTAACTTAATATCTGTGTTCTTGTGACCTGTGCTACAATACCAGCTATAGAATCTATAGATCACGCATCACTATTTACTTTCTGGATAGTAACTACTTCAAAAATAACTTCTAGTATAGCCTTAGTAAAAGTCTTAACCACTGCATCTTCAGTAAAATCACCCTCAACTCACGTTTTATTGAAAACGGTACCATAAAATTTATTGATTGTCCCTATGATGGCATTGGGGGAATTCCCAGTAATAACCATAGATCATCACACCACAGCCAGAGGACCCACAATCTTAATAGCATCCACATCAGTCATGTGGGGAAATGATTTTTTTATTAAAGAAATTCAGACTACCTCACCTACATAATTATCAGCAAACATGCTCAATGCATAAGTTGCAAAACCTATAAGGTATTTCTTAACAGAATCAGGCGTATTGTGAGGCATTTTAGATAAAAGTTCACTAATAGTTTGCACTACAGCATGAACATAGGGAGCCTGTATTAGAAATACCATAAGTATGACTTCCCAAGAGTTTACACCTAACCATTTTTCTCACTTATGAAAAAAGTTATGTATAACCTCATCCGTACATCATGGTATCTTTTTCAAAAGATCATTAATAAGCAAAGGTGATTCATACGCCTTCTTCACAAACGATCATGCCTGCTCCCAAACAGAACGTGTAGAGTTTATGTGATATAAGGTTTCTTGAAAGATATCATTCCACACACTTATTTCCTGCTGTGTAAATCAATGAATCATATGCTTCATTAACTTATTGTAAGAAGTAGTACTTGATAGAGATTTACTAACATTATCAAAGAAAATAGATTTCATATTGCCATAGCCTTCCCTCTTATTATTTTTAAGATACGAAAGATAAGCTATGTTTTTTTTCAGTAATCATACTATGGCCGATGACGATCCTACTGGTATCATCCAATCCTCTTTAATACACAAGTAGAAATCATCAGTATCAATAGTCATACTAATATTGTCAAACCTCTTTTCATCTGCTCATTGAACATCTAACATAGACCTCTCAATATATTGATCCATAAATTGACAGATATTCTCTGCCGCTCGATATTGCTTCTTATTGAGCATAAAAGCATTATATACTCTCGAGAAATCAAAACTGGAATCATTCAAAAACATGGTTATATCTCTAATAATTTTATCTTTTTGTGGTACGGTAAACGTACCACTATTATTGTTAACAAAATCTTCAGAAGATGTCACGCGATATAAATAATACAGAATACCATATATTCATAACTCATGACCATCAATATCAACTGTGATGGTCTGCCACTGCATGCGCGGCAAGCGACCAAATGTATTCTTGATTGTGTTTATATTCTTATTGATTGCAGTATATGTATTAGTAAATTCTATCATAGGATTCAACTTTTGCATTTCCTGAGGCAATACAAAATTATTAAGAAATGCTTGATTCGTTGATATGTTAAGCTTAGACGAAAACACACACGACTTTATAAGTCACCATATAGTAGCAATATTCTTTTCAATACTTTCTAGCGACAGCACAGTCTCTCTTTTTTTTACTCCCGTGTGGAAATACACATTATCTAATATAGCATTAACCTCTGTTGTTAGTGCGACAATGTTTGGTAAGACGATGGGTATCATTCACTCTATCAATGCAAATAATCCATCTATACCTCATTTTTGGAAAGACGCCATATCTGGTCATATGTCAGAATAATACGCAAATCTATTAAAATAAAAAGATGTTAATTTAGCTTCCATTTGCTGTGCAAATTGTAACGAATCTACCTCCAAAAATCATATTGATTGAAAGAGATTCTTAACAGATAATGCGATCGATTTAATTTCATTTTTTATCATTCATGCTTGTCATACTCATGTAAGAAATTGTGTCACAATTATAAACTGAGTAAAAAACATTACCCTCCCCTTCAGGAGTTCTATCTCATTTCTTATGAGTGCATCTTCCACATCATCTATTGTTCATTCAACATTGGGAACATTCACTCACATTAGATGTTCCGCTTCCTGACGAAACTGTGGGTGTAATATATCTTCCAATACAGCATCCCTAAAATCATCAGTATCAGAGAGTAATAGTGGTAACAATTCTATCACCTTTTGATAATTAATCTCTATCTTATTATTCTTAACCATAATGGGATCCGAAGATGGTTTCACTACAATGTGCATAGATTCTAACGCCTCCTTTATTTGTTCATTTTTAGTAATAGAATCAATATGTTTCTTTTGTGTTTTATATAAAAAATCTGATAGAATATGATCATAATCAAGTTGAATAAATTCTGTCATCTGTAGCGCTCAAACCATAGCACCCACGCCCATCAATGACTCTCCCATCTCATGCAAGAAATGTTCTCTTGTTTCAGTATCTGATGACGCCAACCAAGTAGATATACCAGACACACCAAGCCTTAAGGCTACATCTGGTTTTTCTTCCAAAAACTGCGGCAAAACATAAGCAAGAAACCATGCAGTAGCAATACGATCCTTTATGATTTGACTGCTGATTTCATGAAGACCTTCCTGTGATTGAACTTGATGTATATCTACCTCTTGCTCAGTATGCTCCTCATCTAGATTATTTTTCATTCAACGCTTTCAGACCAATAATGTTTTCCACATATCTCCTCATACTATTGCTCCCACACTTAACCATCACATTGTTTTAAGAAAGTTTCTCCTATTTTCATGATCATTCATCTCTCCAGCCATTTCTCAATAAAACCAATACAAATTAAAAAACTATTAACTTCTCACTTTTAATCTTAATTCTTCCAATTACTATTGTCGTCATAATAGTCAAAAACCTCTAAAAGTCAATACAATCCGTACCATAAAATACGTGCATCCCAATATCCTATCACTATACTCTGTCATCTTGAGCGAGCGAAGTGAGTCGAAAGATCTCTCCACTGCGGTCGAGATGACACATCCCCTTTGTTACCATCCACTACCATGTCTTCTTATCTCACTACTCCAGTCTGAAACAACTCTCTCTCCTACCATGAGAGGAAAAATCTCTGATCAGACACTCGTCTTCGACTTCCTGACATACAGACGATCACCTCGATCGACGACGTCCAGCTGGGGTCCGAGATAGTTTTTGAAGAGATTGATAACACAGGAAAAATCCAGTCACTCACAGGACTGGCAGCACTTTATCATATGTCACCCCCTGTCAAGCCATACCTACCGGCAGGCAGGGGGGAGGACCCACTTAGTGGGAGAGAGTTCTGGATCATGGACAATCACAACTACGCCCTCTACGCACGGTATGTTGAAGCGATGAAACGAAAAAGTGATAAAGCGGCCAACAAACGCTTCAACGATTCAACGTTTCGACATTTTGACGCACCTACGGTGCTCCACATCGATGCACACGCTGACCTCGACCAACCACTCCAAGACTTGTCCCCCTTGCTCAAGGGGGATCCCACGCAGTGGGAGGGGGATATGCAGGAGAAAATGCGAACATATACTACCGAATGTACGACAGTGGGATCGTTCATCCAGCCAGCACTCGAAAGTGGTCTCATCTCTGACTGTATCCAGATCAGATCTTACTACACTCTCGAAAACCTCATTTCGTCTCTTTCATCCACTGAATCCAGTTCATCCTTTATTCTGGATATCGATCTTGATTTCCGAGCGCATGAAGTATTCATCCCTGATCATCACCTCACCATTATCCAAAAAATCATTTCATCCCTTGCATCTACTTCTTCTCTTTCGTCTCTTACTATCGCCACCTCTCCCTACTTCCTCGATCAGCACAAGGCCATGAAATTTCTGCAGCAACTCAAACCCGTCTTGCAATAAGTAATTTGTCATCTTGAGCGAGCAAAGCGAATCGAAAGATCTCCCTCTGTTTCAAAAAAAGATCCTTCGACTACGCTCAGGATGACACAAACCATTGCAAAACCCACCCAACTCACTACCTTTGCTTGTGCTACTTTTTACTCTTTTTACTCTTTTGTACCTATGAAATCGGTGACGATTTCATCGAATGAAGCCAACCAACGCTTCGACAGATTCGTACGCAAATATTTCAAGGAGTACTCTGATATCGGTCTGAGTGATATTTTTCGTCGAATCAGACACCGCGACATCCGCATCAATGGAAAGAAAACCAAAGAAAACTACAGACTCCACACAGGAGATATCGTCTCATTCCATTTCAGCGGGCTCGATGATCGTTTCAAAATCGCCCCCACGCGCGATGCCAAAGCTGAGCTCATCACACTCGATGATATCACGCCACTCATCATCTACGAAGACCAGGATCGAATCGTCTGGAACAAACCACCGCACATGGTCGTCCACGCAGGCAATGATCATCTAGACGACCTCAGTCTACAGGATTATCTACGTATCTATACTTCAAGGATCAAAGAGGGCGATAGAGGATCAAAGAGGGCGATAGAGGATCCTTTATCAACCTCTATAAACCTTCCTCAACCTTCATCAACGTTTCAACCCTCACTCTGCTATCGTCTGGATCGCGACACATCAGGCGTGCTCGTCAGTGCCATCACCTACCCTGCTCTTCAGCACCTCAATGAGCAAATCAGAGAACGCAAAGTACATAAAGTCTACCAAGCCATCGTCGCAGGTATCACTCCTGAGGATCGGACAGCAGACGAACCACTTTTCAAAGGATTTAACAAAACCTCAGGCAGAGGTCAGTCCTTCGTCAATCGAGAAAAATGAGTCCATGCAGTGAGTCACTTCTCTACTCTCAAAAGTCGATCAGACCCCCATCTGGGTCCTGTCTCCCTCGTCCAGATCCAGATAGAAACCGGACGTATGCATCAGATCCGTGTCCACGCAGCACATCACGGTCATCCTATCATCGGTGATCAGATGTATGGTGACCCCGCTCTCAATCGCCTTGCTCTCAAGCATCACAAAACCACCCGCCAACTCCTCCATGCTTACCAGTATAGTTTCACTGATCATCATGGCAAAAAACAGACATTTACTGCTCCAGTACCGAGTGATTTTTTCTCAACATAAAACTATGTGTGATATATCACCATACTAGAAAATAAAAGAAAAAGTAGCGAGAAAATCTCGCCACTTAGTTTGTCCGTCCATCAAAGGGAACTAGAGTAAAAACTCCTAGGCTTGTCCCTTAATTCGGATGGGATAAACAATAACCCACACCCATCACATACATGGGCAATGTATATGATATGATCTTTGTATGACGCCCCAATCATAGCCCTCATCGGGTCTATTTCTTGGGTAATCTCAACCTTACTGGTTGTTTCCCTTTTGCATAAGGGGCACTTGTAAGGTTTGTTGTAGATATCTGATCTCATTTTTCTTTGATGCTCCGCATCTCTTCTCTTTTCGTATTCTGAAGATTTCTGACGAGCGAGAAGTAATGGTAGTGGTGGTAATGATCCTTTTTTAGCCATAACATTTATTTTATAAGCATAAGCATAATCATTTACTAAAAAAAAAATCAAGCACAAATTTTATCAAAAAATGATATAAAAAATCCCAGTCATCCGACCGAGAGATTTTAACTAATTTCACTAACTTTACCAATTTCACTATTTCACCTTAATCGCATTCGCAAACGCTGTCCACTCTGGGTTCACGACCTTGATGAAAAAATGTCTGTCGGAGTCTGTACCGTCTTTTCTGATATAGCCACTGAGTGAGCCGATAGTATCTTCGACATATGCACAGTCATACATGATGATAGCAGGATTATCGATCACTTGTGCCGCATTGGAGAAAGCTACCACATTCATCTGACTCCAGCATCCAGAGACACCTTCGATGCCGAGACTATCCGTGTTATTCACTCCTTGGAAAGAGATATTGGTAGATGGGAAGATGATGGTGTATCCCTTAGAAGATACGAAAGGAAGCTCTGTTCCCATAGTGGGAGCTGGACCAGCACTACTACCAGTGTTAGTGGTAGCATCATCAGTATCATCACTTTCGTCAGTGGTGTCCGTATCATCTTCGGTATCAGTAGCAGCTTCTCCATCGATAGAAACAAGTTCCGCAGTACGAGTGCGAGGATCGACATTGACCTCACAAGACACATCATTACCCTCTGTATCAGTACCTTCCAATGAAAGAGTGATAGAATCACTACTATTATAATCAATATCAGTATTTGATACGTAGCTCATCGTGTGATCGATAGTCTGACATGCTTCTTTTGCAGGAGTGGTCAGATACCTAGAAACATAACGATCATTGATGAAAGTCACACCATTCATAATATCAGTCACTACTACCTTATCCACTTCAGGGATTCTATAGCCGATACGGCTATCATTGGATCCAAACCATGCATTAGTCTCGGGGAGCTGTACCCGCTCATCACCATCTGCACCAGTAAAACGTGACTCCACACCATCAAACTGACCAATAATGTAAGCACAGCCGGTCGTTGCAGACTGACCATCAGTACAATCAAAATACGACATCACTACCTCTTCACCACCAGGTGTGGAGAAGGTAATACTATCACTATCCACACTCACAACATCATAGTCACCAAGCTTGGATGGATCCAAAATCAAACCAGCAGCAGACACATATTGCGCTTGTGTCTCGACTGATAAGTCATCATCACTCGTCACGAGAGACACCACATCTACCACTGGCACATTATTGACCACATCTACTACCATACCACGTACGATGGCATCTTTCCCACGATACGATGAGAGGTCAAGCACTGTAGATTTGATGCCCACAATACCATCATTCTCAGTCGTCAACATCATCGTATACACTCTCAGATTATTAGATGAGCTCAGCGTACCAGAAAGAGTAACTTCATCACCTACAACGAATCAAGCATCTGTACTATCTATAGTCTGTAGACCAAGTTTTTCAAGGAGGGCATCTTTTTTGGTCCAGAGCAACAAAGCAACCAATACCACCAAAATCACTGGAATAATCCATAGTTTCCATGGAGAACGACGAGTTTGCGTACGAGTGATAGCCATAATAGTATTATATGCAAAGGGGGTAAAATGCTGTACGTGCGAATCTATGCTAGACTGAGTATGATTGCAAGTGATTCTCCAAAAAATCTGCTAACACTTCTTGTATCACATGACTGATAAAATGCAAGTATTTACTCTGTGTAATAGCACTAAAAAGTGACAAAAAAGTACTCATAGAATATAGTTTCTCTATCATTCATTTTATACAACCATATCATATATGAATAATACCGTCATCGATAGTCAACAAGTCGATTCACTGGTAAATAATAGCTCTGAAACTGTTTTTCTTATTCTCAAAATCGTAGGAGCTATTTTAGTAGTGATCTTGTTTATTGGATTGTCATCACTGATTGCTCGCCAGATCAAAAAACGCATCCTCAAGCATCTCCCTACCGAATGACATGGAGAAGATATTGCCAACCTCTTAGGGGATATTATTTTCTACACTTTACTAATATTCTCTATTTTTATTGGGTTTAGTTTTTTCGGTTTTGATGTAGGTATTATCCTGTGATGAGTATCCATTGGTATTGGACTAGCGTTCAAAGAAGTCCTGGGAAACATGATCGCAGGTGTGATGCTCCTCACCACACAACAAGTCAATCTCGGCGATATCATCGAAGTGCAGTCTGATCAGGATTATTTTGGTACCATTGAAGAAATCACTATCAGAAATACAATGATCAGAACGCTCGATATGAGACAAGTTATCATCCCCAATATGACTATGATTTCCAAACCTATCAAAACCTTTTCTGCAGAAGAAATAGTCAGACTCGATGGTGCAGTACAAGTAGATTATGAGACAGACCTCCATCAAGCACAAGAGATCATAGAAAATGCTATCAAAACTATTGAGTGGATTGCAATCAAAGATCAGACGCGAACCGCTGTCACGAGCTTCGATGATAGTGGGATTACTATCAAGTACTATTACTATTTCGACCCCAAAGCAGGACTCATCGGTGATTATGCCAAAGGTGTCATCAACGAAGTCATTAAGAAAGCTTTTGATGCCAATGGTATTAGTATTCCATTCCCTCACAGAACACTAGTGACCAAAGAAGCATGACATCCCATCGCAGTCAACAAAGTAATCGTAGAATCAAACGCGTCACCCTAACTTCCTATCCATATCTCTCATTCTAGATTCTCATCATCTCATCATCCCGTCTTATTCATGATCGATCAAATCACTCCATACATCAAACCACTCGCTATACAGATCGCTTATGCGGTAGGTTTTCTAATTATAGGTGTGATCATCAGTAGAATCATCGCAAGCAATATATCCAAGAAGATCATCCACAATCATCCATCACCTGGCACCAAAAAAATGGCACAAGTAGTATATAATATGATCACTGTAGGAAGTTTTATCACCCTACTACTTATTAGTATCAGTATCGTTGGTATCAATATTTCACTCATTATAGGAGGTATCGGTCTCGCCATCGGGTATGCTATGGAAGAAGTCTTAGGAAACATCTTCGCGTCACTGATGATCGTCACACACCATCGCTATCATGTAGGTGATACGATCAAAATCGAAGGAAACATTAACCAACTAGGAGTCATAGAAAACGTCAGCACCAGAATCACCACTATCAGAACTTTCGATAAACAACGTCTCATGATTCCCAATCTGACCATGATTAGAACGCCTATCATTCCCTTTACCAAACAATGACTCGTCAGATGTAAGTGAACGATCAGCATCCCTCGTCACATAGATCTTGCTCATGTGAGACCCATCATCACACAAGCCATCAATCATCATCCCGCCACTACAGCACAAGAATATACAACCATACTCTTGACCAACTACTCCGAAGGTTGATCACTCATCACCTACTACTATTATTTCAACACCAATAATGAAAGCGGACGAAGCAAATTCAAGTATACCAGCGCCATCAATGCAGCGATCCATCAAGCATTCCAAGAAGCATCAGTTCACGTTCCATATCCAAGAAGACTTCTAGAAACAAGTAAATTAACATAAACCATAAAAATATCTCAGACTCCAATCATAATTCACCTACCTAAGGTGGATTTTTTATATTGCAACCTCACACAAATATAAGTATCCTCCATCATCCTTTATTGTCCTCTCTCGCCCTTCCTTATGTACAAGCGTATGACATTTGATGAGCTTACTCAGGTCAAGAATCCTCTCTTCCAAACCATCCATAGTCTCATGATGAAACAGCAGACTCCCCTTTTCAAAACTTTTCTCAGACACCAATCCAAAAAAGGATCACAAGTCATTTTCTTCCAGAGGTCGACACCCCAAGTCCAGATAGGATTCGATACCGAGATACCATATATCAGAGATATCACCAACAGAATCGAACTCCAACTCGACGAAGAAACCATCAGCAAATGTCACCAACTCCTCAAAAATCAAAAAACCATCACTCGTCTCAACAAAGACAATAAGTCTATCGATCAAAATTTGCGAGATGATTTTGTGGCAGGAAATCATCGTCTCATTCATAATAAGCCGTATCTTGTCTACGATATCGAAACTACCTACGCTACTAATAATCTCCGTGACGCTAAATTTCTCATCGCTTATGTAATCAATAGCGATCCTGACGGAACAGCAAATTTTCAGCACATTCCTGATATCAGAGCAGAGCAATTGTTTGATTATATGCTCAATTTCAATGGATATATCATCGGATATAATCACGTCTGATTCGATAATCCTGTCTTGGGATACAATGCTGGAGCCACAGACGCCCAAATCCAAGCCCTCCAAGAAAAGAGTCTGGATCCATTCTTATTCTTATATCAAAAATTGGGAAGAAGAGTCGGACTCAACGCTCTCTCTAAAGCTCTTGTAAATATCGGGAAAACATTGGAATCAGGTACCGAAGCAGAAAAACTCTACAATGCCTATCATCAACAAGGCGATGAAGCAGCACTCAAAGAACTCAAAAAATACTGCAAAAATGACGTCAAAATGACACTCCTTGTTTGGCTCGCGTTAGTAGAACAACAAAAACTTCGACGAGAAGGAGAGGAAGTCACC
Source organism: Candidatus Peribacteria bacterium (assembly GCA_023898485.1). GTDB lineage: Bacteria > Patescibacteriota > Gracilibacteria > Absconditabacterales > Absconditicoccaceae > HK-STAS-PATE-9. The sequence continues at coordinate 220,589 of CP060225.1, read as the reverse complement.
TTTACCTATGAGGAACTTATAGAATGATCACAATCACATCTCACATCTAGCAGTACAGCAACTAGTCACGAAGAGAGACAACAAAAAACTATCTTCCATAAATCATAAAGAAAAAATAACAAAATTTGCAAAATAAGATCTTAGACAATATACTTGTAAGCACTTTACCTCACTCATAAAAATACAATGACCAATCAAGAAAAGTATCTCAAAAATTATCAGCAACTGATCCATTTCCTGCACAACACCGTCAATCACATCGAAAACGATCTCAAAAGAGTAAAAACCACCATCAATCAACTCAATACACTCAATCCCTACGACGAATCCACATGGGATGCAGTAGAAAACATGCTCAAAGAAATCAACCCACACAATCTCCAATCATATTTTGATAGCGAAAAAGATGAAAATGTCATAGAGGGTATCTTTGACGGTTATTTTATGATTGGTAGCGACCAAAAAAAATACCCCATCCCTGCCAACTACTCTTCCAAAAGTAAGCTCGTCGGCGGTGATCAACTCATGGTCAAGGTCTTCCCTGATGGCAAAATGATCTACAAACTCGTCAAACCTATCGAGAGAAAACATATGAAAGCTACTCTCTCTGTAGACAATGATAGCGGTAAACCTATTGCCATCACATCGGATAAAAAAACATACCTCCTCAATCAAGCAGCCGTCAGCTATTACAAAGCAGATGCTGGTGACGCACTCACTATCATCGTTGCACAAGATGATTCATCATCATTTGCTGCACTCGAGTCCGTCATCAAAGCTGCCAAAGAAAAATAGCAATCAGACACCCACAAAACTCATGCGAACTTGGTCACGTCGGACCAAGTTTTTTCGTATATAACAATCAGTTAGCACCTCAGAAAGATTGTATCATATTATCAGCAGATGGCAAACACTCCCTCTCTCCAGATCATCTACTTTTCGCAAAAAATATCTATCCAAACTATACTCAATATACCACTCTTTACCTGATGTGAAATAGTGAGTACTCATGATGCTAAAAATCAAAACCCTTCTCAAAAAATCATGGATGCGTGACGTGCGTAATCTTGCTTTACTGAGTATAACTACTGTTGTAGTGATGCAAGCCATCACCAATGCTAGCCTTATCAAACTCATGGTATCCAACCGAGTGTACGGCATCCAAGAAACATTCAGTCCACAAAGTTCAATCACACTCTCTTCACAAGGAGATAATGAGTTCAGCCATAGTGCAGACCAAATAGAAAAACTCCTTGCTGCCAATAATATTACACAGACACAAAATTCTACACTTGCTCCATCGATGGAGAATTCTCTCTCCCAAAAAGAAAGCACCTACGATTTCCAATTCAACACACTTCCCCCTATCAACAAAATCACTATTGGATCGCTCGGTGTTGATGCACCTATTGTGAGTGTCTTTTTCAAAGATAATGAAGATGTCATGGTAGGAGATTTCAATGAAGAGCTCAAAAATGGCGTTGCCACCTATCCAGGAACAGCCAATCCTGGTACTCCAGGTCATTCACTTATATTCGGTCATTCAAGTCAAGAGTGGCGAAATGGAAACAACTACAAAACTATCTTCTCCATGATCAATGAGTTGCAAATAGGTGATACATTTACTGTCACGCGAAATGGTAAACTCCTTACCTACCGCGTCAAAGCGCAAACCATCGTCCCTCCGACACAAGTCATCGATGTCTATAACGAATATAACAACTCCAACACAAATAGTCTTAGTCTTGTCACGTGTCGACCTCGTGGTACAGATCGCAACAGAATGGTCGTCACCAGTGAACTCGTAGATACCACCAACAATGATGATTTACTCACCTACGCTACTCCATAAATGAAAAAAATCACTATCATCATAGCACTCTTTGCGTCGCTCATTACGATTGGACACTCTCTCTATGCACAAAAAGTAGAGAGTAATTTGGCTGATTTTTCTGTCAGTACTGCGAGAACATACCAAAAATCCCTGAGCCAGACTATGGATCGCATCGAGCAAAAACTTGCAAGTCTGGATACTCTTTTTCCAGAAACAGATGCGGGATATGACAAATACAACCAAGCAAGAGGTGATATTGTCGATATTATAGATGATATGAAGCAGACCATTGTAAGCATTAGTAATGATCTCAGTCTTATCTCCAAATACCAAGAAGATCTCGCGACCAGTTCCAAAAATCTTGCCCAGCTCAAAACACAAAAAGAAGAAACAAAACAATCTATCGAAAGACTCACCAGACTCCTCTATCAGCTACATAATGAAATCTATGACCAGGGAGTAGTAGATGATATCAAGATATTTACCAAGCTAGATAATATTACTGATGCAGCAAATCAAGAAATCTACATGGAACTTCTTATCAAGCAGCTCGATACACTTATGGGCGCTTTGGAGTCAGACACCACCACCACAACCGAAGCCATCAAACAAACATATGAAAATAAGAATAATCTAGAAAAACAAATCACATCCTACCAATCCAATGTAGAAAATATAGAAAAAAAGACAGCATATCTCGAAAGTTATATGGAGCTCCTCCAGAACAATAAAGAAGCCATCAATGATAAAATACAAGATGTCGTCAACACCAAAACAGACATAGAAAATAGTATTCTCACTATTGCTTCTGACATCCAACAAAAAACATTCTTGCCTACATGGGACTGGGAATATCAGTACAACACGCTACTCAATCTCCCCAACTATGGAGCGGAGGATATCTACACGATCTCATGGCCTGTACTACCCATCACCTATATCAAACGATATTTCAATGATGCATCATACAGCGAACAATACGGCGTCCAGCACAATGGTATCCGCATCAATATCCCTCAGGGACAAGCGGTCCATGCAGCAAGAGATGGTATTGTCGTCCATGTGACCGAAAACGAAATGGGTATCAATCGAGTGACGATTGCCCACACTGATGGGTACACAACATCATACCTATATGTGACCGATATATTCGTCAGAGAAGGAAGCATCGTCCACAAAGGACAAGTCATCGCACGTAGCGGTGGTGAGTCCGGCACCAAAGGAGCTGGTTTCTTTGCTATTGGTTCTAATATTACATTCTTAGTAACCAAAGGTGGCAGATTTATCGATCCCCTCACTATCCTCGATCTCAGTGCTATTAGCAACGAAAAAATGATACCAGACGATTTGGTGTTTAAATACAGAAGAGATATCGAGCGTCGTCCTATCGACCTCACAAGTCTCACTATCATGGAGTGAGATTCTGAGAGAGAAAGACAAATCGACTTCCTCCAAACCTATGCAAAAGGTGTCTATCAGAGTATCTCACTCTGGGAACAAGCAGGAGAAGGGCACGCTATCGATACGTCATTTGTCATCTGTATCGGTTTTGCAGAGAGTACGCTCGGTAATTATCTCACCACTTCCAACAATATAGGTAACGTAGGAAACCCTGACGATCCTACTGTTAGGACCAATATAGATGCAGGGCCACTTGCAGGTATTGCGACCATCTATGACACACTCGACAATAGATATCTCGGCTGATACAATAGAATCGATGAACTTTCTCGTTACCGTCAAGAGGATAAAACATCTGCCATCTATGCTTCCTCTACCTTCAATTGGCAGAACAACGTTCTCAAGTGTCTCACCATGATCAAAGGATATAATGTCCCTGAAGATTATGCCTTTAGAACAGGGCAAAGAACAGCAATTACCAGTTCATTCCAGACTACAAGCACATCGCAGAGACAATAATTTATAATAAATAATTGATTACATAATGGAGCACGCGAAGAAATATTGGAAATATAAAAAAAATATTTTCAGACACTCAATCCACGTACTGAGTCTTTTTGCTATCATTATTCACTCTTGTATTCTTCCTCTGTATGCCAAATCATCCGACACAATCACTATCATATCAGATGACAAAAGTATTATATCACACATACCAATTAATAAAAATGATATTAAAGTACGAGATAAAAATAGTAAAGAAATCAAATGATCAGCAATGTATACTATCATAGGAAACCCTAAAAAAATCGCACAATCAAAAACATTACCATCAGGACAGTATAAAAGCATTTTCTCAATCGGAGAAGATAGCTATGATATACAGTTTGCATACCCCATTAGCATAGAAACACAGACAGATCTCCCCGATGGGAACAATGCTATCATCTATACTTCCCAAGACAATATCAATCGATCCTATCATGGTTATGGTAGTACTTCCAATGGAATGACAACATTCTCAACTGATCACTTTACCTATTTTGCAGTAGGAGATATAAGCGGTCATTTTGTCATTAATAATAACAACACACACACCAATACCGGTAATGTTACGCTCAATAATAATATCGCAGGTGCAGTAAGTATGAGATTTGGAAATACTCCAGCAGCAAGAGATGCCGCATCATGGGAATCATATAGTAGTAATAAATCATGGAATCTCGGAGGAATACCAGGAGTTCACACAGTATATGCTGCCTTCCAAAACGACATAGGAGATATTGTGACAGTATCCGATGATATTATTTGGGAAGATGTACCACCAAGTAGTTTTGATACTACCAATCTGCGCATGTGGTATGATGTTGCCGACGTAAGCACCATCACACAATCAGCAGGACTTGTTTCACAGCGAAGAGACAAATCATGATACGCTAATCACGCTAATGGCATTGCAAATGTAAATAGACCCACACGATTATACGACGTCGGAGTCGGAATGAATGTTTTAGATTTCGATGGAACAAGTGATTTCCTCGCAATACAAAATATTTTCTACAACAGTGCATCTATCAATGGTCTCTTTATTTGCACCGTTTTCAAAACAGCCTATTCTGCAACATCTTACAATAGTAATCGATCATTTATTGATTTCGATCGTAGCGAATTCTATGATTTTTATATTCAGGGAAATGGAAAACTTGAATTATCTTATACGGCAGGTGGAAGTACCATCGACGCACCTGTCACAGCGGGTGGCACATACAACGATAATCAGCGGCACTTTGCATGCGGACACTATGACAATACCGTCGTCAATGATACTGAAATCTATGTCGATGGTATACGCGAATATGTCGCAAATAGAAGAGCTACAGGAGTAAAAATAGGGAAAAACACTACTAGATACGGATTTATTGGTGATGGCTCCGAAGCATCCAGCTACAATAGTACGAGAAACAACATCTACTATGATGGTCAAATAGGAGAGATAATAGTGTTTGATGATCTCACAACCACAGCTCAGCGTGAAGAAGTGATGTGTTATTTGTCTAGTAAGCGATCAATAGCTGATGCATGTGATGGTGTGGGAGTACCTCCCATCGCCACTATAGAATACAGCACCACAGAAACCACACCATGACCGATAGTAGCAACACTCACCGGATTTTCAGAACCAGTTACCATTACTAATAATGGATGATCACCCTACTATAGTTTCACTGATAATGGATCATTTACTTTTACATACCAGGATGCAAGCGGAAATATTGGTTCTACAACTGCCACAGTGACATGGATCAGTTCATCAGCAAGCATCAGTATGATAGCATGATGATATATTCCTAATCTCAATCAGAACCGAAAAACTATATACTTCGATAGATCATATACCACTCCCCCCATCGTCATCGCTACCCCCACTACTGATAATAATGGAAATAACTCACCATTCGTACGCCTTAGAAATATAACTACAGAATCATTCCAAATCAGAACCTGTATTGATAATGGTTCGAGTACTTGTGCAAATGGAACAAATGAAGATATCAGCTATACTGTCTGGGATAGAGCAATGATAGCATCCAACCCTACCATAGACGCAGGCACCATCAGTGCAACTACCAATGGTTCTGTCACATCTCTCACCTTCAACAAAACATTTGCCAACGCACCATATGTATTCCTCACTCCCCAGACCGATAGTCAAGGTATCAATATATCAGCTACTACCTGGGCAAAAGATATCACCACATCTACTGCAAATATTGTAGCCTGTCTCCATAATGGTGGAGGAGATGTATGTCAGACAGGACAACCCAATGAAACTATAGGGTATATCGCATTTGATCCAGCATCATTTAGTTATCCAGATTTTCAACAAGGAAACCAAAATATAGGGGCAAGCACCTGGACGAACATCTCCTACACACCATATATCAATAAACCACTCATCAACGTAGCCATTAATACAGAAAATGGATGACAAGATCCTGTCTATCCATGGGCAAGAAATGTCACCGCATCTACTGCGCAGATCAGATACTGCGAACAAGACGGAGCCAATGACTGTGACACGCACAGTGCAGAAGCCACTAGGTGGATGACACTCCCTGAACCAAGTCAGCCCTCACTCACAATTACCACGCCCACGTCACTCTCTATATGATATCAAGTCCAATCATATAATCAAAATATTTCCAAAACCTTTACCGGACAGTATTTCCGTCTTACAGACAATTCATGATACAATATCGGACGATACACGACCATCAGTATCAGCAATTTCATATGACCGGAGACCATCAGTGGATCTGCTATACTTTTCCAATGATGACCAATCACTAAACTTAATGGTATGACCAATGCCTCTATTATCAATCACATCACCACACCAACCGATATTAGCACACCTGTGACATACCTCGAAAGACCCACCGGGCCCAATGGACTCAAAACAGGTACATATGGATCTACTCCCACACTGAATACCACACTACCAGCCTACATCACACCAGGAACTTATACAGGTACGATAACATATACATTATATGAATACAGTGAAATACAATAATTTTCTTGCACAAATCCATAAAATACCTATCATGGAGCTCTTACAATCTCACATACTTACACCCTATGATAAATATTCAGGATACCATCTTCCCCACTCTCACCAAGATGTACCCAAACAATACCACCGACCTCCATCGACGTACACCTTTCCAACTCCTGATCGCAGTCATCATGTCTGCTCAGACGACGGATGTGCAAGTCAACAAAGTCACCGATACACTATTCAATACCATCCAAACACCCCGCGATGTCATCACCATGGGAGAGAAAAAATACAACACAGCCATCTCCTCTATCGGTTTGCATAACAGCAAATCCAGACACATCTACGCCACATCCCAACTCCTCATCCAGCTCCACAAGCAGTGAGTAGAGCGAGTCACATCATTCGTCTATAAAGACCCAAAACCAAACGCCAAAGACAATCAACCCACCATAACCGATCTCACCTCCCTCCCAGGTGTAGGTATCAAAACCGCCAAAGTTGTCCTCCATGTCCTTTGGGATGCGCCTTATATCGCAGTAGATACGCACGTCCACCGTGTCAGCAACCGTCTTGGACTCGTCCATACACACACTCCCGAGCAGACAGATAAAATCCTCGAATCGGTAATCAAACCCGAGTACAAATACGTCGCCCACCACACACTCATCTTCTTCGGCCGTTACCACTGTACTGCTCGTCGTCCTGCTTGCGATGCTTGCCCACTCTACGATATCTGCCCCTGGCCACAAAAATCCAAATACCATTGATAATCCACCCCAAAACTATTATCCTATTGCACTCTTATCCTCTTACGCCCTATAACATGGAAAGTACTTTCCTCCTCATCTCACACCAAGTCCTTGAAGCATCACCTTTTCTCCAAAAAACACTCCGACTCCGATCAGACGGTTTTGTCTTCCTATTTCCGATCCTGCTCATCTTCCTCTTCCTCCGAGGCTGGAAAGTATCACAACGTCCAAAGACCAAAGACCAATGACTAAAGACTACATACCTCTCACTCACACTCTTTCTCAATACCATTCTTGTCTTCATCGTCAACTATATTATCAAAAGTTTCATCCACAGACCCAGACCCTACGTCGCTCTCGATCTTCCTGTACCGACCGAAGAGCTCGCCCTCAGTAGCATCCCCACCGACAGTTTCCCATCCGATCATGCTGCTGTCAGCATGACGATCGCAGCCACCCTCCTCTTCCGAGGCTATAGAACCAAAAATCGTGGTATCCAAAAACTCTGACGATGATTTCTCATCATCTCACTCCTCATGGGACGAGGTCGCATCGCTATCGCCATCCACTGGCCGACCGATATCCTCGCAGGATTTACCATAGGTATCATCATCGCATGGATCACTACCAGACCGAGTATACAGAAGAGATTACAGCCACTACGAAATAGCATAATCAAAATGCGAAATAGTATCATTGGCATATTTCACAAACCCACCAAATAACAACTCCAACTTTCTCATTCCCCCTCGCAATAGAAAACCATATCGCTATCATTCTCACGAAGCAAAAACAGACGCCTCCCTCACTTGCAAGCGTAATACCCGAAGCAGGCTGCGAAAACAACGTGTGTGCTGTTTTCGCTAGCGTTTTTGCTCGCATCCCGATCTATCAGGGTTGCATACTTTTGGGGCAATGCCAAAAAGTATGTCTAGCGAAGCGTCAATATACTAAATCCTCCACCCGGCACTCAACTTTTTTCCAGCCATAGTGATTGAGTCGCCGGGCACCTCCTTTTCCAAAGGAGGACCAAAAAAAATCTATTACCTCTGTCCCTTTTGCACCCTTTGTCCCTTCTGCTCCTTCTACTCCCATGCTAGACTATCTCAAAACCAAATTAAATGAAGAACAGTTCGCAGCTACGACACATATAGACACCTCATCACTCATCCTCGCAGGAGCATGAGCCGGCAAAACACGCACGCTCACCTACAAGATCGCCTACCTCATCTATGCCAAGATGGTCGATCCTCGCAGGATCATGGCGGTCACATTTACCAATAAGGCTGCCAACGAGATGAAGCAGCGTCTCATGGAGCTCTCCCGTGAGATCATCGAAGACCCGACACTCCCGACCAAGAACGAACTCCTCCGTCCGACAGACTTGAAATGGGTCGGCACCTTCCATTCGCTATTCTTAAAAATCTTGAAAGAAGATATCGACAAATACACACCCGACACCGTGACCGACCAGCATACCCATTATCGTACGTCCTTCAGTATCTACGACAGTGGCGAATCCGAATCCGTTATCAAAGCTATTCTGAAAGAAAAGGGACGACAAGACATCGTCAAGCACAAAGATGTCAAAGCCATCATCTCCCAGTGGAAAAACAGAGGAACATCTGTCTCCCAAGCTCTCAAAACCTGCACCTCCGATACCGAAGAATACGCCGCTCTTACGTATGAACTCTACCAAAAAGAACTCATCAATGCCAACGCACTCGACTTCGATGACCTCCTCTACATCCCACACAAACTCTTCCACCAGAGCCAAGAGGTCCTCGCCAAATGGCAGGAGAAATTCGACTACATTATGGTCGATGAGGCACAAGATACCAATCAGATCCAGTTCGAACTGATGCTCAAACTATCGAAAAAGTGCAACAATGTCACCCTCATCGGAGACGATTATCAGTCGATCTATCGCCGACGTGGCGCCGTCATGGACAATTTTCTCAATGTCGATCGCTATTGGTCTGATATCCAGATATTCAAACTCCAGATCAACTACCGCTCTCGCCCACATATCGTCAGTGCTGGCCAGCATCTCATCGGCCACAATACCAACCAATATACCAAAAATATCACTGCCTATCGCACCGGGGACGACACCATCAAACTCTTCATCTTCGCAGACGAATACGAAGAAGCCAGACACATTGTCGGTATGATCTCCAAAATGAAGTCAGACAAAGGAGCCAATTGGTGAGATTTTGCCATCCTCTACAGGATGAATAGTCAGTCCCAAGTCTTCGAACAGATGCTCGTCCAGGAGTGAATTCCCTACAAGATTTTTGGCGGATTCAAATTTTTCGATAGAAAAGAAATAAAAGACATCATCGCTTACCTCCGCTCCCTTCGCAACCCAGACGACAATCTCGCATTCGAACGCATCATCAATACTCCCAGCAGAAAAATAGGCAAAACTACTATCGATAAAATGAAGGAATATGGTGTACAGCACCAAATGTCACTCTTTGATATCACCAAATCCATCGAATCCCTCCCCATCGATATCGGCCCCACGACCAAAAAATCCATCAAACAATTTGGACACCTCCTCGCTTTTTGGTCTGCAGGTCTTGCTAGTCTCTCTGTCGCTGATCTTATCCAAAAAATCGTCAACGACATCCGCTACCACGACTACTTACGCAAAGATCACTCCGAAGCTGAAGCTGACGAAAAATACGACAACATCGGTCAGCTGATCAATTTTGCCAAAAAATTTGACCAGACCTGATCTGCGTGAATCGATGATTTCATCGAAGAAATATCTCTTCTGAGTGATCCTCATGAAACCGCTACCGGTGATCTCGATGCAGTCAAACTCATGACCATCCACGCCTCCAAGGGCTTGGAATTCAATGCTATTTATGTCGTCGGATGCGAAGAAAACATCTTCCCCATGTCCAGAGCAACCTTCGACACCCACGAGATGGAAGAAGAGCGCCGCCTCATGTACGTCGCTATCACCAGGGCAGAAAACCATCTCTTCCTCTCTCGCGCTGCCAGTAGGATGCGACGATGACAGACTCAATACAATCCTGCATCTAGATTTATCAATGAGCTTCCAGAAGATCTTCTTACATCCTATGATCTTACAGGCAATGCAGGCGGAAGCCAGTCTCACTCCTCTCCCCTTACCAAAGGTGATGAAGTCTCCCACAAGATCTTCGGGTCAGGATACATAGTAGAGCTTCGAGGAAACAGTGCCATCGTCCACTTCGACAATTCCCAGTACGGCATCAGAAAAATCGACCTCAAAACCCTTGCAAGATTATAAGAAGAAAGATAGAAAAGGTAACAAGTAAAAAACGTAAAATGCCTTTTCTGCTTTTTCTACCACTTCTACTTTTTCTACCTACACATGCTCCATATCATCGTCATCGGCGTCTGAGTCATGCTCTTGCGACTGATGCACCGCTTCGAAGTCAAATATTCCACTAGGATTCTCCTCATCGGACTTCTTTTGGTTATGTTTGGCATATTCGCGCTCTATAGCATCAGTATTTACGAAAGTTTTGATCAGACACTCCGTCGAGCTCAGGTCGGCAAACGAAGTGGTGATCCATCAAACTTTTTCTATTTCAACAAACAGCTCGTCAATATTATCAAAGCGCTTGTAGTGGTCGGTATCGCGTATTTTATCCCCATCAAACGGATCAAGGACCAGCGTGTCATTTATGTCATTGGTATTGGTGCAGTAGTATTACAACTTCTTGTCTTCACACCGATTGGTATCGATCTTAATGGTGCGCGTGGATGGCTCTATATTCCTGGCTTAGGAAACATGCAACCAGCCGAATTCTTCAAAATAGGTTTTGTGATCTTCTTCTCTGGATGGCTGATTCGCAAAGCGCACTTTTTCAGAGACACATCGCTCTACATAGCTATGGCAGTTATGCTAGGTCTGATCGGACTACTCTTCTTGGCAATCCCTGATTTGGGATCTATGCTTGTGATAGCGATCGTTGCAGTGATTATGGCTATCTATGCTGGTGCCAAATTCAAATATCTTCTTATGATAGCATGAAGTGGTATTGCACTTGCGTTGATGACCGTCTTAGTGATGCCAGGCAAATTTGGCTACATCACCGATAGACTTGCCACCTATACTAGTACGACCAAAGCACTCGAAGACAAACAAGGAAGTTATTATCAGACCTACAATGGCCTGGTAGCAATCGGTGGATGAGGTTTTCGATGACAATGATACGGCAAAGGTCTGCAAAAATTTGGTAACATACCCGAAGCACAGAGCGATTTTATCTTTGCAGCACTCAGCGAAGAAATCGGTCTGGTCGGAAACTTGTTTATTATAGCGCTCTATGTTCTACTCGGGCGATATAGTATCATTGCCATCGGAGACATGAAAGACCAATATAGCAAAATCCTCTGAATCTGACTGATATCACTTATTCTCGTCCAGGCTTTCGTCAATATCGGCGTCAACGTGGCTCTCCTCCCGAACACAGGCATTACACTACCATTGATGTCATATGGTGGCACCGCTCTCATGGTCAATATGTTAGAAATTCTCCTCCTTTACAAATTGATTGAAAGAAAATAAATGATCAGATACCGAACCACGATCGCCTACATTATTGGATTCTTCCTCCTCGACCAAATCACGAAATATTTCTTCGTAGACCAGTGATTGCTCTGATCAATCTTTGTCCCTGTATTCAACACAGGAGCAGCCTGGTCCATACCTATCCCCGAAATCGTCATAGCAATAGCGGCCATAGTTATCAGTATCCGAATCATACGAATGTATACACAAAAACAAATCAATGGTATCATTATGGCATTATTTCTTGCAGGTATCTGGTGAAACATGATCGATAGAGTACTGTACCCATGAGTAAGAGATTTTATCTTCATTGGTAATCGATTTCCTATTTTCAATTTCGCCGATATCTATCTTACTATTGGCGTCATTCTCATCATCCGATCAGAGTATACACAACACAAAAAACCCAAAAATAATCTGAATAAAAAGTCCTCACATCTGTCTGAGATACTATCATCATATCGAAGCATGTGAAAGTAAGTTTTTGCGGGACCCACTCGCGGGGCAAAAACAGATGGAAATGAAGACAATATGGAAAGATGACATATCGGAACATAAACAAAAAAGTATCGAGTCTGTGAGGACGAGGCGTTTTGCTTGCATCCCGATGTATCGGGGTTGGTTACTTTTTTCGCTGGGAGAAAAAAGTGACACACAAAACAAAATAATACCAAAACATTTTCTTCTTGACAACACATATCCAATCCCTACGTTTGGAATAGATTTATCTTCTCTACCACTACTATGCAATACTCTGGAAAAGTTACCTACATCGGTCCTGTCGAAGAAATCGGCGAAAACAAAACACCTAAGATTACCTTCGTCCTGACAGAGATCACCGACAGAGAGTATCCTGGCTCTATCGCTATCGACATTTGGGGCGACAAAACTGGTCTCATCGACGGTGTATCAGAAGGTGACGAAATCACTGCCTTCCTCAATTCTCGCTCAAGAGAATATAATGGCAGATACTACAATTCTATCTCTGCTTGGAGAATCGAAAAAGGTGCTACTACAACAACCAAACCAGAAGAAGACGAAGACCTCCCTTTCTAAGTACACAATTCCACCCAATCAGTAAAAATCCTACACTCAAGGTGGGATTTTTTCAAATATATAAAATAGCGACATATTATATCTTATTTCTCTCCAAATAAAAATCTACTAGATTCTAATTCAAATCCACACACTTATTATATTCAGCAAGAACCTCTATCGGAGTAGTGTAACCTAACCTTTTTCTTGGTCTATTATTAAGGAGACTTACATAGTATTCAAGGTGTTCTTGCTGAATATTTGCAAGACTCATACGTTTTGGATAGAATTGTCTCAGTAAGCCATTTGTATTCTCATTTGCTCATCTTTGTCAGGGTGATCATGGGTCTGCAAAGTATGTGTCTAACCCGCACAATGGCTTCAACATATAATGCTCAGAAAACTCTCTGCCGTTGTCTAAGGTGAGGGTTTTTCTTATACCTTCAGATACCTCATTGAATAACTTTTCCATCACATATAACACCTCTTGCGCTTTCTTTTTCTTAATGACCCCAGCTAGCACATAACCACTCTTCCTTTCATTGAGAGTCACAAAACCTCATGTTCTTCATTTTCCTATAACTGTATCTCATTCTCGATCGCCTATTCTTTCTTTATTCTTCACTATGTCTGGCCTCTCATGAATACTAATACGGTTATAGATATAATCACAGGGTTCTTTGTTATACTTATATTTTCTTCATTTTCTTCTGAAATATTGAGGTACTAACTTTGGATGATGTATCTTAATGTACCTATAGATAGTGTCCTTTGAAATAGTTTCTCATGTCTCTTTCTTCCACCTTCCTGCTATTTGTTCTGGTGACCAATAGAGCTTCATCTTGTCTATTGTATACTGTGCTAGATCACTTCACTCGTCTATTCTACAGCGCATAAGACTATTGCATAACTGTCTCTTTATGGTTCTTTTGAGGTATGCAAGTGATGCAATATAGATTCCATTCATACTATATTCTCTTATTTCACGAGAAATACTTCCATTACTTCTTCATAGGACTGTTCCAATACGTCTATGAGAATAACCTTCACCTACCAATACTTCGATATGTACACATTCCTCATAGCTTAAGTGTTTCATAATAACCTAGTACATAGAGTATAAATCCTATAGATTATACTCCTATTAAGAGATTTATGCTAGTGTGCTATTTTGAAATAGAATTCAGTTCTTTTTATATGATATTTTTTGCAATTCATCAATATGTCATTATCCTATCGGGAGATAATGATATTTTACTTAATTAATGACTGTTATCTTCATCATGACTACCAAAACACTCAAGTATTACTTCCTCCTCTGTGCTAGTATAGCTGCTGGAGTACTCTTCTTCTCTCCTACGTATGCATCTACCCTAGACTGTAGTACTGCTACCAATATCAATGTACCTGTAGCAGAGTGTCAAGCACTGCTAGATCTCTATGATAGTACTGATGGTGCTAACTGGTATACCAACACCAACTGGGATACAGATAGTGATATCTGTGGATGGTATGGACTAAGCTGTGACTACGGTGATATCGTACCTCATGTCAATCAAGTCTCTCTCGGATATAATAATCTCATCGGCACACTGCCAGCAAGTCTTGCAGATGTTACCTATATGCAGTATTTCTCTCTATCTGATAGTGGCATCACTGGCTCTCTCCCTGATAGCCGAAGTGCTTGGAGTAATATATATAGTTTCCAGATCTCCGATACCCAACTCACCGGCTCTCTGCCTGATAGCTGGAGTGCTTGGAGTAATATCAACGATTTTGATGTAAGAAATAATCAGATTTCTGGTGTTCTGCCTGATAGCTGGAGTGCTTGGAGTAATATCTATGGATTCTATGTGTGAGGTAATCAGATTTCTGGTGTTCTGCCTGATGGTTGGAGTGCTTGGAGTAATATACAGAATTTTGAAACTTGGAGCAACCAAATCACTGGTATATTACCAGATAGTTGGAGTGCTTGGAGTAATATAAGTCATTTCAACGTTTCTGGTAACCAAATAACTGGTATATTACCAGATAGTTGGAGTGCGTGGACGAGTATCAACGATTTTGATGTAAGAAATAATCAGATTTCTGGTGTTCTGCCTGATAGCTGGAGTGCTTGGAGTAATATCAACTATTTTGATGTTTCTAGCAATCAAATCACTGGCACTCTTCCTGATAGCTGGAGTGCTTGGAGTAATATACAAAATTTTAGTATATCTGATAATCAAATCACTGGCACTCTTCCTGATAGCTGGAGTGCGTGGAGTAATATGCAGGGTTTTTCTGCTCGAGGTAATCAAATATCTGGCACACTTCCCGACAGCCGAAGTACATGGAGTAATATCAGTTATTTTGATATATGAGATAATCAGATTTCTGGTGTTCTGCCTGATAGCCGGAGTGCTTGGAGTAATATCAACTATTTTGATGTTTCTAGCAATCAAATCACTGGCTCTCTCCCTGATAGCTGGAGTGCTTGGAGTACTATATATGGATTTGGTATTCGAGGTAATCAAATATCTGGCACACTTCCCGACAGCCGAAGTACATGGAGTAATATCAGTTACTTTGATATATGAGATAATCAGATTTCTGGTGTTCTGCCTGATAGCCGGAGTGCTTGGAGTAATATACAAAGCTTTTATGCATGATATAACTATAATATCACTGGCTCTCTCCCTGATAGCTGGAGTAATTGGAGTGGTATATATAATTTTTCTGTCTCTAATAACCAAATCACCGGCATTCTTCCTGATAGCTGGAGTAATTGGAGTGGTATAAGCTACTTCGATGTATCAACCAATGAAATTTCCGGATTACTTCCCACTAGCTGGGCATCCTCATGGCCTGATCAGTGATATAAATATGTAGAAATAGATGCTAACTGCCTCATCACCGATGGCTATGATAGCACCACCCAAGCATGGTTAGATAGAAATGCCGTCTTTCTCCCTCAACGCAACTGTACCAGTGCTGATCTTATGGTCACTAAGAGTACTACTGCTGGTGCTTCGCTTGGTGTAGGTGATGTAGTGACATATACTATCGATTATGCTCATCTGAGTGGTGATACTATTACTGATGTGGTAGTCTATGATGTACCTGGTACAGGACTTGTGATAGACAGCTCTAGTGTACCCTATACCATCCAGACCGTAGGACAGTGATATGGTGTTCCTGGTGATCAGTGTTTGGTAGATCTCGCTACTTCTACGAGTGGTCCGTATGCTGATGCAATAGAACGACGGGCTGTGAATGATTATGGCGCAAGTAATTTTTATGATGTGTTGTCTAATGAAGTATGATACACCGGAGGTAGCAACCGATGACAGCGATGGATAGACAATATTGACTCTATCTTTGGTCAGGGTAATTTCCAAGATAATATGGCATATCATGATGGAGTTGCTATCGATATCACCACATTGGATCCATCATGTGGTAGTGCTGGGTATAGTGCGTATGTGTTTTCTATCGGTACGATGAGTCAGGGTGATACTGGTAGTATCACGGTCACTGCTCATGTAGGTACACCTGCATCTGGACAGACTACGATAGACAATGCTGCATCTATCTTCAGTAGTGCATCTGATGACGATGAGAGTAATAATACTTCTATCGTATCTCGTGGTCTTGTTATCGTGACTCCTCCATCAGGAGGTAGTGGTGGATGAAGTGGTGGCGGAAATAGTGGTGGATGGACCAAAGATGATACCTCTTCTTCCAGCTCATCTTCTACTGGAGATACCACATCAGTGGATGAATCAAATGCAGTAATAGATTGATCAGATGCAGCAGTAGATGAGTGATTCTATAATGAAAGTATTGTAGATGGCACCTGTTATACGAGGACATATACCGGAGATGTCTCTGGCAATGGTGATGATGCATTGTTAGGTGGTCTTTTGTTCTCATACGTCTATGACCTTACCCAGTATCATGATCTTCTTGCCTTCAGACCATCTGATGGTTTGACAAGAGAAGAAGCAGCGAAGTTTTTCTCATCGTTTGCTATGCATGTACTTTGTAGAACACCTAATAATGAAGAACCTGCATATAATGATCTTGCTAATGCAGATCCATCACTACAGTCATCGATCGTATTAGCATACCAACTGGGACTGATGCAGGGTGATCCCTCTACTCATCTGTTTAGACCACAGGATATTGTATCTCAAGAAGAGTTTACTGCTGTAGTAGTGAGAATGATACTTCATTCCTATTTGGATGAAGCAAGTAGTGCTCATTGGTATGATGCTTACATGAGTACTGCACGTGATGTAGGTATTACTCGTGGATCATGATTGTTGAGTAGGGGTGATGCTGTTCGTATGTTCTATAGTACCTATAGGAATTTGGATTATGTGATGCAGGATGCTATAGGTTATGTGTATAATGAGAGTGAGAAATATAGAGAGATGTATGGGGTGAGGTAAGTATTTCTTAAAAGAAGAGTACTCACTCTATGGAAATTATGATTCGATCGTAAGAGGCACATCCCCTAGGGGATGTGTTTTTTTGGGTATAAGAATGGATAAGATATTCTCACGAGAAAGTGTCGATACAATACCATCATAATCTATATGTGTAGGCAGATCCACTACACAAACGATCTCTCACCGATAGCATTCATGCTGGATACACACAAAACCATCATCGGTATCTGGGGAGTTTCTTGTTGCTGAAATATGAAGAGCATAATCACGAAGTTTGATGGAAATAGATGTTTTATCTACACCACCCATAGGAATGAAACAAAGGAGATGCGTCTGAGACTCGTAGACATCATACGGAATAGCAATCGTTTTATGAGACATCAATAATATAAGTTAGGAAGATAAGTAATCAAAAACAGTCAATACTATCAGGGGACATTAATCATTCACCGCCGGATGGGTGTGGCTATCAGCAGTATTCATAATTTCATAAATTCTTTCTTTGATTTTCTGTGGCTGATATACATAAAATGCTTGGATCTCTCCACCATTATTAGAGTCTCATTCAGACAAAAAAGTAATATCACCATTATTAAAGAGAGAAAATATCCAACTCCTATAGCTGACACTAATAGACTTAATTTTGATAGTTTCTATACTAATATTAGATCTCTTCCAGATACCCTTTTGATTAAAGGCTATAATCTGATCTGGAGTAATCAGAATAAAATCCATCAGATAATCAAGCAATCTTTTGAAATTTAGTGTCAAAAAAAGTATCAAAACAAAAAGAAGACCTATAATAGCACTATATCCAATCACCTGTGGATCACTCGCAGAAAAGTAACCAACACCAATCATAGTCACTGTATACAGCAGTATATAGAGTATAAGTGGAATAATAATTTTGACAAAAAGAAAAAATTTACTCCTTTGAATAAGGTGAACACCATCTACACCAAACTTAACCTGATATTTAGCAAGTTGCTCCTGTTTGAGATTGGGATCAAATGATCCAAGGATACCAGCCATGATGATTGCTTCATAATCTAAAGCTCTTGATGACGTATGATATATGCACCCATATACATTACAATCACACTATATATGATCATTATGCTAATTCCCAGAATGATGTCAAGAGATGAAGCGGTTGCTGCTAAAAAAGGATGACTATCAAGCACTTGAAAATTAGGAAATATATAATAGAGAACTCTCCCAATCACAGATCATATAGTGTGATCTTGTATGTGAAAATAGTACGCAATAAAACCCGTACTATGTCCGATCACATACACCACAAGTGTGATGATACTCGCAAGGTAGCCAGACATAATAGTTCCCAATACCCGCGCAACACTTGTCAGGCCGATCATTTTGACAAAACTGAGTCAGACTGCACCAAAGAATCATATCAATGGTGGATACCCTGCTATGAACATCGTAAGGATAGCAATAAATATCATAAGAGAATAAAGAGCTGCAATGAGCGTGAGATATGCAAGAAAATATGCTACATAGATAGCAACTCTACGATGGTAATGTGTGAGAAGAAGATGGACGGTATGGTCGTGACACGCTCTTCTCCATGCAGTAGCTACGAAAAAAATAACGCTCATGAGACCCACCATCTCAATACCTGTCATCCATACATCCGTCATGACTTTAGAGGATTCTCAGAGACTAATACTGACAGCAATAATACTAAACAGTCCTACCAACACTCCCAATCACAAAAACTGCCAGAGCATACCCTTCCTCCAATAAGCAGTAAGTATGGTACGGACGATAGGTAGCATCTTTATAGGATGTGTTAGGATAATAAGAAAGTAATAATTTAGAATGTTCTCATATCACTCATTGGCAGGAGTCTCAGAGATGCTTTCCCGATGATATTGTCCTTTTCTACAGTATAGATGCTATTATCACTGCATTCCGTACCGAAACAACAACGAGAATCTGTACTTCCACCCCTATTGTCTCCCAAAACAAAAAAACCAGACTCTATCACAAAGGTGTCTTTATTACATACGGCGTCGGTTGTAGTTCCGATATCAAGATAATCCTCTTCCAATACCTGACAATGAGTAGTATCAGTGTCACACACAGTGACATGACCACTCATGATGGTTACAGTTTCTCCTGGAAGTCACACGATTCTTTTGATAAAGGCGTCTGTTTTTCCTTCAGGTACAAATACAAGCACATCACCTCTATGGTAATTATTGATATAATTGTCTCGCTTATTGATAATGAGGAGGTCACCATCGTGGATGGTATTTTTCATACTGGATCCAATCACAGTAAAAGGATTGAAGATGAAAAACCTGACAAACAACATAATACCCAGCACAAAGACGAAAAAACTAATAAGATCATACGCTTCTCGAGCAAACGAACGAAGCCACTGTGGAGTAGTCATATATTGGCGAATAATAAATCACTAAATGAATTTAATGAATTTGGAGTGTATTGTTTTAGAATGGATTTGCAATGCTAGTATGATCTTGCAAAAATCACTCTTCCCTGACTAGGTTTGCCTGTATGGATACAAACACCATCTTCCTGGACTTGATCGAAAGGGATACAACGAATAGTCGCCTTGGTAAGTTCTTGGATAGCTTCTTCCGTCTCGACCGTCCCATCCCAATGAGCTAAAACAAATTGGTCTGCATCAAGTGCTGCAATAAAATCCTCTCGTGTATCGACACTGACGGTGTTATCTTCTCTTCTTGTTTTGCTCGTTGCAAAAAGTCTCACCTGCATACGCCCAAGCTGATCTACGATGGCAGTGCCAAGCTGATCGATGGTGGTCGTCTGTTTGTCTTCTTGATCTCTGATCACCAACTGCACGGATCCTGACTCCACATCTCTTGCACCCACCGCCAGCGTGACAGGCACGCCTCTAAGCTCATGATCAGTCATCTTCCAACCAAAGGATTTGCTATCATCTTCATCCCACTGGATCACGAGCGGGATATCTACATCACCCAGTCGCTCAGAATCGATATGGAGCGAGAGTTTCCAGAGTTGATCATCCAGCGCCGCATGGAGTGCAGCCAGCTCTTCAGGAGTTTTGAAAATCGGGACAATCACCACATGAACAGGAGCTATCGCTGGTGGCAACACTAGTCCCTTATCATCCGAATGAGACATGATGAGTCCACCAATAATGCGCGTACTCATCCCCCATGACGTAGCCCACACATATTCCTTCTGATTATCAGCGGTAGTATAAGTCACATCAAACGCCTTGGCAAAATTCTGCCCCAAAAAATGTGACGTACAACTCTGGAGTGCCTTACCATCCTGCATCATGGCTTCTATCGTCAGTGTATCTTCTGCGCCCGCAAAACGTTCGCCAGGAGATTTGTGTCCAGGGATACCACTGATAGCTAAGAAATTTTCCATGACATCCTGATAGACATCGAGCATCTGTCTCGCTTCATGGATCGCCTCATCAGCCGTCGCATGAGCAGTATGACCCTCTTGCCAGAGAAACTCTGATGTGCGGAGGAACATTCTCGTCCTCATCTCCCATCTCATGACATTGGCCCACTGGTTGACGAGTATGGGCAGATCACGGTGAGACTGGATTCGGTCGCGGTACGTACGCCAAATGATGGTCTCCGACGTGGGTCTGATGATGAGTTCTTCTTCGAGTTTGGCATCAGGATCGACTTCTACTCCCTGACCATCACCAGAGGTTTTGAGCCTATAGTGAGTAACTACTGCACACTCTTTGGCAAATCATTCGACATGGTCAGCTTCTTGTGAGAGATATGATTTGGGGATAAGGAGTGGAAAATATGCGTTACTGTGTCCTGTGACTTTGAACATCTGATCGAGTCTGTCACGGATATTTTCCCAGAGAGCGAAGCCATAGGGTTTGATAACCATACAACCACGGACTTCTGATGTTTGAGCCAGTCAGGACTGAGCGACGAGCTGATTGTACCATTCAGAAAAATTTTCTGCACGAGTAGGAAGAGATTGTTTGCGAGCCATAGAATACAAGAATATAACAGAATAAGATCGTAACGTACACCATACTCATGAGAAAAGCAAATACCACAAAAACCAAAAAAATTACCATTGACTTTACGATATATATCATAGTAGTATTCTTCAACTCTCGCTCAAGAGAATATAACGGCAGATACTACAATTCTATCTCTGCTTGGAGAGTAGAAAAGGGAAGTGGTACTACCGCAAAACCAGAAGAAGATGAAGATCTTCCTTTCTAAGGAACATAATTCACCTAATCAATAAAAAGTCCTACACGTAATGTGGGATTTACTAGATTCTAATTCAAATCCACACACTCATTATATTCAGCAAGAACCTCTATTGGAGTAGCATAACCCAATCTTTTTCTTGGTCTATTGTTAAGGAGACTTACATAGTATTCAAGGTGTTCTTGCTGAATATTTGCAAGACTCATACGTTTTGGATAGAATTGTCTCAGTAAGCCATTTGTATTCTCATTTGCTCATCTTTGTCAGGGTGATCATGGGTCTGCAAAGTATGTGTCTAACCCGCACAATGGCTTCAACATATAATGCTCAGAAAACTCTCTGCCGTTGTCTAAGGTGAGGGTTTTTCTTATACCTTCAGATACCTCATTGAATAACTTTTCCATCACATATAACACCTCTTGCGCTTTCTTTTTCTTAATGACCCCAGCTAGCACATAACCACTCTTCCTTTCATTGAGAGTCACAAAACCTCATGTTCTTCATTTTCCTATAACTGTATCTCATTCTCGATCGCCTATTCTTTCTTTATTCTTCACTATGTCTGGCCTCTCATGAATACTAATACGGTTATAGATATAATCACAGGGTTCTTTGTTATACTTATATTTTCTTCATTTTCTTCTGAAATATTGAGGTACTAACTTTGGATGATGTATCTTAATGTACCTATAGATAGTGTCCTTTGAAATAGTTTCTCATGTCTCTTTCTTCCACCTTCCTGCTATTTGTTCTGGTGACCAATAGAGCTTCATCTTGTCTATTGTATACTGTGCTAGATCACTTCACTCGTCTATTCTACAGCGCATAAGACTATTGCATAACTGTCTCTTTATGGTTCTTTTGAGGTATGCAAGTGATGCAATATAGATTCCATTCATACTATATTCTCTTATTTCACGAGAAATACTTCCATTACTTCTTCATAGGACTGTTCCAATACGTCTATGAGAATAACCTTCACCTACCAATACTTCGATACGTACACATTCCTCATAGCTTAAGTGTTTCATAATAACCTAGTACATAGAGTATAAATCCTATAGATTATACTCCTATTAAGAGATTTATGCTAGTGTGCTATTTTGAAATAGAATTCAGTTTTTTAATATTGACAAAAAAGATAAAATATATAATATGAAAAAGTTTATATATAGAAAAAAAATAATGAAATCAGTAATATCTGCATTATCACACTATGAACCAAAAAAGATAGTAACAAATGAAGACATTGCGAAACTTCATATTGGATCAAAAAACAAAGAATGAAAGATATATACAGAAGATGATATCACAGCAAAAGCCCTGAGAGCATGAATACATGAGAGAAAATGGGCTGATCAGTCTGAAAATGCAGCAACTATGGCAATAGAAGTTGTTAAAAATATGCAAGAAGAATATGGAAAAGAAATATTTGATAATTTACATTCTATTATTGTAGGAACATTTACTGGACCATATTTCTATCCATGAATATCTTACCATGTTGCTGAATATCTCGGTCATTCTGGGGCTACAAATGATATCAATAATGCCTGTGTCTGATTTATAACAGGCCTACATCAATCAGCGTTATTACAAAAATCTTGATCACGATGAAAAACTCTCATCATTTGAACTGATGTAATGAGTCGTGCAATAGATTTTAAAAATCCAAAAACTGGTGTTTTATTTTGAGATGCGGCTGGTGCTGTTTTACTGGATTATGTAAAATCTAACTTTGGTGTACAATGAGGTGTATCTGCTTCATTTCCAAATCATCTCTTATCAGCTCATCAAAAGTCACCATTTTATGGCAGTGAAACAATGGATACTACAATTCAATTAAATGGACCTGATGTGTATAAATTTGGAGTAAAATACGTAGTTGAAGTAATTATGGATTATATAAAAAAGAATAACTTAGATATTTCTATGTTTGATTATCTTGTTCCCCATCAAGCAAATGCAAATATGATAGATGAAATATCTCAAAAAATCTGAATAGATGATAAAAAAGTAATAAAAAATGTCCATATAAATGGAAATACTGCAGCAGCATCTATTCCATTAGCTCTATCACAACATAAAAATAGTTTCTCTCCTTGAGATAGAATATTAATGGTTTCTCTATGAAGCTGATTAGCTATAGGATTAGTTGATATTATTTGGGGAAGCTAAATTAATCTTCCTACCCCTACTCGTTTTCTCCACCAATCCTTGCTTGATAAGCAAGGGCTCCACATCAGATTCAATAATCGATGGTTCTATCTCTAGCATCATAGCTATCGTCTGCAGACCCACCGCACGCCCATCGTGCTGCCTAAGCACATCCAAATAACGTTCGTGAAGCGACGTCAGACCATATTGTTTGACCGATGACCGAGTCACGAAATTCTCCCATTCACGCACACCAAATATTTCGCTCTCCACACTAGACATCCAGTCTCTGATGGTAATGGTTGTATTTTTGATCATTCTCGGGACTGTATCCGTATGACGAGCTATCGATCAGATCACCTCATCAGCATATGTCACATCTAGAAGATCCAGATGGAAACGAACCATCTCCTCTACTTCATCCATCACATATGGCTCCATATGGAACTGATAGACAAATCTATTTTTGAGTGGTGCAGTGAGCTTGTGCGACTGAGTCGTGGCACCGATCAGCGTAAAAGATTCCAGGGGAATATTGATATGGGATCCATCGGGCATAATCATATCGATGCGCCTATCCTCCATCGCAGTGTAGAGGATCTCCTCCATAAGAGGTTTGATACGATGTATCTCATCTACGAAAAGTATATCACCAGACCCCAATGTAGGCAGGAGAGAGAGAAGGTCGGCCGGCTTGGTAAGTGCATATGCAGTTAGGACGACACATCTACTGCCCATAGCATCTGCAGCGAGTTGTGCAAGTGTCGTCTTACCATATCCACTCGGTCACATAAAAAGTACATGACCCAATGCACGCCCATCACGCTGCGCTGCCGTGATAGCAGTCTGCAATTTTTGTTTGATAGAATACTGTCCCACAAAAGTATGGAACGATACTGGGCGATGTGATCTATCGCCCACAGAAGAAGAGTCTCCTTTTTGTTTCTGTCAAGTTGTGTCCACTTCTTTCGAAGAAGCATCTCATCCTATCGTAATACGATGTATCTGCATTATATGTATCATATCAGTGGTAAATTAGTCTCTCGCAGCCTTGATGATAGTATACCAGTAATAACTATTCTCATCAGGCATAATAGTGTAGTACTGATCAACATCAGTCAGTCTGATAGTACCTTGGATGACATGGCCCTTTTGTGTCAAAAATCGTACTGAGCCTTTTTCAGCATCCGTAATAGGATCAGAAATCGTCCCATACCATGCCAAACGAGCATTCGTATATTCTTCTATATGGTCTCTCGTGACCTTATATCTCTGATCAGTATCTAGCGTAATATAACCAATCTTACTATCTATATCTCTGAGAAAATTACTATCAATATATGCTTTGATCTCACCATCACTATTTTCTATCACTCTCACAAATTCATTAGTCAGTAGTTCAGTAGAAGTCGTCGAAGCACCCAAAATAGCATGAATTTTGAGCTTATGCATAAAACCTATCACTTCAATCATAGACATCTCTCTCTCGAACGATGCCCTATCCTGTGAGGTGATGATCTTCCACGAAAGCGCTCTCTGATAGTAGTTTTCCCACCATGGATTAGTGGTCTCATCGAGTACACCATCCATCATCCTCACTACCGTTGTGACAAACTGTGCCTTGGTCAGCACCTGTGTAGGGAAGAAATTACCAGACACTGCATCGCCCTTCATGACATTCATAGCACAGAGTTGCTTGATGCTCTTTTGGGTGGCAGCATCAAGATCACGAATATCAGCAAAATCACATGTCAAAGGTACATCTTTGACAACATAATCAGTTATATAGAGCTGTCCAAACCTATCTAATATACGAGCAACATCTGCACGAGTGATAGTTTTATAAAGCTTACTATCATCCCACGCATCGAACATAATCATCCCATCTTCATACATACTATGGATCGCTTCCAGTAGCACAGCATCACCATCGATCACCAACGCATCGCTACTAGTATCCGTCAAATTACTTGTATCATCTTTTTCTACACTCGTAGCAGTACTGGTACCATCATTTTTCTCTTCCAAAATCACATTGCGCAGTCTCCAGATATACATCGCAATCGTATACCTATTAGCTGATTGATCCATATTAGCTTGGATAGTTTCATCCGTGATTCCCAAACCCTGCGCCTGTGTATAGTAGTCCAGCCACCATGGATTCTTGGTCTCGTCCAGTTTTGCCTGATTATATATTCTGAGGAGCACAGCCAGTACTTCTGCTCTCGTAATCTGATTAAACGGCATAAATAAGCCATTATATCCTCTAAAAATACCCAGACGACATGTCTCGAGGATGTGAGGCACCAACGTAGGATCTGCATTATCGATGTCAGTAAAATCACATGCAGTATTCTTGGTGCTGGTATCATAGCCCATCGTCACATAAAATTGACGTACCATCTTCGCGAACTGCTCACGCGTCAGTGAGTTGAACGGCATATAGGCGTCTGATGTATTGTATTTGGTCAAACCATTAGCATACATCCACGAAAGCGCTCTATCAAACTCCGTCAAAGCATCATCACCCGAGTCAGTTATTTCCTCTTCGGTAGTTGTCTCATCTGTCGATTCAGTGACAGTAGTGGTTCCTTCATCATCTATCACCGTAATAGTTTTCGTAATAGGATCTACCACGATCGTCGGCTCAGCAGAGACCAAACCCACGAACCACAGACCACCAACCACAAACCACAAACTATATATCCACTTCATTGCACAGCAAAAGAAGCTAAAACGTAAATCATTCTATAGGAAACTCTTGCATCTTGCAAGATAAAATATACTCTGGAAAACAGTCGAAATCACAGACGCAAAATGCCACCGAGCTACAATACCCGAAGCAGGTGTCGAGCACGCGCGGGCTGCGAGACGAGGCGTTTTTGGTTACTTTTTTCGCTGGTAGAAAAAAGTAACATAAAAAAAATCTTTTTATAATCACAAAAAACTATGAGAATTTTAACGGGCTGCCAAGTCACGAGTGACCAATTCCACTTAGGTAACTATTTCGGCGCAGTCAAGCCATTTCATGATATGTGTCTCGCTCATCCAGAAGCAGAAAAATTTCTCTTCGTAGCTAACATGCACTCACTCAACAAAGTCCAAGACGGATCACTTCGTCGCAATGCACTGAATACGCTCAAACTCTATCTCGCATGCGGTATCGATCCCGACGATGTATTCATCTACAATCAGGCAGATATCCCTGCTCATGCACAACTCGAACGAGTACTCGGATGTATTACGCACATGTGATTTATGGAGCGCATGCATGCCTACAAAGCTGCTATTGACCAAGGTAAGGCATCAGACATCGGTGTGGGTACATTTACCTATCCCATCTTGATGGCTGCGGACATTCTCCTCTACGATGCTACTCATGTCCCCACTGGTCAAGATCAAAAACAGCACGTCGAATACACCAGAGACATAGCTGGCAAATTTAACAATATGTTCGGCGAGACATTCATCCTCCCCGAATCTATCATCAGCGAATCAGTTGGCACCATCCCTGGCATCGATGGCCGCAAAATGTCCAAATCATACAACAACTATATCGGTATGCTCGATGAGGGCAAAGACCTCATGAAAAAGATCAAAAAAATCCCCACTTCACTCGAACCTATCGAAGCTCCTAAAGACCCCGACACCTGCAACGTCTACGCCATCACCCGCCTGTTCTTAACTCCTGACGAGGACAGAGAGCTCAGAGCTAAATACACCGACGGTGGCCTCTCATTCAAACGAGCCAAAGATTATCTCTACGAGAAAGTCACTGCCCTACTCACACCTATCCAGGAGAAGTATCACACTATCTCTGATGAGCAAATTGTGGATATGCTTGCACAAAATAAGAATAAAGCAAATGCCATCGCTCAAGCCAAGATCAATGATGTGTATCAAAAAATTGGTTTCACCATCTAGGTTCTCCTCTCCTAAAGGTCTTTAGTCTCGCGAAGCGGACAGATGTCACGCAGTGACAGAGGATTTTGCAACCTGACCAGTATATTGTCATCCCCGACTCCGATCAGGGATCTTTTTCTGACAACAAAGTATTGACTTCTATATCCATATATATATTCAGCATGCTCCAAAACAGAAAAAGAACTTCTGATTTGTAAGGTTGAGCAACCATAAAATATAAAAACAACAAAATGAAAACAACAAGGTTAACAAAATCTGAAAGAAAAAAAATCAAAAGAAGAGCAATAGGAGATTTCAGCAATAATCCGGTAAAAAACATGAAAAAAAGATTGTGGCAAGAAGGGTATCAGGCAAAATTCACAATCAATACATGTAATAAAATATACCGAAGAGGGAAAATGAGCATTGAGAATGGTACAATCATTCGATCAGTATTCCATCTATAGCGATTATGTATAAGTATCTTTCACCACTCAACCCGAATCGGCGTCTGAGTGGTTTTTTTGATACACGGAAATTTATCCCATCATCCCAACCTCCCATCATTCTGATTTTGCCCATACAAAAAAAGATGCCGACGAATACGTCAGACACCTCCCGCATAGGCGGGAGGCACCGTCATCGTATTCGATGAGATGAATGACTAACACTACGCTAGTTGTTCATCTGATCGCTCACGATGGTTGAGATTTTCACATCTATCATCTCATATCGGCAAATTCCTCCCACCATCATACTGCAAATATCAGCTTCTCCCTTGGTAGGGAAAACAGATGGTAGTTTGAAATGATCTCCACATCACAGGGAATACCTCATGACATAGCTCACCTCGAGTGAGTTTGATTTTTATGAAAGGTTATTTTTATTTCGTGATGTCAGCATACTCGTATCCACACACAAAACAAGAGTCAGAAAACAAAAAAGGCTAACTCATCGCTAGCCAAATTTTTCTATTATACGATATAGAATAGTGACAAAAAGAAAGTATTATGGTATAGTAACAGTAAGCGTAACCTGAGAAGTACTATTATTATAGGGTGTTTGAGCGTGATACGTCACAATACGAGCAAAGGGAGAATAATTATCCGTCACACCAAAAACATCACCAGTCACCTGATCTACAAACCACTGTCATGGAAGATAGATAAGTCCCTGTGTCGCTCGCAGCACACCTGCTTGATTCGGCTGTAAGTGAAGAATCGAACGCTCTCTATCCGTCAGCTGTACACCATATAAGTCTGCCATCGTTTGCATAAAATCACGATAGACCTGTGGTACGTTCACATGATAGTAAATATCAATCGTATATGTCCCTGACCCTCGACCACGTACTGAGAGAATATCTTGGTTCACATACTCACCCACTACCTGTCACGCATCATTGTGGATGATAACTTCTTTGGTCATAAATCTATCAACTTTGCTATACGAGCGGTTGAAATCTCGCAAATACATCGACTGTGTATCATACGTCGTCGTAAAATGCCAATCACGAAGCCATGAATTGAGCCCATCAGATACATTCGAAAGATAGATATTGATCTGATGTTTGTCTCTGATATCACGTATGTGAGTCAGGATAGATAGCATAAGCTCTGTACGATGTTCATCAAAATACGTCGTCATATCACCCAGGTAGAGTTCCTTTTTATTGGTACGGTCCTCTCCTCTGATGAGATCTATCGTCGCATTGACGAACTGCCACTCTCGCGCCTTCTGCTCAAAACCCGGTATCACATCTTCCCACATATCCGATCTGAGGAAGATTACACCCTTGATATATTTATTGGTCAGTGATGGCCAGACATCCGCATACACACCGCGCGCGACCGTATCTGGATTATATGCTTGGTGAAAAATCGTCTCATACAACGCCTTGAGATTGCGTCCATCTATGTCTGTAAAACCATACTTATTACCAGCGACGAAACCCACCTGATTATCATCCAAAAAGAAATTTCACCAGACAGGACCTGGAATACGGACTCCAGGCGCAATACTATCGGGAAAATAAGAGTCCACTGGCTGAAATGTCGTGATCTTCCCCTTATCTATCGTCATAATCACAAATGATCCAAAAAATCCACCATTCGGACGTCTTTCTCCTGTGTTTTGGAGAGCAATCAGATAAGTGAAGGATTGTTCGCTCCCGAGCAACTGATACACCTCATCACGATACGGATACAGTGATGCTATCGTAGCAAAAAGATCATCGTACTGACTGAAACCGAGTGAAGAGAGTCTTTTATGGTTGTCAGCGATGTATTTCCACACACTATCGACACGTTCACGCTGGGTCTGAAAGATGTTCTCCTCTGCCAAATATGCATCCAACAGCTGATGTGCATCATCCGCAAACTCTGCTAATCCCTGATCAAACGGCCAAATATATGTCGCCAATCTATCCAAATCACGACTTTCTGGATTGAAAATATCCACACCATGACGAAACACACCAAACACATACGCAACCAACGAAATTACAGCATACGAAAAAAACAACACCAGACCCATCACCACGAACTGATACCAAAACGATGTCTTATCTGATTTTTTGGTGCCTCGTCCTCGTTCCATATGCAAATCACAAGATAAGAAAAACTACCTGCAGTATAGGATTATCCCCCATTGTTGCAAGCAGTTCCATCAACATTTTTACTCTATGATTTGTGCTTTTAGCTTTAGTTCAGGGCATGCAGGGTTCGAACCCACAATGACGGTTCCGAAGACCGTAGTGTTACCGATTACACCAATGCCCCATCATCTTATTGGACAGTACCGATTTTGATCATCTGATCTGCAGCTAGCTCTATCTTCTGTCCCAAAAACTCTTCCAACGAGCTTACCAACGACTGCGTGAAATCCTTTGTACTGATCACAGACCAGCTTGCAAGAGGTTTGTACCACAGAGCAAACTGTTCGAGCAGACACATATCACGACTAGCGAGCTGGATCACGACCCCATCATCGGTCTCGATCACATCCATTTTGATCACGATATCCATGGTACGCAACTCTTCTACCATAGTCTCAATAGTCTGCTGATACTGCATCGTCGAGCTAATCAATGGTATTGCTATCTTGATACCATGAAGTACATCATCTCTCTCCTCCCACTTCCCCCACAATAATTGAAGCATAAACAAAAGATCCATTGCTTTTGCACCTTCTGCTCCTTTTGCACCTTCTGCTCCCGTAATAACATTAATCCCATTCCTAACCTCCACTTCAAGTCCTGTCGCAAAAACCTCATTCACACTTTCAACGGCATCCTGATTTGCACGATGCACATAACTATACACTTCGCCGCTCTCCTCATCCATTCACTGATACCGACTCAAAACACTGAGAGCATCACTATTTGGTACATCTATATAAGAGAGAGTTTTCCCCACCATCGGTACACTCATCTTCTGTCCCACATCTTTCCATTCGGTCCATTTCCGCTGACGCTTCTGATATACTGGTACAGCAAAATCTGGATAGGAAAAAGCTCTATCATCCACATCACGAGTGAAGATTTTGCCTTCTTCTCTAGCTGATTCACTCCCCCAGATATGCATCTAAATAATTCCAAACAAAAACTATTTACTCTATTTACACGATTTACTCTATTTATCCTTGATTCGGATCTATGCGCCCAAATCCACAAACTTCATCGTCGGAGCATCAAAAAACAGTTCCACATCATCGATCGGACCATTTCTATTTTTACGTATCAAGACGTCTGTGGCTCATTTTCTATCCGTATCAGGATCATAATATTCTTCACGATAGAGCATGAGGACACTATCTGCATCCTGTTCGATCGCACCCGAATCTCTCAGATCAGACAGCTGTGGCTGTTTGTCGATACGACTTTCGACGTTACGAGAGAGCTGTGACAGTGCCATGATCGGTACACCAAGTTCTTTGGCAAGTTCTTTGAGAGAACGAGAGATTTCAGACATTTCCATCACTCTATTACCGGCAAACTTACTATTACCAGCACCCATCAGCTGCAGATAATCGATCACCACCAAGTCCAGATTTCCCTTTTCTATTTTGAGTCTTCTGAGTTTGGAGCGAAGCTGAGCGATGGTAGCGGAGCCTTTGTCATCGACATAGATATCCGTCCCTTCGAGCTTGGACATTGCATCACCGATGCGAGCAAAATCGCCATCATCAATCTGTCCTTTCGAAAGTTTGTTGATAGGGATACGAGCCAGCGTGGAGAGAATTCTATCGACAATTTGCTCTGCCGTCATCTCGAGTGAGAAGAACGCTACTGCTTTGGACTGTTCGATAGCAGCATTCATCAGGAGATTGAGCGAAAAAGCCGTCTTTCCCATCGATGGTCTCGCTGCCAGGATGATCAGTTCACCAGGCTTGAAACCACTCAAAATGTCATCCAGCTTAGCATACCCAGAAAATGTTTTGCCAAGATCAGCCTTGGTTGGATCATCCACAATCGCCGTATACTCCTCGACTCTCTGATTGAGAATATCGCTAATATGGCGAACACGATCCGAGACGTTGACTTGGGTCAGATCGAAAATTCTTTTTTCGATAGACTGGAGGATATCCATGGTATCTTTTTCATCATACACATCACCGATGATTGCCTGAGAGGTATTGAGCACCTTTCTGAGTGTTGATTTCTCTTTCACAATCTGTGCATATTGCGGGCAGTTAGCCGTACTCAGGACATAGGTACTCAGCTCATAGAGATAGTCTACACCACCTACATCATCCAGTACTTTCATCTTACCCAGTTCGTTCGACAGTGTGACTGCATCGATCACCGTACGTGAAGACCAGAGATGCTGCATCGCCTCATAGATACTCGCATGTGCACGAGTATAGAAATCGCTCGATGTCAGCGCAAAACCATCATACACATACATCATCTCATTATCGAGCAAGACACCTGCTATCGTACTTTTCTCAGCATCGACATGATGCGGTGGCAGCTTGATATCGTTGATTGTTACCATAGATTATCACCAAAAAATGAAGTGAAATATACTATAACCAAAACACCATCTCAAAACAATACCTTAATCCAAAATCTCTTCCTGACCCGTACGCAAGTCCTTGATCTTGGTCTCGTCCTCCCAGACCATCACGACATGACTATATCACTGTTTCTCTGCTTGCTCAAAAGCCTTCCCCAACCTCTGCGTCTTAAGTCCTGTCGCAACTATCTTATTCTCTTCTCTCATATCACGAGCTACTACTTGGACTTTATCAAACAATCCCTCATCCAAGAGTGGAATATAATACTTCTCCTCCTGCTGATTCGCCTGATCGAGTAATCATCGGCTCTCTAAGAAAAGTTTCATCGTCTCATCACCGGGCGCAAAACCCACCGCACTGATCGAATCCTTGACTCCGAAGATATCCGCCAGACCATCATAACATCCACCTCCAAACAGTGCACGATTATTGTCCGGATGATGATCGAAAACCTCGAATACGACTCCATCATAATAATCAAATCCTCTCATCAGCGATGCATCAAATCTCACTACATCACTATAATCCAGTTTTTTCAAATCATCTATAGTTTGCTGCAATTCCATCACTGCCACATGATCAGCTACACTGGGAAACTGTTCTATTACTCTTTCTACATTTTCACAGACAAGAAAATTTCTAATAGAATGCGCCTGCTTAGCAGAAAGCCCATATCCGACAAGAATATCATCAAATGTTTTCGAGTCCAATTTATGAAATTTATCCATCGTCCTCACCACATCAGTCTGTCTACTACTGTCTATATCGAGTGAATCTAGTACCGCATTGATCAAACCACGATGATTGAGCGCGAGCGACCATGAGTCCTTGGGGGGCTGGAAAGCGATCATCAGCTCCATCGCCAGTTGCAATATCTCCAGTAACCCCCTCTCCCCTGTCTCTCCAAAAAGATCCACATTGAGTTGCCAAAACTCCCTATTGCGTCCACGCTGTGGTCTCTCATTACGATAAAAATTCGCAATACTAAACCATCTGATCGGCTTGGGAAGCTGAGGATAGCGAGCAGCTACCATACGAGTCACTGATGGAGTCATCTCTGGACGAAGCGCAAGCTCAGAGATATTGCCATCTCTATCCGTCAGACGAGTGAGCTCCGATCATCCCACATCTTCTCCTGACTTCGCCTGCCAAATCGCTGCTGACTCGACGAGCGGTCACAAGTATTCCTCATATCAGAAAGATTGACACACGCGACGTCGTGTCTGGAAAATATAATTTCTGATCCTATACTCCTCCGGATACCAGTCTTGCGTCCCTTTGGGGGGTTGGGTAGAGAGCACCATAATAAGAAAATATTATAACTCAATAAAATGTACACTATCAGACTCTGTATCATAGATACAATAACTCGAACTCTCCTTGTTTCATTGGATAGCTCCAGGATTGAGCAAGAGTGTATTGCCTATTCTCTCCTCATGTCTCAGATGATTATGTCCATAACATACCACATCATACAACCCACTCTGAGCCATAGGTTTTGCCAAATCATTATAATGAGACAGAAAAAATTGCTTGCCATCTATGTCTTTAAAATCAAAAACAGTATTAGCAACAGTAGCATAATCTACACTAAAAATCATTCTCATAATACCAACTTTCTCTCCATCATTATTACCTCGTATAAAATGACAAGGAATACCAAGAGAGAATATATCATAAAATCAGCGAGCAATAAAATCCCCCAAATGAATCAGAAAATCCACATCTCTCGTCACTATATCATCACAAAATTTGTTAATATTCTCGATGTGATCATGACTATCAGAACAAATCGCTATTTTCATAAGTCCAAAAACAAACTAAAATCTTATCCTTCTACCTCCCCTCACTCTCTTTCATCTCCTTCGTGGTCCTTCCTAATCGGCTTCATCATTGGAAAGAGGATCACATCACGGATATTCTTCTGCTCCGTCAGCATAGCCAAGATTCTATCCAGACCCATCCCTCGTCCTGACTGCGGAGGCATACCGTATTCCATGGCACGGACGAATTCGTCGTCTCCCTTGGTTGCTTCATCGTCACCTTTGGCAAGTGCGTCACTCTGCGCATCGAAGTTGGCCTGCTGCTCGATCGGATCAACGAGTTCTGAATACGCTTTGAGTATTTCCCATCCATTGACGATTGCTTGGAATTGTTCTACAATCTGATCATCTACATCACTCGTACGAGCCAGAGGCTGCATCGTTTTGGGATAGTTGTAGATAAACGCTGGACCCACGATTTTCGGTCTGGTAACTTTTTTGTACAGATAATCAATCATCGTAGCAGTGGTTTGGATGTCTAGTCCTGTCCACTCATGGCCCATCTCCCTAATCTTCTGCCTGAGAATATCTGCATCATCTGGACCATACTGACTCACATCGATACCACTATCCTGCTGGATTCTAGCGATATAATCTATCCTCTCCCATGGTGTAGCAAAATCTACCTCACGGACAGTTCACTCCTTATCAGCGACCTCTACTACTCTACTGAGTCCAGGAATTTGATCAAATAAATAATCAAACATCTCTTCCGTGAAACGCATATTGTCTTCATAATTTCGATACGCAGCATAATGTTCTGCTACCATAAACTCCTGATGATGACTCGGACTTGATCATTCATTACGAAAATCTTTGCCAATTTCAAAAACTTTTTCTAGACCTCCAACTGTCGCCATCTTGAGTGCTATCTCCGGAGCGATGCGTAGATACATCTCCTGATCAAAGTCTTCATGATGTGTTACAAAAGGTTTCGCAGCAGCACCCGAAGCACTATTTCCCAAAATCGGAGTATCGAGCTCAATAAACCCTTTGGATCGATAAAACTCTCTCAAAACACGAATAAAGTCTGCTCTCAGTCTCATTCTCTCCAAACTCTCACGATTGTGTACCATATCCAGATAACGCTGTCTATACGCAGCTTCTTGATTGTCTTCACCGATACCATGATATTTATCTCCCAGAGGACGAACTGCTTTTGATAAGAAAGTATATGTAGACACCAAGATCGTCAACTCTCCCTTATGGGTGTAAAATAGCTCCCCTTCCACACCTATCCAGTCACCCACATCCACCATTTTATCGAGAAATTTATAGGCAGTCATCTCTTCACCGGCATCATTTTCCAATACAGCAAAATCCTTCATCATCCTTCATCACCCTTCATCACCCTTCATCATCCTTATAGTTGTTACATCCCTATGGAACATAAGTTGTATCTCACCACTCTCATCCATGAGTTTTCCAAACGAGAGTTTTCCATGACTACGAAATAGTGTCAAACGACCAGCAGTTTTTACTCCCTCAATAGGATCAAGTACAATATCATTGATATCACGAAAATCATGAGCCTGACCCTCCTCTATCTGCTGTGGATAATGAGTCAGAATATCACCTATCATCTCTACTTTATCAAACGACTGAGCATACGGTATCACACCGTACGACTTCATTTGTCATATTTTCGCGATTCTTACATCTCTCTCGGACTGTGTCTGATTCATATTTTTGGATAATAATACAAACAAGTAAACAATTTTTCACTACTTTAATACAATGCTTCACAACCTTTCACCATCGCCTACCTATAAAACTGTTTCATCGCAAAGGTCGTCTGCAATGGAAGAGAAAAATTCTCCACCTGTACATCACCAATCCTATGTGCCCAGTTTTCAGCATAAAGTTTTGCTGTAAGATTAATAGTCACAAAGGGACTAATCTGCTTCACGTCATCTGCCCACGCAAGTGCATAATCAGCATCAGGAGCTATCATAATCTCCCAGTCAGAAACCGTAATATCACTACCAAACAAATCTATCCGTGGATCGTTTTGAGCAGGAAACTGGTATCATGCAGAGCGATAAGTATTAGCAATCTCATTGGATGATGTTGGGTATCATCCAGAACAATAATCATATCAAATTTCTGCATCACATCGCCACGTATCTATCACACCATCAAAAGCTCACCCTCAAGCAAACGTATGATCATAACCAGCATCCACTCACTGTAACTGTAGTTGTTGAATACTATAAAGCTGCTCTGAAGAGACTATTGCACCATCATTATTCCAATCCATCTCATCAACTAACGATCTCCTCAAAAAAAGACGTTTGGTACCATCATAACTAATAAGATAGAGTTCTGAAACAGGCCCAGCAACAGCTACAGCACCAATACCCAAATCCTCATCATCTTCATCACCAATAACACCAGATACAGTATCTACATCATTATGCATATCAACAAAGGTAGCAGCATACGACAAATATCACTGTGGTTCAGCACTACGGCTACCCAAACAATCTGTCATACTAATGGTGCCAGTGCTTGCTCACACAGATGAACAATAAATAGGCTGAGAATCTTGGTTGCTATAACCATTGCCATAATAAGTAAAATTATCACAATAACCATTGTGTCCTCATGTGCCCCACGCACCATCACTATCACATCACACT
This sequence comes from Candidatus Peribacteria bacterium, assembly GCA_023898485.1. GTDB lineage: Bacteria > Patescibacteriota > Gracilibacteria > Absconditabacterales > Absconditicoccaceae > HK-STAS-PATE-9. Next base: position 183,211 of record CP060225.1, on the reverse strand, counting down.
ATACTCCTATCGTAGTATTCTTCATAATCGATGGTATAATCAGCCATCATAACCTGCAACTTCTCCATCAAAAAATATGATCTATCTATTAGTGTTTGTCTTGCTTCCACATTAACCTTAATATTCAACATACGATTATATGTCGTAAAAACAACAGCAATCAATACAGCAAATACAGTAATAGAAAGAACTATTTCAACAAGAGTAAATCACTGCTGACGACGCATCATTCACTTATCATCAAATAAAGCACTTCCCCATATATAACATACTACTGACTTTTTGCAACACCAAACCAGACCCAAATCACGTCAGGCTTGCTTTTTCTTCACATTCCGATACTATTTAATCCACTTATTCTATTTAATCCACTTAATCCCTCTCACCTATGGTCCTCATCCCTACTGTCATCGAAAAAGAGCACGACCGCGAACGTGCCTATGACATATACTCTAGACTACTCGAAGACCGCATCATCTTCGTCGGCGGAGCTGTCGAGACCCACATGGTCAATAATATCGTCGCCCAGATGCTCTACTTGGAGAAAAAAGACCCTGACAAAGACATCACCATGTATATCAACTCTCCCGGTGGAGAAGTCTACTCAGGTATGGCGATCTTCGACACTATGCAACTCATCAAATGCGATGTCCAGACCATCTGTGTCGGTCTTGCTGCTTCGATGGGCTCTATGTACATGGTCGGAGGCACGAAAGGGAAGAGATGTGCTCTCCCCCACTCTCGTATCATGATCCATCAGCCATCACACGGCGCACAGGGTACGGTCTCTGATACTCGTATCGCCATCGAGGAGTGAATGAGACTAAAAACTATGCTGACAGAGATCATGGCCGAGCGCACTGGTCAGTCCTACGCCAAAGTCGCCGACGACATGGAAAGAGACAAATGGCTCTCTCCACAAGAAGCCCTCGAGTATGGTATTATTGATAAGATTATCGGAGAGTAAGTAAAAGCGTCATAATCATAAAATAATCTCCTTGCTAAAGGGAGATTTTTTATATAGTCTATCTTTTATTTGAGTATCTAAGAGATTATGAAATTATGAGTACTCATATATACGTACGACAAAATTGAAGAAGCATGTATTCAAATGGAGATCATTCGCAACATACGATCAAAACATTTTATGGATATAAAAATTATCCATACATACAATGGAGATAAAAAATCATATACAAAAAAATATCTAGAAGACGATCTTATATATCTCGACAACCCATGACACTACGAATGAGCAGCCAATATGATGGATAAGGGGATTGAAAAACTTCTAGAATATAATTTAGATTATTTGATAATTAATGCATCCGATGTGTGGCGAATATTGCCAGAAAAGATAGTGAATATTTTATCTAAAATGGAAGAAGAAGGAAAAATACTATGATCATGTCCATGGTGATTTCCAGATCAAAAAGATCGGAGATGAGTATGACTAGCATGTGACACATTTTTCTTAAATGCAAAACGAGAAAAAGAGAATAAAGTATTTCCACTCAATCATAAAAAATTTTACAATCAATACATCGATCTTATACGCTATATGGGCAAAAATAATGTATTGGTTGAAGCACTATTAGCTAGTAGATATATCACCGCATGTAGTAACATAAAAAAAGACACACAATTATGATCATATGCAAACGAGAGCATACACATACTAAAAGAAAGAATGCCGGTAATACTTTCTCATACGGAAAGAAAGTATAACGTACCAGAAATATGATTGTACACAGACCACAATATCAAAACAAAGAAAAAAATCTTAAAAGACCACAATATAGAAAATATTGGAATATATACAAAAAAATTCTGCCAGAAAGAAGGATAGTTTTCTCCTTGCAACCTACCCCACACATCCACATCATAGACAGCACTTATTCGCTACCTCCGATGTCCGATGAAATATCGCGTATTGCTCGATGATCCTAGTATACCACTACTTGAGAGACTCCTCATCGTCAGACAGATTACCTGCGACGTAGAGGATTTTTTTGATCCGACATTTTCTCATTATCGAAAAGATCCTTTTCTCCTGTCAGATATGACTATCGCTGTCGACAGGATCATAGATGCTATGAAGCGTAAAGAGAGGATCATGATCTTCGGCGACTACGACGTCGATGGTATCACCTCATCATGGGCGCTCTATACTTTCATCACCCAAGACATCGGCTATGACAATATCTCTATCATGTTCCCGCATCGTCGCCACGATGGCTACGGCCTCAAGACCAAGCATATCGATATGATGCAGGAGAAGTGAGTCGATCTCATCATCACTGTCGACAACGGCATCACGTCCGTCGCAGAGGCAGCATATGCTCGCGAAGTAGGAATCGATCTTATCGTCACAGATCACCACCATGCGGGCGAGATCATCCCCGACTGTATCGCCGTCGTCAATCCTCAGACCTCTCCTGACTATACATTCAAAGGGCTCTGTGGTGCTGGCGTCACATTCAAGTTCATCAATGCCCTCATGACCAAAACCAAGTGGTCAGACGAACGTAGGCGTCAGATTTTCAGTTTTTATCTTCCTGTCATCGCGATAGCGACCGTCGCCGACGTCGTCCCACTCCAAGATGAGAACAGGATGATCGTGAAAAAGTGATTAGAATACATCAATAGCGGCCATATGCCACCATCACTCCAATGAATTCTTGATTTTCTCAGTATCAAATGATCGATCGATACCTTCCACATTGGCTTCGTCATCGGGCCCAGGATCAATGCGGGTGGCAGAGTAGCTACTCCCTACGATAGTCTCGCTACCCTCCTCCACACTGGACAGAAACAGCACGACAAACTCCAAGAACTCGAAGATCTCAACACACATCGTAAATCTCTGCAAGATGACGCTATCAAAGACGCCAAATCACAAATAGACCCAGCACAAAATATTCTTGTAGCATACAGCGAAGACTATCACGAGGGTATTGTCGGCATTGTTGCGGGTCGCATCACTGAACAACACAACAAACCCTCTCTCATCCTCTATGTCAATCCTGACACTAACACCGCTAGCGGATCACTCAGAGCACCCAGCTACTTCAGTATCATCGACATGCTCCACCACGAGAGCATCGCTCCCCTCCTCCTCAGATCAGGTGGACATCAGCAGGCAGGTGGACTCACTATAGAGACCAAAAATATTCAGACCCTCATCGACGCCCTCCAAATATACGCAGACAGCATCATCACTCCCGACATGCTAGAAAAAGAAATTACCGTCGACACCGTCATCACACCCGATGACCTTACTGTCAATCATATCCTGGATATCACCAAACTTGCTCCCTTTGGAGAGTGAAATCCCGAACCGACTTTTCTTTTCAAAAACGTCACACTTACCAATACATCCACAGTGGGCAAGCGCGGCAAAGGTCATCTCAAATGCACCGTCACCTACGGCGATCACACGCTCACGGCCATGTATCGGGGCAATGGTGACCTCCATGGCACCTTGTCTACTACTGTCGATATCATAGGAAAAATCAAAGCAGACTCTTACGCCGGAGGGCGAATGCTCACAATAGACCATATTATAGAAAAGTAAGACACATCCAACATAAGCTGAGTCAAAAAAGTTGATACATTATATACAAACATACGGCACGCCTAATCACTAGCAACTCTCTGCAACACTATCCACACATTACCTCTCAGTTCTGTCTGCAGAGCAAAATACTCAGTGATATATTGCATATAATCATGATCTTTGAGAGCCTGCAAATGAGACTCATACCAGCGTATTGATCCATCATATGCTCTTCCCCAGAGTACCCTCGAAAGTACAGTACCAAACTCTGCTCTTGTAACTATTTTATCTGCCATGAAGTTATGAGTAAGGAGCGGTGTAATACCATCAGTTTCTAATCCCATAATACCTAGCTGACATGCAGTAACAAGATAGTAATCAAATTCCTCACTCACGTCATCAATATATTGGCTACATATATCAAGTCTAGTGGGATCGGGCGTTTGTCCCATAACATTGATAGCAAAATTAGTCATCATCTTGGCAAGTTGTTTTCTGAGTAGCAATCCATATGGATCTGCATCCATAAAAGGAGCAAGCGTGGTAAGACCATAATCATAAGCAAACTGATATGCTCACTCTAATTCACTCACAACATCTGATGAAGTAGTGGTATCACTGGCAGCACCATCAGTTATAGGAATGTCAGTCACTGTAGCTCCAGTACCAGGAAGAACATAACCACCTCATCCACCACCTCATGATCATCCACTTATAGATTCTGACACATCACGCACCGAAAGAGACAAAATTTGTTGGTATATATTACCTACACTATCCATGACCTCAATACACACATCATAGACATTATTCATATCAGTATCTTGTGGATTCTCATAATCTAATATGATGGATGATATGAGTTGGTCGCCACTTAGTGCAAAAAGGGTGTTATCTGCACCACTGACACAGAAGCTATACCCAAAAGTATCAGACGGATCAGGATCAGTAGCAATGATAGTTGTTGCCACAGCAGTATTTTCATTCACGATAGAGGGAGAAAGATGGAGAGAGGTTGGTGGTAGATTGGGAGTAACGGCAATGGGATATGCACTAGTGACATATGTGGCATTCCCATACAAATCCATAGCCTGCACACAGATGGAAAAATCATTATGTGTTTCATCAAATGTTAGTACTTGTCCACTTGCATATGGAACAAATATCAATGATCCATCACATGTGTCACCCATACCCAGATCAATAAGTGCATATCATACAGTAGATCGAGCTATTCAAACTCATGTATCAGTTACTGAGAGTGATGCCGTATCAGTCAAATAAGCAGTATATTCTATATTATCAGAGAAGTTCACCAAAGGACCCAATGTATCAATACTATAACCTGTCTGTAGGGCGCTCATCACGTTCCCTGCTACATCAGTGACACCAACCTGCAGCACTCCTGATCCAGCACTCGACGAACTCACTACGAGTGAACAATCCACTTGAGAGGTATAAGTTTGTACACAAACAACATCTTGCAATATAAGGTCACCCACCACACCAATCAAAGAAACAGTTACATCTCCAGTTACAAGAGCGATATCATCGGTAATAGTAATGGTGGTAGTAGTAATATTGCCCGTGTAAGTCAATTGAGGTGCGACGATACCGATAACAGGAGCAATGGTATCTATAAGGAATGTATAAGCGTTTTTTCCTTGTGCCAAATTGATAAAATCATACGCAGAAATACTCACGGTACCACTACTATCTATACCAGTCAAAGTACACGTCACAGGACTATTGTATGGAAGGATAGTATCTGATCATGATCATACGCAAGTACCTAATGAAGCTGTTGGAATACTAGATGTAAGGACGATACCAGTAATAGCATTACCAAGAGGTGAGGTAATGGTCACTGTTGCACCAGTAATAGAAGAGTTACTAATAGGCGTTGGCACTATAAAAGAGATAATAGGAGGAAAGCTCACCTCATTCTCAGTCATATTGCCCGCCGTATCATAGACACGCACTACAATCGTGTGATAGAAATTCAAAAGATAGTCTGTTGGATACAGAGCTAGTCCTAGCGATCATGAACTACCAGTATAAACAAGAGTAGAAGGTGTACCAGCAATGTCTGTATAGAGTATCTCAAAGTAATCCACTGCTATATTATCCGTAGCAGAGAAAGTAATAGTAGGATTGTTGATAAAACTTAGAGAACCATCTCCCGTATCGATATCAACCAAAGGAACAGAAGGAGGAATCATATCAATAATATAACCCGCTTGATATGCTACTTTGGTCTGACCTCATGTATTAGTCGCTGTGATAGCAAGTGTTCCAGATACATCAACAGAGACAGTACAAGTTACAGTCAGCGGATCAACCTGTGTGCAGATAAGTTGAGATGCAGCTGTGCTCGAAGGATCAATCGCAACAGAACCAGATGAGATACCAACCAAATCAGTAATAGTAATAGTGGTATCTGTAATGGAAGTACCACTCAATAAAGTACCTGTAGAAAAAGTAATCATAAATGCAGAGTCTTCTACATCTATCTGGTCAAGCATTGCCTGTTGATTACCATCACTGACCAAATATGCTCTCCAAAGAAACTGACCGCCGTCGGTATCAAGGGTAGCAACATGATCATGGATCGCTGATCCAGAAGAGGTCTCTGATCCATTAGTCTGAAGAGTAGTCATTCGTGCCGACCCATCCCAATAGTTCCGAGTAAGACCATTATTAGTAGAGACTTGATATGTGATAGCACCCTGATGACCAGTACCAAGTGTCTCAGCGAAACTGATAATACTCTGCGAAAAGGTAAATGCAGTAGAAGATTGGATATAGGGCTGAGCTGGACTATAGCCGTTAATTCGGAAGCGGTTTTGTTGGTTACTACCATTACCAACATAAATATCTAAATCACCATCATTGTCTATATCTCACATAACTCCACCACGAGAATTACCTAAATCTCATACAATGTTCTGAGCGGTAAAAAATCAAGAACCATTATTGATTCGAAGTTTGTTTTGTTCAGCAACAAATGGATGATACACATAAATATCTAAATCACCATCATTGTCTATATCTCACATAACAGCATCAAGAGAATATCACAAATCTCATACAATATCCTGAGCGGTAAAAAATCAGGAGCCATTGTTGATTCGAAGTTTGTTTTGTTGGTTAGAATAATGGGGGACATAAATATCCAGGTCTCCATCACTATCTATGTCTCACATAGGCGAAGGATACATAGACTGTCCTGTGTCTCCTAAAATATCTTGAGAAGTGAAAAATCAGGAGCCATTGTTGACCCAAAGGCGGTTTTGTTGATATTCATTAGACACATAAATATCTAAATCACCATCATTGTCTATGTCTCACATAACCGCACTGCGAGAATTACCCAGATCTCATACAATATTCTGAGCGGTAAAAAATCAGGAGCCATTGTTGATTCGAAGTTTGTTTTGTTGGTTATTATAGTTTGCTACATAGATATCGAGGTCTCCATCACTATCTACATCTCACATAGTAGCATCGGAAGAATAACTTAAATCTCATGCAATGTTCTGAGCGGTAAAAAATCAAGAACCATTATTGATTCGAAGTTTGTTTTGACCATTATCATTAGCAACATAAATATCTAAATCACCATCATTGTCTATGTCTCACATCACAACTCCACGAGAATTACCCAGATCTCATACAATATTCTGAGCGGTAAAAAATCAAGAACCATTATTGATTCGAAGTTTGTTTTGCTGATTACTGATATTTGCCACATAAATATCTAAATCACCATCATTGTCTATGTCTCATATAGCAACACCAACAGAGTCTCCCAAATCACCCACAATATTCTGCATATACCACCATCTGAGCTGTCATACACCATTAGTAATCTCTACAAGACTACTATTGGACAAAGTATAATCACCTGGTATAGTCATATCTCGGGTATAGGTAGCTGCTAAAGCGGTCGAAAAATATATCACCACAGCCATACCCACAAAAAGAAATACACGATAGGAAATCACATATCTACCGCTCATAAACATAATACAAATGAAAATATAATAAAGACAATCACAACATACCAAAGAAAGGTACACAAATCAACAGTTTATCCATCAATATCTTATACACCAACCCTGAAGAACACTTCTTTATCTACCAATTCCCTCTTGGTTCCCCATTTGAGAGAAGAGATCTGTTTGATAATATCAACCTTTTCAGTGACATGAACAGGTGGCTCTTGGAGCATATAGTATGGAGATATAGAAAACGGCTTAGATGGCTGACTATCCACAGAGAGTCTCATAATACCCTTACGAGCATCTATATTTCCCAGATCAGTCTTGGTAAACTCTGGTTCAAAAATTTTCTCCAAAAACTCTGCATCTTCAGGACCCACCTTGAGTGCCATCATCGATCCTATATTACCAAAGATAGCCTTGGAGAGATCCACGCTACCACCAAGACCTGTCGCTTTGAGCTGTTCGATATACTGATGAGCCACACAGAGTCCCAGGCGGTATTTACGAGCTTCGGAGAGGATGCTCTCAAATGATTTGGAAACATAGTTTTGGAACTCATCCACATAGAGATAGAAAGGCTGTCTCGTATGTTCAGGGATCGCAGCCCTTCTCAAAGCATGGATTTTGATCTGGATGGCAAACATTCTACCAATCAGTTGACTATTTTCTTCACCCGTCAGACCCTTAGACAGATTAGCAAGGATGATTTTGCCCTCTTGCATCGCCTGACCGATATTAAATGCAGATTTTGGCTGACCGATCACATTGCGCACATACGTACCTGACGTAAATGGACCAAACTTCGCCTGGAGAAATGGAATGATTTCTGCCTTTTCCCTATCACCCATAGCTCTATAGGTTTTGTTCCACCACGATGCAATGACAGGATTTTTGAGATGTTTAAGCTTGGTTTCCAAATACGGAGGATCGGTAAAAAGTCTCATAATTTCCAGCATCGTACCACCATCGGGCTGCTCCATCAGAAGAAATGCCGCATTACGGAAATAGTCCTGGATACGTGGACCGAAGATTTCTGGACCATACATACCCACAAACATCTCTATAATATCATTCGTTACCACATCTCTCTCATCATCTGATTCTGCTTCAAAAACATTGAATGCTACAGGATATGCAGTATTGGACAGATCAAAATAGATCAAATCATCAATACGTTCTTTGGGTAGATAGGGCAAAACATGATCACACAATTGTCCATGAGGATCAATAGCACACAGACCAGCTCCATTACGCAGATCATTGATGATCATAGTCTCCATCATCGTCGATTTACCCGTACCTGTCTGTCCTATGATATAGAAGTGCCTAAACCTATCTTCTTCTTTGACATAAATATCTTTGGAAATACCACCATACACATTCGTACCCAAAAACAATCACTCACGTGGAATATTGTCTGGCGCTGGTATGATTTTGAATTTCTGCCATTTGATACGAGGATTTCTATTGAATCTCCAGTGAGGAAAATGATAGAGTGACGAAAGTTCTTTCGTTGACATCACATCATACATGCGCGATGACCAAAAACTCACATCGTGTGGCAGCATATCTTTCCTGACAAAATTTCTCATATAGGTATCCAAAACATCATCAGACACCATCGACGTCTTGATGCTATTCATGCCCTGATACGTATACTGCGAAAATGTCTTCCCCAGATCAGTGACAATATGATCAGCACGAGATTTACTAGGTGCCACCGCCAGTGCTCTGATAGACACAGCAAAATATTCATCTTCCTTTTTCTGCTCCATATCTGATTGTTTCTGCCCCGTGATAAGCTTTTTCTCTTCTTTGGTATCATCTCCTTTGATCAAAAATTGCATCAGACGACCAAAAAATCCCTTTTTCTTCGTCTCATCAAGCAATTCTTCAATACGTCCAGAAACATGTTTTGCAACTTTTGGACCTACGGGGGCAACATACCACTGTATACTCAGCGACTCATCAATACTCAGTCTCGAACATGCAGACAAAATACTTTCCATAGGATCTGCCTCAAACACATCATATGTCTTCAGCGGATAGGCACTCTCTTTTGCATAACTAAATGTAGCACCTGATGCATATTTCCCTGTAGAAAGAAGTGACGGCTGATCAATACGATCAATCACCGCACCAGGGTAAAAACCACCGATCGACTGCTCTACTGCCTCCAAATGTTCTCCTGGCACAGCCAGCACCCACTTGATCAACTCATTCTCCACCAAAAGCTCCAATACCAAATAATCATTACCAAAACGACGATGTTGCCAATCATCTTCTACTAGTGAAGAAAAGTTTTTATAAATCTGATTCATAACTTCCAAGTTCTGTTTCATGGTCTGGATCATATCAGACGCCTGTATGTCGCCTGACTTCGATACACCTGCATGAGGTATCTTGACCATGATACATTGGAGTTTGGCTGCTTGCGTCTTCGTCCACTGTGCACGAAAAACATGACGAAATACCAAAAAACCTCACCAGACCATCAGTCCCAGCACTACCACACCTCCGAGCAAAAACATTCCTACTGTCATGGTGCCCTCGATAACGCATCAAATAAGTATCTATACTATACTCAGATCAGTCCCAAACACAAGTCCCCCACTCATTTAAATCAATACTTCTCTTGGCTTTGAGCCATTTTGTGGTCAGACTACTCATTTTTCTTCCAATGTATCCAATATTCTCGCAGCACGAGCAAATCCTACATTTAGTTTACGTTGCAAAAGAGTCGCAGACGCTTTTCTCGTCTCTGCTATGATCTTGATAGCTTCTTCGACGAGGTCTTCATCCGATCCTCCTCCATCACTCCCACCAAAATCTACACTCACAGTACCCCTTCATTCAATCACTTCCATAAGTTCTGGATGATACATATCTTCTTCATTGAGTCATTTCATATACTTCATTTGGAGATATTTCACGACGTGGTTGATTTCTTCTGTCCCGACGAAAGGACATTGGATACGTTCGGGATATTTGGTCGATGCATCCATATAGAGCATATCACCTTTGCCAACCAGTTCTTCTGCACCCTTGATGCCAAGAATAGTTCTACTATCGATCTGTGATACCACACCATACGAGATACGTGTCGGCATATTCGCTTTGATAAGACCAGTAATCACATTGACGGATGGACGCTGTGTGGCCACGATCAGATGAATACCAACCGCACGAGCCTTTTGTGCAATACGTGTAATACAAAGTTCAACTTCTTTCTTATTGCCTGACATCATAAGATCTGCTAGTTCATCAATAATCACTACAATACGATAGAGACTATTGTGTGGTTGCTTAGCATTAAATTCATCAATATGTTTCACTTTATTCTTCTTTAGTAATGTGTATCTCGTCTCCATTTCATCTACCGTCCGCTTAAGCATACGAAGTGCCTTGTCTGGATCGGTGATAATAGGAGCCAAAAGATATGGAAGACCCGAATACAGTTCCATCTCCACTTGCTTGGGATCCACCATGAGAAATTTCATCTCCGACGGAGTATTCTGATACATGAGTGATAGAATGAAGTCATTCACACCCACCGATTTACCCGATCCTGTTGCACCTGCTACGAGCAGATGTGGCATTGCCTCAAGTGATTTGACCACGACTTCACCAGACACATTTTTACCCAGTGCGAGATTGGTCCAGTTATCATTCATTGCTCCCAAAAACTTATCAGACCCCAACATCGTCGAGAGTCTGACCATTTGTGGTTGGGGATTTGGAATCTGGATACCAATACAATCGGTACCTGGGATAGGCGCTACGATACGAAGACCTTTTGCTTTGAGTGACAGTGCTATATCACTCTGAAGATTTTCAATAGCAGATACTTTGATACCTGCTTCTGGTCTCACTCTGATCTGCACCACTGATGGACCGATATCAAATCATTCTATCTCCACCGGCACATTAAACTCAGCCAACTTCGACTGCAGATCCTTCACCTTAGAAAGCAAGAACGTCTCACTCACAGTAGCACTCTGTGCTTTATCTACCGCCAACACTTGTGATGGCACATACGTGGGTTTATCAGACGGGAAATTGTATCTGGTAAGAGATTTTTTCTTCTCAGTCTGATCAATCTTATCTTTCACTTTGCTCATGAGCATTTTCTTGACGAGTTCCTTATCCGTTGTTGATCCTACGGACGAAGAAGTGGTCTCTGACTCATCACCAAAACGCTTGATCGTAGGCTTAGAGGTAGATTTCTTGGTAGGAGCAGAGAGACGAGTTCCGCTATTGGAACGAGGGAGCTGTACGCGGATACTAGGTAGGTGAGCGGAGAGGTTGAATGTATATCCTATCCATCCCAATACCCCCAGAGATCATAGGATAATTAATATTTTTGTTGCCATGATACTCTCACCAAAAAGCATAGAGATAGCTCGTAACAATGGCCATGAAATATATCATCCGTAATCTTGGTATGATAACGCCACATTTTCTATCACAGGAAAATTAAGCAAAGCAGACAATAAGAGTGTTAAAGCGACAAAGATTTTGATCCATGTCCTCATCATTTGTCCTCTCCAAAGGATCAATAATCACGTCACACCTGCCACCACAAAAAACGGCAACACACCAACTCTACCAAAAGCAAGTATCGCATTTGTATGAAGAACATTCATCAGTGGCGCATCAGGAGCAAAAAAATACGAAAAAAAATATACAAATGCCACGCCCGTCATAATCCAGCCTATCTTTTGTCTCGTGAGAACGAGTGTCTTGGCAGCACTTCTTCATCCTCATCTCCTACCAGTGATCGATCTTCTTCTTGCAGCCACAATAATACATAAAAACACATAAAACTCTTACAGAATAGCCATAATCAGCGCCATTGCAAGCATAATCTAAATACCAATAAACTACAGACTATACAATCTATAAAAATTCTCCGTCACCTGACGCTTCAGGATATCTACCTCTATATCTAGTTCCGCTGCTACGAAATCGTACGTATACCCGATCAATGCAGGTCTATTCTTCTCTCCTCTGACTGCTTGTGGTGCAAGATATGGTGCATCTGTCTCGAGTACCAAACGATCCATCGGCACGACTTGCAAACTTGCACGAAGATCATCAGCCTTGGGATAGGTAATATTACCACAGAAGCCAATATAGCCACGAGGACATCGTTTAAGAAACTCTTCTATCTCTTCAGGACCATATCCTCGACAGTGCATATACACCGTAAGATCAGGAAAATCCATCAGTACATCCATCGTCTCGACAAAAGCATCTCTCGAATGCACCACCAGTGGCAAACTATATCCCATCGCCAAACGTCCATGCTCAGCCAAGACAGCCTGTTGGGTCTGTAAAGTTTTTGAAGCATCTTCATAATGGAGATCTATCCCACATTCTCCTACTGCCACTACCATATCCTCATACTCCTCTATCATGATAGCGCCCTGATCGTGGAGTGCATCAAGTGATTGACCAGACAGATTACCCTTGACCACTTCCCATGGATGCCATCCTCGTGTTGTCTTGACCACACAGTCCAGCTCTTCATCTTCCACCTGCTCCACGATACGGATATTCTGCTCAAAAGTTGCATCATCCATCGACTGCGTCACGAGTCACACGCCACCTACAGAGATGAAATCCTCTATCGTCTGAGAGATATCATCTACCATCGGTGATTCCGTCAAATGAGTATGTGCGTCTATCATTATCCTTGCAAACGAGCTAAATCTTCCCTACTCTACCAGAATAGAAAAATATTACAAGACTTTATACAGACCACCATCACGTATGCTTGGAATACTACTTATGATACTTGCTTTCGTCGCCCTCGTCGTCATCCATGAGCGAGGCCACATGACCGCTGCCAAAAAAATAGGCGTCAAAGTCACTGAATTTGGTATCGGTATCCCACCTCGCGTCGCTACCATTGGTAAGGATACATCATGAACAAAATATTCACTCAACCTCATCCCATTGGGATGATTTGTCCGTCTCGCAGGAGACAATCCTACCGATACTCGTTCGTTTACTATGACAGGATCCTATCTTGCAGCTTCCCGATGGCGCAAGCTTATCATCCTCATCGCAGGCGTAGTGATGAATATACTGACCGCGCGGATTATCTTCACTATCCTCTTCGCTATCGGTACCCCGCCACTTAGCATACTCCCCGATGAGAGTGTATTTTCTACTCATCTCATGCCTACTATGACACAAGCAGAAGAGAGATGAATCATTACCATCGACGAATCACTACCAGCACAGATCATAGCAACTCAAACATGATCACGAGCAGCAGAAGAATGATTACTCTCTGGCACGACAATCATAAGTATAGATAACATACCCACCACCATCGGAAACATCAGCAATCAACTCCAATCATGCAAAGAAACAGCATGCACTATCGAATGGATCACGCCAGAAAATCAAACACAAACAGCAGCATACCAGTGTGTCGACTCTTGTCTACTTGGCATCATGCTTGATACGAGCAACAGTATAACTATACACAAAATTCACTACCCTCGATATCAAGCTCCACTCATTGCACTACAAGAAATCTCCCAACAGACCCGCTTCACGTTCTCCTCTCTCGGACATCTTATCTCGACTCTCCGATCTGGATCAAAGGTAGAAAAACAAGAAGCCACCTCCCAGCTCTCATGACCTGTGGGTATCGTCGGAGTCGGACAGAGTATCATAGCCGAATGAGCACGGTCACAGTGGTGGATACTCATCGGTATGATTTCACTCGCTTTAGGTTTATTTAATCTTCTCCCTATCCCCGCACTCGATGGTGGGCGTATGCTTGGGGTGATCATTCAAAGCATCGGTCGCATCCAGCCATCCACATATTACAAAATAGAGGGTATCATCAATAGTGTCATCATGATCCTCCTCCTTGGACTTGGCATCCTCATCATGGCCAAAGACGCAGCGCAATTCTACTGCTGGGAAAATCCACTCTCTCAAGCAGCCTTTGGCGACAGTGCTCATTGCATCCAACCACAACAATAAAAAAAATCCCCATCACACAAGACAAGGATATTCTCACCAATTTCACTCATTCCACTAACTTCACCAGCTACTACATATTCTTAAATCTATACAGCTCCATTCCATTGATCTGATGGACATCATCTGCATCTTGTTCATTGACTTGCACGAGGACGATCTTTTCATCCAGAGAGATAGATCACTTAAACATCATTCTGATCATCTCTTTGCCTACTTGTTTGAGTTTTTCATAGGTGAATCCATGCGATACTTTGTATCATTTTACACCCCACATCGTATTGATATATCTGTAGGTATTATCCGATTTGGTAAACGCAATGATAGGTACATTGGGACGAAATGATGCCAAACGAGCTGCTGTATATCCAGTCGTCGTATAGCACACTACTGCTCTGATGGGCATATCATTCATTACCGTCGACACATTGTAGAGGATATAATCAATCACGTCTCTCTGACTATCTTCATAAAAAGGTTTGACAGCCTGTGTAGGAGTAGAAAAATCTATCTCAGACAAATGTTCATATAAGCCCGTAATCGTCGTCAGAGGGTCGTCACTTTCTGCTACTGACTCATCCAAAATAAACGCATCCACACCCAAGCGCAACCAGTGTTTCCAGAGATCGGTATAGTTGTGCTTATTTTCTACCACATCACCTTTATGATCCAAGAGGATGTAGACGGGGAGACCGCGCTCTTTCGCATGAGCTATCTTATGTGCCAAGCACTCATCGTCACACAACGGAAGCAAGTCATTTCTTGACAAAATAAGTCCATCAGCAACCTCAACCAACGCAGCAAAATTATCCAATCATTTCTGATTTTCTATTTTGGCAATAATTTTTTTGGTACTATCATGATCATTCAGATAAGCTCTGAGTTCATTGATGTGGTCTACACTGGAAGCATACGATGCCACAACCACATGCACACCTCATTGGAAACCCCATTGGATATCTTTTTTATCTTTCTGATTCAGATAACCAAGTTCAGGATCCCAGTTATCAAAATGGACAAGTTGGTCTTTTTTCGTAATACCAGCCTGTTCTACTACGAGATCTAATCCCTCAGCTGATGCAGACGCTACACGAAGCACAGCAGGACCGATAGTAAGGATAGTATCTACAGGGATAGTATCCATAGCAGGAAAATCCATAAACAAAATATCTCACTGTTCTTCCCGGTACTCAGAATATTCACTACGAATTATTGCTCACACTTTAAGCTCAAAAGGAAGAGAATTCTTTACCGTAATGCCTCCACCTTTAGTCTCCAACAAGATAGTCTTAGAATTATCAAGTTTCAAAATTGTATCAATATATTTCTTCTGCCTATCATCAAAACCTTGTGATAAATTCACAAAAAATCCATCGACCATATTGATCACTTTAGAGAGGATAGTCTCTTTCGCGAGTGAAGAACCCACATGTACCAATATTTTAGGGTAATGAAAATTGTATAACATAATAAGATATATAATAATGAAACAAAATACCTAACCTCTCATAATCAAACTACTAACTACTTACTCAACTGCGACATATCTACCAACGAAAATCCATAACGATGAATATGCTGCACTAGAGTCTTATTAGCAATTACTGCCTTACCGGATTTATCAACCATAACAGGTACAATATCGTCTCCCACAATCAAATGAACCTTTTCGTCAGAGATCTTCTCAAAGCTGATAGTCGCACGATTATTTTTAGCTCCTACTGCAGTGCGAAATTTCTCATCACGCAGTGGTAGTTCATCGAATGACTTGACAGAGATAGACATGCCGATCTCTTGTTCCAGTGTTTGTATCTTCGATCATCCAGACCCAATCACTGCTGCTTTATTTCTCGCGGGCACATAGAGGAAAAGCTGTTTATCACCCTTGACGGACAAGAAAAAATCAAAATTAAACAGACGGTGAAGCTTATTGGAGATGGCTTCTTGAGCATGCTGATGGACAGCAGATCCTCCCATACTAGAATCAGGAATATCAGCAAGTGGTATCACCACAATCTGCTCACCAAACGTATATATCTCATATTCTATTTCTCATGTTTGAAAATTACTAATCTGTACTACTGGGCGAGCAAGTTCTTCACTATTCATACCTGCAGGCACCTTTACCGTCAGTGCAAGCGTATAGATAGCGCCAATCGAACCCTTATCGATAAAGATGACCGTATCTATCATCTGAGGTATAATACCCATCTCTATATGTCAGAGGAAGCGCTGAATACCATCAATCGGCTTCGTTGCGTGAATCACTCACAAAAGCCCAATACCAGTCAGTCTCAAATCTTTGAAAAGTTCAAAATCAGGAACATTTCTTACCTCGTCATACACCGTATAGTCAGGACGAGACAGAAGAAGAATATCTCTCAAATCATCGTGTGATCCATAGGAGAAACTATACTGTACTACTGCATCATCGACCATCAAATCACGAGGAGATTCAATTGTTTTCGTGATTTTGCCCATCGCCAAATGCATCTCCAATGCTGCCTGTGCAAATGTCGACTTACCACTACCGGGCGCACCGGCTATGAGCACTCCTTTTGCACTTTCTTTCAGGAGAGTCATCACTGTCTCATCGAGGTTATAGTCATCGATGGTCAAAATTTTGACAGGCTTCACAATCGTGAGTTCCAGACCATCAGACAGTGGAGGATACACGATCACAGTACGATACGGACCCAGTTGGATGATTTTGAAATATTGCTTGTCAATTTCCAAAAACGCATCATCCCTCTCCTCTATTTCCGCGAAGATTTTATCAATCAGAGCATACACATCTTCTTTCGAAAAAATCAGATTGGGGTCAGTAAAAACCTCCCATTCCCCAGGTTTACCACCTTTGCGAGACACGGGTACACGTTCCTTGATATGGAGCGACATGATTCCATCAGGAAAATACTGATCCAAGACACTATTGCCTACGATTTTTTGCATTTTGCAACTTTTTGACTACAATAGTAAAGCTAATCCTCACGAGTGTACTGAAAAACGCAAATTTTTCAATCAGAAGTACTTTCGCCCGAGAAAAGCACAATTCTTTATCGGCCATATATGTAGTAATGTACTACCATATCAACGCCTTCAAACAAACAGACAAAAAGAAATATCAACTTGACTTCGCTCTTGAAGGTGATTTTGATGTGATCAAAGAATGGCTAGAAGAAAAAGAAATCATCACACTCGGTATAGAAGAAATATCAGAAGAGAATAGTCAGAAAATTGGTACTATACATGCAACCATCTTTCATCAAGCAGATCAACAAAATCATACGCTTATCACCCATCACGACAATATCGCTCAAGCGTGTCTGCTCCTTATGTTTTTGGGATTCGACGTACGTGCTATTACTGATACTAATAAGCCACTACCACCAGAACAGAGCGATAGACTTATAGCCCTGGTACGTGAAAAAATAAATCAGCAACAAGAGAAGAATCATCAACAACAAGAAAAAGAGCAAGGAGCAATACACAAACAGTTCGAAGATGAAAGATTGTTGAAACTTAAAGCAATTGCAGAACAGACACAAATCGATATACAACAACTCACCACAAAAGTAAGTGGAACAATATCTCCAAATATTATCAGACAATTAGAGGATATCAGTGGAGATCTACAAAAGTTAACAAGGGGAACAAACGCAAACACTATATCTATCACACTTAAAAAAGCATTCAGTCTCATGGAGGATATTGAGTTACAAGTCATCAATAATTCCAAAGAACAAGAAATACACCTTATAAAAGATTCTCTCATATCCAATATAGACGTTCTTAATGAATACAATAAACGACAAAAAGCATCACAAATCAAGAAGGTGGGAGAAAAAAGTACAGATCCAAGTGATAAATACTATCTCTTCTTCGGTAAGATCGGTATCTATACCAAATTCCTCCACAAAGAATACATGCATAAACTATCGCAAAACAACTATATCACTCAGACTATTGTTACTGTTATAAATTATATGAGCATACTATTACCACTCCTTCCTGGGTGAGCCATTATACGATCTAAGCTAACAAACAGTGGCAATGAAAATCATTATTTAATCATCTTATCATATATAGCCCTCTATACAGGATTACGAAACATACGATCAACAATAACAAAACACAAAAATACTCTGACACTAATCGGAATACCGCTAATCATAGGTGTATGATATACACTATCACTTATTATCTACAATACATTTGCTTTGTCGTAGTGAAAACCTAGTATGGTGGAAGAAAAGAATTCACCTCCTATGTACCATACATTACCATGAGCATAGTACTATTATCATCTACCACAGCATTATCTCGGTGATTTTTTCAACTTATTGGAAAAGGAATGGTTGGATATCTTCCACTAAGTATATGCGGATTGATCATATTATATAATATACGGATATTATACCGCGATACCACAACACGAAACAGACGCATTCTGCCATATATACAAGAACAGGGACTATGATTATTAACAGGAATAGGAGCAGCATGGTGATTGCATTACTGGGTTATTGATAGTCGATCCACGATCATTATCGTAGGTATAAATCTCTATGCAGGCCTCATACTACGGAGCACTATACAAAACAATCAGACAATAAAAAGTCATAGCATTTTTTGATACATAGCAATCACAGCAATAGCATATATACTATCACGAACAGAGCCATCCATTATCATACCATCTACTATCGTATGGATAATCACATGACATCGAATAATATGATTATTGTGTGCTCATTATCTACAATGACCATACCCACTACAAACCAAAGAAATATATTCTTACCTAGGATATGTATGATATATAAGCATGATATTGCTATCATATGAACTATTACCATTCCTCATAGCATCTATTGTTATCACTATCATCATATGACGAATAGCGATATCCTTACCTACCACAACCGAGATAGAAGACACAGATCACATCACAACCATTACCGCAGAAGATATCCTTGAATGACACAATATATTTGATCCAAAACATAAAATAAAAGAAATACCCATCAACACACGATTATACAATATGGGTATACAACCAGCGCATGGAACATTTCTCATACGAATTATTATTGGCGTACTCGTAGTCACTATAATATATGAGATGTATATGTGAATCTCAGCTCCATCAATACCGATAGTAAACAGTATATGATTCATCATACTCACAGCACTAAACATAACGATATCTGCAATGTACTATCTCTCTCACCGCAAAAAAGACACGATAACTATACGGAAAGTAGCCGTCATCATCATTAGTAATATCGCCATTGGTATCACCATCGTACATGTGTTCTATCCTCATATATGGGCGATTATTGCTGGATCAATACTACGAAATATGATCAATAGCGTGGGACTGCAGTGGATATATCGTAATACTCGCTATCATACAATACTACTTCCATATGAATACTATTATTGGACAGTCGCAAATACCATAATCACCATACTCAACAGTATACTAATAATGACACGTGTCCACAGCCACACACGACAAACTATCATAATAATACTATGTTTATATCGATGAGCACAGGGAGTATTGTCATATGATATATACAAAAAACACATTATAGATATCAATAAGAACAAGGATATATCAGATATACTAAAATAAAAAAACACCCCACAGCGGAGGGTGTTTCTTGTGTATAACAATCAAGATTTATGCAGACTGTTCTTGATCGCTCTTTGCAAGAGCTTTCATGCTGAGTCCAATCTTTCTTGCCTTAGGATCTAGGAGAATAATCTTAGATTTCACCACCTGTCCAATCTTCACGACATCGTTAGGATTAGAGATTCTTTCATCTGTCAGTTCACTCAAGTGGATCAAACCATTGATATCATCATATACTCTGACAAATACTCCATAAGGAACATATCTCACGACTTGTCCTTCGATGGTATCACCGACAGAATAGTCTCTTGGGATCACTACCCATGGATCTTCTTTGAGTTTCTTCGCAGAGAGAGAGATTTTACCATTCTCTAGTCCAATCACTTTCACAGACATAGGATCACCTACTTTACCAAATCTATCCAAATTGTTGACGTGACCGTATGTGATTTCTGAGATATGAACGAGACCTTCCACTGCCTTGCCAATAGTCACGAAGAATCCGTATGATGAGATACCACTGATCACACCATCATAAGTAGACCCGACCTCCATTTCTGCCAAGATCTTCTCTTTTTCTTCTTTGAGTGCTTCTCTTTCAGAAAGGATGATTCTCTTATCATCTTCATCGATATTGATGATTTTGACTTCAAATTCCTCACCGATAAGTTCGAGAAGTTTTTCAAAGATAGCTTCCTGATCACCATCCTCTACTCTTGGGTAGTGGAGAGGAGCAAGTTGCGAAAGAGGGATGAATCCCTTGATGCCGTACATATCCACGAGCAAACCACCAAGATTTGCTTCTGTGGGTCTGACCGTAAATACTGTCTCGTCAGAGAATTTTTGCATCACATCAGCCCAGATATCACGTTGCAAGAGCTGAGAAACAGATACAATATAGAATCCATCTTCACTTCTGATATTAGGATCGACGATCTCGACCTCAAGTGTTGTACCAGGAGTAAGATCTAATTCATTTTTTTCAAGATTTTTTACTTCTTTGGAAAGGATAACACCAGAAAAGATGCCATCTGCACAGTCGAGCAATACACCGCTCACTGTCTTTTTACGGACGATACCAGTCACCTTTTGACCTTCTTTGATCAGTGGGATAGCTGACACGTCGATAGTTGTAGTTGCCATAAGACAAATAAAACGTTACAAGATAAAAATTACATACGACAAAGTATGTATTACGCTTTGAGTTTAAATTGTTGCGCCACAGACGCATACGCTTCCAAATCAGTAGATTTGAGGTACTTAAGAAGAGATCTTCTCTTTGCTACCTTCTTGAGCAATGCTCTCTTTGCGTCATAGTCTTTCCCATGAGCATTGAGATGATCCTGCAAATGCTGAATCTCATCAGTCAAAAGATAGATTTGTACCTCAGGAGATCATGTGTCTTTGTCATGTCTCTGAAGACCGCCGAACTGTTGTTCGTCTTTTTTTTGTGCTGGCATAGCGTTAGATAATAATAAAATAAAACAGACACTCGTGATCGTCCTCCCTAAGACCAGCGGACCTAGAAAAGCAATCAATTACCCCCACCAGGACTCGAACCTGGATCCCATCTTTAGGAGAGATGTGTTCTATCCCGTTGAACTATGGGAGCATATACAAAATACACCCACCATACAGGGCACGTTTCAAGATATGGATATCACATCATATTGCAAGCAAAAAAAAGATGGTGTATCATATCACCACCCACATACACACTTTATTAATATCCTAGATAATCCACTAATTGTCTCACGATGGTGATACTCATACAGATCATGATACAGGAGGTTCAGCAGTGTTGACCATATCTTGTAGCCCTGCTTCATCGAAGCCCATGCCCAGTTTCGCCTGGATTTCCGCATCCACAAACTCCTTCTTGCGGCCATATTTTTTGGCACTATATTCCTTGAGAATAGTAGCTATTTGTTTATTGCGATAATCTTCCGTATAGATAGAAGTCAGAGAGAATGGTCTCGTAGTCGTATTGTCGATATTGAGTTTGATATAAGCTTTGTAGTTTGCAATACCGACAATATCAGATGCTGACAGGACAGGAGTATACTCTTTTTCGAGGAACTCTGCATCAGGTGCACCAACCTTGAACGACTGCATCGTACCCACGTTACCGAACACTGCGTCTTTCACACCACCTTTTTTCTCACCGATATTATTACCTGATCACTGCTCTAGCTGTGCGATGAACTGATGAGCCATGATGAGAGAGAGCCTGTATTTACGAGCTTCAGACAAAATATCACCAAACGTAGACGATATAAAGTTTTGGAACTCATCCACATAGAGGTAGAAGTCTTTTCTTTCCTTTTTGTCCATACTTGCACGAGACATCGCAGCATTATAGATTTTCGACACCATAATCATACCTAGCAGCTGTGCGTTCAGCTCTCCGATCTTACCTTTGGACAGATTGATCAGGAGTATCTTCTGATTATTCATGATATCTGCTATATCGAACGCACTATGTGCCTGACCGATGATATTTCTAATCAGTGCATTCGTATTGAATGAAACAAACTTGGATGTAAAATATGGGATGATCTCTTGTTTTTCTCTATCACCCATAGATGCATATGTCTTCTCCCAGAAGTTCTTCACAACAGGATTCTTTACATTTTTGGTTTTCAACTCTCTATAGGTTTCATCCGTAAATAAACGTGGAACATCAAGCAGTGTAGGCTTATCTTCCAGATCTTCCAAAAGCGTCAGACTTCCGAATTTGAAATACTCCTGAATACGAGGTCAGAATATTTCAGGTCCGAACATCTTGATAAACATTTCAGTTGCATCATTGACTGCTCTATCTGCCTCATTGATAGATTTGATCTCATACAGATTAAGTCCCATCGGACGTTCTTCATCTCCTGCATCGAAAATCACCACATCCTTGGCACGTTCTTTGGGAATATATTCAAGTATATCTTCGATCAGATCACCATGTGGATCGATAATACAACACCCATCACCATTCCAGATATCCTGACGAGCTAGTGTGTGGAGGTAGACCGACTTACCGGTACCTGATTTACCTACGATATAGTGGTGTCTCGTCCTATCGTCACGTTTCATATACACAGGAGAGAACTCATTTCTATACACATTCACACCCAGGAGAATACCTTCGTGAAAAACCTTATAACCATAACTTGTTTTCTCGACCATAGTCTGGAGCATTTTCTTTCCATCTTTTTCAATAACTTCTGCACCTTCTGGAACAGGCGTCCCATCGACATAAGGCACAAGCGATGGTTCTGTGTAAGTGTGTGATCCTACTGCTCGATGCTGTTGATATTCTTCTCCCAAAAGCTTATTGAGTTTACCTCATTTGTATCATTCAGCCACAATACCTGAAAGAATATAGCCAGACTCCTGTGTAAACTCAGGAAGATTGTCTGGGGGAGGAAGCATTTTGTAGTCCATCCATTTGATCACCGGAGAACGATTATAGACACCATCAGGCAAGTGAAAAAGCGATGTAAGCTCATTGATAGAAAATACATTAGGTTTGAAAAAGAAGTTGACCAGATGAAACTGTGCAGCAAATCTCCAAAGCGGTCTCATAACCGTACCAAACAAACCAACCAATCGCTCCGGTTGCTCCAATTCATTATTATACTCATGATTGTAGATACTCATCGTACCAACCATATTGAGAATATTATTATGTGCTTCATTCGCATCATCAGATGAAGCTATCAAGAGAAGTCCCGCACGAAACGCTGGATATGATGCCTCTTCAGCCATAGCATTGAGTGCATCTTCTTCTGATTTGACCATACGAACATAGCCATCTTGTTTACCTTTGGTGAGTGCATCAGATGGTCACTTGGTGAGGAAGCTAACCCACTTCCATGGCAACAACCACTTCCACCAACGAGCTCCTTTGGTCACTGCTTCATCTTTTTTATACAACGCATCAGAAAATATTTTCGCCTTTTTATTAAAACCACTACCTACGGGCTTAATGGGAAGCATAAATGTGAATGTGTCATGATCTTTTGCATTTGCAATAGAGTCTATCAAATTATTAAGTGGATCATCCTTCATTTGTGTATACATTCTTATCGGATAGATAGGTTCCTTGTGTGGTTGCAGCGGCACGAGATATGAATGTTTTCTAGCAAACATCTGAGGTTTTTGGATTGCTTCAACTGATAAATCAGAAAACTGAGCAGACAACGCACCTTCTATGATATCCAAATATTCTGGATAAGTCGCTATCACGAAATACAGTTGACCCTCCTCATAATGCATCATAAGCGTCACTTTCGGTTTATCAAAAACTCACGCAAGAATCGAATCTCCTAAGGACAAATCACCCAACTTATGGAAATTAGTATAAATCTGAGCCATACGTCCAATCTTCTCTTTCATATCTTTGGCAAGCTCTTTAGATTGTTCACGGTCAAGCTTGGAGTCACCACGCGGAAGCAGCACTTTGAGATAGATAATACGATGAGCATTGATAACATCGTAGAGAAAAGCAATAGCATATCTAATAAGTTTCCACAGTATTACTACACACATCAAAGCTACTACCACCCATGCTAATGTCTTGATAACCGATCCCACGGCTCACAACGATGGCAAATCGAGAGATGCAAGAGCATCTGAGGGGACAGCAGTAGTAGCCTGGGTCTCTTCTTCCCGCGGCATCCGTGAACCATCCGATTCATAAGCAGAAATCTCATCAGCCACAAAACCCATCACCTGACTAGGACTATTGTCAAACTCCAACAAACACGATTGTTTGTGTGATCATCGTGCCTCTGATGTCAATGCAGAAAACGACTGACGTATCGATGGTGTACGAGTATAGCTTTCTAGAAGATGTTGCTGACAGACGGTATAATCCATAAGAAAAGATAACAAATAACAAGATATAAGTACAGATGGTCCAATCATCATACCAAGTATACGAAAAATATTGGCCACTCGCTATTAGCAGCATCATAGACACCACTCTCACCTTGCATTCTCTCTAAAGTATGATGTAAATAGAGTATCAAGAACAACACAATCACCAAGACCACACCATCGTCATTGCTCTTTTGCTAAGCACTATCATCCATGAATTTCCTCTTGCAAAACAAACAAATATTGACTATAAAAGCATCAAGCACGTTCATACAACATATATCACTCCCAAAAAAGCTTATTTATTCTATCGGAATCAGTGTCATGCTATTTGATTTTCAGGCGTATATTGCTGACCTCAGAGAGAAAGCAGAGAAAAAACAAGTCGTCGAAAAATACGAAAAAGCCTTTGGTCCTATCACAGGTGATATTGCAGATCAGCAATGGTATGCAGAATATGTGTCACAGTTTGCATCGCTCCCCTACAGTGTACCCGAAGAGCTTGCAGATGATTTTGATCGAGACATGCTCATGCAACTAGTGGTATCATCCTTTTCTAGCGAATCTACACTTGATAAGAATGAAGACGGTAATTACGAACTCGTTATATCGGTCAAAAGCGGTGATCAGACTGTCGTCAAGAAGGTCTCCGAATTGCGGTCATTTCAAGTACTGAGACTCTACGAGATTTATATTGAAGAACAGATGAATCTTGCAGTTCTCATGACCGAAGAAGAAAAAGAAAAAGAAGCCATCATTGCTCAGCGCAATAATCGTTCTCAGAGACGAAAACTCCTCCTCGATAATCTTGATAAGGAAGAGCTCACCAAAGCTGCGGCAGCAGAAAAAGAAGAAAAACTTGATGATCTCTATAGTCAGCTATAAAGCAATCAAACATCATACCAAAATACGTAGTGTCATTAATAGTGATATGTTTTCCTTTGCTCTATAGTCTGTATCCTATAGAGTTGTTCGGTCATGACAAGTTTTGCCAAACCATGTGGCATCGTGTGTGCCCCGAAAGCAAGATAATCATCTACCATCGATCCCATAAGTGATTCATCTACGCCGTATGGTCATCCGATGACAAAAACCACATCATCATGCATATAGCGATCATGTAATGCTTCGGTTGTGAGGAGGTCTCCCTCTTTCGCAAGAAGTGCAATGCGATATCACTTGTTTTTATATTGTGCGATCTTATCCAATAATAACTGTGATTCCTTCACAATGATTTGCTGACGAGCACCACGCTTCTCTGGTTTCATATCCACGAAAGTAACAGTTTTCCCCAAACGTTTGCGATATTCGTCCAATGCTGTCTGAAAATGTTTGTTAGAATCAGAAATAGCAAGAATAATATACATCTCTAATTGAGTCAAATAAAATTATTACCAAAAGGAAATGGAATATCATACTGATTATAGGCTATTTCTAGAATACTTGCAAAGAAAAACATAGTCTCTTTTGGTCATATCAGCGATAGAAGTTTCTTATAAGCCACTGTAGCTTGCGTGTCAGTATCAATCATAGACAAAAGAGCGTCTCATCACCTAAGAGGAGAATATCTCAGTGCAAGAAGTTTATTGTGATATGCAAAACGTCCAAGTATCTTCAGCAATGCCTGCATAGATAACACCACCACATCAGGATGGTCGTCATTGTAGTCCATATAATATCGATACAAATACGGCACACCATGCAGTAATCCACACTGATAATCCTCACGGCTTCACATGTCGATGATACAGGAGGTAAACTCATCACTCAGTACCTCAGTAAGCGATGACGATATCAAGATGTTGGGATCATATTGGAGATATGATGGAGCATGAGCACTTATTTTATACACATCATTATTGGACAATGCATCCATATTTCTATATACTCTAGGAGACAAAAAGATTTACTTATATAATATAATATGTATAGTATGATATCATTACAAGACAAAATACTCTTTGTGACTGGAGGAACAAGTGGTATGGCTCGTGCCACTATCATCCAAGCTGCTCAATCAGGAGCCCAAGTATCTTTCGTAGCAAGAAGAGCAAACCTTGCACAAGAGCTCATCCACGAACTCACATCACAGTGAATATCAGCAGATTCACTCCTCTATCATGAGTGTGATGTCACTGATTTTCAGCAATTACAAAAAGCTATCGCAGACACACAAGATAGACGAGGAAACATCAATACACTATTCTGCTGTGCCGGCACACATATCACGGGAGATATCATCACCACCTCACTTGATGACCGAAACCAGCTTCGAACACTCAATGTCACACACATGTTCATGACCATGAAATACATCATACCACAGATGCAGGCAGCACAATGATGATCTATAGTACTCATGGGATCAGATCAAACATTCATCGCCAAAAAAGCATCATCCATCTACGGAGCTACCAAAGCCGCTATCGGACAGCTTACCAAGTCCACCGCACTCGATTTCGTTCAGGACCATATTCGTGTCAATAGTGTCTGTCCTGGTACTATAGAGACTCCTCAAGCTCTCCACAACGCAAAAAAGCTTGCAGAACTCTCATTCCACGGAGATATACAGGCAGCTAAGCATGAGCTCTCTAAGGGTCAAATGATAGACAGACGGGGAACACCTGACGAAGTAGCCAATGTCGTATGCTTCTTGCTATCAGACGAAGCAAGTTTTATGACCGGATCGTTGATCAGTGTAGATGGTGGCTATACTGCCAACTAAGATATTATATTACAGCTACTCTAAATAATCTTTTATAATCTGTAAACGGTCGATATGGTCATGTATAAAATGGTAGATATCTTGAGCGCCACGGATAAGCTCAGCATCTGCACGATCAGATAATAACTTCTCCTTCTTTTCCACTATATCAAGCAGGAGCTTCCTTGGGTTTTCTACCCACTCATTGCGAGACACACAGAGTTGATGTATGATCGCCAGTGTCTCTTCTTCTCAGGATCACCATCATGCATCATTGCCTACCAAATGAGAAATCACGCCCTCCAGTACATGAGCAGCAAAGGGATCATGATTCTTATAAACAGGAGACTTTTGTGGATAATACAGATACGAAAGTAATGACTGTACCGAAGTACTATAACGCTGAGCTACATCACTTACAGCAGTTACCTCATTGTCTACTGTTGTGAGTCTATGTAATAGTCTCACGATATCCACCACAAGAAGATCAGTATATATCTCCTGTGATCAACGAGATCGCTGACGAAACTCTTGGAAAACATCCAAGACCTGACTTTCTAGCGAAAGTTCATCTTGTTCTTTTTTTTGTTGTAGGAGAGAGGAAATTGTTTCCTCCAATGCACGATTAGTGGCAACTATCACTGTGCTCTGTGGTCACAGACTATTAGATTCTTTGTGTCCCATCATCATGATATTCAATAAAAACGGTGACATTATAAGAACCGCCATACATTATCTTACAATAAGCCGGTGAGATTGCCTTGTATCACGCGCATACGTCTAAGAGATTCTTGATCATAAGCATAATCAGCATGATTCTTACTCGCAGAAGCTTGTTCAGACTGATCGAGCAATTCATCAATCTGCACAGCCACTATTCTCGCAAGAGCAGGTCTTCACAGACCACATGTACTACAGAATAGGAGAAGATTAGATATATCCTCCTGTAAATATTCATCTCATCATCGGTTTTTATCTTCCATCTTCAAAAAGGAAAGAAGCTGAAGTATCACCACTTTCTCCAAAGGTACAAGACCAACCAGATGAGATTGTACATCTTGCAAATAAGCAATAGCTGGCTGTATGGCACGATTCACTTCATATTGCTCCGATTTTGATGTTTCCTGATCATTCTTATCCAACGCTTCCAACAAAAAATGCACACGATCCAAAAGAGCAACGCCAGACACGGATCATACCCCATCACACCAATCACGAAAGTTTCTTACTGCGGATACTACAGTCGCATTACTGATACCCGATAATTGCACATCATAAGAATCATCTCGAAAACATCCCTCCGAATCGAGCAGATGGCGTAACTGATTCTGTGAATCTTCAGATATTACACGAGGTGCACACTCAGGTCTTGGTTGATTGACTCTTGTATCACTTCAATTATTATTCAATCCAGACATGATGATAGATGTTATTAATTAAATGGTATCATAATAATAAAAATTTATAATATGTCAATAGATTATTCAGTGAATCACATCTGATAACAATATCCACACAATTACAGCAAAGGTAGAGATGCCTTTACTATTTTCATACGTTTGATAGATTCTTGGGTACTATCATACGAGACACTATCATAAGTATCGATATGTTCCAACTGCTCATGAAGATGAGCAATCTGTCTATCTACTATACGCATGAGAGTATCGTTTCATAGGTCGTAACGCATATCATACCATGCACGAAGTGCAAGCAGAGCATCATGAGGCATATCCCACGATCAGTCCCAATAGTGCTCATTCATCAGAGCAAGGATACCATTTCCCACCGTTAGCTCAAACCCAGGAAGATCATCAGACACTACCAAACACGAAACCATCTCTTTCAAAGAAAGAATAGCCGGCTGTATCGCTCAATATAAGGAGTGGTTTCCCATGGTTCGAGCCTTATTTATGCTCTGGTCTAAGAGGTGGAGTGCCTTTTGTATATGATCGACAAGCAGTGTAGTAGGTACATCTCACAACCCATGACACCAGTCGAAAAACTCTTGCATAATATCCCTCACTTCTTTGTGAGAGATGCCGGACAGCATGACATCATACTCCTCATCCCACATCGACCCTCCTGAAGCAAGAATATGTCACAGACGATTTTTCAAGTCCTCCGACACAACACCATAAGATGACACTGTTCACGATCACAGATCTTTAGTGGTTTCTCAACGATCTAACATATCGCGTATGATCATCTCCTCGACACTAGCATAAAACAGTATACAGTTATCATAGAGGAAAGAAACCGTGAGTCAATAACTAAAATAGGTATTCTTGTTCTTAAGGATTCCAAATCCCCAGTCTGAAGACATCACTTCGCTTGGGGATTTTAGTTGCTTGCTCCATATTCACTTCGTTTAGTAGAACAAAAATAATTTGTTCTGTCTAGCTGAAGTTAGGGGTTTTAGACTCAAAACTTGGAAATAAAATTTAACATATACTAATAATACTGTAGCATTTCCTATAAAATTTACTGTGGGTTATAGAGACAATTCAAAGTACTAGGAGTAGTGGTAGAACACACTACATCACCCTCTGCATAAGAAATATTTGGATTATATGTCGATGTCAAACATGGACTGATAGTAGGTATCCATGCCGCGCTATGACACTTATATGCTGATCCATCAAAAACACAAATGCCATCACCCGTCATTCTATATCCATCACTACACACACAACTATCACCATCCTGCACCATATGAGAAGGCATAGTAGACTGCGTTCCATCAATATTATCACACATATCTGCCACTGGATTCTGAGTACAGTCGGGATAGGTACCTGTCGTACCCTCAGGACAGACACCACACACTCTCTGATCATCAGGTACACCATCATTATCAGTATCAGGCATTACATCAGCTGTTATCAGAGCATCAGCACAGTACTGATCATCAACGGTCAAACCTGTCGAATCATCCACACAACTTACAAAACGAGTTTGAGACGATGGCACAGGATCAGTCCAATCGCATCCTGCATTATTACATGTTTGCTGATCAGTTTGATCCTCACATAGCATAAGGAGTCAACCACCATTTATCCATGCACACTTCTTGGAAGGACTACAATCAGCCTTAGCTTTACTAGCACAATCATAATGATCCCAACGCACACAAGTACCAGTATCGTATGGAGGATATGGTATAATCTCCATTCCTACAGATCCACAAACCCAACCAGGATTACAAGTACCGCCAGAACCACATGCATCTTTATTATGCACCAAATATCCATCTGCATAATAGGTACGATCACCATCGAGGATGAAGTTATAGAGTTGTGTAGTAGGATTATCAGACTGAGTATCAATGGTTTCCAATACGACCATGCCATCATCAGTAATAAGGGTATCACCAATACGGAGTTGCTTCACAGGAATATCAAGATTATGTTCTTGGATAGCTAGTACTGGATCTATAGCCTTCCATCAGTCTGTCGTCATGAATGGATGTTCTGCAGTGACAAAATATGGACCACCATTGAATGAGTAGAGAAGTTTTTCACCAAGCAATGGCTGATGATAACCCAATACTGTATTATATGATGTAGCTCACTGGAGGACATCTCCAATACGGACATCTTGAATAGGTTTGGTAGAACCATCTGCCATGGTGACGAGGGTATCCGCGATGAAACAGCTATATGCAGTAGCAACACAGTAACCACCACCAGGAAGATCAATAGTACTGCTAGTTTCTCATGAACATTCACCAGCTACCTCAGTGGAACACACGCTCCACCTCGATACTTGCCATGAGTAGTGAGGAGTGCGATACGCTTCACACGAGTCAGTCTGAGCACCTGCACCATATCAGACACATTCCCAGTTCCATGTGCCATCTGCAGCACCTATATCAGACCACTGTAGCGTACCTTCTGCACACATCGTAGTGAGAGATCCAGTATTGTAAGCGGAACCACCATCTGCTCATCCACACTGTCCATCGATAGTACATGCTCTCGTCTGAGATGGCTCTACCTGGTCAGCACAGTACGAATCACTGACCGCATTGCCCTCAGCATCACGACACACGACTCAGCGCGTCTGCGACCATGATGATGAACTATTCCATTCACATAATCCAGATGCACTACATTGATCTTCTGAAGACACACCAGTACACCGATCGGCAGGCTCCTCCTCAGAAATCACACATCACCAGTTAGTCGTCCACTGGCAACCCAATGTTTCACCACAAGCCTTAACAGATTTACCATCACAACTATCTGAAAACCAATCACACATACCTCCAAAATCTGGAGTAGTGACACAAGTACTTTGAGTATGGATATCCTCACAAGCAGGATTATATTCACACGAACCTTGGATCTCAGGGTCACTAGACGCACCCACACAAATCTGTCCAACACCACAGTTGGAATTATCATTACAGAAGGCATTACTGGTCTTATTATGTACCAGATATCCATCTGCGTAGTAGGTATGATCACCATCTACGATAAAGTTGTAGAGTTGGGTATCAGGATTATCATGTTGTGCATCGATAGTGTGGATAATCATCGTTCCTTGGTCAGTGATGAGGGTATCTCCCACACGAAGTTGTCATACTATGATTGTAAGGTTGTGCTCTTGGCGAGCCGCCACGGGATCGATAGCTTTCCATCACTCAGTCGTCATGAAGGGGTGTGCCGCTGTCACAAAATATGGACCACCATTAAATGAATAGAGAAGCTGATCCTGGAGTGTAGGCTGATAAAAGCCCAAAACAGTATTGATGGTAGTTTCTCACTGAAGCTGATCTCCAATACGAACATCCTGAATAGGGATCTGACGACCGTCCCCCATGATGACCAGTGTGTCTGCGATGAAACATGTAGAAGCACATCGACCAGATGGATCGTAAGTAGCACCATTCCATTCACAACTATTAGTAACTGATTCTGTACACACAGACCACTCACCCGTATCCCATCCATACGTCGGTGGGAATGCTTCGGTACACGTCACTGATGTGCCACCATCCTCTCCTATGCAGCTCCACTGATAACTTGTGCTACTATCGACGACATCCACCGGTGTACCTGCTATACACGTATTCTGAGTCGTACCACATGATCCATCGACAGCTACCGTAGCATTAAGAACACACTCTCATCCACATCATTCGCCATCAATCTGTCTTATACAAACAGCCTGATCTGAATCATACGAATATCATGATGGACAGGTGACAATATCTAGCTTCTCACCAACCATATCTCAACTCTTCGCTACAATAGTCAAATCAGACATGCTAGTAGCAGAAAGAATCTGTTCCTTAGTATTATCAAAAAAGATAAAACCTAGTGCATCATTAACACTGCCATCACCCCATCAAGAGATGGTGATAACATTACCATCACCACAAAGAGAAATAGGGAAAAATGAAAGATATAAGAATGGAAAAGTTTCTGAAGAATCAGCATGGATAAAAGAAACATATTCTTTACCATTAACAAAGACTTCAAAATCATTATCAGCCATAATCCCAAGATATAGTTGTTCATCGATTGAGGATGCATCAAATGTAAAAGAAACATTTATTCTTCTACCAAGCATAAGTGGGTCTGGCTCACCATTACAATCCTCATCCACATTAAGAGAATAATATGGTGCCTGATTCATTAATCCTCTAAAAAAAGATAAGCTCGGATAAGATGTAAACGAATATATATCAAAAGAAGGTACATAATCATTATAAAATCTTGCAGCTCTATAGGGCGGCATAATAGAAGTATCAACAAATGATATTCCTTCTCCGATATATGTACTAGAGAATCATGGGAGGTAAATTTGATTAGGATTATAGTGTTGATAAAAACTCGGAGCCAAGCAATTATCAGACTGTAGGATAGTCGGCGCTACTGTTTCAAAACACACTGGTGGTTCCACAACACAGTCAGCATCTTCTTTCAGTACCACATTACCATCATCATCGACAGAAGCGACTTTGCAGTTGTAGTCTGCCTCCAGTGTTCAGACGACAGGAGTACTATTATTCATCGTGTCAAAATGAAGACCACCTCTTTCTCATTGTCCACGCAGAGCGAGTAGGCCTCCTACTGTCAGTGTCGCACCAGTAGCAGCATTTCATGATGGCGTATCAGTCACTACGATAGCAGTACGGTCAGCAGACGCAGCGAGCGCCTGAGAAATCATACCGAGTCCTGATGGTAAGGTCGCCTGATCTGCATGTCACAGATAGAGCGGCTGATCGACAGCAAGCGTCGTAGTAGTAGCATCCAGTGCAGTAACACCACGAGTATTGCCCGCCACCAACATGGTGTCTACATGGACATCATTATATACGGTCAAAACAGGATCGATAGTAGTATTAGGAGTACCTCCGATACCGACATGTTGTTCCAGTCCCATGACCAGAGGAGCGCCTTGCACATCGATCTGGAGTTGTGTATTAGCATCATTTTTGCCCACAGTCACATGGCGTGCATCCGTACCGACGATCATATCACCTGTCGGCATCAGATCACCATCGACCATAAACTGAGCATTATCTCCAAAATCACCAGCAGACGCAGCCATACCGACAGCTACTTTTTGTGAGTAGTAGATAGATCCATCAGGTGACTGTGCATCTGTCAGTCTCCAATAATCTTCCATCGATACACAGACAGCACCAGTAGATGTGACAGACTGGATCACTTCACCAGCACCACATGCAAAAGATGCACTACCACTACCTACCGTACTTCGGTCTATATCCTCTCTTGCGATAGTATTATCTTTGAATGCTCATTTCATCACATAGATCTGATTAGCACGGTCAGCACCAGGTTGATTGATATTGAGAATAGTATTAGATGATGTGCCAGGCATACCATCGCGTGTCACAACCATGTTTTTGATAACCTGGACAGCATTGAAAATATCACCTACTTCGAGAGCAGACGCCACCCATATCAGTCATCCTACCATAGTCAGAAGAGCTACGATACTACCACCTATACTCATCCATTTTTTAGAAGCCATGTTATCACAACCAAAAGAATAATAAATACTATTGCAACAATATATCCACTGTCTGAAACACATCATGCGCTGAGTCTGATGGAGTCACTAGTCCTGTAATACTTTCTCTACGATCATCGCTACGCCTCCCATACACCGACCGAAGGAATGCAGCCACCAAAACCAGTACAAGAAGAACCTTGATAACACTGAAGAAGCTAATCTTGGTCATAGTCATAGTACAGAATCTAATAAAACAATGCACGACTCACAGACTCCAACCACGTCGTATCCTCAGCCAAATCAGTGTCATACCTCCTCACCGCGTCAGTCAGCAAACCTCGCCATATCATACGCTGTGCATGGACAGAAGTCAGTCATCTCGTTTCCAAATAGAAACGCTGGATATCATCCACATGATCGATACTCGCACCATGTCACGCACTGACATCATTGGCAGCTACATCCAGACCAGGTGTCATCGCTATCGATGCAGCATCATCCAGAAGTAGTCCACGCATCACCAGCTTCCCATCAGTCTGTTGAGCACCAGGAGCGATCGCAAGTGATGTCGATATACGTACACGAGCCGACTGCACCAGAGCCAACACTCTCACATCAGCAGCAGCATCCACATCAGCGAGCTGCACAGCCAGTGTCATATCAACCATACCGGCACGATCACCTATCACTACCACATCGAGTTGCAATGATGATCCAGACTGCACCACATACTGCAGATCAGACTGACCCATCGTATGCAAAACGACCAACTGACGCTCATCACGTTCCACTACTCTCCTCTCATGTGTATGGTTCGATATCATCACAAGCCCATGATCCAAAAAAATAAAATACTATACTCATACTAATTCTCCTGAGCACTACATGACACGGTATCACTACCGCTAGCACAGGACCATGACCATCCATCAGTAGTCGTACTGACAGAAGAAGCAGTCCCAGCATCACAGAGTGAGTCACCCGTAGGTGCATAGTCGAGCGGTGCACCATCAGCTACACCACACGATGCAGCAGAGACAGGAGTGGATCACGCACATCTCTCAGGCATATAATCGATCAGTTGAAAATGTCCATTACTGTCTACTGTAAGTAGTTTACAATTCACCTCTTCAAGAGTTTTATACGTACGATTAGTGGGTGCTAGATTGGAGAGCCTCAGTTGACTGCTATTCAATGTACCAGGGATCATCACATCACCAAGTACGGATGATCTCATATGATCAGGTGTCACACTTGCGCCAGGTGTGAAGCCCATAGCGACGTGGACAGGATTGAGCATACTGGTCCATGTCCACTTTGATACTACACATTTGGCTACAGTGCCACAGTCCTGAGAGCTTACACCAGCCAAAAAGAGATCTTGTGCTACAGTCACAGGATAGGAGAAAAATTGACTAATAGTCTGCGATCCATGACCGATCTCCATCATGACACCATGAGTGGTATAGACACTACTATTCACAGAAAATTCTACAGAAAATAACTCACCGCTACCAGACCATGTGGTCTCCTGACAGAGTGTGCCATCACTCATACAGGTATATGAGACACGGAGAGACTGAGGATCAGTCACGTTGTGCATCTGCACAGCGAAGTGCACCACACCAGGACCAAAGTTATCCATCGATACTACAGCATACACTTCATCAGTCGGATTGGCAGCATAGGCGACAGTACCAGCATCACGATCAGTGACGAGCACACCAGATGCTATCATGCTGTCGTCATATGCGATGGTTAGATCATCAGTACTGCTCA
The DNA here is from genome assembly GCA_023898485.1 of Candidatus Peribacteria bacterium. Taxonomy (GTDB): domain Bacteria; phylum Patescibacteriota; class Gracilibacteria; order Absconditabacterales; family Absconditicoccaceae; genus HK-STAS-PATE-9. The sequence goes on along the minus strand of CP060225.1, from coordinate 146,645 downwards.
GCTGTCACTGTATCCTAGTAGTATCACCATAGTCCAGCACCATCGACTGTGATCCATTATCGACCGTCCATGAGCCGTTTTCTACGAGTGTCGTTCACTGCACATGAAGCGTAGCCTGAGGATCAGTCGTACCGATACCCAGTCTATCAGCAGCATCTTTTCCCAAAATGATCACACGAGCACCACCAGCTACTGGCGTATTGATACTAGCACTTGTAGGAGTGATAGCGATAGCCGAACCACCCAAAAACGCGAGTCTTGCGTCTGCTCCATCTATTTTGGTCACACCAGTGCCTTTGACACCGATAGTGACATCTCCCATTCCCGTAGCGCAACTCGCATCCTGACATCAGACATAAATATTTGGCAGAGAATAGTTCTGATCATCTCTATACAGCGACTGCCTTGATGAATCTGCTTGCCAAAGATTAGCACCATCACCGAAACACTGGAGCGTACCATCACCACCGATGGCTGCAATACCATCAGGACAGAGAGATCATGGAGCTATCGACACTCCTCCACTCAATCATCCAATAATATCATCCGACACGATCGACGCATCGCGCAGCGATCATTTGCGTATCCAGATATAGTCCGCATAGACACCATTGGTACCATCTGCACCTGCATCAGCGAAAGCTTCGTTTTGGAGTACCATGACAACATTAGCATCATCTGAATCATAGTCCCATCCAGCACGAGGAGACTGAATATCATCAGTCACGAAAATCGCATTGAGTTTCTGTGTATCAGGAGCAGTGATAGGAGACAGTGTGATCTGCTGTGCTCAGACCCACATAAGTCACAGGAGAGCTGCTACTCATACTAGGATAGGGCGAGTGATATTCATCGATAAACCACAGAAAACAGTAAAAATAAATTGTAGTATGTACTATCACGAGACTAAGGACAGGTACCTCGCACTGGCTTATAAGAAGCTATCAATGGAGAGTAGTCAGAAAAATAAGAAGGTTCAGATGATATCTGCGACACACACCGTGAAGAAATATCTTGATCAAATGCGGATCACCAAAACAATGCATCCATATTAACAACAGAGGTAGTATCTCGACTACTGATAGATTGGTCAAAATTTGATTGCGCAAACAATGCTGTCATGAACTGGATATTACTAGTATTCCATGAATTAATATTAGGTGCACCAATACCCCGAGATGCTTGAGAAAAAGTAAAACTCATATCTGTCACCTGAGATAGATTAGGTAAATCAGCAGCAGTTATAGAAAAAGTATTTGTCAGCGCATTAGAATCACAAGCAGCACAAAAGAAAGATCATCTCATTGATTTCCACTGTATAGATCATCGCTGATTAACAATGCGAAGTTGTTTATGTGGTCAATCCATAAATGGATGTTCATTTGGAATAAGATAATTATCAGAATGATTAGGTTGAAGATGTAAACGACTATAATCATCATTAAACAAATAGAAATGAGGAAATTGACCAGTAATTCTAACCGTATGAAGACCAGGCGTAGCATACGTACAGGTTGCATCTCTCGTAAGTCCTGTCTGCTCAAACACACCATCATTATCACAATCCAAATCATAATTATAGACATAATTAGATCCATCTTCTGCACTCGTAGGTATAGTAATAGATTCACCAGCAGTAGTTGTCTCCCATGTTGTGACGAAATCATCCAGGGGAGAATATCATCCACCAGCACATATATTCACCAGTACCACATATCACTGATCATCGAGTGACAGTGCGACACACTCCGCAGGTATATCACTCGTCGCTAAGAGCTGTCCGACAGCAGGAGCATCAGGACCAAACTGACTAAAGTCTATGACGCCATCCTGTATACTCATCGTACCCAGCACATCCAGCTGTGCATCAGTCTGCTCGATAGGAGCAGATGTCGACTCCTGTCTACCTATGACTACTCTCGGTGCTATCATACCAAACACAGATGAACCACTCGACTGCTTCGTACTGATCCATGATCCATCTACGAGATGACTCACCCAGACTGCACCACGAGCATCTCATGATCTCAGATACAGTGCACCATCGATGATCGCATCACCACCCACGTCCAGTCACTGCTGTGGATCAGTCTTCGCTACACCGACTGATGCTGGAGTAGAATACGCAGGATTCAAAAATACCTGACCTATAGCCAGTGGCACACGATGAGCAAGCACTGCCGCATCGACTGGATCAGCTGCCTGCGCGACACCGAGCCACGCAAGCACACCACCACGAGGAGCACTCACGAGATACGTCCCGGGAGCAGTCAGCTCCATCACCCCATCACCTCGCACAAGCGATGTCTGCGTCTGTATATCACCACTCGCATACACTCCCTCACTAAAATTGGCTGACAAAGGGATCAAGCTCGGATGAGAACCAACAGAGACTATGTCGCTCTGAGTTGTTGTGCCATAATAGATACTCGCCTGTCCCTCATCAGTACTCTCCCAGAGTGATCCACCGACTGCGTAGCTGCCACAGCTCACGCGACCATCACTCTCCACGCCGCGCAGGATACCACTACCACAGTCATAGGTCTCGCCTGCAGGAGCGGTCGATCGATCGATATCATCTGCCACCACCGACTGATCACGCAGCGCTCCCGGCGGGATAGAGATCCGGTTGCTACTGTCAGCACTCGTATCATGGAGCCTAATCAGTGGCTGACCATTCGTATCCAGGATCCACGAGTCCTTGACCGTCTGGGTCAAGTTTTGGACATATTGACTACCAGGGAGGACGATCTGTGATCGACCCACACCCAGACCGATACAGCCTCCCAGACCGATGATACTTCGCTTGACCCATGATGATACGACCATAGATGGATAATGATTGAAAATACTAAAAACCACACAGCTCACCACTACTACCCCAATCTACGACACTCACGACCTAGATACAAGCACTTATCATCTATTTGTGCTTGACGATATATCGTCCAAGTGATATACATAGTATAGCAAAAAATCATCACAGACACTACTTCTCCGCTTGACATACACGAGGAGGATAGATATACTGCCACGAGAAGGATACTGTTTTTATCATATCTAACTTGATATAGCACCCATGTCCAAGTCCAAACTTAGCCAATGGCTCAAAATAGGAACCTTCCTCGTAGGAAGTGGTCTACTCTGACCTCGTGCGCTCCAAGCAGCAGAACAATCATCAGCACAGCAACAGAAGGTCTTCCTTGCTGATAACACAACGCTTCTCACCAATAATGTCACCGAAGACATAAGTAACGCCATCATCATTGGCCACACAACCAAAACCGTCAATGGCAATGATATTCCTATGACGCTCTACCGTTTTCCTGGCAATGAAAGGATGGTCATCATTATAGATCAGGCTTTTAGCCTTGATGATCCCAGTAGCGATCACCACAGCATCCAGGGTCGAATACCTGGAGATAATATAGATAATCGAGGCATAGGAGGGCGAAAAATGTTTTCTCGCAATGATTGGAGCAATGATCATGTCGGACGAAATTTTGATGTTACTAATACAACAGGATCAGGCATTAGTCAAATATTTGCAGATATGGGAGGACCAGGAAATGGTATAGAATTTGACAATACTATGAATACAGACGATACAAGTAATATGGGAAGTAATGTAGTCGGTCTTGAAAACATAATAGATGGTACTCTGTCTCCTACACGACAATCAGACACAATATTTACTATACCTCAGACTGCAGATACCAACAATGATGGTATAATCAGTGTAGAAGAGTCAAAAAACAACCTCACAGCACAATTACAAAATATCAATACAGCATTTACAGTAGAAAATGTATATCCCAAGCCAGGTTTCAGTGGAAACGTAATTACACGAGATCACGTAAGCTCGTCTCCTTTGCTCAATACTGACACAAGTCCAGACTCTCTCTATGCAACCCTTATTGGAGTACCACCAACATTACGCGTAAAATCCAAGGTAGCTGATGTAGTAGCAAATACTCCACCAACCATTAATAGTATCACAGGACTACAGGGAACCATTGGTACACCTATGACAGTGACATTGACCAGTAGTGAAGCATTGAGTGATCTGAATATTGCCACTAGTACAGGAGTAAGTAATATAATCACCAATCCCGCAACATTACAAGTGACATTTACACCAACAGCAGCTACATTTACTCTGAATGGAACAGGTACAGACACTGATGTGAATAATCCATTGAGTGGTGGGTTTAGTATTAGTGGAAGTGCTAATGTAGCAAATACTCCACCAACCATTAATAGTATCACAGGACTACAGGGAACCATTGGTACACCTATGACAGTGACATTGACCAGTAGTGAAGCATTGAGTGATCTGAATATTGCCACTAGTACAGGAGTAAGTAATATAATCACCAATCCCGCAACATTACAAGTGACATTTACACCAACAGCAGCTACATTTACTCTGAATGGAACAGGTACAGACACTGATGTGAATAATCCATTGAGTGGTGGGTTTAGTATTAGTGGAAGTGCTAATGTAGCAAATACTCCACCAACCATTAATAGTATCACAGGACTACAGGGAACCATTGGTACACCTATGACAGTGACATTGACCAGTAGTGAAGCATTGAGTGATCTGAATATTGCCACTAGTACAGGAGTAAGTAATATAATCACCAATCCCGCAACATTACAAGTGACATTTACACCAACAGCAGCTACATTTACTCTGAATGGAACAGGTACAGACACTGATGTGAATAATCCATTGAGTGGTGGGTTTAGTATTAGTGGAAGTGCTAATGTAGCAAATACTCCACCAACCATTAATAGTATCACAGGACTACAGGGAACCATTGGTACACCTATGACAGTGACATTGACCAGTAGTGAAGCATTGAGTGATCTGAATATTGCCACTAGTACAGGAGTAAGTAATATAATCACCAATCCCGCAACATTACAAGTGACATTTACACCAACAGCAGCTACATTTACTCTGAATGGAACAGGTACAGACACTGATGTGAATAATCCATTGAGTGGTGGGTTTAGTATTAGTGGAAGTGCTAATGTAGCAAATACTCCACCAACCATTAATAGTATCACAGGACTACAGGGAACCATTGGTACACCTATGACAGTGACATTGACCAGTAGTGAAGCATTGAGTGATCTGAATATTGCCACTAGTACAGGAGTAAGTAATATAATCACCAATCCCGCAACATTACAAGTGACATTTACACCAACAGCAGCTACATTTACTCTGAATGGAACAGGTACAGACACTGATGTGAATAATCCATTGAGTGGTGGGTTTAGTATTAGTGGAAGTGCTAATACTACTCCCACTTCTACACCAGATGCAGACACCGTCATACAATGACAATCAGTCACAGTAGATGTGCTTGCCAATGATTTCGACGCAGAAGGTCCACTGACACTGACAGAGGTGGTATCTATCACTCCAAGCAATGCAGGTACAGCTAGCATAGTCAATAACAAAATAGTGTTTACTGCTGCTAGTACTTTCACTGGTTCAGCGACTATCCTCTACCAGGCAGAAGATACACAAGGACAACAGTTTGCAACACCAGGGACACTAACTATAGAAGTACAACCATTACCCACGAGCATCCACGCTGAAATATCTGCAGCCAATACCACTATCTATCCCAATCCTACGAATGGATCTTTTGATATCAGATACAACGACAGAATGCTCGATGATAATGAGATAAAGCTGATCTTAGATGCAAATAGTAACAGAGTAGGCACACGTACAACAGATATCAGCCATCTCCCCGCAGGTACATATAGAGTATCCGTGCTCACCTATGACAAAAAATATGGACGACTGACTATCGTCAAGCAGTAGAAACCACCCTTCTTTTATTCTCAAAAATATATCCAAATGAATGGAGGAAAAACACCAGAATCAGGATCAAATAGTGTACCATCTTCAGCATGATACCAATCACCACAACAAACACGCAAATTATCAGATCAAGATATATTCTATATCCTCACTGATGTGATAGACAAGTTTGAGTGTGATGAGTCTATTAGACAATGGCTACTCAAAGATGAAAATATGCACACTATGTCTCTGAGAACGTTATCATCACTGCAAGACGGTGAAAAGGTATCATTCCTCGTACACAAAAAACATCTCTCCGGAATATTTCATGATAATAATCAGCCAGAATCACCAGCAAACACATTCCCAATAGAACAAAAACAGTATGATAATCTCTTGGGATTCATACAATACAAGCGCGAACAAAGCGCTACACAAGAACCAGGATCAGTGAACGTCTATCTCACTGTAAGAAAGTGAAAAGAGGGTACATTTCGCATCCAGTCACACATGATCTACATACCAGTACAAAACTCTGATCCAATGTTGTGCCAAGCACTCACAGGAACTGATTTTGAAGACATAATGGAAAATTTCTCTGATACCAACAACAACAATGTCATCCTTACGGAAAAATATAACAGTATGTTCCTCCCATCGAACAACAACACCAAATCAATCAAACAAAGAATAGTAAACGTCTTTTCTGGAATAATGACGAAAAAGATTACATAAAAAAGTTGTCCAGACACAGACAACATCACAGGATCACACAAAGTGATCTACATTTTCTGTATAATATTTTTCTATTATAATATTTTTCTATATAACAAAAAAGGATACTTTAATATAAAGTATCCTTTTCCAGACCATGAAGTCTGGAAACATAAAAACCCCTGTGGAAATAATACTATAAAAAAATATCCCCTTTGCAAGAGATTTTTACAAAAATATTACAAATCTAGAAAAACATTACTACACCTCATTACTTCACACCATTCCAAAGCGCTGAAAGGCTCTATATTATTAGGAAAAGAATTTTCATCATAAAGAAAAGGAAGCCTTAAAAAAGACTTCCAAGCTGGGATTTATAGTATGATATTAAGAAGAAAAAGAAGAAGTAATATCCCAGCAAAGATATTATAACCAAAAAGAACTATATTGCAAGAGCAATCGCACACAAATCATACCGTTAGGGGGACACTATTTTAGTGTTCTTTTTTTGATTATAATTTCTTTCTTCACGCAATACCAATAGCATACTTTCATTTTTTCACCATCAAAAAATAAGGAGTCCTAAAAGGACTCCTCAAAAACCATAAAACTATGAAAAACCATCCTAACGTGCAACAGGAGGTTGCAGATAGGATTAGCAACGATCATAACCAAAAAAATACATATTGCAAGAGATTCTTTACAAAAATCTAAGGGTTGATACATTCATTAATTTTGTATACTCATCATATCGCATACATCACACTAATACACAAGAGAAAATTAGGATCTTAATAAGAGTTTCTGCCACAACTGCATCACTACTCTCTTAAGCAACAAGATTACATCCTTAGTAACCTCATAAAACGATTTGGCTACGCGTATCTCAAACTGCTCAATCTGATCAGCAGCAGCTGTCATACGGATGAGAAATTTTTGTGAATTGATATCAAGCGTCACATCATAGGTAGCCTCACCGACATCTTCAAACACTGCATGGACACCATCAGTACTGATCTCGTGAAGTATATTACCACGATCCAAAAGAGTAAGCTGCTGCATGAGACGATCAATACCAATATAAAAAGAGTGACTACACTATAGCGGAGATACACCTTACATCAAGTGAAACAATTACAAAATTTTAGTGGAAACATTGACTTGATTTTGATGGAAACATTAGTTATATTTTATTCATGTTTTAGTAGAAGAATACAAAATAATGTCAAAAAGAGATGAGTTCAAAAATATTATCCAACGCAAAAAGAATAGGATCATCACTATCGATGACCTCAAAAAAATAGGAAAAAAAATCATGGGCACAGAATATGCAGACACCAAACTCTACAAACTCATCTACCACACCAAAAACCAAGGGCATCTCATCGCTATCAAAAAGGACCTCTTTATACCCACCATACCAGATGAGCCTATCGACGATCAGCAAATCATCGACAAATATTATCGACCTCTTCTCAAAAAACAGTGCTCAGACTCCTATGGGCGTCGTCGGTATATTGGATGACTCAAAGCTCTTGAACTCATTACAGGAGACTACCACATACCAGAAACGATAGAAATCATCACACCGAACTCCCAATGATCGTCTGTCCTCCTTTTGGACAAAAAAATCTATACCAAATCTTACACACAAGAAAAAAGATCACTCTTCCCTTATATCTATCGCCAGACAGAAAATATCAAAATCGGCACAAGCGCACTCCGTAGAGCAAGTCTGGAACTTGCGCTGCTTGAATCACTCTACAACCCAGATATCGTCACACGATGATACACCCAAGAACTCATCAAACGCACACTCAAAAAGTACAAAAAGATCATCAACACAGATCACCTCATCACAATAGTACGCTTAGGCAAGCATCACTCCTCACTCAATCGTCTTCACCAGATTGCACTGACCGTCGATCGCAAATTCGCTGCACAGCTAGAAGAGATCATACGAAAATACAGTTTTGTCGTTGAAGTATAAGGTAAAACACTTCGAGCCTGGATTTGAAATACACCAGATACAGAAATAAAACCATTACCAATAATGATCGTGACTTCTTGATCAATACAATATTAGCAACAAGGCCTGAACAAGAAGACAGAATCACAAACATATAAAACCAAATATACAAGATATGGTTACATAACATAATCAATTTCTCAAAGACTATATATTTGTAGTAATGACCTACCTTTCTATCAGGGAGGTATTTTTTGTATAGGTAAACATATACATGCTTACCATAATTGATAATAGAAAAATCCAGACCCCAAACAAAGGATCTGGATTTAAGTTTATCAGGAATAAAATCGATTATTCTATGATAACAAATCATACTGCTTCTTTACGATATTCGTTGAGTTTGTATAGATCATAAATAGTATTTGCCGTATTATTTCTCAAAGGGTCTACCAAAGGTGTTAGTACATGATCATCCATAAAGTCTCTATAATACTGAGCCCAATCTTCTCCTGGTGCCTCATTATAATCATTAGTCACTAGTCTTACCAGTACTGCCATCATTTCATCAACAGAGATCATATCCTTGGGGCGGAATGTGGTTGGTTGTCCATGCGATGCTCCACCACCATCACCATGGAAGATTACATATTCATATGATTCCTTGATGTATGGTATTAGTGATGGATCTGCTACACCCTCAATATCAATAAATTGATTGGTATACGTATAGGTTGGTTTTCTACACAAGACATTGATAGCAAATTCAACCATAAACTTAGCAGCTTCCTCTCTCGTAATCAAATCAAAAGGCCTATAATCAGCGGTACCTCTCCACATTGTTAGAAGATAACTATAGAGGAATTGATGAGATGTCCTGAATTGATGAGTAACATTATTTCACTGATAGATAGTAGCTTCATCCAATGGAACAAAACATTGTCTATCTATACTGGGGTTAAAGATACTAGGATCTACCTCAGGAGCACTGTTATGTGAGCCTGTTCCAACCACCCATCCATCTGGTCATCATCATGTACTACCTCCCGAAGGATTGGATCATACGGTGATATCACAAGTAGCAGTGAGAGAAGAATTTAGAATATTAGCAACTGTTGCTTGGATAGTATAGGGACCACGATCATCATATGCATGTGTAAAGGTCGTTATATTAAGGTCATCAGCCATAGTACCATCACCATACGACAGAGATGAGAGATACTGCATCGTACCAAAACCATACCCAGTTATACTCATCGTCAAACTTAAAGGATTCGTAGATTGATATGAATCGATAGTCAAACTACATGATGGTAACTCATACTGACATACTGCACTACACGCGTCACCGTTGACAGTATTGCCATCATCACATTGTTCTCCAGTATCTACGACTCCATTACCACACAGAGATACTGTCACGAGACCATCACAGGTCAGATTACATGATCATGCTTGACCATTGAGACCTCCATCATCACATGTTTCTCCAGATTCTATGATATTGTTACCACACACTGGAAGAGATGTCTCAGCAAGTACGAAAGTCATATCTCCCACCACAGATGAATACATATCAAAACCTACCACAAAATGATCACTCATAGTTACCAATGTCGTGCCAGGTCGTATGGTACCCGGCAATACATCATCCACTATATATCCTACAGGTACACCGATACTGACAGTATAATCTCCAGGGAATAAGCCATCTATCACAAACGAACCATCAGCCAAGGTCATGCCAGTCGCTACTAGTGTCGTACCTTGGAATATAAATACTTCTATATCAGAGAGAGGTGATCAGAGATCATCTTGAACAGAGCCAGTAATACTATTGAGTGTATATGATCCAGCAAATTGTGCATTGTTATTAGATTTATTTATATCGGTCACATAAGTTGGAGGAGCAAAAAACATATCATACACAAAATCGTTTTCAATAGTAGCAAAGGCAATCTTATCCACAGCGATAACAAACGAAAGATCGATTGTATGGGTTGTATATGGTGGAACCACTACACCTGTCCAAGACAAAGTACGAGTAGTTAGATCGTGATCCGAAATCGCCAATCACTGACTAGAGGCAATGACACCTGAGAAAGTGAGACCAGCTTCATAGATATCATACAAATTCATAATACCAGTGAGTGATCCAGGATTACTATAGGTGATACGATACATGATCTCATCACCAGCATAAAATGTTGATGCAAGGATTTCTTTATTACCATAGGGTGTATAAACCACAGGTGTCAGAGCGATAACAGTACCAGTAGCAACAGCCTGTACTGTACTCATAGAAGAAGCTAATCATGAACTTCCTACAGATGAACCAAATACTAGTTGCAATCATGATGAAACAAATTGTTGTACTACATATTTCGTCGTGACTGATTTGCATTCATTCTGTGCTAACGAAATATCATGCCACACAATAGCATCATTAGACGCATCGAGTGTATAAGAGACACCGAGCGTTGATACTTCTTCTCATACGAAGACAACGTCAGGAAGATAATCTTCGGAGAGATGGATATCATTACGACCAGTGCCATTATTACAGATGGTAGTCGTGACATAGATAGTATCTCCAGGATACACAGAACCAGTATTACTGGTCGATTTGGTCACGGTGAGATCGTATGGTTCTCGATATCACATCGTCAGAACAGTACCTGTCATATTATCTTCACCGATCATTACATCACCTGTCATACCACCTATGGCACTATATGTATCAGGATAATAATGATCACCATAAAAACATCCATTATTATCTGATCGATCTCATGCGTATGAACTACAATATATTCGATCCATAGTATCCATACCCCATCCAATACTGGCACTAAGAGAGAGTGAAGAGCCTATAGGAGCATCACCAACGCGGAATTGTAGTTGTATTGTATTGAGAACGTTTGGAGAAGAAGTGAGATTACCAATCGCTAGTCAACCACTAGTAGAATGAGCATCGATGAATAACGGCGAAAACCATCCATTATAGGAATTATTAAGACTATTTAAATCAATATATCATCCTGACCAAGTAGTTCGTCCATTATATCATGTCAACAGAAGATACTGGTCGATCAAATTATCATAAGTCGCGGCATCGAGGTCAAAGGGAATGTACTGTACACCACTCCAGTTCTCCGCACAGGCAAGATCAGGACAATAGGCGATAGAAATACTATCTGGTCTACTGATGCTATACTGTCTGACCAAAGGTTGAGTCGTATCATAGTATGGAGTTAAACGCTGACCAAGTAGTTGGCGAAATCATGTCACTCAGAGTGAAGTAGCGTATGCATCACTGAGAGTCTGTGAGATAGTATTGGAAACAGCTCCTTCTACATCATCAGTAGTATAGTATTGCTGTTGGAGACTCCAACCAAAATACCCAATCTGATAATTACCAAGTAAGCCTCCATCACCACCAGCATTAATATTATGCGATGTAATTCTTATATCCTGACTCAAGAAATAGCTGGTATACAGATCAATAAGCTGTTCTCTCTGGAGTTCTGCTTGGATAGGACTCATTCCTGATTGTAGTGCATCAAGATACGCACCTTGACCCTCGCACTCTATTTGCATTTTCCAAAAACTTTCGATAACAGGTTTAGTATCATGAGTATAAGAGTACTCATACGAAGCAGTTTGTGTATCTACCAATGCATGCAAATGAGCCTTTTCTACTCCATAACCTAACGATTGATAATAGGCAAACTGATCTACATACAGTTGAGAAAAGATCGACTTATCTTGTTGAAGGTATAAAATATCAAAGGAAGCATTATCAAAATCTTCTCTCCCAGTAGGAAACGAGTCAAAACCACACTCATCAGCAAAACCAGATAGTAAATATACTCTCAGTTCTTCCATATCACCTGTATAAGTTGCAAGTCGTTCGAATTCATTTGAATTAAACGTTTGTCTCAAGATATTATGCTGTGCGAGAGCAATCATAGTAGTATCGACATTATCTATTACAAAATCACCAGCAGTACTAATATCACCCGTCACTAAACCCACAAAACTAAGCGATGGGTCGAAGCTCACACTCAACTGACCATTCTGATCATAATACGAATCCGAAGAAAAAAATGTCCAAGGAATGTCAAAAGTTACTAGCTGACCAGGTACTACGTCACCGGTTGCATCACTTGTGATAGTGCCTATCACATAATCCCTTCGTCGAGACCCTCCACTACCACATATACCATCAGATGATAGACCAGTCGTGGCATCGTTATTGGAATCATTAGTTTCTCTACTACGATTAGTGAGATAGTCATCATTATAGAACCATGAAGTCTGTAGCTGTGTCTTGTAGTTATCAATCAGAGAGATTTTTGCATCAAACTGACTATAGCCACATTCATGTACATCATAAGTGATATCTATATAGCCACTCTCTCCTGTGCCGAGACTAATATCTTTTCGATATCATCACCACGATTCGACCCAATTAAAATCATCCCATGCATGTGCACCTCACGTCACAAAAGCACCATAATTACGATCACCCGTATAAGAAATAAAGTTGTCACTATTACTATTATAATTGCTCATCAAGATAATATTATCTCTTGCTGGTCCATCGTTACCAAACTCTATCCTAAATGTTACCGTACCAGAAGCACTATAAGTGCCAGGAGATGATTCATTTCCTGTGAGGATATATGTATTCGTCCAGAGGTCAAATTCAGGACCTTGGATAGTTATAGTATCAGCATTATTACTTGTATTGGTCTCACCGATTGTAGACATTAGACCATACTCATCAGGGATGCCCAGAGCGAAAGAAATATCTACAGGAACCGTATAATCATTCGTCATCTGAAAGCGTAATACCACCTGATTTGTACCAAAAGGTACAGAAAACCCGTGCCAACGGATAGTAGATAAATCTCCATTGTTATAATTATATTGAGGCTGTTGATAGAAATATGCACCAGGTTCACTGACAGTAGCAGTGGGTAAGACTACACCACCCGAACTGACTACACCCACGAAGTCCATAAGCAGTGTTTTGTAGACCATATCAAGCATGACATCACCAGTGACATAGGTATCATTTGTAATATCTAATGTAATATCAAAAAAGTCTCCAGACAGATACGTATCTCCTCATACTGATGCGTTCAGTCACAAATCATATGGAGGTGGTGGTGTGATAGGTTTGGGTTTGACATATCAGACCGAATATCAGTCATCAGATGTCGTATATGCATCTTGACACATGACGCACGAAATACCTATCGACGAATCAGTAGAAACACTAGTATCAGGTGGCAAAGAAGTAGAAACTGTATATTGTAGAACAATCTGTCCACTAGCTCATCCAGAGAGCGTGATGGCATCTCGACGTAGTTTTCTTAGTGCAGTATCATGAGAAAACGTCGTAGGAGCAACTGACAGATCAGGATACGATGATATGATGTTCTCGAATGTCAGATAGGGAGAATAAGTATCAGCGATAGTAATACCAGACAATGCACCTGTTCATGTATTGTGATAGTCTATGATAGTTTCTATCGTCGCTCCAGGATACACACTACCACTCAGAGTTTTTGTAATACTAAGATCATTGGGTAGTACCGTTTGAGCATAGACAGGATTTACTACTCATCCAGGCACATACAAAAACGAAGAAAAAATCAAAAACAATACATATACAAACTGTGTGCCCCATGAGAAAAGGCGAATTCTTCCATCAAACATAATCATACCATATACAATATAAAATGTACAATGTAATCCTATGAATGGGAAATCAAAAAAACAAAAATGAAGATAGTAAAAACAAAACAAAATAACCATTTTACAGATATATATATATAGTTGTTGATATCATGATCCATAGTATATTCATCATCAGAAAAATACACCAAAAAAGGTGTGTCTGTGTCAGAGAATCATCACTACCTAGGCGATAGTACTTCTACCATCCATATACGGACGCAAAACATCAGGGATCATAATAGATCCATCTGCTTGCTGGAAGTTTTCTACCAACGATACCAAAATACGAGGCGTAGGGATAGCAGTACAGTTGAGTGAGTGTGCGTAGCGAAGCTGCCCACCCGCATCTTTGTAGCGTATATTGAATCTTCTGGTTTGAAAATCCAAAAAATACGACGCAGACGATATTTCTCTATATGTTTGCTCACCGGGTACCCAGAGTTCGATATCATACTTCTTGACTTGTCCTTGACCCAAATCTCCTCCACAATTGAGCACCGTATGGTACGGTATACCCAGCGACTCGATAAATTCTTCGGTATTGCGATTGAGCCACTCATGATGAGCAATAGATTCATCTTCATCTGCCTGAGAGATGATGACTTGCTCTATTTTGTAGAACTCTTGGACACGGATAAGGCCTTTGGTATCTTTGCCATAACTGCCTGCCTCACGACGAAAACACGGACTGAAACCCAAATACTTATGAGGAAGTTCTTCATGAGAAAGCACCTCTCCAGCAAAATATCCCATCACCGGCACCTCCGCTGTCCCAGCAAGATAGTCACCATCTTGGGTCTGATAGATGTCTTCGACATCATTGGGCAGATGTCCCGTACCATAGAGGTTGTCTTCTCTCACGATCACAGGCGGTATCATCGGAATGAACCCCTTCTGACCGAAAAATGCATTTGCATAATTCCAAATAGCCCATGATAGACGAGCTCCATCACCGATGAGATAATACCCACGGAAGCCATGCACTTTCGTTCCTCTCTCAAAATCTACCATCTGATGTGCAAGCATGAGGTCGATATGACTCTGTGGCTCAAAATCAAATGTGGTCTGCTCTCCTCGTCTTTTGACTTCGATATTATCTGTATCACTATCGCCATCAGGGACAGAGCTGTGAGGTACTTGCGGTACTTGGAGCATCAGTGTAGTATACTCCTCCATCACTCCCATCATCTCATCATCGAGTGATTGAATCTCTCATTTGAGCATCTTAGCACGATCGATGTCGCGAGCCGCACCTGCAGTCTTCTGCTCAGCGCGAAGGGTGTCTGCTTGATGTTGAAGACTTTTGCGTCTATTATCCAATTCTAACAACCTATCGATATCGATAGAGATATGTTTTTTGAGAGCGCCTGCCTTGACCTCGGCAGTATGTTCACGTATATAGTTGATATCCAACATGGGAAAATTATTATCAAATAGTAAACAATAGAGCTACAACGATCATGACCCCCACAAACGTGGTAGCAAGACAGGTCGAGGCACCAAGCCTATGGAAAGCTGTATGTAGATATGGAAATCTTACCGGACCTGCCGAGACTTGATGTTTTGCTTACTTTTGTATCAAGACAAAAGTAAGTCTCAGCGAAGCGTGTATCATAATAACTTTTAGATAAAATGTTGCAACCCCAAATGTCCTTCCAAACAGACATACTCTCTATTATCATAGGCATAGTAATTGGTGTCATTATCACCTATCTCGTCATCGGTACGATCAAAGAATCTGCTATCAGACGCCATCGTCGCGATGCAGCCACCAAATCACGTGCTGTCGTAGGTGGACATATAGCAGAACAGCTCGCACCACTCGTTGAGTGATTTCCCTATCACCCCAAGGACATGGTCTTCATCGGCAAAGGGTTTGACTATCTCGTACTTCACGGATTATCACAATGAAATATTACAGAAATTATTTTCCTAGAAATCAAAACTGGCAAATCACAACAAAATCATAATGAAAAAATGGTGCAACGCACCATTCAGTCCAAGAAAGTCTATTATGAATTGATGAAATTATAGAATTATGTGGATTTACCATGTCTCAATCTCAACTCTCTTTCCAAGACGAACGAAATAGCAGTTCTGATGACTACAATGATACCCAGTAGAATCAGATTTTCCATCGTTGGATTAGAAATAGTGTGAATAATATCTGCCGCTATAACAAATTCTAGACTCAAGAGTAAATACGATGCAAGTTCTTGCCTCACATTATGAAAATCGTTGAAAGATTTATTATGCTGAAGCATATCATGTTCTGCACTGCCATAGATTATCATTGTTTTGAGAAATCACCAGACAATTACAATAATAGCTACAATATTAATACCCAACACTAAGTAATCACCAATTTCGCGTAATATATCGTGCAAGAAATCAATCATAAATATAAGAAAAAGGGATGAAGATATCTCCAGTATATCCTTATGTATACTAAAAAGCAAAAATTGTTCACTCTTACAGCCCTATTCTACAAAATGCAAAAATACACCTCCATATTTTTTTACATCTACAATAGTTTTTGTAGATCCATCATCAAAAGTAAGTGTTCCTCTATCTCCTGTCTGACCTCCACTTTCTGCATAAAACGGTGTTGTATCAAAAATCATTACCAGACGACCATCATCGAGCACAATCTGCTTCACGACCTGCGGGTCAGTCACGCTCCACTCATCATATCACACGAATTGAGTAGGAGGCACACCATCCAAATACTGCGCTCGATCCACTCCTCTACTAAAAACGTCTTTCGCATTTTCTTTCGCTTTTTTTCTAGTAGCTTGTAAAGCCTGTTCGTAACCCACGATATCCACCTCATATCATTGTTCAGCAGCCATCTCTTGTGTCAGTTCTAGAGGAAATCCATACGTATCAGACAGAAGGAATGCATCAGTTCCAGAGATCACCTCATTCACACCCTGTGCCATAATTTTCTCCAAATGTTTCTGTCCTCTATCAAGCGTTTTCTCAAATTGATCAATTTCATCCATCCACAATTGCTCAATTTCCCGAGTCATAGTATTATTTAATTTTTGAACATCCTTAGATTGCTCACCAATAATATACCAAATACTTTTATAGTTGCCTTGTTGAAAATCAGGATTTTCAGGATCCACACATAGGCGCTTGATATGTAATCGAGCTCTTCTCATCAAACGTCTTAACACATAACCTCTTGCATCATTGCTCGGTCTAACACCATCAACCATAAGTTTATTAGATGCTCTCACATGATCAGTAACAATTCTATATGATCTCAAAACAGCTTTTTCTTCAGAAGACATTACTCCCTCTTTTTTCTGATATGCTGGATATGGAACACCTGACAATGTCTGAACAGTCCCAATAAAATCACGAAACACACCCGTCTCAAAAATCGTCTCCTTACCTTCCAAAATCATCATCAGACGTTCAAATCACATTCCTGTGTCTACATTCTGTTGGGAGAGTTTGGTAAATGTACCATCTTCATGTTTATAAAACTCCATAAAAACATTATTCCATATTTCTATGAAGCGATCGTTTTCTCCTATATTCCAATCATTAGGTCACCAATCATCACCTCTATCATAGTGAAATTCTGCACATGGACCACAAGGGCCAATCGCACCTGCAGGTCATCGAAAATTATCACACTTTTCACCCTCTGTCATCGAAATAGCCTTAATTTTTTTCTGCCCTATACCAAGAGACAGCAATACTGCCTCAGCTTCATAATCATAGGGAATAATTTCTTGTCCATTTTTGTCCACATACCCACCGAAAATACTACAACCCAAGAATTCTTTATTGAGACCCAACTTATCTACAAGAAATTCGACCGATCGTGTCAGAGCTTCTTTTTTGAAATAATCACCCAATGACCAATTTCCCATCATCTCAAACATAGACAAGTGCCTCTCATCTCCAATGTCTTCTATATCATTGGTTCTCAAACAAGGTTGGATATTGTAGAGTCTCTTGCCGTATGGATGTGCTTTACCAGACAGATAAGGTACGAGTTGCTGCATACCTGCTACATTGAAAAGTACAGTAGGGTCATCTGTAGGCGCAACCAAAGAAACGGGCTTCAAAAGGCGATGAGCTCTTTCCTTATCGGTCCAAAAATTATCCCAAAGTTTCCTCACATCGTCTGGTTTTATCTGACGCATACTCCTATCCACAAAAACAAGAAAATAAATTTATGTAGTAGGTGAAACAATATCTTCTACAAAGTCTATGAGTTTAATTTTATAGACACCTTCACTAGTAAGAACATATACAATAGGAGCATTTGCAGTAGTATCATCCAAGGCAACATCCACAACAGATGCCGAAACATTGAAAATAAATCTCATCACATAGCTCATCTCATAATCCTGAGCAAATGAATCGTTTGTTTTCATTCCCACGGTATCATATACTGTCAGTGTTTGGTTCTCACGATCAAATAATAAGATATATCTAGTACTCTCGTGAGTTAATATCTCCACACTGTCACTATATCCATTAGTTTCATCTCCGCCTAACATGTCGATAGGACGATCAGTGAGAGTCAATCATTGACCAGCACGATACCATTGGTGTACTTGTCCACCATCCCACATCAAAAATGTCGTATCTATCGTCATACGCTCAGGCTCAAGCACAACACCACTAATAACACTTACAGGATAATCAGTTGGCTTGGTAAATTGCGTTTGCGATCCTACTACGTTAGTATATCTTGTAATATAGACATCTCTCTGATTATCATACAAAGAGCGCGTCAATATATAAAAATTACTTCTACCAAAAGTAGCTACATCGCTAATAGATGAAGGAAATGAATCACCCGTATCAATCGTCAGTCATTCCAAGCCTGCCTTAGTAACATTATAGAGAGCATTTATGTCACTTACACAATATGCGCCGTTATTAAGGAGATTTGGCGTACAGGTCTGTAGAGCACTTTCGCTACTACCATCAAAATCATACGTAATCAGCGTACCTCTCCTATCATCATCAATCACATCCAAGAGCGATCCCACAGAACCTAGGATATTGAGTCATCCATTTGCAACAAAAAGACGAACAGGGGAACCCAGTGAACTAGATTCGTTCTCATTAAATGCTATAGTAGTACTATCTGTGCCTGTGACCTCATCAGTGAAAACATTAAAATTATTTACATAGACAATATTAAAACCCTGCTGGTAGCTCGTCTCCACCAATGTTCTGAGTTCTTTCACATCATCAGGCCACAATCATTGAGAATCTAAGAAGTCCAACTGTTCAGTCAGCTGTCTATAGAGGTGACTCTTTTGATCAGAAGTCGGATCAAGCCTCTGAAAGTAGGCAAGATCTTTCTTGATACTCTGGATAGTGACCTCTGTCATAGTACCATCTACCGATTCCATCACAGGAGCACTTGTAGAAGTAAGTCCCGAAAGAAGACCAATACCCAAACCAAGAATTAACAGACTCAAAACACTTATCACTACAGGATAGCGAATAGTCTCCCAATCCCAGTCCCAAGAAGGAAGAATCTTATGAGCAAGTGATCATACATAGCCACGCACGCCTTTTCAAACATGAGGAAAGGTGGAATTTTTATGAGCAAGAACCTTCTCTCATGAAGCGCTATATGTAGTCCTCAAAATAAATGTAGCCAATGACATATCTATCCTCATAGACATAATTTCCTCTAAGAAATCTACCACATCACCATGCTGGAGCGAAAAGAGGTTATCAAATTTTTTCAACTCTTGTTTATCAAAAACCGTGTGAATATCATATCCCAACAATATCATCTCATCGCCAGGAGTCATTTCTCATTCCAAAAACTCTGAAAACAAATCAATACGCTCCACGTTATCGTAATCGTTACTCACCGCATAATAAAGCGCATTGTCCCTAAAAATCATCATGCTCGTATCGCCAATCAGTGATCCAATCAACACATTATCGAAAAACACACGTATCGATCATTTGATAGCAAAATAGTCTACTTTGTCAATTTTATCTGCAAACAACGTAAGTTTAGCATTGAGTTCTTGTAACGTATGCTCGACAACACGTCTAACATTCTTTTCTTTCGTCTCTGTCTCCAAGCGGTCTACCAAGAGAGAGAAATACTCTTGGAAAATATCTTTCTGAAGATCCAAAAATGTATCAGACATCAAAACAATATCCATCAACATCACATAGTCTTGATGGAAGACATGTTCCAAATGGAGAAACTCATGACTCTCATCATACGCATATTTATCATGGTGGAGGCGAGGCATAGACAATCACAACTATCACAAAAATAAAAAAGAAAACTAACTTTCTCTGTTGATAAAGAAAATATAGCAAACTGCAACTATTTTTTACGAAAAAGACGAGCAAGGGAGTTGACAAGTTGTTTTTTTCGTATTCTCACAATACCAAACATACGAAGAAATTTCTTCAGATTTTTGCGAGGACGAGAAAGAATACGATAAGGAGTTTCCAATACTCTCGCTTTGACTACCCATTCAGGAGCTCTCGTCTCAAATCCCGACACAAAATCCAAAAATCATCACACATTCAACACCATCATGTTCTGTGATGCAAATCGTTCGCGGTGAGCCTCGACTCGCACCTCTTGAAATGGCGTTCCTGTACAGTTGAGAAAAAGTTTGATATTTGCATCATCTTTTGCTACTGCGCGCTCAAATTGCTCAAAAGGGAAATCCGTACCTCTCTCACTATACGGAGACTGGTAGCTGCTTGCGATACGTAATCCAGGAAAATCACGAAGAAGTCCATCCAGACCCTTTTCAAGTCGGGTGGTATCTTTGTCTATACCTTCATCATACGCACTATAGACATAGAGTGACACACTATAGATCTGTGTTAGATAGTCAAGTAATCGCGGTGTAAGATCTGTTCCATTGAGATTATCTACCCGGTTCAGATCACTAGTTCGTTTGTAAACCTGAAGCGCAATACCATCCGCCAGAAGAAAGTCCCCCGCAAGCAACGCTTGTTTGTAAGCCAATTCTTTTGCATTACGATGTTTTTCAAACAATCTATAGTGCGTAGCATTAGCAAAATAAAGAAAATTCACAATAACTGATTGCTTCTCTTCATAACGATCAAGCAATTCAGTCGCAAATAATGCACGATCACCATCATACAGATGATCAAGAACTAATGAACTCATACACAACAAAAAAACATAAAAATTCCGGATCCATTGTCTACGTTTTCTATCTCTTCTGCTTTTTTACTACTTGCTCTTTGTGATTCTCCATGCCGCAAAACCTGTCACTACAAAAGCTACCAACGCCAACAGCGGTATCGTAATCCACCCTCCATATGCCACCGTCATATCCGCACAAGACACACCAGACGTACAAAAAGCGCCCTCACTACCAGAGAGTTGGAGATAGTATTGATAGATTTCGAGTAAGATACCTACTACACTCACACCCAGCACCACACGAGCTAGACCATGATCTTTCGCCCAGAGAGCATAACCACCGAACCATACGAAAGGATACAACAAAATCCTCACATATCGACAGATGTCACACGGTGGCAAACCGGCTCCCAACATCGTAGGAAACAGCCCATATCCCATCGTAAGATTGTACACAGGATCACCAAATGTACTATAATACAATGATCCTATCAGCGCCAAAAGTGCCTGTATAATAATGACTCGCCACCACAATTGTTTTGACATAGAAGATGGAGCAAAACATAAAGCGTGTCAGTATAATTATTTCTCCATCGTAATTCAATGGTAATAGTATTTCAAGATATCAGCATATCAGACACCATTTTGAGCCATATAGGTAGCACCCTTCCCCGAAAGACCGACTCCATGTCCTGCAAATTCGGTACATGCAGATGGTGTCCAATCGATTACAGACTCCAACCACGGTGTGTCGGACCATCATCGTCTCTCCTGTCCACCTCGCGTAAATCCTACACTACAATTGAAATATGGCAAAATAGGGATATAATCATCATATACCACCCAGACATCCCACATCTCATCTACGATAGTCCTCCATCCAGGATAGACATCCAACCATCCTGCGCCGACATATTTTTGGAAAGCACGTGGATCATCGATAGCATCATAGGTGACACTATGTCATGTGTCATCCATAGAGGGATGAGGATTATCAGAAAGATAGAACATCGCATATGTTTTGGTCAGGAGTGCGAGTACCTTCTGCTTCTCTAGAGGATCTGCGATAGCTGTCTCACCCAGACCAAGCAAATAATCATGGAAAGAAAGCTCATTGATATACATATATTCACGGCTCCATGTACCGGTATTGATATTTTTAAACTCATCTTTGGTAATCTGTATCGTACCGAAAAAACGATTCCATGGTATACCAGCATATGAAGTTCTACCATAGTTATCTAACGATACTCGCCCATGACCCGCATCATACACCGAAACTGATGAACCATATATATCTTCACCATCGATCGTAACACCCAGAACACCCTCAAACTCTACCACACTAAACGACACATTGGTGCCATAGTCCTCCGCATTGATCCCTAGTGATGCACGACTATCACTCACATCTTCTACAGTGACCATACAGCGGTTTTCACAAGAGATAGTCTGTGTTGTCGTCCCTATAGAGACATCATGAAGCAAAACGCGAATAGCTCATTCTGCTCTCTCGCGAGCATCATCGACCGAAAGATGGTCGGTAATTTTTTGCATAGGTGTAGGGTCAGATGGCAACTGCGATACCAAAGGTTTTCTACGAAGCGTCAGAAGATCATCCAACGCAGTATTCCACACAGTCTTTATATACCACATCTCCTGATGTGTTCCATCATTTACCAAAAGCGGATATGGTCCAGCAACAAAATCATCATGTACACGTACATCAAGCGATAATGTCGTATCATCTACACTGCAATCTACGACATCCAGAGGCACGACAATATCGGATTCTGCCCACTCACAGCTCACTGACCCACGCAGTGTTGCCTCATCTGCATCGATAGTAAGCGTCTGTGTACCAGTACGATCACCCCACAACCATTGTACAGGCAAATACGCCTGCACCTTATCGACATCGATAGACAGATCACGAGAGAGCAAACGTGTCGCAACGTCTGATCTCAGTTTTGGTAGCAATGAATACACATGTTCACCTGGGCAGCTTGTCGTACCTGCATCCCTATGACCAAAAATACCCGACGTATGCACATCTTCTACGTATGGGTCTACTGATGTTTCTTTATGGACGATGATATCACTCAGGGGATCGATACCATAATATGCAGCCAAAGCTGTCGAAAGTTCTGTCAGTGCTTCTATCATTTTGGATGAAGGATAGTCTTCTTGAAAATTACCTATCAGACTAATCCCCACGGTCCCATTATTGTTCCATTTGGTATGTGCTCCGATCACGTCTGCTCATCATGCTCTCCCCTCATAGATATTTCCATCCTGATCGATAAGAAAGTTATAACCAATATCTCCCCATCCTCTCGTGAAGGTATGAAATTTGTACATCTGCTGAAGGTGAGGAATCACACCACCCTGTGCATCGATCGTCTCCTGTGAGGACACCGTATGATGGATAGCAATACCTTTTTTATCTTCTTTGTATTCCAGTGGCCACCAGAGCTCCTCACCACCCTCATAATCATCGACTTCATCTAGTTTTAGATCGGAGGCAAAATACGCCTTCAAATGATCAATGATAGATTTATCTTTCACACCCAATGGTGTAGGTGTATTCGAAATACCAAACGCTGATACACGTCTCCATGTCTCATCCGCACCCCATTCTGCACGAGTGATAATATCAATACCGAGCGCACTTTCCCAGGAGATTGCGTGAGAGTACCCTACGACACTCGCCAATGCGAGCAATACTACTATATATTTCTTCATCAGGTCACAAAACCAGAGACTAAAAACAAAAGACAACTATACAAAATCCCATCACAAAAACAAGAACTCACATCACAATCATACTATCCAAAGTAACGAGAAATGAGAAAAAATGTGACAAGAAAAAATCCCACGCTCTCACGCAGGATTACTTGTTACTTACTACTTGTTACCTCTTCTACTTCATAAGTTCCTCTATCATCTCTGCCTCTATCGTCTGATGAATATACTTAGCTATCGGTCTGGCACCGAGTTGTGGGTCATAGATTTTGTCAATAATTTCTCCTATTTTCTTGGGAGACAACTTCGGCACAGACACACCATCACGTCCTGACCACTGCTGAGAAAACGTTGCATACTCTTTCTGGAAGATATCAGTCATCACTTCCTTGGATAGTGGATGGAAGACGACGGTATGATCGATCCTATTGAGCAGTTCTGCGGGCAAATACCCTTTCAGTCTGTCCATCACTCTCTCTTTCTTACGATCAAAATCCGTAGCATCGACTTCTTCGACAGATCCAGACTGGAAGCCTATCTGACTTCTTTTCTTCGCAAACTCATCAGATCCCAAATTCGACGTCATCACGATGATCGTACTTTTGAAATCGATCCAGCGACCTTTGCTATCTTTGAGATGTCCTTCATCCAAGATCTGCAGAAGAATATTGAGTACATCTTTCGAAGCTTTCTCTATCTCATCCAAGAGAATGACTGAATATGGTCTACGTCTTACTTGTTCGGTCAGGAGTCCACCTTCATCATGTCCCACATATCAGGGAGCAGATCAGATCAGTTTCGAGACAGAGTATGATTCCATAAACTCTGACATATCCACCCTAATCAGCGCCTTCTCGTCAGCAAAATAGTCACGAGCTATCGTCTTCGCCAAATGAGTTTTTCCAGTACCTGATGGCCCGAGAAACAAAAACGATGCAATAGGCTTATTCCTCTCCACAGCTGACAGTCTACTTCTCATGAGCGAACTCACCACAGCATGCGTCGCATCAGCCTGTCCCAGTACTTCTTTTCCCAAATCTATTTTCAAACGCTTGAGTTTTTCCATTTCGGACTCCTGGACCATTGTCGCAGGGATACCAGTCTTCGATGACAAAATATCTGCGATCGCAGACACATCCACCGTCGGTCTCAGGTGTGGAGGGAGAGCTACCGTTTTGCGTACTGTGAGAAGATCTTTCTTCAGTGCTTCTTGTTGTTTTTTGAGTTCCGCAGCCTCGAAATAGTCTTGCTTCTCGATAGCTTTTTCTATCTTCGCATCGATCTTGGCGATCTTTTCTTCTTTTTTCTGGTAATCGGTATTGAGCTCCAGTTTTTGTGCAAGTGTAGATACCTTCGCAGATGCCTCATCGATCAGATCGATTGCTTTATCAGGCAAATATTTATTGAGAATATATCTACTACTCAGCTTCACTGCAGAGACGATAGCTTCATCACTGATCGTCACACCATGATAGTCTTCATAGGTTTCTTTGAGTCCTGTAAGGATAGTAGTCGCTGTTGCGAAATCTGGCTCATCCACGATCACTTCTTGGAATCTTCTCTTTAGAGCAGCATCTTTTTCGATATGTTTTTGGTATTCATCAAACGTCGTCGCACCGATGAGCTTGATCTTCCCACGAGCAAGCAGCGGCTTGACCATCTGTGCGGCATCACCGTTTTCTTGACCACCCGCACCGATCATAGTATGGATCTCATCGATAAACATAATGATATGATTGGTCGGATCCGTTGCCTCTTCGAGAATTGCTTTCATCCTTGCTTCGAATTCTCCTCTATATTTGGTACCTGCCACGACAGCTGTCATATCCAGCATCATGATACGCATACCTTTGAGCTTTTCTGGGACATCACCAGACACCATCCTCTGCGCAAGTCCTTCGACTGCTGCAGTCTTACCCACACCCGCTTCTCCGAGCAGTAGTGGATTGTTTTTAGTCTTTCTCAGGAGTGTATAGATCATCTGATCGATCTCTTTTTCTCTCCCGATGATAGGGTCCAGTTCTTTGTTTTTCGCCTCACGGACGAGATCAGTAGAGAAATACTCTATCGTCAGTTTGGACTCCTCTTTCGTATCAGTAACCGTAGAAGTGACAGATGCACTCCCTTTGGAGTCTGCTCCAGTAGTTGGATCGACCGTATCATTATCAACATGGTTGTGGATCATATCCATATTTATATTCATAATCTGCATCGCTGAAATATCTAAAGGTAGCTTATCCACCAGTTTAGCCAAAATATCCAAAAACACAAACAATCCCACCTGCGAGATGACAGGATGATGGATGATATAGTGACAGTTCGACAAAAGTATATCTCTATCAATTTCCAGTGAAGCCAAAACCGCTTGTGTTTCTTGTGTTGCGCGATTGATGCTCACATAGAGAAGTTTCGCAAAGTCAACTGCTTGGCGATCACTCTCCTCTGCCATACCTTCTATCAAGGTATGAACCAGACTATAGTGAGAGGGCAACTCATCGATAGAGATAGCCCCATAGTGATCATCAAAATACTCTTCCAAAAGTTCTATATCCTTGACCCCAAGAAGCGACCAAAATAGCGGAGCAAAATCATACTGATCCACCATCATATAAATCGCCCAAAACAGTGTCAGTGAAGAAATGTGTTTTTTATCATCAGCAAAGCTCAAAAGTTGTGCATATTGCAGGGTTTCATGAGCTTCACGGGTATAGTTGAGTTGTGACATACATAGCACCTAATACATAAACGTGCTACGATTGTAGAGAGAAATGAAAAAATTACAAGAGCAAAGCATGTGGCAAAAAAACCATTTATAAGAAAATATGATATAAATATAACAAAGAAACAGAAAGTGTCAACTAAGAGAAATCATACAAGAAGTCATTTTTTGCCTCCCAAAACATCATCCCCTATACTCACTGTTGTCCATTTACTCAGACAACATACTCATGCAATACAAAAAACTCATCACCATAAGCATAATCGCAACAAGTACATTTTTTGCTACTACATACGCAGCATGCACACCAATGACACTCATTGCCACTGCATATTATTCTCCACTCCCTGACCAGGAAGTCTATGTAACGGGAGACTTCGAAGCAGAAAAACTCCTCCAAGGCAACGGCACTCACGGAGCGTCTGGGAGAGCAGTTTTTGATGGGATGCTCGCCGCATCAGCCAACTATAGTTTCGGTACGCAGATTGTCATCGATGGCTGGGGTATCGGACAGGTCGAAGACAGAGGTGGCGCCATCGTCCAAGCTGGCCAAAGAGGCTACGAATATGATAGGGTAGATATCTGGATGGGCTATGGCGACCGAGGCCGCGTCCAAGCACTCCTCTGGGGCAAACGCACCGTATCTGCTCAGATCTGCGATGCACGTACTTACGACGAATATGATCTGGGTACTGATACCACCAATACATCACTCAGACACGGATCCACGTGACGTGCAGTCAGTCGCGTCCAGCAATACTTGATCGATAAGGGTTACTTAGACAGAGAGAATCCTACTGGCTACTTCGGGGATGAAACCGCAGCAGCTCTCTGCGATCGACAAGTCAACCAAAACATCACCACAGCAGACTCCAATGTCTGTGGACTCTATGGGCCCGCAACCAGGACGGGCATGTGGGGCTCCAATACAGTCATCGCTCAAACTTCAATCGATACCACAACAGAAAATCTAGAAACTAGCAACTCGCAACTAGTAACTAGCTCTACTCTCTACACATTCGGTGAGTCAGGATTTCACATCATCAGACTCCAGCAACAGCTCTACAACGAGTGATACTACGAGTCTGATATCACCGGCTACTACGACCAGGCCACTGCCGACGCTCTTATCGAAAAACAAAAAATCACTGCCATCGCGCAAGGGCAGTTAGTAAGGGGATAATACAACAAAATGTCGCAAACACTGTCTGAGAAGATATTATCCACACGTGAATACAAGCACCACTAAGACATCACGACTCGGGTCCCGCTTGCGGGGAGGAGTGATGATCCGTATATACACATGAATCAATATCAATACTGAAGACTGTTTGCGACTTGATCTTTTTGGTTACTTTTTTTATCAAGCGAAAAAGTAACATACTGACTATATCCTCTCACTCAAACTCACATAATCTCACTTGACGTACTCATCAGTCTGGATGAGTTTTTTCATCGCTTTGACAGCATGGATGACGGTACCATGATGACGACCTCCACAGAATTCACCGATCTTCTCAAGTGTTCGGCCATACTGCTCATGAGCGATATACATCAGCATCTGGCGAGCGCGGACGATATCTTTCTGTCTGGATGAGCCGAAAATCTCTGCACGATCGATACGATAGTAGTCAGCGATCATCGTCGCCACCTCATCCATACTCGGACGAGTCGCAGCCACGACGACATTGGGATTGGCGGGGTTGTCGACACGGTAGCCCAGTGTCTGGAGCACCTCATACATATCATCAATCTCGAGTTGGCGACCATAGAGATGATGTTTGGTACTGAGCATCGTGACTGCACCCTCGATCTCTCTCACACTGCCCGTGATATACTTGGCCAGCACATCTACCATGGCAGGTGTCAATGTGAGTCATTTGGTATCGGCCTTGGAGCGCAAGATCGCTGCTCTCGTCTCGAAGTCAGGCGTGCCAATATCTGCTACAAGACCCAGTGAAAAACGTGATTTGAGTCTATCAGCGATGTTGTCGAGTTCTTTGGGCGGGCGATCTGAACTGATGACGATCTGCTTCTTTTTGAGATGTAAGTCGTTGAAAATATTGTGAAAAATTTCTTGTGTTTTGTCTTTGTTGGCAATGAATTGGATATCATCGAGCAAAAGCACATCCACATCATCAAACTTTTTGAGCAAAGCATCGAGTGAGCCCTTTTTGATCGCAGAGATAATATGATCAAGAAACTTCGTCGTCGGCAGGTAGACGATCACTTTGTCTGGATCGTTTTTTACCAAAGCATTGGCGATGGCCTGCATAATATGCGTCTTACCCAACCCAACATCTCCATAGACAAAAAACGGGTTATACACTGTCCCTGGGTCCTGTGCAATCGCCTGCCCTGCTGCTGCAGCGAGCTGATTGTATCCACCCACGACGAGGTTGTCAAAACGATATGACGGATCGAAGAGGATGCCAAAATATTCCGACAGCTCACTACGTATCTGCTGACTTTGGATGTCACCCTGCTTCGCGGGCGCTTGGATATCGAGCAGTGCAGATACATCCACCTGCAGATCATGCTCTCCGTCACCGAAGCTTGGATGGATTACATATTGCACTTTGTATGGCTGATGATAGAGCTCTGCGATGATTTTTTTGATCGATGGAGCGAAAAACTTTTTGACCTGCGACAGCACGAAATCATTGGGTGCTCCGATCACCACCTCCTGTCCTTCTGCATCCAGACTCACTACACCACAGCGTCACAAAAAACTCCTAATCGCATTCGGATTGGCATCATGTGCGAGCTGGTGGATGATATCCGTCCGCAGATCAACTAAGACTTTCTTCTGCTCAGCATCATACTGAGTGGTGATATCGATGGACATAACAAATCTGCAAAACTAAAGCACTTATTTTCTAACAACTATAGAATACCAAGAGTCTTTCCCCTCAGGAGAATATAGATAATCATAAACAAAAGTAAATCATAATCACAGCAATACCTGCTTAAGTTCATCAGATCATCGATATACATACCTCTTTAACGATCAAGGAATGGTAAAGCTTTTTTTAATAATTTCCTCTTCATATCAATTATTCCAATGCTTCACGGAAAGTAACAGTATTCAATCATCTTTTAGAACATCATATATTTTTCCCAATATTGCTTTTCACCAATCCTTGGACATATGAACTAATGAGGCAAAACTTCGTACCCCATCAAAGCTCTCTTGAGAGAACAGTACATCAATATTTCTCATATCATCACAAATAACCCTATTCGTTATTTCCTTAGAATACAAGCTAATCAATCATTTGCTTAATTCCACTCCAGTCACATCATATCCATGGTTATAAAAATACAACATATCCCTTCCCGAGCCACTACCAATATCCAATATCTTCTTTCCTGATAAATGAGGAAGAAACATATCATAATACTTTATATAGGGGGAATAATCTCTTACCATGACAGCAAAAGTATCTGCCTCTTGATCATAGAGTGAAATAGTCATATCCAAGTATTCTTGTTCGTTCATCTATCTCTTCAGCCCAAACAAAACAACATGCTCCCCAAGTATCACCTCCTTCTCAATATCGACATCTACGAGTTTGTCTACTACTGTCGACAATGTTTCCTGCTGGATATAATCCACAAACTGTGCCTTCATTTCGTCCGCAAGATGTCCATGGAAAACGATTTCGATCCTATCTGCTATATCATAGTCAGCTTCTTTGCGCGCATCTTGGATCGCACGGACGAGATCACGAACATATCCCTCAAGTTCTAACTCTGGAGTGATCGTCGCATCAATACTCATCACGATACCCTGATCCACAACGACATCTTTGGCTGGGTCATTTTTGATATACGAAATCTCATACTCCCCTGTCTCCAATACAAATCTGTCCGCTACCAAAACACTTCCATCAGACTGCTCGACGAAGTTTCCACTCTTGGCCTCTGCAAAGATAATCTTCACGTCTCCTCCAAACTTCGGACCAATCTTTTTACCGTCAGGCTTGACAATCTTAGTCACTTCATCATTGAGTGATGGGTCACACACAACTTGCTTAATATTGAGCTCTTCACGGATGATAGCTTGGTAATATTCTGATAGGTCCATACCTACCGTCAGGGTAGACAGTGGCTGTCTCACACGCAGATCATGTTGTGACCTCCACGCCAGACCCATCGTCACGATCTGCTGAGCCAGATGCATATCCTGCGCAAGCTGCTCATCTCTCTCACCCACCTCTGGCCAGTAGAGCAAATGCACAGAATTACTATTTACGCTACTTACACTATTTACCCCTTTCAACTCCCTATAGATATACTCCGTCACGAACGGCATAAATGGCGCAGCTACCTGACAGAACCCGAGCAACACATCATACAGTGTTTGGTATGCCTGATCTTTGTCGGTGTCTGATTCTGATTTCCAAAACCTTCTACGACTACGACGGATATACCAGTTCGTCAAGTTATCCAAAAATTCTCCTAAAGCACGACTACTTTGCTGAAGATTATAATGATCAAGATTATCAGTCACTATATTTCTCAAATCAGACAACTCACCCAGTATCCACTGATCCAAAACATTATCACTTGTTGCCTGCTCCTTGTGACCTGCTACCTCCCATCCATCTATATTCGCATACGTCACGAAGAACGAGAACGCATTCCACAGTGGCAAGATATATCCCCTCAGTGCATCAGCGATATTTTCCTCCGAGATCGAAGTATCTCCCGCATTGAAGAGTGGCGACGTGAGGATAGACATCCTGATCGCATCTCCTCCATACTGCTCAAACGTGGGTTTGGGGTCTGGATAATTTTTGAGAGATTTGGACATTTTACGGCCATCATTACCCGAGACGACGCCATGACAGATCACATTGGTAAACGCTGGCTTGTCGAAGAGGATCACCCCCAACACATGCATCACATAAAACCACGCCCTAATCTGCCCCGTATACTCCACGATATAGTCCGCTGGGAAGCTCGCCTCCATCTTCTCTTTATTCTCAAAAGGATAATGCATCTGTCCATAGGGCATCGACCCACTCTCCATCCGACTGTCCAACACATCAGGTATTCTCACGTATTTGACTCCATCAATCTCAAACCAGACATCATCCAAGTATGGTATGTGCATATCAAGTTCCGCATCGCGAACTGTATTCCAATAGATTTCCTTCCCATCTACTACTTTCTTTTCTAACACATTCGATCCATTGAGTTGCAACTGATACAACTCCTCTCTCGACCCTATCACTACCACATCATCACTCTGCACATTTTGCTCACGAACTTGCTGTTCAGGAGCATAGACAGGCATCGGTGTCCCCCAGTATCTACTACGAGAGATACACCAGTCGGGGGCAGATTCTATCGATTTGGCAAAGCGACCGTACTTAAAATGTTCAGGGTACCAGTTGATAGATTCATTCGCTTCGAGTAGTTTATCTTTGATGCTCTGGATATCTATAAACCGACTATCTTGCGCCTTATAGACGAGCGGAATATGGGTACGTGGACAGAAAGCGACACGGTGCGTGATCGATGCCTTGGTAAAAAGAGACCCAGACTCCTTGAGGCGTTCGGTGAGCAAATCATTCGCATCACGATAGTAGACACCTTCCAGATCCGCGATCTGTGCTGTATACTCTCCTCTACTATTCATCGCTTCCGTGATGTAGAGTCACTCTGCTTTTCCGAGATTGAAGTCATCCTCACCAAACTCTGGCGCCTGATGCACAATACCCGTACCACTCTCATCGGTAGCAAATTCAGCATGCACGACCACATGCCTATCAGGCGTTTCAACGTTTCAACGATTAAGCGCTTCAACGTAATAATCAAACGGCGGCTCATACTCCAATCCCACCAAATCAGCACCCTTCATCTCACTCACTATCTCATATTCCTTACCTTTGAATACATCTTCCACTCTCGCCTTAGCTACCACATAACCATCGCCATCACAATTCACTACCACATAATCCAAATCTTTATTCACCCCTAGCGCCATATTTGCAGGTATCGTCCATGGCGTGGTCGTCCATGCCAAGAAGTACATCTTCCCTCCATAATCCTTCATCATCTTTCATCATCTTTCATCATCCTTGATCGCGAAGCGGACAGTTATCGCTGGATCATTCACCTCACCATAACTATCATCCATCGCTACTTCGAAATTAGAGATCGGCGTCTCGAGTTTGGTCGAGTACAGTGAGACACGCTTGCCTTTGTAGATAAGTCCTTTGTCCCAGATCTGCTTAAATACTCGCCAGACACTCTCCATATATGAGTTGTCCATGGTCTTATAACTCCCCTCAAAGTCTACCCAACGTCAGAAATTATCCACATACCACTCCCACTCTTCAGAGGTACTATTCGTAAAATTATAACACTCTTCGATAAATCTCTCCACACCCACCTTTTCTATCTCTGCATTAGATTTGAGTCAGAGCTTATCTTGGACTTTTTGTTCGATAGGGATACCATGACAGTCCCATCCCCAGACACGCTCCACACGCTTGCCCAGCATCGTCTGATAACGAGGGATCACATCCTTGGCTACGGATGATGCTAGATGCCCATAGTGAGGAAGGCCTGTCACAAAAGGAGGACCATCATAAAAACGATACGGACGATCTTCGGGTCTGCTTTCGATTGATTGCTCAAAAATATGATTATCTTTCCAAAACTGGGATACTGACTGCTGGATAGCCCACAAATCAGGCTTGGACGACTGCGGAGAAAACATAGACCAAAACGATACACAACTAAAGTCCCCTACTTGTATCCATACCTCCCGCCAAATCAATCACAAAACTGACAAATCTCTTGCCTCTTTTCTTCCAAAAATTACAATCAGACTCAGAACTTCATCTCCCCCACTACCACGTATGAGCTTCAAAAAACGCCTCAAAAATCTCTTCTATCACAATAAAATCAGAGGGAGATCAGACTATACTTCCCTCAACACCATAGAAATCTACGCCGACAATCTCGTCCACAATTTCCATACGCTCCAAAAATTACACACCACCAACCACGCACCACACACCATAATACCTGTCCTCAAATCCAATGCGTATGGCCATGGTCTCCGTGAGGTCTGCCAGATCATCCAAAAATTTATCCCCCAAGATCAGTGTCCACTCATCGCAGTAGACTCCTATCCCGAGTATCAAATCGTCCGCGATACGACTGATCGTGATATTCTTATCCTCGGCGAACAGCTCCCCTCCAACTACCACCTCTACGATCCTCGTCGCACCCATTTTGCGGTCGGCTCTCTGACCAATATCCAAGCGCTGATCGATACAGACAAACCACGAAACATCCACCTCTTCCTCAATACGGGCATGAACCGCGAAGGCTTCCAAGAACAAGACATTCCACAAGTTATACAACTATTCACATCTTGTCCCCCTTATGAAGGGGGAAGGAGCGAAGCGACAGGGGGATTTTGCCACAATAAGATAAAAATTGTTGGCATCATGTCCCACTTTGCCAATGCAGACCAAATCAACGACTCCTACAATCAGACCCAAATCGACAGATTCAAAACCATATACCAACAAATCGAAGAGGGCTTATCGCTTACAGCCTACAGCTGCCAGCCTCAGTACATCCATATCAACAACTCCGCCGGCATCTCCAAAAATCACGATCCCTTTTTCACCGCATCGAGAGCAGGTCTCGCATTCTATGGATACAATCCACTAGAGTCAGACGACCCTCACTATCCTGACTACCACGATCTCCGTCCTGCCCTCCGTCTCATCTCCACCATCACCTCCATCCAGCATCTCCAGCCAGGAGAGAGCATCAGCTATGGACACAAGTGGACAACCTCAGAACCCACTACCATAGCTACCATCCCTTTTGGCTATCATGAGTGACTCCCACGCTCCCTCACCAATACATGATATCAAGTATCTATAAAAAATACATATATCCCACTCATTAGTACTATCTGTATGAATATCAGTCTCCTCCAACTTGCCCCCCTTACCCAAGGGGGGATGAGCGAAGCTCAGGGGGGATTATTTGATCTAATAGAACTCATCTCACCCGACTCATCAGCTTCTAACTCACTCATGCACCTAGCACAGCTATCACAAAAAATACCCTACGAAGTTTTAGTTGGACTAGATAAAAGTATCAAAAGAATTATCATATAATAGTTTACTGACTACCTTCTCTTACCTGACCTAACCAGTGATCTTGCTTCACGGATCTTAAGCTCTCTCATCAGTGCGCGGATAGGCACACTCGCATAGGAACCTGATGGTAGCGTGAAGTCGATCAACAGATCATCGTCCTGATATCTCACCCAGACATCCGATGGCGTCACCCGTAGTGGACGACGCAGTCCATAGATTTTCATCTCACGGAAGATCTTCATCTTGTCCTGTATCAGTCACTGCTCAGTCAAAAATGTTTTTTCTGTATCTCCTGCCTCGGTGCCCACCAGAGGGACGATCGTATCCCATCATGGCACAGGCCCCGTAGCTACCATCTCTTCACGATACGGCATAGGGTCACCATTTACCTTGGCTGGGACGAAAAATTCTTGTGACTTCCCTTTGGAAAAGATGGGTGTCACCATATTCGCGTCCTTCGCGTAGAGTCCCAGCATCGTCTGTCACTCCTCTACTCGAGTCACAATATCGCCGTCGATCAGGGTCTGCTTGGACTGCATACGCTGATGGAGATACTCATTGAAGACGGAAGATGCAAAAGCTTGGAGCTTAAATTGTTCTTCTTTGGGGGACTGGAAGCGTTTTCCTCTGCCGAGCATGAGGTCGTGTCCTTGGTCTGTATTGCGTCCCTCAATACCGAAGCGCTGCTCACCGAAGAGGTTGGGAAATCATTCACGAAGTGTCTTGGTTGCAAAATCTAATGCATGGACTTTTTCGTCCTTGGAGAGTTTACCGACTGAACGAAGTCTGATATGGAACTGATTCGAAATCGGTGTACTCATCCCAATCGGAAACTCATGTCTCGTCACTTCGAGTACCTTGACAATTTCTTTCAGCGAATTGATAAATACACGCTCACCGCCGAGTTTCTCGAGGGCACTGTCGTAGATCGTGATTCGCTGTCTGGTGAGAGCTTTTTTATCTTTGAGACCAGCAATTCCTAGGGTCAGACGTGTCAGTCCAAACTGGTTACGCAGATGACGTATGACCTGCTGCGTGGTCATATTCTGCTTCTCGAAATACACATACAGTGCATCACCATGTCCCGATGGGGCAAAAGGTAGCTGCTCCGATACGATGAAGTCAAACGACTTCTGTTTGAACAAAAAAGGCATAATTCCATTCGTCAATGATAAAGTTCATTGCAATATACAGATTGTTCACTAAATAGAAAGGGTATTATTATTTCTTATACTACTCTCATGCCCTATCGCTGCCCTCGATGTGAAAAAGACGACCTCTATCGCGATTATCACGATCACGAGTGGTGAATCCCTGTCCATGACGATCAGAAACATTTTGAGTTTCTTGTGCTAGAATCGTTTCAAGCAGGTCTTTCATGGTACACCATACTCAAAAAACGTGAGAACTTTCGCCATGCATGTGATAATTTTGATCCACAGGTTATCGCTCAATATGATGAGAAGAAAATACTTAAGCTCCTTGATAACCCAGGTATCATCCGCCACCGTGGCAAAATCGAAGCCATGATTCGTAATGCGCAGATTTTCCTCGATATCCAGCAAGAATTCGGCTCACGAGATAGCTATATCCGAGCATACACTGATGGAGAGATCATTGATAACCAACTCACCGACTATCGCACCGCTCCCGCTTCAACTCCTCTCTCTGAAACTATTTCCAAAGACCTCAAAAAACGCTGAATGAAATTTTTGGGTCCGACCACCATCTACGCCCACCTCCAAGCGACGTGACAGATCAACGACCACGAAATCACCTGCCGAAAATACAAAAATCACTAAAATTCTCTACTTCACCTTAGGTTACCCATCATACCAATAAGATAAGATTCATCAGTATGATCTTCACCTTCAGTAGAGGATTCTTGTATGTGAGTCTTTCATTGCAATAAAAACAAAATCTCTTCTTTCGTCTTTGCTTCCAATAGATTAGTAATGAGCTCACTAGTAAGCTCTACCGAAACTATCTTCCCTTCTAAATCAGACATTATATGTAAATCAGATAATATAAAGATAAGAACTACTATATTTATTGATCACAAGAAAACAATATTATTTCACTAAAATAATTACAATGCTTCTCATAACCACCGGCTGAGTCATCGACAGTCATCGAGATCAGAAACAGCAGATAGTCGCTCCCCTGCGTCACACACTCGTCCCCGGGACGATGCAGAAGCTCTGACTATCCTATGACGAACACATCACCCTCTGTCTCAAAGATGCCAGAGATCTCGATGAAAACGATCTGACCAGACTCTTGGATATCGTCCAGACGACCACTCATAATCACATCCTCATCACACACGGCTATCAGACTCTCGCCAATACCATCAAGTGGCTAGAGCAAAAAAGAGAAAGAGAGAAAGAGAGAGAAAACATCATTTTTGTAGATTCCCTCACCCCACTCAGCGAACCAGAATCGGATGCTCCAGATCAACTCGTCGCAGCCCACAAAGCACTAGTAACTAGCAACGCATCACCAGTAACTATTATACGGAAAAAACAACGCATCACCGTAGATGAGTTGCAACAGTTGCAATATGAGTGAAAAGTAGTGAGTAGATGGTGTCTATAAATATACTATCTTATATATTTGACATCCCAGCTAAGATCTCTGGACCATGGTCAGTGATAGCGACGGTATATTCTCGCTGTGCACCAAGATCGCCATATTCCGTGTAGAGATTCCAGTCATTACCTGGTTCCATAGCATAATCTGTCGAACGTTCTGCAGTGATGGGCTCACATGCAATAACCATCCCAGGACGAAGTACCACTTTTGCAAGATTACGATGTGGTCGATTATAAATGGATGGTTCTTCGTGAACTTGTACGCCAACACCATGACCAGTGAGATGACGGATCACTTCATAGCCAGATTCCTGTATAGTATCATAAACGACTTGTCCATATGCCTCAGGCGTTTGCCCAAATTGAAGCGTCTCAATTCCTCTATCGAGAGCAAGTTTCGTAGCGTGGATAAGGTCTGCACCCACCGGATTTGTATGATCACCTCCGATCACCAACGAGATCGCAGCGTCTGCAATACATCTTTCGTAGGTGATTCCCATATCAATTTTTAGTACATCACCATTTTTAAGGACATAATCATCGGGAATACCATGAACAACACAATCATTGACTGAAAGACAAAGGTTAGCTGGAAATCACTGATATCATTTAAATGAGCCATGAATATGATGTTTTCTGATATAGGTATCTGCATAATTTTCCAGTTCGATCAATGCAACTCCTACTGTGGAACGATCACGAAGTTCTGTCATAAGCTCAAGCCAATATTTGCCTGCTTCGCGGATGTTTGCTATCTGCTGAGGAGTTTTGATGATGATTTTGGAAGACATATACTCTTCGCTATGATGATAAAATTCCCTTCTCTATTGTGTCTGGCAAAATATATTCTCTTATAATCTCTGATACCATCTCATTATCACGATCACTGGCTCCAATCCAATGAAGTGCTGCAATCTCTCCTGATGGTTGTGGTTGGTCTACAAGTGTGCCCTGGTAGAGCGCAATACGAACTTTGGATCCATCGGTATGACCTGCTGCAGGTGCCTCATAGGTTGCAATATACTGTGGATCAGTTACCTGTGTTGCAAGTTCCTCATCTACTTCTCTCTGTAAGCAAGTGAGATGGTCTTCTCCCTCTTCGATCGTACCACCGGGCATGATATACTGTCTGACTTCGACTTTTCCACTGTCGAGATGATGTTTGGGGTGTTTTTGACACACGAGAAATGATGTGCGATCTTCCGACAAGACCAATAGTCATACTTTATCGTAGAAGGTGGGCATGGGTATTACAATACAAACGATGATAAATCAGCTGAACTATAATTAACTGATTTGAGCACCTTATCATCTCCAGCACGATGCACAAGATATTCACCATTTTTCTCGACGATGTATGCTTCTTCTGCTTTGTGTGTTTTGTAATGTTCGACGGTCTGCTCCGCTTCTTCTAACGTAGCACATGCTTTGGACATATTAGAACGTTGGATTTCAGCGAAAATATCCGCAAAACGATCACTCAGACCAAATTCGTGTACAGCTCCAGCGAGGACGTATTGGATATCGCCCAGCGCATCAGCTATTTCTACGAGATCACCATCATCGATAGCTTGTTGGAGTTCATTGAGTTCTTCTTGGAGGAGTGATACTCTGAGTGCGCATCTCTCGGGTGAGGGTATCTCTGGCTTGGGCAGAATAGGTGCACCGAACAGCTCGTGAAACTGAGCAGTACCATTGAGTGCTTGGGGTTCTTGATAGGGCATACGGACCAATAGTCTATAAAATTCTTCCTTTCTTCTCTACTGATATATCGCACGATAGCAAGGGAAGGATTATGCTACGAAAATATCAGATCGACTGGAGACTTTGGTGATTCATGGATGGAGCTCAGATTTATATTCATGATTTCGTGGTCTCTCATACAGAAAAAGTTGTGTGTTTGGAAGATGATTTTGTACATCAAGAAGATATCTCATATTATCATCTATGAACAGATCTGCTCCAATTTCCGCACACATTTCTGCCTTCGAGCGTGTAATCCCAGTACTGTGATATATACTACCAAATTTATATTGGCTGAAAATATTGGGGAAATGTTTATCAAGCCGGCCACGTGTTTGTTTCTCTAATGAGCTGGGCCTTGCTGTCACCAGAATCATTGTATGTCACTGTTGTTTTCGCTCCAATAATTTTTCATATGCTCATAATACTGGATCCACTGTGTTTTGTCATTGCTCATTAAAATCATCAAACCACTGAACAGCTTGGTCGGTCGTAATGTTTAAATGATCATTATCTTCAAGATGGTAATAGGTAATTGTTTCATACTCGATATCCTGTCCACAGATGGTATAATTGTGAAATGCGAGACATGCTCTCATGGACTCTGCTAGCACTTCATCAAAATCGACTGCTACTACTTTTGATGCTCACATCTAATCTTTTTGAATAATCCTATAAAATATTGTCAACATATATAATACATCAATCATCATATACAAGCACTCTTGATTTACAAATAGTTTTATTCTGTCTTGCATCACTTATTTCTCTCCTTATAATGAAGCGTAATACACACACCCTGTCTCCATGGCGGGGCCGTCTTTACGTTATCCAATAAATCATCCATGCCAACCAAAAAAACAGACAGAAATATAGCCAATGAATCATACATCAAATTAGAGTGAGTCTCCACCCATAATCTCCAAAATATAGACATTGAGTTGCCGAAAAATAAACTCATCACTATTACAGGAGTATCATGATCAGGAAAATCATCACTTGCCTTCCATACCATCTACAAGGAGGGGCAATTTCGCTATATCGAATCACTGGGATCGTATCTGAGGCAGTTTTTCAATCTCGGAACCAGACCCGACATCGAGCACAGCGAAGGACTCAGTCCTGCGATCGCCATCGAGCAGAACAAATCCGTCGGTAATAGTAGATCCACCGTCGGTACGACCACAGAAATCGACGACTATCTGAGATTGCTTTTTGCCAAAGTTGGTGATCTCTACTGCTACAACTGTGGAGAACGCATACAAACACAAAACATCGACAATATTATCGACCAAATCTATGATACCTATGTCGATGAAAAAGTCTTCCTCATCCAACATGTGAAAAACTTCGATACCGTCGATGAGTTTGACAAGTTCGTCAAGAAAAACCGCAATCAAGTCGAAAAGGGAAAAGGATTTACAAGATATATCGTCCTGCCACAGGAGAAGGGGGAAATAGACAAAATGGATACGATGGAACAAGTGGATAACAAAAAATCAACTTGATCTACTTGATCCAATTCGTCCACTTCATCTCTTTCGCCTATCGAGTTTTTCTATCTCGAATCTCCCAATATTCCAGAAAGTTTCATCCCACTGGCAGTCTATGGCATCTATGATCGTATCACACTCACAAATGCAAATCGTGCAAGAATCCATGAAGATATCATCAAAATCCTTGAAGAATCACCCAAATTTGGTATCTACTCAGAAGGATGAAGTGGAAATAATGGAATAAATAGAGGAAATAGAGCTACTTGATCTACTTCATCCAATTCATCTGCTTCATCACTTATTCAATGGTTCACTGACAAGTCCTACTGCGCCAACTGTAATATCGAATATCCTGAATTTACGACCCAACACTTCTCTCCCAACAGACAAGAATGAGCATGTGAGACCTGTCATGGTCTGGGCGAGATGTTGCAGGCAGATTTTGACAAACTCCTCGATCCCAATAGCACCTATCTTGAAGCTATCCTCCCGTGGCGTGATAGTAAACTCGGTCAAGCCATACTCAAAAAACTTGCTCATATCCACGATATCAACCTCGATCTCAGACGACACGAACTCCCTGATCACTTCCAGGAGCTGGTCATACACGGGGATGGCGAGCTACTCAAGCTACCGATGGGTGATGGCAAATATACCAGTATCAAATATAAGGGTATCGAAGACGTCCTCATCGATCAGTATAACAAAGGTCTCCTGACCGTCGATTTCCAAGCGATGCTCGAGATGGACACCTGTCCCAGCTGTCATGGTACGAGACTGAGACCCGAGTCACTCAATGTGTTCCTCCAAATGGATGAAGAGAAAGGAAGTGAAAAGAAATGAAAGGATTTTGTTTTGCAGTTTCATAATGATCAACAAATTGATGATATTATAAATGGCAAAAAGACATTAAGTTACAGATTATGACTCAAATATGCTCCAGATTTGTCTGTGTGAGATGTTGTATGATTTGGTAGCGATAAAGAAAAAAAATGACAAATTTGCATTACTACTCTTGAGCAAATTCCTTTTTCATCTCTTCCACTCAAACAAAAAGGTCACAATTCCTACAAATCGAGAGATATCATGAAAAAATCTTTTGAAGAGTATTATGGAGAAATAAGTGAGGATGACATATTTCTTGTTATTGGTTTTTCTCACGTATCTGATTCATCTTCTTGATCTACTTCGTCCAATTCATCTAAATTTAATATCGCCGATCTTCAGTCCAAATCACTATTTGATTTGAAAAATTTCCTTCAGTGATACTGGGATACAACGTCCAAACCGAAGCAACTCATCGATAGAATCATGCGTCCACTGGTCGACAGAGTCGAAACCATCGGTGATCTGGGGCTGGGATATATTACCCTCTCACGTGGAGTCAAAACACTGTCTGGAGGAGAAATGCAACGTCTGCGTCTAGCGAAGCAGCTGGGAAACAAGCTGACATGAATTATCTACGTCCTGGATGAGCCGACGATCGGTCTGGATACTCGCGAGATTGAAAGGATGATCGCGGCCATTCGCAAGCTCCAAGCCATGGGCAATACCATCATCGTGGTCGAGCATCACGATAAGTTTATCGCTGCATCAGACTGGGTAGTCGAGATCGGTCCGGGTGCAGGAGACTTTGGAGGGAAAGTGATTTTTAATGGTCCGTATGATGAGTTTATTACTTCCGATGCGCTGACTGCACAGTATATGAGAGGTGAGCAAGAGGTCAACGTCCATTTTGAGCACGAACCTCAAACCCATAGTATTAGCATCAAAAAGGCGTCTGCCTACAATTTGAAAAGTATCGATGTCGATATACCGCTCGGGTCATTTACCATCATCACCGGGCCATCGGGCGCGGGTAAAACGACGCTAATGTATACGACACTCTTCCGCTTTCTCAACGACAAGGACAAGCGAATCCAATCCTATATCAGACTCCAAATGCTGAAATCCTGAATGTCACGACAGGATATCATCGCCGCACCTGTGATGAAAAAGGATGAATATATGGATCTGGCCAATAAGGCGACGCAAGCATTTATGGAACAAGAAATAGCGGTTGAGACTATCCGTGGTCATGACAGGATCAATAATACGCTCTATGTCGATCAGTCAAGTATCGGTAAGACGCCACGTAGTTGTCCTGCGACGTTTATCGGAGTGTTTGATGATATTCGTACGCTCTATGCAGGTGTCTCAGAGGCGAAGTATCTAGGTTTCAATGCGGGTCACTTCTCCTTCAACAGCAAAAAAGGTCGCTGTCCTGAGTGTGATGGTTATGGACACAAAAAGATAGAATTACAATTTCTTCCCGATACCTACGTCCCGTGTGAGCTCTGTCAGTGACGCAGATACAAACCCGAAATCCTCTCTATCAAACGACGTGGCAAATCGATCTACGAAGTCCTCGATATGTATGTCAAAGACGCACTCATCTTCTTCGAAGAGATGGACCATATCCACGAGCAACTCCAGCTGATGGTCGATATTGGCTTGGGCTACTTGAAACTATGACAGCCAGCTCCGATGCTCTCAGGAGGAGAATCACAGAGACTCAAACTTGTCTCCCATCTGCTCAAATCATACAAGGGTCACACCCTCTACTTCCTCGATGAGCCGACCGTAGGCCTCCATCCGCAAGATATCGAGCGTCTGTTGCTCGTTTTGAAAAGATTCTTGGAAAACGGCGACACTATCGTCATGATCGAACACGATGAGCATTTGCTCCAGTTCGCAGATAAGGTAGTAAGGCTGGATGATGGGAAAATAATAACTACATAAATCATAGATTACAAATAGAAATTATCTATTCTAAGTACATCAATCCTTCACACAACTCACCAAAATTTATACCGGCAGCTCTTGCAGCTAATGG
Source organism: Candidatus Peribacteria bacterium (assembly GCA_023898485.1). Classification (GTDB taxonomy): domain Bacteria; phylum Patescibacteriota; class Gracilibacteria; order Absconditabacterales; family Absconditicoccaceae; genus HK-STAS-PATE-9. The sequence goes on along the minus strand of CP060225.1, from coordinate 102,918 downwards.
ATATAAACTCTGATCAGTAAATCATGGTATCGTATTGATTTCAAGGAGTATTGGCCCACTCTCCCCTATCATAATATCCACACGACCATAACATGTACATTTTACTGCATGATATGCATCCAGTGCTAATTGCTGTATTTTATATGTTAAATCATGGTCATATCTTGCAGGACAAATTTCCTGTGTTTTGCCATTATATTTATTCTCAAAATCAAACTCTCCTCATTCAGGGGGAATAATTTCTACAATTGGTAAAGTTTCTCCATCCAGAATTGCCACCGTACACTCACTCCCTTGTACAAATTCCTCACACATCACACGACCAAAACTTTGTGTGAGTCTACATACATCAGATACCTGCTTTTCTGATGACACAATCACCATACCTTGTGAACTTCACTGATCCAAAGCTTTACACACGCAGCGAAAATTAAATTCAGACAATACCGCACGCACCTCTCATTCATCCACACTCACATCCAAAATTATATCCTTTGCTACGGGTAAACCAATCTGATTCCACACTTGTTTCGTTAACCACTTATCTATAGTGAGAGCAAGAACATCACGAGATGTACACTGATAAGGAATATTCAACAAATCAAGCAATCATACAACATGTCCATCCTCTCATCACTTCCCATGGATCATCACTCGAGCAAAATCATACTGATCACTTGCTGCAACAAAATTCTTCATCTGCTCAGGCAACATATATTGTGTCACGCTATATCATCTCTCCGATAGCATATCATCCACGGCCTGCGCCGATCTCAGTGAAATCACCCTCTCATCGGTCACTCCTCATGTGAGAATAGCAATCTGTTTCATAAAAATCACAAAAAATTAAAATCCTCTATCACCCTCTATAATCCTTCCTCAACCTTTCATATCCTTTCTTATCCTTTCACTCCCGCATACACTCTCCCCACGACTCCATTGCCATCATCGATATCCATATGATGCACCTCAAGTCATGCCATGCGCATGGCTTCTTCTATATCCTCATATCTATGATAGTGTATCTTGATTTTGAATGCATCCTCACCCTGTCCATGCACCCATTCTCTCCTCTGAGGGAAATACGTAAAAATCCAAACCCCCGTGTCCGTCAGCACACGCTCAATTGAGTCTGCCAAATGTTGCAAATCAGCAATATGCTCCAACAAGAAAAATGACGTCACCACATCCGCTGACTTCTCTACCCATGGCCATTCCTCTTCCAAATCCACTACAAAAGATTCAATACGATCTCCCTGCGGATGAAGTCCCAGCAAATCTTCAGAAATATCAGCAGCTCGATACTGAGCGTATCACGAATCTTGAAACCGATGGAACGTCCTCCCATCTCCTGCTCACAGATCAAGAATGATTGCACCCTGGAGCGTTCTCGGCAAATATCTCCTCCACTCTGCATGATCAAAACTATCCAAATGCTTCCAATACTCATGATACGTACCAGCTACACGATCGTATCATTCTTTGATATCTAATGTCGGTACTACCTTGCTCGTATAGGACATTATAAAAAACAACAGACAAAACTATTTACCCTATTTACTCTTTTTGCACGATGTACTCTCCTCTAAAAAAACTCCTCTCTCTCCTCCTTCTCATACACAGGGATATCACGCTCAGGAGTTTTCGCTACCGCCTCAGGCACATAGTATTCGATTTTGTCTTCGATAGTCGGATCCGGCAGACGAAGAAATGACGCCAATTCCTGGATCTTTTCTGATCATACTTTGATATGGTAATAATACCTACTCAGCTCAGACACAATTCTTGTGAGATCTTCATTAGCACGAAGTGTAGCAGCTGTCTTTTCTCTCAGGATGACATTCTGTTCACGATACTCACGATAGTCATGCTCAAGTTCATTGATACGAGACTGCTGTTCTTTGACCGATGATCTGAGGTCATCAACCAAGCTTTTCTGACCATAACGAACATAAAATATTCCATATCACACTACTCCTCCAATCAATATACCAACAACTATTGATACAGTATCCATAATACAAATTCTTCAAAAATAAATTATTTAACGAGACAAGTACGCTTGTTCAGTAGATGTATAATAACCACTCCAAGCATTAGTAGTGTTTCTCATATCATCAAAAGTAGAGTAAATAGCAAGAGATTCTTCTACTGTCCAAACTACTCAATCATCCTCACAAGTAGTATCAGTGGGACTAGGAGATATGCCACGATGTTGCTCGCTACGAAGAGAATAAAGTGTTTTAAAATCGTTCAAATGAACATAAGTATAATATTCTGCAAGGAATCATTGACATGCAGCACCCTCACCCATGATATAACGAAATAAAACACCTTCGTTGGTAAATCTATAAAACGATCATTTGGATTCACCCAAATCAGAATAGACAATCTGATCTCATAAAAGAATAATATTGATACAGGTACTAGAGCCATAGTCATCACATGGCGCCTGATCAAATCCGTAAGAAACATTTGCAATAGATGGATCAGAGAGCGTAAGGATCCTATAGCCCATTTTCTCTCATTCTTTTACAATCACATAATCATTAATAGAAAAAGTCTCATCAATAACATCGATAGTATCATCTTCATGAAATCAAGTAGCAACCTCTGTGCTTTCTCATGAGAAGACATCAACAGGATTATCGCTCTCAATATTCGATTGTGGAGAAAAACATCCGCTCAGACCAATACAAAATAACATCATACACCGCAAAGAGAAAGTTTTCATGATTATACATTAGCCACCCATATAAAAGGTATAAAATAATTATAGATATTCTTCTTTTTTTTTACAAACAAAAAAGAGTCCCGAAGGACTCTCTTTCCATGTATCAATCAATCAAAAGACTAGTTAAGTGCGTCTTTGAAAGCTTTACCAGCTTTGAAAGAAGGAGACTTAGAAGCAGAGATTTTGATTTTTTGAGAAGGATTTTGTGGATTAACACCCATTCTAGCTGCTCTGTGAGTAACTTTGAATGTACCGAATCCTTGGATTCTTACATCACCACCTTTCTTAAGTTCTTTTTCTACAAGAGCAACAAAAGCGTTGAGGAAGTCACCAGCCAACTTCTTGGTTACACCAAGCTTGCTAGCCAAAGCATCGATAAGAGCTGTTTTTGTCATTAGTACGAATGTATAAAGATATAAAACATTGTACACCAAGGAGCATAATCGAATAATCCTATATTGCAAGTGTTTTTGAACTTATAGTTATCAAGTCAAAGTAATATAACAACCCCTCAAATACCTTATCCAAACAGCATTTTCTCTTCTTTGATAAAAACATCAAAAAAACAAATGATTGACTTTCATATAATTTATGATAATTTTCACTCAAAAGCCGCTTGCAATGCACGGATTGCTCTCGAGTGTTGCTGTCTCACTGCATCGTAGGTCAGACAGAGTTTTTCGCCTATCTCTTCATAATCATACCCTTCCATATATTTGAGATAGAAAATATCGTACAAACGAATATCTAACGCACGAAGTGCATCCATGATCGCATCTGCCGCATACTGTTGTGCAAAAAGCTCTGCAACATCGTCATCAGACACTAAAGGAAGTGCAACATCATCATTATCTTCTTCAAGACGAAAATCCGAAAAAGTCTGATCTTTCTTTTTTTTGAAAAAATCTTTGACCATATTATTAAGTACAGTCCAACAATAAACATACAGTCTGTTCTCATCCATATCATCTGACAAAGTAGGGAAAACATCCCACATCTTCATATAGAACTGTGCTATGGTATCTTCGAGCTGAGCGGTGTTGAGATTATAACGTACCTGCACATAACGACCAAAATCATCTACTGTCTCTTGATATCGCACACCAAAAGCATCCTCCGAACCTTGGAGAAGCTCTTGCATGAGTGTATCGGAGATATGATACATTACCATCAGTACAAAAATATATGATTACAAAAGAGACTGTAACACGATCACACGATCTTCGCCACTATCGATAGCTGTTTCATCGACACCGCCCACACAGCTCAACACCTGATCATCATCCACATCCAACAGCGGAACAGACACAGCAGCGGGATCGACGATATCATGTCATTCGAGGACACGACATGCACACACGGTACATGCACCTGAACAGCAGGACACAGGCATATCATAACCAGCCTCCTCTGCCATATCAGTAAATCATCTATATTTGGTGGCGACGAACGACACCAGTTCTTCATGGGACGAATTAACGACGCGAACTGTGACAGGCATAATAATTAAGGAACAAAAGGAACAAAAGGAACAAAAGAAAAACTTTTTACTCTTTTAACAAATTCTTCACGTATGTTTTGACATATTCGATCTGATTATCAGTCGCATCTGTAGCAAACTGATCAGCATCAAACTCTACCTCCACATCAGGCACGATACCGGTACCATTGATAGACTGACCACTTGGAGGGAGCCATTCGCCCACCGTATATTTAAGAGATGACCCATCAGCAAACTGTGTCAGTGTCTGGATCGTTCCTTTCCCAAAACTCTGTGAACCGATAAGAGGAGCATCCAACTGGTCACGAAGCGCAAGAGCAATAATCTCACCTGCAGAGGCAGTATAACCATCGATCATCACGACCACAGGCAAATCTTGGAGACCATCATATCCATACGACAAGAAGACGTCATCCTGATACACACGATAGTCGCCCTTGACGACCACTTCATCCTTGGGAAGGAAATATGAGACAATCTCTACCGCCGCATCCAAAAATCCACCACCATTACCACGCAGATCAAGTACAACAGTTTCTATATTCTGTGCACGCAGATCCAGCACTGTCTGACGGAAAAGATCTTCTGTGTGATCACCTACAGATGAAATCGTAATATGTCCCACCATATGACCATCTATATCCCATACTTCACCAAGCACCGATGGATACGAAATAGATCCTCTTGTGACCTCGATAGTGAGTATTTCTGGTTCTTGGTCACTATCAGGGTTGATGGTGCTGACACCTCTCCAAATCGTTAATTCGACAGTAGTATCTTGCGGTCCACGTATTCTTTCGACTGATTCCCACAATGTCTCACCAGATACTTCTACACCATCGATCGCTACGATGATATCAAGCGGCTTCAGACCCGCTTCCAGTGCAGGCGATCACTTCAAAACTTCCTCGATCATCACACCCTGATCCTTTTTCATCACTCTGGCACCGATACCCTCAAAATCCTCCTCTCCCACCAGTCACTGTTCAAGTTCTTGGTTTTCCTCTGCATCCAAATACACAGTAAAAGGATCATTGAGACCATCTACATATGATTTGATCGCGCGCTGCTTCATCTCGTTCTCATCGATACGATTATCATAGAAATATCCATTTTCTAAGACGCGAGTAATATCATCCAATCTCTCATCTACTGATCCTAGTGACGATTCTATGGCAGTCTCACCATCAGTCATAGCTGGTTTGGTAGCATCGACGATAGTAGTATCGATCCATCCAGCTATCAGTGATTCATCCCAATCAGCAACGAAAACACCAATCGCCACACCCAAAATAACCAGCAATATATAACGCCAAAATTTCATAAGAAAAAGTATAACAGAAGTAAGAGTAAACAGAACAGGAGAAGCTCTTACGCTCGTAAGCTCTTACATCCTACTACAAATATATGTCCTCATATCTTTCAACTATACCACTCTCATCCACAAATACAACATCAATACGCACACTATATCTCTCATGCAACAAAGGATACTCTACCAGATATCGACGGATTGCTCTCTGTAGATGGCGAAGTTTGGCAGGCGTCACATAGCCTATCGTATCTCCTACCATCGCTGTGATCAGTTTGACTTCTACGAAAATTAATTCATCAGACCCCTCATCACGAAAAATAGCATCTATCTCGCCTCCTCTCATCGTCCAGTTCTGCTCGAGCAAAACATACCCACGACGCACATAGTCATCCACTACCAGTTGCTCTGCTTCATAGCCACGTTCTTTGAGAGTAGATTTCATATAAGATAGGTATAATATGCAAACAAATCCTTCATCATCCTTCATAGTCCTCTCTAATCCTTCTGCATCATCTCCTTCCCCTCCCCATATCTTCTCTCGACTTCTTTTCGATTGACCACATCTCGCCATGCGTCGATATAATCTGGTCTACGGTTTTGGTAGTGGAGATAGTATGCATGTTCCCATACATCCAGCCCAAGCAATGGGTAGCCCACTACATCACTATCTGCCATCAGTGGATTGTCTTGGTTAGGAGTGCTGGTGATAGCGAGTGATCACTCCTCGGTCAGTACAAGCCATGCCCATCCCGATCCGAAACGACTTGCTGCAGCAGCTGCAAACTGAGCCTTGAAATCCTTGACAGACCCAAACGATGTCTCCAACAGGTCATGAAAAGCGTCTGATTTCTTCTTACCCTTATGACTCATTATTTCCCAAAACATCGTATGATTATAATATCCACCACCATTATTTCTCACAGCAGCACGGTGAGAAGCAGGCACCAGATCCATATCCATCAGCAACTGCTCAATAGGTTGATCAGAAAGTCCAAGTTCAGCTACAGCAGCATTCAGTTTGTCAGTATATCATTGGTAGTGTTTGGTGTAGTGGACTTTCATCGTATGTTTATCGATCGATGGTTCGAGTGCATCATAATCATACGGAAGCGGAAGAAGTTCGTACATGAGCAATACAAAAAGAATAAAATACCTCATAAGTCTAGGATTTCTGATACCTATTGCAAGAACCTCTTGCAACAACAAAGAGAAACCACATACTGACATCATATTTTAATTTCCTCTTATTTATCACATGAAAAAAGTATTCCGAACATTTATCGTCACATTACTGTTGGTTATGATAGTTGGCTTTATCTATATCATAAAAGAAAAACCAACATTCGTCCAAGAATTTGCTGGATGCAGTCCTCTTACCGATGATCAAAAAGATTTCAACCAACAACTCGCAGACGCCATTGAAGAACTCCGTACCAACGACGAAAAGATCATGGATGCACTTGAGTCATTCACTACTGATGAAGGAGAAGCAGCTACTGGTAGTGTCACCACAGGCAGCGCAAACAATCAACTCAATGATGCTACTCAAGCAGCTGACACAGCAGCATCTAACTAAATCAACCATCTCAACAACAATCAAAAAATCTCCTATTTCGATAGGGGATTTTTTATGACAAAAAATTTCGACAAGTCCTCCCTTCAACCAATAAAAATCGCAAATATTGTCTGAAAAGTACTATTATTTTTCTATCAAAAGAAAAAGTGACACACTGTATATACTAACAAGATAATCACACATCTACACAATCTAACACCACACTATTGTTTCTTTCCCCATCTTCTGCAGCAACTCATTGGTCTTCGAAAAATGCTTCGATCCAAATCGCCCACGATATGCCGACAAAGGTGACGGGTGAGGTGCAGTCAGGATATGATGTTTGCCTATATCGATAAGAGGCCTTTTACTCTGGGCATGACTTCCCCATAGGAGGAAAATTATCCCCTCTTTTTCATCACTAATACAACGAATTACTGCATCAGTAAAATCTTCTCGTCCATGGTCGCGGTGACTGAGTGGTCTATGTGCCTCAACAGTAAGCGTTGTATTCAGAAGCAGAACTCACTGCTCTGCTCGATGAGACAGATCACCTGATGATGGCATCTTACAGCCAGTGTCGTCTGCTAATTCTTTGTATATATTCTGAAGCGATGGTGGTAGAGTCACTCATTCCTGGACCGAAAAAGCCAATCCATGAGCCTGACCCATACCATGATATGGATCCTGTCCAAGGACAATAACACAGACATCATCTCGCGGCGTCAAATCAAAAGCACGAAAAATATGAGAACCAGATGGATATATAATCTTGCCTTTTGCTCTTTCATCACGAAGGAACTGCACAAGATCTGAAAAATAAGGACGATCAAATTCGTCTGAAAGTTGCTCTTTTCGGCTCTGTTCTATTTTCACATCCACCATCAAAAAAAGGAGCTACAGAAGTAAATCTTCTGTAACCCTCTATAATCGTTTATAATCTTTTATCAACCTTAATTATCTATTCACAGAAGAGTGCATCATCTAGCATTCTATATGTCTCAAAGAGCTTGATAATCTTTTGATAGTTTGTTAATGAATCATACTGTGATCCTATATCTGTCAATAATCACTGGATTTCAAGCAAATCTTTCGATCTCTGGGGACTGACAACATTTGGGTCTACATCTTCTAGAAGATCTTTTTGGACTAGTGACTGTGCGTAAGATATTGTCATGGGTTGTTTGATTGCAAAACATTGTTCACCAAGAATCGCAGCAACTTCGTCTACCTCAGAAGAAGTGATCCCTTGACCATATACCTTCATAGTAATAGATCACTCATATACAGCATCACCACCCAGCGCTACATTATATTGCTTCTCAAATGTAAAATTATCCAATATAATGAGTGGAGGAATATTAGATAAGAAATCAAGTAAATCCACATCAGAGACCTGATCATGACCCAATCCATAAGCCAGACGAGGAATGTGTCTAAACTTTTCCCTAAACTGGAACTCACAAACCTCCTGAGATGCTCCATCTCTACATCATGATGCAGCACGAACTGTCTGTTGCAAAACATCTTGAGTAAGAAAAGGTAGCATATTAATATCACCTTCTTTCCGATGCATCAAAGCATATGCAATAAGGTTGTCACGGGTTTCATCGGTCAAGACAAATGGTAGACCATCATCCAAAACAAGTCTTTCTAGAAAGGGATCAAGCTGATCAGAAGACTTGATAGTCTCCCATAGATAGTAGAAAAACTCATTCACCAGCATAATATTATTCTTATCAGACGTTAATGATAATTTATCAAGAAGAAAAAGAAATGCACGACGAGAAGGAGCCGTAAAGGATACCTGAATAGGAACATAGAAAAAATCTCTATCCTCTACTATCTCATTTACTACAATAGAATTGATCTCATTATATGTATTGGATCCCATATATTTAAAGAAATCAGTCCATTGATTGATCAAGGAAATATCCGTATAAGGATTATTCTCTAAAAACTTACCACCCATCATAGTAGTATCAATAGTACCAACTAATGGGTCTTTTCGCACATTAAGTGATGGTAGGTACAAAAAACGCAGAAACAGATCAAAGGGTGTGCGATAATCACGAAGATGTGTCTGTATCTCTTCTTTTTCATTATCAAGTTTTATATAACCATCCAACATATCAAAGATAGAAAGTGTAGAAACAGATGAGATGTTCTCACCACTAAACAAAGGTGCAACCTGGTGACTACTGGGGTTGGGGATATAGGTACTTTGATCATCTCTATAAGACGCCATACGGGTAATATAGCGAAAAACAAAATAGGCCAAAACACATAACGAGACAAACACCACCGCTCATGAAATATAGAGAGATCTTTTCATACCCTGCTCAAACACACTATCGCGTTTGTTGTGTGATGTATTCTGATCAGAAGAATTTATCATGATGACTACCTAAAAGAAGAAGATTAAAATATATGATACTATAGAATTATCACCTATCATTACCCGTCATCACACCTCCGCTAGTAGATGGTATGATCGATCCACCAGTACTGGTTTCAAGTGATCATGTAGACATATCAAACCCACTAAAAAGAAGTGGATCTGACACAGTTCACGTAATAGACAAGGGGTCTTCATTCACTACTACATCTCCAGAAAGATCATAAGATACCCATCCATCATTAACATAATCAATAGTCTGTGGTTGCCTACTTATAAAATAATCAGTTATTTCTCTTTGTGTATTCTTCTGTAGAGGAAGAGAAAACTCAAAATGAGAAGTAGAAACAGTAATATCTTTAGATCATACTGGAACCAATATCTTATTGATTTTCAACTCATTAATATTGATATCTTCAGATACAATAAACTTACTCTGCCTCAGAAAGTTTATCATATTACCCACCACATAAATATGAGGATTCAGAATACCTTGCTGCAAGAGTTGTAGTGTATCATCCGGAAGTGTATTGACATCAATAACAAGGGTAAGTTTCTGATTGATAGGATCAAAATCACGAGTCGAAAGAGACAAACTTGGGAGCACAGAATTTTCTAACTTATCATCTATAAATCACATCATCTGTGCAAAAAATGTAGTATCAATAGTCTCATTATCTCCCTCATAGAAATCATATGTGCGGCGGAAATCACCATATTGATCACAGACATCAGGATTCTCATAAGGATTCAAATAACAAGTAGTTAAGTAATAATCTATATCCACATCACCACGATTCATAATAGTATCCAAGAACATACTAACATCTTCCTTGCTGCGTCATGTAATCAAGGAGAACTGACGGATAAACGTATCAAACTTGGAAAATACTGCTATAGCTGTTCTAAATTTTACTCATTCCAACGAAAGAAGAGATCTCTGTAAAGAGGAATCATTATTAGGATCAATGATTTGTTGCAACAAATCAGGAAAGAAAGGGTAACTAGCTAGTTCTTCTCTGGCATCAAGAACACTGCTGTATAACTGAGGTAAGCGACGATTGAGGAGATTAAGATAGGCATGAAAATAATTGTATGTTTCCACATATCATATACTATCATCCGACAATGTATTATGCAACATTTGTTGATCATCCTGAGGTAGAATTCATGTGGGAACATTCTCTAGAATACTGGAGGATCCAAGTCCGATAGTCTGTAATATATTACGATAAGAGTTGATTCTCATAAGCACAGATTGAGCTGTTTCATCAAGAGAATCCGCCGGCCTCGTACTATAATACACATATCTCTCCGCATAATAAAAGTACAAAGAACCAAGGACTGCTCAGAAAAATATTAGAATACTTAATATATACCACGTCAAAGAATGGGTATTAATATGTGTATGCAACATAGCACCTAGTTTTTCTTTCCGTGATTGTTCTTGTTTCTCGTCATCATCAAAAGAGAAAATAGACGAAGCATTTTCCTTGTGTTCGACTTGTGGAACTTCTATAGTAATTTTAGCAAGATCATCGTCATTATCAATACGAGCAGAAGAGGTATTATTGCGAGGAAGGGGCGTATCTGACGATGGCACTACATCATCACTAATCTCTGTCATCGGATCATTTCATTGCATCAAAGACGCATCATCCATAGAAAACGTATGATTATCATTCGCAACAACATCATTAAGAGCATCCAATCAAGAAGACACAGACTCCTGTGAGGGTGTCGGCTCCTGTTGAGATTCAGGTTGCTTAAGATTCGCGTCGATTACATTCTTCTTGAGATCATCAAGTCCTGAGTTGTTACCATCGTTTGCGGGGGTAAAATCCATCGCATCTATCCAAAAGATAAAATAGTACCCACAAGTATATAAGCACTTCTCTCAGAAATCAAAAAAACGCCGCCGAATCATCAACGACATATGACAGAAAAAAAATATGTGATATGATAATAGTTACTAATCCTTTATAACTCTCTATTATCCTTTATTTCCCTTTCTCAACCTCTCCTTCACTCTCTCCTCTCCCATGATCTGCATCATACTCCACAGATCAGGTGTCTGTGCTGTACCGGTCAGTGCTAGACGGAGAAGCATAGCAAGATTTCCTACCTTACCGATGTATCATCCCTCTTTAAACTGAGCATTATTGACAGCAAAACCATACCCCTGACCAAACTCCTTGAGATCATCGAACCACTGCTCTACATCCATCGACGGATCATAACGATCAGCGTAGTCTGCCAAAAGCGTTGCAACAAAATCACGATCAAACTCCTCTGGCCACACAACATCAACCATCCTCTGCCCCCAGATCCCATCATCAAAAAACGCAATCTGATCATAGATATCGGTATACAGCACGTATCTCTTGGGGTCTTTTTCGGTATGACGTTCGATATTGAGTGCGTCACGGATATAGTCACCACCCTTCTCGAGTAGAGTAAACAAATCCGCATCATGATTCGAAGCCCATGCAAACGCCTCATCATACAGCTCATCACGAGATAGTCTCGCGAGATACTCTCTATTGACCTGTCTCATCTTCTCCTCATCGACCAACGCGCCCGAATTATTTAGCCCTTCGAGGTCAATATGAAAATCTCTTACATCAGACTCCGGATGCTCGTTTTGCCACGCTTCGTAGTTCGGATCGAGAATGGTCATCAGATATGACAGTATCCCACCCGGGGCATAGCCACGAGCAAGCAAATCTCTGACATCTGCCTCAGGATCTTTTCTTTTCGAAAGTTTACGTTTTTTGCCATCTTCAGATTTCAATAACGGTGCTATGTGTGCATAGTATGGCGGTATCAGCCCAGCTTGTTCGAAAAGAGTGATATGAAGCGGTACAGAAGCAAGCCACTCATCCGCTCTGATGATGTGCGTCGTCCCCATCAGCCAGTCATCTACGAGGTGTGCCAGATGATAGGTAGGGAATCCATCGGATTTGAGCAGTACGGTATCCACAAACGGTGCTTGCGTCGTCACATCTCCTCTAATCAGGTCTGGATACGTTTTTCTCTCACCATGAGTATAGGGAGCACGCAGACGGATGACACAGTCTTCACCACTAGCGATCTTCGCCAAAACCTCTTCCGTACTCGCATCACGCCAGGGAGCGAACTCACCATAGACACCGGGAGGCTGTTTGGCTAACATCTGTCACTCACGCATCTCATCGAGCTCTTCCGTCGTCAACCAGCATGGATATGCCCTACCCTGTTCGATCAGATAACGAGCCATCATACGATAAAATTCCAATCTCTCCGACTGCTGATAGGGTCCATAGTCACCACGATCCACTCCTTCTGCAATACGTCCCTCATCAGGATCCAAACCAAAATCATGCAGACCCGCGATGAGAAAATCGACTCCTCATTCTACTTTGCGCTCCTGATCTGTGTCTTCGATACGGAAAAAAAATACCCCATCCTCCTGATGTGCATACATATATGGCACAAACGCAGCCAACAATCCTCCCAGATGAAAAAGACCTGTAGGACTAGGTGCTATGCGGCTTACCACTTGTCACTCGGGACGAGCAGGATAACGTCCACGAAGCGAGCGGATATCACTCGACACTCACGGAAACAAAGCGTCTGCAATAGCTTGATTATCTCTCATAGATACTAATTATATACCAAATAGAAACATTGTAAGCAAAGAATAACCACTATCAGTTGAAATACAAGCTTTTCTCTTGCTTTGCGTGCTGAGAAGCGGTATATTGGCTGTGTTTTTATCCTCATTGTGATATACTATGACAGAACAGAAAGAGATGAACAAATTGTTTATCGGTAATCTATCCTGGGACACCAAATGGTGGGATCTCAAAGAGTTTTTCGGTCAGTTCGGTGAAGTAGCCTATGCATCTACCGCCTTCGACAGAGAAAAGAGAAGACCAAGAGGTTTCGGTTTCGTCACATTCATCAACGAAGCAGACGCAGCCAAAGCAAAAGAAGCTTCAGCAGACGGTCAACTCGTCCTCCACGAAAGACCACTCTTCATCGACTTCGCCATCCCCAAAGATGATGCAGATGGAGAAGAACATCATCATGAGTCAGCTGAATAATTTACTCATCTCACTAGTATACCAAAAGAAGACCACTCCATAATAGAGTGGTTTTTATGATAATGCACTTACACCCACATTAGTAAAGATATCATATAAATCATCATCCGATATATCATATGCATCTGTAGATCTATTTTCTATAGCAGGTTGCTCATGAGGAAATCTTTTAGCATTTCAACGAGGCAAATCTACAGAATCATTCATTTTAGGAAAATTCTGTGATTTATATGTTCTATCAAACACAAATAATGTACTAGTAATACCTATTGAATCAGTATCTATATGATGTCACAAATGAGCTGGAAGAAAATAAGAGTTACCACGAGAGATAAGTCTGCTACCCATATACCTGAGTCTATATACATTTCTTGGCCAAACCCTTTCACGCAAAATATTTCAATCCATAAATTTCTCTGAGTTAAAAATAGTATGGTACTGTGCTAAGGAGGAGATATCTCAATACTTTGTAGATAAAAAATCAATAAGAGTGTCATCTTCTATAGCATCAAGAGTATCATACTGCGAAGTAAGATATTTATTTAATACTCTATTAATAGCAGAGGTGCCATATTCAGAAAGTTGTGGATCCTGCAAAAAGTTATTGTATACGCTCTTTTCATCTGAGCTCGCAAGAAATGGCTCATATTGATCCTCCTGTATATATCACATCAATACATGAGAATATCATTGGAAATCATGAAAATGTATATTTTTAGGTATATCATTAAGTATATCAGAAAGATTATTCTGAAAAATATGTAAGCGAATACCACCATTATTATGGGTAAAAATATTTGTCTTAATCATTCAAGCGGGACTAATGGTTGTCTGGGCCTTAAGTTTTTTAAAGTTACTATCCGACAAATCAGCTAGAGAACTACAAAATGTTTTAAGAAGTTCGTTCGACACGGCAGATCTTATGATAGTTTCCCTAGAGCATTCATCCAATAAAGTTCACAATTTATCAAATGAATCATTGATACAAGAACGATCAAAAAACATAAATAAAAAACATAAATAATAAAACCATATAAACATTTAATATAATATAAATAACATGTCAATAATATCAAGAATAAATATAACAAAAAACCTCCACCCATTGGCAGAGATTTTCTTCATCGATCTCTTCAGTACTAGTGATATCTCCACGAGTATCCAAAAATAGCACAGTGTAAAAATCTAAGCTTGCATCCTTTTGTACACATCTCTTACAAGAAGGAAGACGATCCCCGCTCCTAGTGCAAGTCCTCGATCCATAAGAGCTATAGGTCATGTGCCTACTATGTCATTGATGGCTGGGATATAGATCAGACATGATACGAGTACCAATGTAGCTACGATCGACCAGAGAAGTTGTGGGTTGGATCGGAAGTATGAAGAGAAGACAGAGTCGGTACCAGCCCTGCGACCAAGAATATTGGCATACTGACAGAAGACAAGTGATAGGTAAGTCACTGTCACTGCGACACCGTATGCTGCCGTACCCGAAGTCACAGTCTCTAGAGTGCCTCCTGTGAGATAGATATGAGCGATAAATGCGAGGAATGGCAGTAATCCCATCAAAAATCCTGACCAGATCAAATCTATGATTACGCTACGACGCAGAAGGTGCTGATCCGTGCGACGTGGTGCTTGGGTCATGAGACTCGTCCTCGCTGGGTCTCGTGTCAGTGCAGTCAGCGGCGCCATTTCTCACAATAAATCCATCAGCAAAATAAGGAGTGGAACAATCGCCATAGGCCATCATCGGAGTCCTGCACCTGCAAGTGAAAGCAAAACAAGTGTCAATTCTCCTAAGTTAGAAGTGAGTGAACTAAGAATCGTTTTGGTGAGATTGGCGAAGATGATACGTCACTCACGAATCGCAGTAACCAAATCTGAAAAGTTATCCTGAAGGAGAATGAGGTCTGATGCGTCTTTGGAAACATCGGTACCAGTGATACCCATCGCTACACCGATGTCTGCTTTTTTGAGAGCGGGAGCATCGTTGATACCATCTCCTGTAACGGCGACGACTGCTCCTGCGTTTTTGAGTGCAGAGACGATACGAAGTTTGTCCTGAGGAGCGGTACGAGAGAAAATGATGTGATGAGCCATGCATGCAGCAACAATATCACTATCAGTCATGTTGGTGAGTTCGGTACCAGTGATAGTGACGATCTCTCTCCCATCAGCATCGAGGCCTACCTGACGAGCGATAGCGGTCGCTGTGAGGGCATGATCTCCTGTGATGATAGCGACATTGATGTGGGCGCGATAGGCGGCTTCCATCGCATCGTGGACTTCAGGGCGAGGTGGATCGATCATCGATACCATACCCAGCAGCACAAGACCATCTTCTATCTGCTCATCATCAAGCGAACGTCGATCGGTGTTTGGGTCTATTTTTTTGTATGCAAAGATAAGCTGACGACGCGCATTGGATGCTCGTTCATCGTTTTGATTGAGGAGTTTTTTCTTGTCGGCGTCAGTGATACTGCGCTCCTCTCCTCCATCTACTATATGAGTACAGCGACTGATGATGGCATCTGACGCACCCTTTACAAAAAGGATCTGACTCCCATCGACGTCACGCACACATGACATCCTCTTGCGTTCGGAGTCAAAGGGGTAGAGCTTGAGGAGGGTATGATTTTCTTCGAGTGTAGACTGATCATAGCCAGCCTTGGCTGCGAGTGTAATCAGTGCTCCTTCGGTCGGATCACCGAGCACATACCGCTGACGATGATTTTCGTCGGGCTGATTGAGACGTGCGGTGGATGCCAGTATACCTGTTCGGAAAAAATACTTTCGCTGTTTGAGGGTAGTATGATCAAGTGATAGTCCATTGTGATCGACTATTTTTCCCTGTGGTTTGTATCCTACGCCGCTGACATTATACACATCCGTCCCGAGGACGACATGCTCGACGGTCATCTGGTTTTGGGTGAGAGTACCTGTTTTGTCCGTACAGATGATGGTCGTAGAGCCCAATGTCTCGACGGATGAGAGTTTTTTGACGACGACGTTTTGGTGAGAGAGACGTGATGATGCAAGCGATAGTGCGACAGAAATCTGTGCAGGCATTCCCTGAGGCACGAGCGACATCGCTATCCCGAGCGCAAAGAGAAATGCCTCCTGTAAAGAAAGATGCACAAGTAGTGCAATAAAAAACAGAATAGCACCCACAACAATCGTACCAATAGTGAGTTTGAGAGAGATGTTATTGATCTCTTGTTGGAGAGGTGAAAGATCGCCTTCGGTCTCATTAGAAAGAGAGGCAATCTGACCCAAAATCGTGTCCGTCCCCGTAGCGATCACGATGCCGCGACCACGTCCGCGAGCGACCGTCGTACCCATGAAAGCGAGGTTGGCACGCTCACCAAGAGGAACTTCACGGCGAATCGGGTCGGTGGTTTTTTTGACAGGATTGGACTCTCCAGTGAGAGCAAAATCATTGGTAGCGATATCGTCTTCGAGCATAATACGTACATCAGCAGGTACAGAGTCTCCCTCTTCGAGGATGACGATATCTCCTGGTACAACGTCTTGGACCGGAACTTCTACGACCGATCCATCTCTGAGTACTTTGGCTGCTGGGTGAACAAGTGATTTGAGTGATTCCATGACTCTCTCCGCTTTGTATTCTTGGATGAAACCGATCACTGCATTGAAGAGCACTATAATCGACAGAACTGCTCCAGTTCTAAAGTCCCCGAGATAAAATGAAAGAGCTGCTGATACGATCAGGAGGATAATCATCCAATCTTTGAACTGACCAAAAAATTTCGTCAGTGCTGACGTTCCCGTCATCGTCTGGATATGATTGGGTCCGACTTCTTGGAGTCTCGCTTGTGCCTGATGAGCTGTCAGACCATCAGCAGAACTTGTGAGTTTGGTATAGATCTCTGAGAGTGGAAGTTGATATCGTTGCATTGAGAAAAACAGGGATAATAAAATCACTATCTGATGATAGTGATATGAGCTCTGTATGTCATAATTTTCTCCTCTTTATGTGTTTTTTATTATCGACAGTTGAACAAAAAAGTGGCTACATATGTTTTTCATAATAATCAATGTATTCATCCATATTATCTCATACTCTAAAAAATATCTTCCTTACCTCTGACCAGTGCTTAAATATCCTTTTCCCATTTAGGATGGTATTCATATACTTATCAGCCATGCTAGAGATTGATCAATTTCTATGAACCTTCTTACCAATATGTGTATAATAAGTATCAATAAAATGAGGTGTTTGCTTTATGTTCTTTATTTCTTTTGTATATGATAATAATTCATCTAGTAATCTTTTCTGTCCTATTCATAATCGTTTTGCAATCTGTCTCATATTCACATTCTTACCTTCAAAATAATCTATCATATCTTGATACATGGATGTTTTTTTACCTTTTGTATTTTCTGGATCTATATTTAATGTTTCTCATATTTCATCATGTTTGTATGCCACTTCTTTACTTGTTTTTTGTGCTTTAGGGTAGAGAAAATTTATATATGTACTTGCTACATTGTCAGCTTCTTCCTTTGTATATCATTCTGTTAGAAGGCGTTGCACCTCATTCTCAAAAAGCGATGTTGCCATTATATCCTCTAGAGAGCTAAAACTTTACTTGTTCTAGTATACTAATTATATACCATAAGTGCAAATTTATCTATATGTTATCTCATGCCCTCCATCTTTACAAAAATTATCAATCGCGAAATACCTGCAGAGATCATCTATGAAGATGATGAAGTGATTGCGTTTTTGGATATCAACCCTGTTCGCAAGGGTCATGTCCTCCTCGTACCCAAAGAAGAATCCAGACGACTCCACGACGTCGAACCTGCGCTCGCAGCAATACTCATGATCACGACCCAAGAACTGATGCTCCATATGAAAGAAGTGCTCTGATGTGATTATGTAATGGTGATTGTAGAATGACTTGAAGTACCACACACTCATATCAAACTCATTCCTTGTACGGAAGATAATCCTCTCTCCCTGTGAGAACACGAATCGTATGCTGATGGAGAGATGGCAGACTATGCTACTCGTTTGCGTCAGGAATAATCGCTTGCAATCCCTGTGTGGATTATGTATAGATTGTGCCACTTGTCTTTAGTTTTTGTGATTGTCCAAAAAACACCATGCCAAAAAGAAAGATTGAAAACAGAAAAATCTCAGTTATTCTTCTCGTGGACGATAAACATTTGGGAGAAAAATATGAAGAAGTAAAAGTTGCTCCTGTCTTCGCGAGAAATATACTTTTCCCACAAAATATTGCTGTCCCTGCTGATACTATGAACAGACATAATTTCGCTGCTAAGATAGCAAAAGCAGAGAAAGAAAGAGCTGCACGTGTTGCTAGTCTGGATGAATTCTTGGCAAAAGTAGAGCTGGATGGTGGTATCGAGTTCGTCGGTAAGGTCAATGAACATGGCCTCCTCTATGCGAAGGTGGATGAACATGACATCGTTGATCGTCTCAATGAGATCTACAAGACAGAAATCAATGCACATCACGTCAAACTCAAAAACAAACTCGCTGAACCTGGTAAATATGATGTCGTCTACAACTACAGAGATATCTCCAAGACCATCCCTGTCACCATCAAAGCGGAAAATCCTGAGGTGGCTGTAGAAGAGGTTACTGAAGAATCTTCTGCTGAATAATCACTCACCTTATAAAAAAGACTCATATCTGACACTTGTCAATGTGAGTTTTTTCTTTTGGGCGTAAAAATATGACAAATATCGTTCCTATCTCTATAAACTAGATACTATTTTTAGTTTTCTGGATACAGGTCTGTCATGAGTTTTGGGAAGTTGGAACAGCAGGATTATCAACAAGATGTAAAAGAATCAGCACAGCAAGATCTCTCTATGGAACAGATCCTTGCTCAAACTTCTCAAGAACTCAAAGATCTACAAAAAAATATCCTTGCGTCGAGACTTCTTGATAATCAAGAAAAAAAATCACTCACACAAACAGTAGAACAGGAAATATTCGAAACTAATCTATCAAGTGAAAAGGTCAAGCTGTGAGTAGAGAAATGAGTCAACAATGATTTAGGAGATCTCTTAGGTGATATCAAAAGATCACTACATAATGATGATATGCGTGACCATGAACAAAAGAAAAATTTTAGGAAAGTATGGAGATTTTGATCAGGAGAATCATACAAAGAATATAAAGATCACAGAAATGAACAATACGCTGATCTGTTACAATTATGGAGTGTAAATAAATACCTAGAAAATAATGGGCAATTTAGATTAGAAAAGGGTTCTGCTGATGATCTTCATGCACAAGAAGATCGTGATAGTATACAGGTAGCGGCGATCAATGAACAAAAAGATATAGCAGCAAATCCTAACCAACTCGTTAATTACTCACCAAATCAAACTAATACCACATGAGGATCTCCACGATGACCGTACTACAATCCAAATGATGAAGTCACATATCGTTCTGCTTATGCTGCAGGTAAAAATACTCATAATATCAACGAAGTAACATAGTCATCTCTCTTGCAACACTGCCCCACTCTCTCTATGATGGAGGGAGTTTTTGAGAAAAGGAATAAGTAGAAGAAATAGATTAAATGGCATAAATGGTTCTATTATCTACTTCGTCCTCTTCGTCTATTTTGTCCTTTTCATCCTCATGCCCCATGTCCGATTTCCGCTTCGATCTCCAAGCTCCCTACCAGCCTGCCGGTGATCAGCCCAGTGCGATCGCACAGATTACCAATCACTTCGATGAGGGGCAACAAGTCCAAACACTCCTGGGTGCGACGGGTACCGGTAAAACATTTACCATGGCACACATGATCCAGGAGCTTCAGAAGCCCACCCTCGTCCTCTCACATAACAAAACACTTGCGGCACAGCTTGCGACGGAGTTTAAGCACTTCTTCCCACACAACGCGGTGCACTATTTTGTGAGTTATTTCGACTACTATCAACCTGAGTCATATCTGGCAGATCGCGATCTCTATATAGAAAAAGAGGCAACCATCAATCAAGAAATCGAGATGTACAGACTCGGTGCCCTAGCGTCGCTTGTGACACGTCCGGATACGATCATCGTCGCATCAGTCTCCTCGCTCTATGGTCTCGGAGATAGGAGAGAATTCGTGAAGAACTCACTGACTTTCCGTGTGGGTCTGGACTATGATTTTCGTGAGATCAAAGAGAAACTCCTCACTATGCAATATCATCCCGTCCAGTCCAAGATCGAACAAGGTATGTTTGATATCCAGGGGGAAACCATAGACATCTACTCGTCGGTGGAGAAGAAGCTCTACAGACTCGTGTTCGATGAGCATACACTGGAGTACATCATCACCAAGGATCCGATCTCTTTCGCTGATCAGGGTATGATCGACCAAGTCACGATCTGGCCGAGTTCGCAATACCTCCAAGATATGACGAATCAGGAGGCCATCCTCTCTGCCATCATGAGCGAAAAAACTGCTCGCGTCGCCGAACTCGAAAAAACTGGTAAGATGCTGGAAGCCAACAGACTCGATAAACGCGTCGACTATGACCTGCGTATGATCCGTGAGACTGGCTTTACGAACGGTATCGAGAACTACTCGCTCTACTTCGATGGACGTACACCGGGTCAGGCACCCAATACGATTTTTGACTATTTCCCAGATGATATGCTGACGATCGTGGATGAATCACATATGACTATCCCGCAGCTACGCGCTATGCCCCAAGCGGACAAATCGAGGAAACTCTCCCTGGTGGATAATGGATTTCGCCTGCCCTCTGCTATCGATCATAGACCGCTCAACTTCAGAGAACTGGAGGCAATACTGTGACGAGAGCCATATGATCAGTCGACTGGACAGCTCTATACCGATGGTGCTGACTATTTTCGTCCGAGACTCGACTATACTACTCCCCAGATGATGGCCGAACACAAAGAGTTCATCGCAGGCAAATATAAACCCTGAGCCAAGACCCTGTTCGTGTCTGCGACTCCTGCGGACTATGAGCTAGATCACAGCGAATCGATCGTGCAGCAGATCATCCGTCCGACGTGACTCCTCGACCCCATCACCTATGTCTATCCCAAGTCGGGAGACTACGACATGCTCAGAAAGTCTATCGATGCATTATTAGAAAAAAAGCCGCACCTGGCGACTTATTTCGATGGGTATGAGCAGGAGGAAGTGCATTTTGAGTAGAGAAAACTATGTAGCTTGCGTAGACTGATGTATCTGCGATGCAATAAGCGTTTGGTATGGTATACCAAGTTCCTTACTCTTGTTTTTATAGTAAGCAATATCATGTTCGAATATTCTGATAGTAATAGGTTTCTTTTTCATCTTGGTTGAACGAGCCAAAGATTGGAAACGATCTTTGGTCTTCTGGGTCGAATCAACCGTGTAGCTGTCCTGTGCTATTTCTTGAAGGATCTTTTGATCTTCTGCATCGTAGGTGATAGAAGTATCAATCATGCCAGCAATATCTTTTCCTTGTACTATTTTTGTCATTTGGATAGTGATTGGAGATAAATTTTGGTAGCTTTTCTCGATGGATAGAGTGTTTTGAGAAACATGCCATCATCAGTCTCTACATAAGGACAGATATACACATACTCTTGTATCAGGACTACCAGATTGTGCTGGTGTGATCTATGCTGATTCTTTTCTACCCACAAAAGTCTTCCTTCTGCAATCGTATCTATCACATCCTCAAATCATACTCCCCTCGTAGCTCTGATGATCTCGTCTTTTTCATCACTATAGTCGATCATAGACGCTATCATGCGAGATAAAATATATTGCTACTGTATGTACAGTATAGTATACTTCTTTACTATCATAATGCAAGTTTTTTTATCTCTATGTATAGTATTATGAGTTTTTACAGATACTCATTTCATTCTCACTGTACTTCGCTTCACCACCTTCAACCATTTTTAACAATCTTTAACCATTTTTAACCATTGTAGTACTATCATCTCCGTGTCTCTCCTCACACTCTCCATGTCCATCCTCGCAGCAGTGCTGATGAGCTGAGTGATGATGTGTCTCACAGTGTGTCGTACGATGCAGGAGATATTCCCCTATGAAAATCACTACGCCTGCCACGATCGTCCCGATGATCATCCGGAGTATCTCATGTTCATGTGCTGTGCCTATCTCATCTGAATGTTCCGATACGACTTCTGCTACCACGATGACATGCAGGAGCACATGGAGTACGATAGGAGTATATGCTACCAAAAATTTGGCCCAGACACTATGGACACGTTCATGTAGTCGCCCAAAAATCGGCATCAGTAGCCAGTATGCTAGATGTCCGATACCAATCAGTGTCACGAGATTGATCGGTGGGAGTTCGTGGAAAATGATCAGGATAAACAGGAACTCCACCACAACGAAAAGAAGTATGTGTCGGATCAGTGTTTTGATTTTGGGTAGCATACGAGAAGGAGATGGATATAAGATAGTGTCTTATATATATTTGGCTGATTATTTGCAAATAGTTCTTTATTTGGATAGATGCTCTCTATGAAGCAAATATTTGTTGTAAGTATTGGTGCTGTTCTTATGCTTGCTGGATGCGGCAGTCAAACCACTCTATCTACTGATCTCTGTCCTGGGGTTCGCATTACCTATGATCAAGTATGGTCATATGTGCACGAATTTGATTTGTGTACGAATGCATCTGATGAAGCTTTTTTTAGAATTAGAGGAATGCCTGTAGATTCCGAATGAGATGATGAATTTTATAATACATCATGAGTGTACCTCTGATCGATCTATGGCTATGATCCATATCGCTGATATAATGCACCTGTAGAGGAAGATTTCGATCCTGGAGAGCTTATATCATGTGAGGTGATAGATGTAGCAACATGTAATATTATTGATCTAGATCATAGTTTTCGATGATCTCAATGAATATTGCCATCATATGCACGCACCTGCCAGCAGACTTTTGAACATATGGATATCTGGCCTGATAGTGTGGATACTCTTTCTACCGAAGCATGGCGGGATCGTAGCGGAAGATATTGGATGTGTACGGATGATAAGGAAATATTTTATATCAACTACACGGGTAGTCGTATTGCTGATACTCGCTGGGAAAATGCCAATTATGATACACTCTTTTTCTATAATACAAGATGACAAACAATCTGATATACGAAGGATTTTATCCTCACGGGAGACTGGGGTCTAGCCTATGGGATACCTCAGCTATTCTCTTCTCCAACAAATGCATGACTACCAGACATTCATCGCTGCACATCTGCCCCTATCGATGATTGTTATTATGAAGTGATGGATATTGAGTAATTCATATATCTTCTATTTTCACTATCTTTACCAATTTCACCTACTCTCCCTATGACCTCTAGTCTCTATATCCACATCCCGTTCTGTGACTATAAGTGCGAGTACTGCTCGTTCCATGTGCTGGAGACGCATGATATGACTGATGTACAGGGGATCAAAAGACAATATCTCGACGCACTCAAGCGCGAGATAGATGAGATCGTACCTGCGATGAAATCTCTCTATACCATCTATATCGGTGGTGGGACACCGACGTCGCTATGAAGCGAATGACTGATCGAACTGATCGATCATCTGGGTCAGTATCATGATCTCGAAGAAGTGGCAGAACTCACGATCGAGTGTAACCCTGATCCACATGATGATATGATAACACTCATACAAACAGTGAGCAAACATTACAAAAAACTACCAAGAATCAGACGAAATATCGGCATACAGAGCTTCGACGATGTTATCCTCCGCGACGCGCACAGGCAATACACTTTCAATAGTCTGGTCGGATTTCTTCGCGAACTCCAGAGGATCAAAGAGCCAAATATGTCATATAATCTTGATTTCATCGCTTTTGGGAAGCTGAGAGAACTGAAAAATGGTGATATCCAACTCTGGGATGAGCCGAAGCTACAGTTTTTCGAATCAGTGGCAGGGAGTGGGACTTTCGATGGCTTCAGTCTCTATACACTTGAACTCTTCCCTGGAAGCACACGATATGAGCAGAAGAAGCATCTCACTACACACGAAGACAGTGGCTATGCGATGAAACAGTATGGCGATGATGATGCTGTCTATACCGAATTTAGCCTGCTCAAGGACATCCTCCTTGGACATAGCTACCAGAGATATGAGCTCAGCAACTTCGCGACTATGGGCAAGCAATCCATCCACAACCACGTCTACCGATCCATGGAACTATATGTATGAGTCGGGACCAGCGCATCATGACTGATCTATGAGGATGGAGAACGGAAGCGTGTGACCAATACCAAATCACTCAAAGAGTATCTCGACGGGAAATGGAGAGATCAGACCAAAACCGTCGTCCTGACTGATGAAGATCGTCTGATCGAGGGATTCTTTTTGGCGCTGAGAACAAGTGCGGGCGTAAGTGATCTGACCAGATATACATCAATTCTAGTAGAAGATTATACAGAAAAAATCACCGACCTCGTCGATCAGTGACTTGCGAAGTTGGATGGCGATAAACTGAAACTGACTGATGCGGGGATGGACGTGTACAATAGTGTCGTGACACTGATACTGGAGCATCTCTAGTGTTTGGATTCGTGTTTCATGTAGTATCTATTGATAGAGAGCTGCTGGATCACTAGCTCCAACCATGCAGCATATGCGATACTGATCATCGTCAGTGTCTCTGCTAGATGTGTCACCATGATATCATGCCATCCAGGGACGAAGAGCGCGACCGCCAGTCAGACGCCCACAACACCGATCACACCAAAACGTCGTCTGTTGTGGATTTGATGTTTGCGGAGGTGAAATTTGATCGGAGCAATCGTACGAATATAGAGATAGGTCAGTGCTACCATCATCGCTATCAGTCATCGGATCGACCGCGCGAGACTTCCTAGACCGATGCCTATATCACTTTTTAGCATGAGAGAGATGGCAGTGTGGATGATAATCATCAGTCCTCCTCGCTGTATCCAATGCCAACGATCCATCAGACGACCGATAAGTTGGGATCAAAACAACATCAATGCTACCGACGCCGCCAATCCTCCGACAAGTACTCGTATATTGTCTGCAATACTTGCTACTGCCAGTACATTATCCAGGCTGAGTGAAATATCCGTAATCATAATCACACCCACTGCTCCCCAGAGCGAGGTTTTGGCAACGACTTTTTGGTCTTGGATACCGAGTTTGAGCTGCTTAAAAAACGATCGAGCCACATATAGGAGCAGCACACCTCCCACATACTGCAGCGTTTGGAACTGGAGCAAATACACAGCTCCCAATGCAAGGATAATCCTCATCGCTGCCGCTCCGAAGACACCAATCATCAGCGCCAGACGCTTATATTTGTGTGGTAAATTATGAGTCGCCATCGCTATGATGATCGCATTGTCACCACTCATCACGAGATCCACCAGGATGATCTTAGCCACCGCAAGAATAGATGCTATCATAAAAAACAATATCAGACAAAGTGAAATATGAAATGTAAGTATAGCCATGGAAGATACATTATGCAAATTTCTTATTCATGGTAAATAATATTGCTCTTTTGTTTCACCACTAGAATCATTATCAATCAGGAAATATTTTTAAAATAATAATTATCCTCTTGATGATCGCCTTCCATATCTTCGGACGACCAGTATATCGATACGGTATCATGTACCTGATTGGTTTTCTTGTCGGATATTGGTTCCTCTGGTATATCGTCAAGAAACAATATGTGGCAAAAGTGAGTCCGACCCTCCAGACGATCCTAGACGGAAATGTTGATCTCCTCCTCACGTACATCATCATCGGAGGGATACTGGGTGGAAGACTGGGAGAAGTGCTGATCTATGAGCCATCATACTACTTCAGTCATCCAGACCAAATCCTCGCTACGCGAAATGGTGGGATGTCGTTCATCGGGTGAATCGTCGGTGCGCTGATTGCAGTTTCCCTTTTCCTTTGGTTCCATAAACCCAAGACTAACGCTTCAACGCTTCAACGCTTCAACGCTTCAACGTTTTTTGCTCTGACGGATATGATGGCAGCGATTGCACCGTTTGGGATCATGCTCGGTAGGATAGGTAACTGGCTCAATCGTGAACTCTACGGACCGCTCGTATACAATGCAGATATGATCTCTTCACGCATGATATCAGGGCTCTGGGAGCGAAGTGGTGATGGTGTCCTTCTGATCAAGGGTTCACTCTACACCACTATGCAAAAGCTCAACCTCATCTTCGACTATGGTACGACGCAGATGTACGCCGGTGAGATGAGACTCAATACGAATTTTTTGGCGAGTTTTGGCGAGGGACTTCTCATCCTAATTGTGCTCCAAACCTTGTTTTGGACCAAACGAAGATATGGTAAGATGAGGGCGTGAATACTGTCTGGACTCTTTCTCATCCTCTATAGCCTCGTCAGGTTCGTCCTAGAATATGTGCGTATGGATTCGCTGGATGACTATATCCGAGGGCTGACCAGTACCCAATGGCTGAGTATTGTGATGGTGGTGATGGGTGCGGTACTCATCTGGTGGCCGAGGAAAGCAAGATAATATACTGATTACTCTCTCCATCTTGGAGAGGGTTTTTGGTATGAATTGATAAACTAAGTTGCTTGCAAATAGATATTCTATGAGTAGAAAAAGATTATTACTTTATCCGCAGTATATCTGATGTCTCAACCCATCCGTACCTATATCACAGCTATCCAAAATAAAAATTTCTCATAGCGTCTATCATAATCATGTGCCATACAAAATCAAGTCATAATGTTAAAATATATAACATATATAATTATTATATCACATAAATATACAATAAACAATATATAATGTTAAAATATATAACCTTTTTCTTGCAAAAAAGGACAAAAAAACTATAAGTTTTCTATAAGAATTATCATTTATACTTAATAATTCATACATATTATGATCTCTCTTCGCGACCTTCGTACCCAACACCAGCTCACTATGGATGAGATGGCAGGTATTATCGGTACCACACGCCAGACCTACAGTCGTATCGAAAAGGGTGACTCTGACCTCTCGCTCGGACAGGCAGTGCGTCTGACTGATCATTTTGACATAAATATCGATAACTTCATCTCTGATGATGTATGATACGACACAGTGGGTGAAAAAGATTTTGATCGAGATAAATACAAACAAATCATCAAAAATTTTATCAAATTTGGATGAGCGGTACACGACCATAAGATTACCAAAACAAAACTTGCTAAACTTTGTTATCTTTTGGATTTTGGACGATACTATAGTCATCTTAACTCAGTCACATGACTACAATACAGAAGAATACAGCAATGACCAGTAGCGGATATCTTTTTCACTACTATAGAAGAAATGGAAGCTGAAGAAGCTATCATGATAGAGCACAAATGAGCTGCTTATATGATTTCTAATATTAGCGATGTTCGTGATGAACTCCTACAAGAGGAGGAAAAAGAGTTTCTCATGGAGATTGCTCAAAAGCGACAAGATGCCGATACATGACAGATTGTAGAATTTACACATAAACAATTACCGTGGATATTGTGTGATGACAAAGAAATAATCCCCTATGATTTAATCACACAAGAAGATCCACATAATGTCTACTAATACAAGTATGCACATACAACCATATGCAGATCGCCATTTTCTCAAAGACTTTCAGAAAAAATATAAAACTGCACGAGAAAGCACATATATAACCATTTTTCATATGCTAGAACACATACATAATTTTCTCAAAACATCATTGATCGAAGAAATTCATACATATGGGCAGTACTCCATCCTAAAGGTTGAATTTTCTATTTCTTGATCTCAAACATCTCCTCATGCTTCAGGCAATAGAATGATTATTTTACGAGACAAAGAGAATAATACTTTTGATGTACTACTAATCTATATGAAAACGCACATACCAAAAAAGCAAAAGGAAACTGTCCGACGAAAGCAAACAATCAAAAACAATTATGATTTTATCAAACAACAATTCCCATCATTATAATATATTTATAAAAAACCCTCCCATCACAGGAGGATTTTCTTTTTTGTTAGAGGAAGATAATCTTATCGATTGTCATCATCATCGTCATCGTCGTCATAGTCATCGTCGTCTTCATCATCCCATGACCGGTCTTCATCATCGTCTTCGTCATCGTCGTCATAGTCATCATCTCCTTCTTCGCTATCCGCATCATCTGCGTAGTCATCGTCGTCATAGTCACTAGCAGATGCATCGTCGTCGTCATCATCTGCAAAAAATACTACACCACTCAGTAGCTGGCGAAACATCAGATCGAAGGTCAATACACTCAACATCAGTACATACATATACAGAGTAAAGCTCTCACAACTATGATGAGATTGCGGGTGTTGTAGCTTCTTGCTAGGAGAATGCAAGAGGAAATGAAGTATAGTAGCACAGTAGCATAAAGTAGTAGCACATGGCAACAAAGAGAAAAACTATCCACTATCTATTACTTTCTACCTTTTTCTACCCCTACACCCTATACACTCCACCTTCTCCCTGTTTGATCACGCCATCGAGCTCCATTATGGTCAGCTCTGCCAGTAGTGTCGATGTATCCATCTGCAAACCCGCTGCAAGTCAGTCAATACTCTGCTCACCTTCGGTCGCGATATAATCATAAATGATCTCCTGTATATCCGAAAGTGAGACAACCGCACGATCGACGACGGTCTCCTGGTGTCTGTAGTCAGAGAAAAGTTCTTCCAACCATCCAGCAATATCAGACACGGGTCTGACGCGTCCTGCCTGCATTTCGAGCAGGAGTCAGCGACTGGCTTCGTGATGGAGGCTATGGGGAGCGCCGCCGACAGGGATATCCATCGCATGAGCGAAATCTACCGTGATCAGACTCCCTGATCATTCTCTCGCTTCGGGGAGGAAGACTCCGTACGCAAGCCCTGCTACCAGACGGTTACGTTGGGGGTAGCTATAGTGAGTCGCCTTGAATTTCAGTGGGAATTCGGACATCACGAGCCCTCACGCATCCGTGACACTGTCCATGACAGAGCGTCTGACACTCTTGGAAACCGTACCGATACCTCCTCCAAGGACGGCAATGGTCGGGATATGATGCGTCATAGAAAGCTCATGTGCAAGCTGATCGACACCCTCTGCCATGCCTGAGATCGTCGCGATATCATACTGCTGGAGGTGGGAAAAAAGTTCTTCCAAGACATCTCTTGCGTATGATGTCATCTTGCGTGGTCAGACGATTGCTAGGAGCGGTTTGTGGAGGAGGTCATGGTTTCACTTGTAATAATATATGTATGGTGCAGATTTGATCTTGCGGAGACGATGATGATAGATGCCATCACCCTGGATAGCGACGTGGATTCATTCCTTCTGCATCCGATCAGCAAGCGCTGTTGTATCGATATCGTGATCATACTCTCCCGCTTTGAGCTTGCTAGGAGTCAGATCATCTTGGAGAGAATAGATCAGTCATTCGTAGGGGAAATCTGCCATGTTTTGTGATACTACAAGAAACAAAATACCACTTTTTACGTTTGTTACTCTTTTTACTCTTTTGTACCCTATAAAAAATCCTTTACAATGTCATCTCTTTCGCTATAAGGAATATGTTGCGAAATGCAATCTCACATTTTATCACTGAAAACCCTGAACATATGCCTTTACCACCTCTCATGGACCTGACCCTCGTGGGCGGGTGACTCCTCATAGGAGCAATTCTTGGATATATCATCCATCAGCTCGTACGTTCTCAGCAGGCGAAATCATTCGACCAACGTATGGCACAAGCAGACTCTCTGGCTGAAGAAACTATCTCCAAAGCAAGAAAAGACGCAGACACGATTCGCGTCCAAGCAGAGAAAAAAGCAGAAGAATACGACGAAAAAAAGCAAAAAATGATGGTAGAGTTTGAAGAGAAACTCCTTACCAGACAAGAAAAACTCGACGAAAAAATGGAAAAAGTCGAACAAGAAAAGACATATTATAAAAAGAAGCAAGAAGAAATAGATGTCATCAGACAAGATCAAATCACGAAGCTCGAGGAGATCGCGAAGCTCTCACATGACGAGGCCAAGTCTGAACTTTTTGCTATGATCGAATCACAAGAACAGAAAGAAATCAAGCAGTTTATCGAAAAATTTGCTCATCTGAAGAAGGAAGAAGCAGACAAAGAAGGTGCAGAGATTATCTCTAGAGTCTTGCCGCGTTTGGTATCCGACATCGTCGATGAATACAGTACCGCTACTGTCGATGTACCGACTGAAGACTTCAAAGGAAAACTCATCGGACGTGAAGGACGCAATATCAACTTTTTCGAGAGAACAACGGGTGTGGAAGTCATCGTCGATGATACACCACTCTGTGTCAAAGTTTCGTCTCATGATAGCGAAAAACGCTTCGTCGCAAGCGAAACACTCCGCAGACTCATCAAAGACGGACGTATCAATCCTCACCATATCGAGAGGATCTATGGGGAAGTAGTTGGGGGTCTGGGTGAGATTTTGACAGAAAAGGGAAAAGAAGCACTCCATATGCTCAACATCCCTATGATGAAACCAGAAATCGTCAAATATATCGGACAGTTCTATCTCAGATATAGCTACGGACAGAACCTCTGGGAGCACAGTATCGAAGTAGCAAGGATTGCAGAAGCTATCGCTGCCGAGATGAATATTGACCCTGTCATGGCGAAAAAAGCTGGTCTACTCCACGATATCGGTAAAGTCATCGCCGCAACAGGAGAATCACACACCCAAGTCGGTGCAGATGCACTTCGTAAGCTCGGTATTCATGATATTATCATTAATGCTGCTGAGTCTCATCACTATGATATCCCGATGACACATCCTATCTCATGGATCGTAGCTGCAGCTGATGCTATCTCTGCCTCTAGACCGGGTGCACGTTTCAATACATCGGAACTCTTTATTGAGAAGATGACTGACTTAGAAAAACTCATCTCTAGTGTCCATGGCGTGACCAAAGTGCACATCATGCAGGCAGGTAGAGACATTATGGTCTACGTCGATCCGAATCAAATCGATGACAAAAAACTCACTGAGACTATGAAAGATATTGCTACCAAAGTTGAAGAACAGCTCGATTATCCAGGTATCATCAGAATCTCTACTATTAGAGAGCAGAAACTCGTAGAGTTCCTCAGATAAAGCTAATATGCAAATATTTGTCCTTCATAATCGTCTATCGACCTTTATGATCCTTTATCAACTTCTCTTCCCATGTACCCTATTATAACTATCTGATCACATGTGATCGACATAACAGGTCTCAGCATTATTATCAGTTTGATAGTATTTTTGCTCAGTGTATATATCTTAGTTCGTAAAAGTCGCTTACAATTCGTCAAATTCTTCTATTGGTTCCCACTACCAATCGTATTAAGCTATATGTTGGGAGGATATCTTTCGTTTGCAATGACTCATAAAGCAATTATCCCTACCAGCATTACTCAACGAAAAATGATGCTTTCCCCATATGATTACCACTTTCATATTATCGGTATTCTCATTGCATTTACCGTAAGTATATGGATATTTCTTAGGAAAATGCCATCCAGACACGAACGTCGCGTATGGATCAATATCATAGCATCAAGCATATCAATAACCATGATACCATTAGGTATATGATTAGTACTGGGCGATCATCTCATAGGACTACCAACACAAAGCATACGAGGAGCTGAAACATTTCGTCCAGATATCAGCACATGGTCAGATTATGGTTCCATATATCCCATAGGACTTTATATAGCCATACGAGGGTTAACGACATTTATCATACAACGTCTTGGGCAGCATATGGACCGCCCATCAGGAAAAGGATATATGACATTTGCACTCATAACTCTTGGTTTAGGATTTATCCGAACATTTGTCAACACTCCCAAATATCTTGTGATACAAGTAGGGAACATGAAACGAGACATAACCACATACATCTGCTTAGCTATTGCGGGCTTATTCTTCCAGCAATACTTAATCGAAAAACACAGAGTAACAACACTCACACACACACATACATCATGAAAAGACGATACAGAAAAAACCCAGTAAATAAAAACGACACTCTCATTACCTTGATTACATCATCAATCTTATGAAATTATTTTTCCTTGAAAATGATAGTTTCTATAAAATCTATAAAACACTCGAAAAGCTCCCTGAGCATAAAAAGGTTACTTGTTTTATTGATATAGCTAATCCGATTTTTGATAATATTCGACGGGGGAAACAGATATGCAACCTAATCAAAAATAGGAAACTTCAAATTATATGGATAGCAAAAAATGAAAAAGCTAAAAATTTTTTCGAAGAAGCAGGACTTCCATACGAATACAAATATAGAAATAAACGAGAAAGAAATATACATCTGACATATCTTTTTCTTTTTGAAAATAAGACCTTCCAGCAGTCATGGATCAATAAAGCAGACTATATCAAGCACATTGTTAGAGCTATAGAGTTTTTATTTATCGGATTGATTCTCTATGGTATCTATCTCTTCGTATGGCCGAGTGCTCGCCTTATCATCACGCCAACCTATACACTCCAAGATATAGTCTACAATTTCCGCTACTATCCCAGACAGACAGATATCTTCGATGTGGAACAAGATCGTCTGAGTATACCCTATCAACAAGGATCTATCGAACATACCATCACAATGAAACAACCTGTCTCCAATCTTGCACAAGCACAGACCAGGGCATCTGGCACCATCACTCTCTACAATACCAGTGATAATTCCTATGACATCATCGCTAATAGTACATTCATCACTGATGATGGCCTTCTCTTCAAGGCGCCTACTTCATTTTCTATTCCTGCCAAAATCAGCGATCAGACTCCTTGACAGATTACAATAGATGTGGTCGCTGCTGATACAGATATCGCTGGGGATGTCATGGGAGAGAAGGGAAATATCTCAGCTGACACCACTCTCTATCTCAAAAATCTTAATAGTAGTTATTTTCTCAAAGTGATCTACGCAAAAGCTAATAGTGATTTTACCGGCGGTGAAACACTCTCATCGGGAACTGTTACACAAGCTGATATAGATACACTTCATCAGAAACTTATCGAGCAAGCATCCACTCAGATGAAAGATATTATCAGACAAGAATTTATCATCCCTGATACGGTACTTTTGTACTTTGATTCACTGTTCTCCGTACAGATCAATGGTTTTACGTCAATCCAAACCCCTGGAGAGGAATCATCTATTGTGGAATGATCGATTGCTATAAGTTACTCATTCCCATATGTCATGCAGAGTGATATCGTACGCCAGTTCCAAAGTTATATCACCGAAAGATCAAGCGATGTAGAAAAAGTAATAGATATCAATATGAAATCACTTACACTTTACGACATCAAACAAACAGGAACAGGAGACACGGCAGGACAGCTCATCATCCCAACACAAGTCACAACTATTCAAACATATAACTTCAATCTCGATCCCAATCACATTCTCTCAGCTATCAAAGATAGTATAATCGGAAAATCAGCACAAGATGTACAAGATACCATCAAAACCTATGACCAAATCAATACCGCCACACTCAATATCAATCCATTTCGGCTTAACCAAGTTCCCACTACCAAATCTAGAATCTTCTTCACGATTAAATAAGAAAAACACTTGCAAAAGACAGACCACATACCTATAGTGACCTCCACATGGCGGTCGTAGCTCAGTTGGTAGAGCAATAGGTTGTGGTCCTATCTGTCGCGGGTTCGATTCCCGTCGATCGCCCCATAAAAACAGTATAATATGCCTGAGTGATGGAATTGGTAGACATGCTAGACTCAAAATCTGGTGTTCGCAAGAACGTGTGGGTTCAAGTCCCACCTCAGGTACCAAATCCCACTCCTGTTGGGGATTTTTTAAATACCAATAAACAACAACATATATTTATCTTGATAACTGCTCCATCTCAATGAAAGCAATCATCCAGACATCCAAATGACCTATCAACCTCGTATTACACGCTGATAAGGCTCCTATTACAGTGGCTAACTTCGTTACATTGGCAAAAAACGGTTTCTATGACGATCTTACTTTCCATCGTGTGATTGAAGATTTTATGGTGCAGGCGGGCTGTCCACAGGGTACCGGTACAGGTGGTCCTGGATACCAGTTTGGTGATGAGATCCATCCAGAACTTCGTCATGATCGTCCAGGTAGACTCAGTATGGCAAATGCCGGACCAGGCACCAATGGAAGTCAGTTTTTCATCACGCACGTAGAGACTCCACGACTGGACGGACGTCATGCGATCTTTGGAGAAGTAGTATCGGGAGAAGATCAGGCTATTGTGGACCTCATCATGCAAGGCGACAAGATCAAGAAAATTCATATCGAAGGAGATTTCGATTCACTCCTTGAACTTGATCATGTGAGAGAATTTGTGGAGGCGGTGGAGGAAGCGATAAATTAGCATATATTTCTTTTCTTTATTGCTACTTGTTCTGTTTTAATATCATATAAATGCTTTTCTTAGAACTACTTTTTGCTGTTTCTAGTCATACTATAGTTTTTTTCATCCATGAGTATGCTTCTGATGTATGTTTTTGGTATTTTGCTTTCATGACATCATAATATGCACGAAAAAATTCCTCTTTTTTAGTCTGATCTAGTCAGCTTATAGTGACCGTGCCATTATTACCACTGCCTTGATTATATATTTTTTTATACATAAAAACATTATTTTTGTTATTGCCTATCTGTTCCTTGAGTATTTTGAGTGATTCTTGTCTCGCTTTTTCAGTACTATGGTACATGTATTCGTGTATTGAGGCATGATTATTTCATTTTTTTTCTAAGATTGTATTCGGCACATTGGCATAAATAAATTCTCGTACCATCTGATCTTTGTAGGGCTTATGCTCTATATCATTGATATGGGTGAGACAATATTTCCAAAAATCATACTGTTTTCCTTTTGTGATAGAAAGCACAAGAGTATTATTTTTATCATCATGCTTAGCTTCTAATATGCCATAGGTGATCATATTTTGTATATATTGTGTATAGATTACTTGTGGCGCCATAACAAATTGAAACTCTATGAGTGACCCTTTGTGATCTTTCTTGTTGTTGTGTTGTATGTTGAGTGTTATATTGTATGATGGGCTGATATTATCAGACGAATGATGGTTGTCAACTTTTCGCTCACCCTCAAATCATCT
The DNA here is from genome assembly GCA_023898485.1 of Candidatus Peribacteria bacterium. GTDB lineage: Bacteria > Patescibacteriota > Gracilibacteria > Absconditabacterales > Absconditicoccaceae > HK-STAS-PATE-9. Next base: position 67,088 of record CP060225.1, on the reverse strand, counting down.
ATTGTTTTCTTTATTGATAGTAATATGTGATTTCTGTTGTTCTATAAGATGTTTGAGTCCTTGGATACTGGTATGTGCTACATCTTCTTCATAAAATGCGACCCTTACCCCAATAGAATCACTTGATGTTCTGTGCTGCATGAGGTTTTTGAGATATTTTTGGTGCTTAAATAACTTGGTTGCTTCTGATGAAAGATCTTTCATTCTGAGTCCTATGACACCATTTTGTAATATTTTTTCAATAAATCACCCGTATATCCCTGTTTGTGTTTTGTCTCATCATGTCAATGCGCTGAGGATCGTTTTGTAGATAATCGTCTCTTGGGGTGAATTATTCTTATCAAGTGAGTAGTCAAAATATTGTGATTTTTGTTGGAGAATATCCATAATTTCTTCTGCATATTGTCTATGTGTATTGATAGTTTGTTCTCCTCTTCGTTGTGAGTTTTCTAGCTCTTGTATAGCAATATGACGTTGTAATGCGCAGTAATATACAACTATAAATAATCACCCTAAAATATTATTTCATGATGGGCGGGTCTGATTGTATGATGGTTTGATCCATGTATTGTAGAGGTGCTGACAATTTTCATAGTTTAGGGTCGCTTTTTTCCTAATTTTTTGTATATTTGTTTGTGGATAAAAAAAGCGCAAAGTATTATTTCGCAGATCTTCTGTTTCTTGTCGGGCCTTTTCTTTAAGTATTTTCAATTCTTCATAAGATAATTCTTCAAACTTTTCTCGATCATTTATAAAACTTTTTTCTATATTTTGTATGACACCATGTAACTGTGGTGGTATATTATTAGTGTCAATCTGTATGAACTCCTGCATCTGAGAATATTATGATAATGAGTGAAATATTATATAAATATATATATAAATATCTAAAAGTCAATTATTTTTTAAAAATATACAACACCCTTTGTATATCATCTTCCTCTAACCTATAGTGATGAAGATGTTCAAGAACGAGCTTGTACCTCTCCGCAAGAGAGAAGATAAGAGCATCTTCCTCAGGAGTAAGTTGTTTATAGAGTATAAGGTACCCTCATTTTTTGACCAATGAAACCGACCAAGGGATTATCTTATCTGCATATCAGACAGCTCTAGAGGTAACGTAGTCGAACTGCTGACGGACGTCTTCGATTCTGGACCAGAGCATGCTTACATTGGATAGTCAGAGATCATCAGCCATAGACTGGACGGCGATAGTTTTCTTTTTTCTCGCATCGATACCGGTGCACTGTACCTCAGGATACATGATGGCTAGTGGAAGGAGTGGGAAACCTCACCCCGTCCCGACGTCTGCAAGAGTTTTGCCTGACTCCAAAGGAAGTACCTTAATAAGCTCGAGGCTATCAAGAATATGTTTGTGATACACACCATGAGCATCTCTAATGGAGGATAGATTGATCTGACTATTAGTCTCTAGAAAAAGAGTAATCAACTGTTGCCAGTCAAATCATCAAAAATCATCACTATCCCCAAAAGAATACATAACAATAACCCATGAAGCAAAATAACACGAAAAATCCAAGAATATACACTATCCACCAGTGACAACCAAAGCGTCAGCAACATCAATAGCATCATCTATCTGCGTATTGGTAGAATCAGAAACTGTATCTGTCAAAGATGTATCCCTATCAGAAAAATCAAAATCCACATCAGGCGCCACCTCTGCTCCATCCTCTGCCTCAAAAAGTTGCGCTCCGTCGAAACCGAAGATACCTGCTAGTATATTGGTAGGAAAGGTACGGATAAGGATGTTATAGTTTTTTGCAGTCTCATTATATCTACCTCTTTCGGTAGTGATGCGGTTTTCTGTACCTTCGAGCTGTACTTGAAGATTTTCAAAGAGTGCATCAGACTTGAGGTCAGGATATGCCTCGACTGACACGAGCAGACGAGAAAGTGCTGAGCTTAGTTCTCCTTGTGCCTCTTGGAATGCTGCCATATCTTCTGCATTGCTAATATCTACTGTGGTAGAAGTTGCTTTGGCTCTTGCTTCGGTGACTGCAGTCAGTGTGGTAAACTCTTGATCTGCATATCATTCTACTACTTGGACGAGGTTAGGAACAAGATCTGCTCTACGCTGATATTGATTCTCTACCTGTGCCCATGCACCTTGCACCTCGCCATCCATAGTAACGAGATTATTATAGGTACCTTTTACCCAGCCGTAGAGAGAGATCACGAGAATCACTACTACTGCTAAGATAATCCATCATGCTTTTTTCATTATTTCAATCAAGAAAGATAAAATGAGTTATTTGTTTGTATCAATATACTCTGTAATTGCAAGAAGCTTGGTTTTGAAGGAAGTAAGGTCATTGACCTCATCATAGGTCAGAGGATGTTTCTCTCCAAAAAGGAAACGATAACCCGACGCTATACGATGTAAAGCGAGTAAACAATGATCTCTTACCGATGATCGTGTAGCCTTCGTGTATTCATACTCTCTGGTATCGATCAGCATCTGACGAGCCAATGTCTCAATATGGTGTCTGACGTGTTTCTTTTTGATATCTAGGTTTGCAAGTCTATCTTTGCCTTTGAGAAGAGTGCAATATTCTTTCATATGAACGAACGTAAGAGCGAAAACGTCAGCACCCTGTTTGAGATCATCGCGAGTAAGAATGATGATACCATCCTTTTTTCTCATATCGGTAGGAATGTCAGCCATCTCTGCATCATCCTTGATGATAATGACAGGGACATCTCTCCCCATAAATTCATAGTTGTAGACTGCGATCATGTGTATGTGTATTAATAACAATAAAAATTATCGTCCTCCACTGGCTCCTCCACCGCCAAATGATCATCAGCCAAATCATCCGAATCATCATCCAAATGATCATCAGCTATATCATCCTCCAAATCAGCCAAATCCACCTGACCCACTTCTCGTCCAAGCTCATGACCTACCTCCTCATACCATACCTATCATCCACCCTATGAGTGTCGGCAAGAAAACGGTAATACCAATTCATCAGACCAGTATCAGCGCCAGGAGTGTCCATCCTCCTGTTCCACTGGCAATCGCTATGAGTTTTTTCTTGGTTTCGGTGAGTGTGGGTCTCAGGATCAGTCATAAGAGCAATGATCCAAAAAATCATATAGTAGCCAATGTACTTGTAAGACTGTCTGTATCTTGTGGCAAAATCATATCTTGATCTGCTCGATATGCTATCATCTCTGGATCCTGATGGACAAGCCCAGAAATAGACGATATCATCTCTTCCAAACCACCAAAGTAATCACCTGCACGAGCAGCAGGGACTCGCTGTTCGGTAGCGATACGATATGCAAGCGCATCAGGAAGCAGTCATTCAACTCCATAGCCCGTATTGATACGCCACTTCCTATCGTTCAGTGCAATCAGGATTAAGATACCATTATCTATATCAGATTTTCCGATTCCTCGTGACTGGGCTATCTCAGTACCCAACTGTGCGATATCCTGTCCATCAGTGGTAGGGATAGTAAGGATTGCAAGTTCGACACCTGTCTCATCCTGGAGTTGTTGGAGTTGAGATTCGAGTTCGGTCTCCTCTGCTGTCGTCAGCATATCAGCATCATCCGTCACTCGTTCGTCATGTACAGGAATTTCTATCGCAAAAATCGAAGTCAGACTCATCATCCAACTCATCAGAGCTATGATCGTTCGCCTGCTTCGACTCTGCACGTTATTGAGGAAAAGTAAGTAAATTACATCGTACCACATCCATTGAGGGTCTGGCCGTCTTTTTGGACAGTGACTGTGAGTGGATAGGTAGTATCACTCATACCATCACTACAGGGAAGGAAATCTGCCATGATAGTAATATCACCATTGGTATAGACCATAGTCTCCCCACTCAATGTCTGATTGAATTGGATGTAGTCAGTTTCTTCCATATCGCTGTTTCCTGGTTCACTCCATGTGAGATCAGTTCCAGAAAACTGAAATGCCCAAAAAGGCTCGGTACCGACACCCATGATTTCAGTCGTGACAACAGGAATAATTTCTGGCTCTGCATCTACGCTACCAGTACCTGTGCTAGATGATGATGTACCACATGCCGCAAGTGTTAATGTAGCAAGTGCTAGCGTGGTGAGGAGAGGTAATTGTTTCATCAGAAGAGGAATAAGAGAAGTAAATGTATGAAATAAGAAGGTACCAAACGAAGTCCAGTAGTAAATATATCTATGCTAATACATCATGAAGTGCTGGTATAATTTGCTTTTTGCGAGAGACACGACTTCCAAGATCAGCTTTGCCACCCACTGTAGTCTGACCGAATGCTTTTTGGATGATATCAGCTTCCGCGTCAGACAATACAATCGTTGTATTGACCTCATGCAGAATATCTACCACAGAGAAGATGATGTAATCTATTTCATCGTCATGCTTGATCTGCTGCATCGCTTGACGTAACTCGTCTTCCATCGCTCGAGCGAATGATGGATTGGTAGTTTCCATGACACCGACTCCTACCTTTTTAGATCCCATCTCGAATATCTTATAGTCCATCGTGACAATATCAGCTGGTGCAATACCTGCAAGATCAGACTTGGCATCGAACATCTGCAGAGCATACGCCTCTACATCATTGATATCCGCCCATGCAGCAAGCGATTCTACCGCATCACGATCACGCTGTGTTGTTGTGGGTGAGCGGAAATGAAGTGTATCAGAAAGAATGGCACTGACCATGAGTTTGGCTATCTCTGGAGAAGGATGATATCCATCAGTGAGAAACATCTCATAGAGAACAGTGCATGTGCACCCTACTGGCTCTATTCTCATCATAAGCGGTCCTGACGTCTGGATGTCTGCTATTTTGTGATGATCGACCACTGCTACGATCTCATGTTGGTGCCTATCTTCTATAGACTGACCGAGTTCGTTGTGGTCGACAAGTATGATATGAGATCATTCCTCCAAATTGGTTACAAGTTCAGGATGATCCATCGCTGCATACTCTAGGACGAATGACGTCTCACGGTTTGGATGACCAAGCATAATAGCTTGTGCTTCCTCTCACTGATCACGGAGATACTGAGCATACACAATCGCTGATGCAATAGCATCGGTATCTGGGTTTTGGTGTCATACCACATAATACATGAGGGCTTTCTGCTAAAATAATAAATCTTTCTAAGAGTATTTTTTCTCACAAAAACTGCAAGGCTACTTACACTATTTTCTGTATATGCTCAATAATGGTTTGCTTGTCGTTATCGTCACAGAGAATGAAACACTCTTGTGCGGTTCATCATTTTTTCATCATGTATTTCAGTCACGCATCCGTCTTATATGACAATGTGAAATGCAATACTCACCCTGACCCGCCCTGCGTACGCGCTACACGTCAGGGTATAATCCTTTGGACTGCGTCAAACTTTTCTATCTGCCTGAGCAGTGAAAGAAAATCAGACATAATGCCATGTTCACGTTTTATCTTACCAGAGTTATATTTCATAGAAAATGAAGCCAGCACAATAAAGTATATGAGAAGTGGGCAATCAAGGCATATTCGAACAAAACTCCCCTTACAAGAAGAGGAGTCTGATGTATTTTTGATGAGATATTAGTTGCGAGTGAAGATGAATGTGTGTTGGCTAGTAACGATAGTCAACATAGTATCTGTCACTCTATAGATGGGAACACTGATTTGCCCGAAGATATTTTCCATATCCATGACATCATCATCGAGACACATCATCTTGGTAGAGACCATGGTACCAACAGTCATAACACCATCCTCATCTACACTGTAGCTACCATTCATAGTGTTGCAGAACTTCGCAGAGAGAGAACCATCATTAATACTGAGTGTAATATCCTTGTTTGCGTAGTTGGTGCTATCGTATGCGTAGAGCTTCCATTCTCCTTCTAATTCGAGTGATGCGTCTATATCAGATACAGTATCATCTTGTATTGTTTCACCTTCAATAGTGGTGATCTTGATAGTATAACCCATCTCTTCATCAGCAATCAAGAAACTACGATCGATAAACAGATGAGTAGGATAGCCATATGTATCATCATAAGCGACAGTGATGCTGTCTGCTTTTTCATCGATAGCTTCTTGGATGAGTGCAAAAAGATCTTCTACTGTGAGTGTTTGTCTTTCGACTGTTACTTCTCTTCCATCAGCATATACTACAGAATCGGTATCTACATCACCATCAATCACATTATACTGGATAGGTGCAATGTAGTCTTCTGGACAAAAACATGAAACAGACACTTGAAGTCCGTATGTGCTTGTGTTGTGTGTGTTCCGGAGATCTTGTGCTGCATCGAGTGACGTTTGTATTTTTTCTTGTGCATTGGTTGTTTGATTTTGGTCCATCGTATAGAGAAGATTGATAAAGTCACCTCTCTTCATTCCCATGCCATCATCTACAAACTCGGGGAGACTTGCATCGAGTGATGGCACCATAGCGACTACTCTTCCCAAGACGATGTGGAGTTGTTCGTTAGTGAGTGCTTGATTGGGCAAAAACTCTCCATCATCAGTACCCTGGAAGAGGCCTTGCTGACATGATTGGATCACATACTCGGACAAAGTAGGATCGATGTCATCAGAGTCTGACCATTCGCAATTTGTGGTGCCATCTATGTCGAGGTTGATATTCATAGCACTGAGTGCTGCTGGGATCATCTTCGCAGCTTGTTCTCTGGTGAGATAATCATCAACGCGAAAATCAGTGGTATTGTTGTAGCTAGTGACCCAGTGCTGAGCACCCCATATGATAGCGGGCGTGGTATCTTCCATACACTCACCTTCATAGACGATTTCGATATCTTGTGCCATACAGTCGTTGCCATATGTAACACCATCAGCACCACAGACAGGCATGTATTCCATAGTACAGATAGTGACATCTTCTTCGGATGTAGAGGCTGCGTCGACAGTGGCAGCGTTTGCCATATTCAAGATTCCTAGTGTAGCCAGTACCACAAGAGCAAAATTTTTCATAGATAAAGTGAAAGTAAGTAAAGCACTTCTACTATAAGAAACGAAGAGTGATTATCAAGTGTGACAAAATGTGTGGTAACAGTTTGTAGTTTTGTTATACTATTAGTTGGTTTTTAGTTTGTAGTTGTTGGATTCTGTGGTCAAAAAAGTTTTAGCAATAGAAACGAGTTGTGATGATACATCGATGGGAATTATCTCATCTGATGGGGATAATTTCGTGGTAGAAGAACTTCGCACTGCATCATCAGTAGCTGACCATCAGCAGTATGGTGGCGTGGTGCCGGAGATAGCATCTCGTAGACATAGTGAGGATATTATTCCACTGGTGGAGGCGATAGGATACGATCGCATCTGTGAGGTAGACGCAATAGCAGTAACGACCCATCCGGGTCTGCCATGATCGCTTACGGTAGGAAAGGCGATGGCTGCGATGTTGGGTGAATGGTTTGGTCTGCCTGTGCTACCTATCAACCATATTCATGGACATATTTTTTCTGTCTTACTCGAAAGAAAAAGATCAGACCTTCCGTTGCCGTGGGTCGTACTGTCGGTGTCGGGTGGACATAATGACCTTTATTTGATCGAAGATCAAATAGTTTGAAGATTGAAAATTGAATCTTGAGGTCCTTTGTGATTTCAGATCACGAGACTGGGAGGGACACTGGATGATGCGTCAGGTGAAGCTTTTGATAAGGTGGCGAGAATGCTCGGTGGACCATATCCAGGAGGGCCACGAATCAGTGAACAAGCGAACAAGCGAACAAGCAAAAAAGATCCTTCGACAAGCTCAAGATGACCACAATCACCTTATCATTTTCCGAGAGTGTTTCTCAGTGGAGAGGAAAATAGGTGGAATTTTTCATTCTCTGGACTCAAAGGGCAGTGTCATAGATATGTAGAAGAGGTAACAAGCAGAACAGAGGTAACGGGTAGCAAGTGTAAGAAGTTTGTGCAGGAGGTGGCGTATGAATTCCAAGAAGCGGTAGTAGAGGTGCTTGCCAAGAAGCTTGTGAAAGCGTGAATTTCATACGAAGCAAAGACTTTGGCTATCGTGGGTGGTGTATCTGCTAATAAACGTTTGCGAGAGTATACACAGGAATATTTGGCTACCAAAAAAGAATTATCTAGTATAACACTAGTAAAGCCAATACAGACGGTCTACTGTACAGACAATGCCGCTATGATAGGAGTAGTAGGATTGCTGGAAGTAGTCTCGGATATGAAACAAGACATAGACTTAATAGTATAAGATGATAAGAGTCAAGCCAATGTCGATATTGTCTACTTGCAACGGAGGAAGAGTGTCCTATGTTGTGTGTGGTTAGCAACGTTATCTCTGCTTTACTTGGTCTACTTTCGCTAGTGAGGTGTGCGATATATAAGGCGATGGTAGCGTACGTTTTTTCTTATGTGATCTTTCTTTGAAATTCTTCTAGTAGTACTATTCGTATTGGCTGTATTGGATTTAGTAGTAGGAGTTTCCAACGATGCGGTCAATTTTTTAAATTCAGCTATCGGTTCTAAGGTCGCTCCAAAACATGTGATCTTTGCAATAGCAAGTGTGGGTATTTTGATAGGAGCACTGAGCTCAAGCGGAATGATGGAAGTGGCAAGAAAAGGTATTTTCAATCCAGAAATGTTCAGCTTTTGGAATATTATGATAGTATTCGTAGCGGTAGTAACCACAGATGTATTACTTTTGGATTTTTATAACACACTCCGCTTACCAACATCAACAACCGTATCTATTGTTTTTGAATTATTAGGAGCATCAACCGCAGTAGCATTACGGCATATCTTAGACACAGGAGCAGCAATGAGCACGCTACATTCATATATGAATCGAGCTAATGCATCTGATATCGTATCTGGGATTTTGCTTTCAGTGATTATTTCCTTTACTGTGTGATTAATTGTTCAATACGTTGTCAGACTAATATTCACATATGACTATACTAAAAAACTTAAAAGTTTTGGAAGTGTCTTTGGGTGAGTGGCAACAGCAGTAATTACCTACTTTCTCCTTCTAAAATGACTAAAAACAAGTGCGCTCCTTTCGCCCGATCAACATGAATGGATAGCAAATAACACAGGCACACTACTCCTCTTTCTTTTTGTATGACGGACAGTCATCTTACAAATCATCCAACGACTATGGAAAGGTAATATACTAAAGATTATTGTCTTAGTTGGTACATTCGCCCTAGCTGCCGCCTTTGCAGGTAATGATCTTGTCAACTTCATCGGTGTGTCGATGGCTGGATTGAATGCTTATCAACTTTTCGCTGCAACAAGCGGGGCTGACCCTACAACATTTATGATGACAGGGCTCGCAGGCAAAGTACCGACAAACTTCCGACTTCTCTTAGCAGCAGGGGTAGTAATGGTAATCACACTTCGAACCTCACGTAAAGCAGCCAAAGTAACCGAGACGGAAATAGGTCTCACCAAACAACAAGTAGGTAATGAGCGCTTCAGGCCTAGTGTGTTATCTCGCACACTAGTCCGCTATGGTGTTAAATTACATAAAATTTACCAACACATTATGCCAGCATCGTGGATAGGATATATCGATAATCGTCTTAGTAAAAGTACTGAAATGTATGAACAACAGAGAGAAGCGCCCGCATTTGATCTGATACGCGCATCAGTTAACCTTACAGTAGCAAGTATTTTAATTGCATTTGCAACATCACTCAAACTACCATTATCTACTACATATGTAACATTCATGGTAGCAATGGGAACCGCATTAGCCGATGGTGTACGAGGTCGCGAATCAGCTGTATATCGTGTAACCGGCGTATTGACAGTCATTGGATGATGGTTCATGACAGCGATTAGTGCATTCTTTATTACTGCTATCGTTGCAAGTATTATTTATCGACTATGAGGATGGGGTATTGCTGGTCTAATTATAATAGCAATAATCTTATTATACAAGACTCACAACCACAATGATAAAGATACAAATACAGATGACTATGACATAAACAATCACTTACAAACGGTACACCTATCTACAGTTTTGGCAGATGATATCATAGTTTTGCTACCCACAATCAACACAGCAATCGAAAACATTATCAAACACTTGATATCCAATCATGATCATGCGCTCTCCCGCGATGCAAAAATCACGACCAGACTAGTCACAAAATCCAAAACAATAAAATCCCGCTTACATCAACTATTCCGCCACCTACCAACAGAGACTATAGAACATGGAACGACCTACATATATGCCGTAGATTATCTTCATAAGATAGCAAATGCAACTCATGCACTTGCTGTCGAATCTAGTGAATATGCGCTCAATCAGCATCCTGACTTAAATCCTGAACAACAAGAAGAATTATATATACTGCAGGAAAATCTTTGTCAAATCATTAATGAGGTAACAAAAATGATATCATCAAATCACTATGCCACCCTTTCAATAGTGCACACATCACTAGAAGATATAATCATCCACATAGATGATATCAAAAACAGACAACTCCGCCGTATCAAACAACAAGAACTTGGTGTAAGAAACACCACACTCTACCTCAATATAATATTAGAAATAAAAAACATTGCGATATACCTGCAAAAAATCACAAAACACGGATCTCATCTTGAAGAAGAGTAACCACTATTGTGTCAATAACCTAGATGAATAATGTTGATCAATAACAACAAATGGTATAAGTGAGAATTGATCTGAAGTATTACTACATGACACACCATCTCATCAGACACCTGTACGCGGATTACAACGCCAAACAAAAAGATTAGCAATTTCAATCCCCACTATGTCTGAAACATCAGGGTCAATTCACAACTGTGCTAACCTTCAGGAAGTTGGTATAGTGGGTGTATTGAGACTCACGACTTTCCCATGGATATATACTTTGTGTGTAATGGGTTGGTTGTCCACTCATTGCAACAATCCATCAACAATCATAATAGTCTTATAAAACACTCAACTAGTAACAGCATCAGATGCACTACTAGCAAATCACTGACCATTTATCGTAATCAATGTACTGGTATCCAGATAAACATTTCACTCCACATACAACTCTAGTGGCTGGCTACCAAGACCATGTGTATTGTACATATATACATCTGAATCAGTAATAACCACTCTACCATCCACATAAAAACGATCAAAAGATCCTCAATCATGTATAGCAATAGTATCATGTCCATCCGTAGTAAGATATACATCTATATCAGCTCCCTGTATACATATAGCATCAGCTGAATACCAAATAGATTGTCCTCATCGTGCCTGTAACAATCATCTACACAGGGCGTGAGCATTCTTTTTCGCTTGGTTAAGTCGATGAGAAGCATTAACTGATCAAATTTCTGATATGTTAGATTGAGCTCAAGGGTTTCATAGGATTGATCTCTTCACCATATCCGTATATACGTGACCAATACCAATATTTCCGAGAACAGAAAAACCCAATCTCGTATTGATTGCTGCACTATTTTTATATCAATAAACTGAAAGATTGCCAAAGAGGCTAATATCTCATCATGATTGAGATACTTTATCATTAATACTGCTATCAGAAAGATCAGTTAACAGTTGTTGATGTTGAGACCTAATTTCACTGCTAACAACATCATCCCGTGCTGAATCACTAACTCTTCCACCAACAAAGCCAATACCTCACACGCTATCATAAATATATCACACTGGGGTTTTATTGTTCACATACTGCAATCCATTAATCCACCTAGATCAGAGGCTATTGGTGGCATAGTCCATCTCAGCACCAGCAATCAATGAATAACGTATACCACTATAGAGATAATCTATAGCACCAAAAACACTATACTCGACAAGACCTCTATTAAATGTATTATCTTTAGTATCGCAATCAGTATATCGCCCTCAAGTAATTTGCAGACCATCATCAATCCAACCAAAGTCAGCAGCAGTCTCCTGATCTAACGGTCGCAACCTTTCACCTCTCTGTGAATTAAAATACAATCATCTAATCTGACTCCTACACGTAATAGTGGGGCCATTTCATGCAACAAGTTCTATAGGGTTTTCTAATTTCTTATTAGTCAACCACACCACCATACCAACAAAATCATTTCATGGCCCAATAAAATTCACCGGAGTATAGTTACTCTCAATCACGGCACTAGAAGTAATAATACTAGAATCAATCGTCACTCATTGTCCAAAAACAAAAGCAGTTAATCATCATCAAAAGAACAACAGTACAGAAACAGTGCGTATAATGACTGAGAAATAGTGAGTATTCATATGATATGCATCAATATAAATTATCACTCGTAATAATAAAAAGAATCCTTACAATAAACAACAAATCAGTATATTTGTCTCATGAATTACTTGCCTGTATTATGATATGATATATAATGAGTCTCTGACTACTGCTCGAACAGGGCACGTATATTCCTGATCTCCGATCAGACACTAGTACACAAACCTATGTATGACCTGATCATGGACTTAATGATATATATTATACTCCTTCTTTTCTGATCTCTATCCCTACTCATCAGTCACTACTACCCACGGAATCTATCCAACTCAGAATAGACGCACTCCAATCACTTGTCCGCATGAGCAATGCAATATATAATGATCTTTGACTACCACTTATTGTCATCAGTGCATATAGAAGTCATAACTATCAACAAAATCTAATCAACCAATTTGGCGATGGTAATCTTCGTGCTTTGCCAGGGCATAGTGAACATCAGTTAGGCCTTGCTATCGACATCATGGGTCTGAGCAATGCTCACATGGAAGGAGATGGCGATGCTTCTCGTATCTATCAACGATTAGTGGGGCACGGTCATGAGTACGGTCGACATAACTCATACCAAAACGGCCTTACAGTCGATGGTTATTATGTTGAAAAACGACATCGAAGATATCTAGGAGTACCATTTGCTACACTGCTCAAAACTAAGAATCAGACTCTCACCCAGTATTTCTACCAAATGATACGTCCCATAGATACTCATGGCTATATCCATACAAATCCTACACACATATTCCAATCGCGTATAACACCCACTCCCATATATCGTCCTTCTCAACCAGACACCACACCACCCAGAGACAACCCTTCTAATGAATCAGTAGATAGATCAAATGAACTTTTTACAAAACCACTATAAATCAAGAAACTGTAAAAGTGTTCCTGTGTCATCTTGATCATAGGGAAGTGATTGTTGATTGCGTACTATTTCGATCACCTGTGAAATCTTGGTCTGGTCTGCGGGGATGATATCAGCCACTGCTCCTGCATCCAGACGAGAGAGGGTGCCATCAGTGGGATTATACGCAATAGTGACGCGTTCGCCATGAGGATCTTTCATGGTGATAATCACACGTCCCGATGCGTCGATGACAACTTCATAGATTTCTAAATTTTTCCACTCAAAAAGATCTGCAAGAAGTTGCTCTCGCATCTTACGCTTACGTTCTTTTTGCTCTTCATCAAGCTGGTCAGCAAATTTTTGGAGTTCAGCAAGGATAGCAAACTGCTCATGGATAGGAAGTTCACGAGCCACCGTATCTAACTGATCAAGAAGATAGCCACCCATTGCCGCCGCGAGAATATATTCGATAGACTGTTTTTTCTGATCAGGAGTCTGACCTTCGATTCTGGTAGATTGGGAGCGAAGATTCTGTGCAAGTGAGTCAAGATTGGCTATCGTATAGCCATGTATCTGGATCCGCTGCATCAGCATCTCTTTCGTATCATCGGAGACATCATCAATTCACCAATCATCTAAAAAATTATCAAAGAAATCCTCCACAATATGGATATAATTTTTTTCTTCTGCATCGAGACCATCAGTACGATCGATCTTGGAGAGGAGCTCATCTTCTATCTGTTTTTTGTGTTCTGTGAGATGGGCATCTTTTTCAAGATTTTCAAGCTGTGACAAGGTCTCCTGCGATGGTGGCAAAAGTTCATGATGACGTTCTTGCTCAGTCTGATGAGAGATTTTTTCCATAACTACATAATAGCAAAGGTAATAGATATTCTGCTTTTACTCTTTATCCGTTGCAAAACAATACAATCATACCTACAAGTGTAATTGTTTACTGTCCATAGTCCTCTCTATGCAAAAAATTGGAATCCGACTCTCTGTGATCGTCGGGATAGTCATCATAGTCATTGGTGGATCGTGGATCTTCGATAGGTCAGGATTAGTCTCATCATGGATCGAAAATAGCTCAGGTAGTCTTGTCGAACGTTATCAGACACTTCCTGAAGAATCTCCTCGAATAGGAGAAAGTAATCTCATTCGCACTTATATGCAAGATGGTGTGACGGAGCACACTGCACATATCATCCATACACAACAGTCATTGGTGTCTGATTTTTTGTGGATTCGCAATATCCAGCAGGTAGGAAAGTTCGTCCTGAGAGATAGTGTACCAGGGCTTTTTGGGATGATAGATAACCTCACCGCACTCTCCCCTGCGCGAGCCTATCCGTACACCTTCGTCCAGTATGTAGGTCCGCAGCAAGCTCCCACAGGAGAACAACCAAGTGACATAGAAAAACAAACTCGACAACAGACCATCGACCTCTGAGAAGAGGGAGTACGTATGACTTGCGACGCCACTAAAATTGCACAGATTATTACTCTCAGTGATGAAAAATTCGTGGACGTGATAGAAAACAAGGGCGAAGAATACCTTTCTCTCCGTGAACCGTGTCAGTCATATGAGTTGGCTCATACACTGGGTTTCAACTATTTCTACTATCTCAGTGATCTGGAAAAAGCTATCGCATATTATAAAGTAGCTTCGTTTCACGAACAAGCCCCTTCGGTGACAGCCATGATGCCCGCGCTCCTCAGAAGTAAGCAGTGATCACACCTCGTCAGTGCGCAACTCTGGTTCGATAGAGCGATGGCACTCGATACACAGTCACATGATGCAGTGATAGATGGACAGTACAACCGCACACTTAATAAAGCTATCAACGAACTACAGTTCTATCTTCTCAATCAAGCAGATGAGGCTGATGAAACATGCCTGCAAGATTATCCTTGTCTCCTCCAGAGTGGTGCACTTCGTCAGACCATCTACGCACTCAGTCAGCAGTGTACAAGCGATGCCGACCTCAGTCAGCAGATACAGTGCGTCCTCCTCGAGCAGTGACTAAAACAGAAGTATATCAACACCAATGGTGCACTCATGAGCCCCTTCGCTACATCAGTCTCCTCTACACGGAAATATAGCAAATCACAATGAGGATGGACAATAGAAGAAATATTATAACCTTTATTACCACTATCTCGATCAAAATGCACATCATCTATCAATGATCTCCTGGGGCATATTCTCATTATGTTGGCGAAAAAATAGCACAACACTATATGATTCCCACAGATAATATTATCTGACTTTTTTCATTTAGTGAAGTATTTGAACACATAGTATCTAATCATAACACAATTGGTATCATACCCATAGAAAACTCGTACGCCGGAAGTGTGCATGAGAATCTCTATCATATCAATCAGTATCCTGTCCGTATTATAGGAGAATTCTTTTTACCTGTGCAACACTGTCTACTCGCCACACATAATGACAAAA
Organism: Candidatus Peribacteria bacterium; assembly: GCA_023898485.1. GTDB lineage: Bacteria > Patescibacteriota > Gracilibacteria > Absconditabacterales > Absconditicoccaceae > HK-STAS-PATE-9. The sequence continues at coordinate 51,503 of CP060225.1, read as the reverse complement.
AAATACTGCATAAGGTATACTCGCATCCACAAGCACTCATGCAGTGTGCATCGTATCTCCACAAACATAGCATTACACCACAAGCATACCACGACACTGCAGGATCTGCAGCCTATATACAAAACTTACATCAGACAGACAGTGGATGTATAGCAAGCGAGTTTGCAGCACACATATACTGACTACATATTGTTGATCGCAACATAAATGATGTTGAATCTAATACGACAAGGTTTCTCATTGTTACATCAAAAGAAGCAAAAATTGCACCATATACCACCCATAGCAAAGCAACATTACTGTTTGCAACTGCAGACGTACCAGCAGCACTATATAAGTGTTTAGGATCCTTCGCATCCAGAGGTATCAACCTTACCAAGATCGAATCACTCCCTGCCAAAAAAGAACCTTTTTCACATTTATTCTGGATAGATGCAGAAACCAACTGCACTGATGAAAGCCGACAGTGAGCACTCGAAGAACTGTGATACTTTACAACTTTTATACATGAAGTAGGATATTATTAACAATTATCGCCATCCTTTCTTTTTCGACCAGACCATGAGGCTCACTCCAACTCATCACATCACTATAATAATAAGTCGAACAACCGAATGATTCCCCTGTCCTGGAAGTGCCACATTCATCCCATAAAATCCTGTAATGAGCGTCATCAGACCAATCACCACCGTGTAGATCGTCAATACGCTTACGACTTGGTTAGTCTGGACGGATGCAAGCGATCCATAGGTCTCCGAGAGTGAGACAGTCGTCTCATTGACGATAGCTATCATGCCCAGTACTTTGTCGAGTTTGTATTCCAAATCCTCGAAATATACGTCCAACTCACCGCCATATAGTTTTTCTGTCATCGTGTGAAGCTCAGTCAGAATTTCTTTTTGAGGAAAGAGCATGTGTTTGAGCATGGTGCTGTTGCGACGTTTGATAAGTAGTTCTTCCAATAATGATGTTTGTAAACCCTTATCACCAAAAATACCATCTTCCAAAATACCCAGATCTCTCTGGAATTTGATCAACGCAGACATCATCTTATCATACATCACATCAATCATCGTGTAGAGGACAAAATAGGGTGATGCTTTGAACTTCTCTGATTTTTCCATACGCTCTATATCTTCATTAAACTCATGTCTTATTGCAGCTATGTGACTGGTCTCATAACTCGTGAAAGAAACGATATAATCCTTTCCCATAATGATATTGAACTCATTGCCGAAATAACGTTTTTTGACTGTGTCGTATTTGGGAAAATGAAGAACGATAAATGTGTGATCATCGTACATATCGATCTTGTCCTGGACGCGGGCATCCTCTACATCCTCGACGATCAGGTCATGAAGATCATAGCGGTCTGCTAATTCTTGGATTTGGTCAGGAGTCGGACGGACGACATGGGTTCGCGATACGCCTTTGATCGATACGATTTGGTTCTGTAGCATTTGCATCAGGCGTACGGAATAAATATACATGCTCTTATACTTATTCAGCATAAGAAAACAAGAGACAGACTTTAGTGATCGTACGACTACAAATGATAATCGGAATCGATGAGGCAGGACGTGGACCACTCGCAGGACCAGTCTGGGTCGGAGCAGCAGTTATCCTTGATGAGAGTATCGATCTCTCTCTTTTTCGTGATAGTAAGGTGATGACAGAGAGACAGAGAGAGTCTGCCTATGAGCTGATCCAGCAGTATGCACATGAGTGACAACTCCTCATCTCATCGTCTCGGAGTTCAGCAAAAACGATAGATACAATCGGTATCATCCGTGCACAGGCACAAGCGATGAAGAGATGTGTCGAAAGACTTATGGCACAAATTGACCAAATCGGACAAAGAGACGAAATGGATTGATCGATTTTGTCCACTTCATCAATTGCATCCATTTCCTCTCCTCTTTCTCTCCTCATCGACGGCAATCACACTTTCTGACTGGAAAAATGACGGAACGTCGCAACCATCATCAAAGGTGACCAAAAAATCCCTGCTATCTCCATCGCCTCCATCGTCGCCAAAGTCGAACGCGATCACTACATGATCCGCCAGAGTAAGAAATTTCCTGAGTATAGTTTTGAAAAACACAAGGGCTATGGCACACAGCAGCATAGAGATGCTATCAGGGAGCATGGGATGTGTGCGTTGCATAGGGAGAGTTTTTGTGGGAAAATATCACAATAAGACTTGTAGGTGGATCAATATTAAATAGTATATTTTATGCTTTTCATATTTTTTTGCTATCCATGAAAATTCGTAATATTAATCACCTTACTCCACAAGAAATTCAGTTTGCAGTTCAAGATGGAGCAAGATTTGTGATTTTCCAATATTGTTTTTCAATACTTATCATGACATTCAAGCAAACAAGTGATATTTATTTTATAGAATCTGGAAAATCTACCATCAAATATAGCTTTTTATACAGTTTTATTTCACTTTTATTTGGATGGTGGTGAATACCTTGGTGACCAATTTACACCATTAGTACAATAGCAAAGAATATTACTGGTGGTATAGATGTTACAAATGATATTATCAAAAGCATCAATCAAAGTGAATAATGGATCTATTTTTTGCATTATTTCTCTTTTCTCTTTATACTTGATCTATCTTCAGTTTACACAAGATAGATGCTCATCACTTTCCTCGCACATTTTAATACCATCGATAAGCAGCTGGACGAGATCGTGCAGTCGGATAAATTTTTGCCATATAACGAAAAGATCAATAAGATCGCTCATGGACACTATGGCATCAGTCCATGGGTCAGGCACCACAGCGATCAGCTCAAGTATCTCGGTGAGATCAGAAATCTTCTGATTCATCATCAGGGCGAGGATCGTGACTATATACAGATCACGCAGGAGGCGCTGGATGATATTGCTACACTAAGTGCATTCATCGCGACACCACCGAGTGTAACCGAGTACATGAGTAGTCCTGTCGTCACGTGTGCACCATCTAATCACGTCCGTCATATACTCCAAACATATCAGACACACTTTGGACATATTCCCGTGATGGAGGGATGAAAACTTGTGGGCGGACTGAGCAATGACCTCCTCCTCCAACGGATCGGCGAACAAGGGATGATCCCTATGGATGAACTACTGGTGCGTGATATTCCTCTCGCACCACCGCATCATTATCACCTGATCAGCCCAGAGACGAGCATCGTGGATGCGATCCACCTCTTCGCTGAGAGAGGTGACTATCATGCATTGCTTATTGGCAGCGAAAATGATATACACGGTATTATTACCAAGCATGACATACCCCAAATCATAGAACACAATATTGTACAAGCCTAAGCTGTCCTATCATACTCTCTCAAGTCCTCTATATTCTTTCATGCAGTATTATATAATGGATATCTAGCCTCAAATTGTTGCAAAAAAAGAGGATCACACTTACTATCCAGTGGATGCAAAGTACATAAGATTAGGTTCTCATCACTCGCTGCTGCTGTCCTTAAATCTTCTATAGTCATATTATATATCTGTTCTTTAGTAAGAAACCACCATGCATACTCTTTCCATATATGATCACGAAAAAACATTTCATCAGCATTTCATAAGAAGGACTCAGAAATAATCATCTTTTTCAATTCCTCAAGAGACATCTTATCTGTTTCACTTTGAGGAAACTTATTTTGCGCATAAGAACGTAAACCATTTTCATCTACCTTACTATCCGACAGTAAACCAAAAAGGTTTGATTTCACACTCTCTGGTAGCGTTCCTACAACGGTAGTAGTATTAGTAGTATCAGCGGGATTATGAATACTATCAATAGAACCCATAATACAAAAATATATAAAATAAATACTCTCGTCACCATAATGATCCTATATAATAATTACAAGAAGAAAACATAATAAGTCAACTGAAACACCACACATCACAGTACTTGCAACTAATAAAAAGAATGTAAACGACTCATCACTCGCAACTTATGATTCCTTTTGTTATACTCATAAGTATGAAAAAGTTTCGCAAACATGTTATTTCCTCTTTTGTTAAAAAGTTCGCTTTTGCTACTTTTGCTGTTTTTGCTAGTTGTACTACGGTTTCTGCGAGTTTTGAAGATTTCTTATCTACGCTGGATCAGGCAGGATTTGATACGCAGACGATGATCGAGTCATCGACGATCTCCCGTTATGATACTGCGAGACTACTCAATATCATCGAGTGTGAAGACTGTATCAATCCGTCGCTGAACATGATCAGGATGTATACACCCGAATATCGGTCTGATTTCAGTTCTTGGCCACAAAACGCTTTCCATGATATAGGGCGATGAGAAGCATATTGGCAAGGAGAGAGCTACTACTACTGTGTCTCGTATGTGGGTGATCACGACTATATGAGAGGATATCCAATAGGGCAATCTCCGATCTGTGAGGGAGATTTTTGTGGTGGGAACAATACGACGACAGCAGAATATCTTCAAGTTATCACAAATATACTGGGACAATATAGTTACAATAATATACAAGCTCCCTGGCTCGCTATCCAAGCATGGGCAAACCAAACCACTACCCTCAATACCTATTATCAGACTATCGTCTCGTCTGCCTACAAACAGTGTCCAACCTGATCGTGTACACTCCGCGATACCGATGAACTACAGGCATATCTCTCCTACTGTAGATACCATCTGGATGAATGTAGTATGGAGTCGCTCGCTGATGTGCCTCAGGGCTCATGGCCGGTGTCGGAACTCAATTTTTTGCGTCAGCAGACTATCTTGACGGATGATATGCTCGACACCCTCGCTATCCACCACCCGATCACGGGGCGTCAGGCGCTCGAGCTCGCCTATCGTGCTTTCGGTAAGACGAGCTGCACGGTCAACAATGACTATGATTGTGATGGGCGGATCAACTCGCAAGACAACTGCTCTGCTACCTACAATCCTTCACAGACAGATACTGATGATGATGGGATGGGCGATGTCTGTGATGATGATATAGATAATGATGGTCTCACTAATCCTGTGGGTATCGTCGATGAGTGGAATACAATCAATATCGATCTCATCGATGAGACTGACGATCAGTGCCTCTGGGACGCAACTCCTAGTGCAATATGTTCTTCTATCCCATGGTATGGGCTTCGTATCCAAGCATCGCTCGGCACTGCAAGAAATGGAGCACTCCCTCCTCTCTCTGCTCAAGCAATACAATATCAGCCATGACCTATCACCTGGAGTATCAATGGCACCACCCTCTCTGATACAGATACACAGATTACCTATCAGCCCACTGAATCATGACTCTATATCATCCAAGCCCAACAACCCTGACCACACAATACTGCGACCGCATCCAGTAGTATCTGGATCACTGATACTCAAACATGGACCTATATGATGCGAGGTACGCCCACTATCAGAGATATGCAAGGAGGACGCCGGATCGGTCTGACTCATCTTACCAATATGGCTGATGTTATCTATGAGTGGATAGTGGATGGAGAAGTAGTAACCAATGACACTGATAACACCATCATGATACTAGGGGATACTGGTATGCACACTATCATAGCGACTATCGATGATCTTACTACACAGACTTCGATCTCATGTGATGACACATACTGTATAAACGCAACTCTCCAAACACAATGACCATGGGAAGTCAATACTCCTGTCGCTATCAGTACGTCATTTTCCTCTCTCGATACCGATGATATCTATCGCATAGCATGGTCCGATGGCAGTAGAAATCGATATACTACCACACCTACGACAGAGGTTATCTTCTCCACCATAGGTGCTAAAAAGGTTCAGCAGACTATCACATTGTTTGATGGTACGATTCTCGTGCAGTCTATTCGTTTCGTAGTCAGTGCAGCTGGTGAATGATCATATCATATTTTCAATAGCAGCAGCACCGGATCAGGAAGTACCAACACTTCATCTACCACCTACGGATCTACTACTACGACACAAACACTGAGTGTCTCTGCTTGTTTGATGCTCCAGGCATCAGAAACCACCCTACCTGATGAGAACAGTACTGTACCTAACTGCTACAATCTCTACGAATCTGGAGAAATAGACAACTATCAGTGCGATATGGATGAGGATGGGACTCCTGATATCTGTGATGCAGACATGGATGGAGATGGTGTCAATAATCCTATTGGTATCCTGATCGGAGAAAATGATGACTGCTCCATCACTGAAGATATCGTCAATCGACCACTCCTCTGGTCTACCGAGAACACTATGTCCAACAATACCAGTCAGACTCCTATCGGCGGTATGGTTTGATCATGACCATCGCTCCCTCCATCATCACGACTATCGATCCTTATGATCGGTATGGTTATCATGGGACGATACTACCTACCAGGCAAGATACGCTATCGTCTGGCAGTGATGACCTGATTGGTGTCGGTACCTGTTTTTCTCTATGCGCAGTATACGACATATGTACCTATAGAGCCAGCTGTCATCCATAAGGCTCTCGAGACGAATACGAGAAGTAATCCAAGAGGTTATCTCGGTTTCAATAATTTGAGCTGTAGTCTGGATAACTGCCCATTTATCGCCAATACTGATCAGATCGATACCAATCTCAATGGTGTGGGCAATATTTGTGAAGCTCTTATCATCATCGATACGGATGGAGATGGGATTCCTGATGATGAAGATGAGTGTCCTACTGATCCAACGAATACATGTACTACTACAACGATAGATACGGATGGAGATGGGATTCCTGATGATGAAGATAGTTGCCCACTTGTCTATGGCTATGTGCAATATAATGGATGTCCTGGTGATGGCGATATCATCACTGGTAGCACTACTATCGTCATCGATACAGATGGAGATGGGATTCCTGATGATGAAGATGAGTGTCCTACTGATCCAACGAATACATGTACTACTACAACAACTACCACTACTACCACTGGTAGCACCATCAGTAATACACAACTTCTACTAGGATTTGATGCGTGTGAAGACACGCAACCACATATTACTATCACTGAATGTAATCTCTGTCCTTGCCAATACGCATGATTTGACGCACAGATACAAGCAGGAGACAGCGTTCGTGCAAAATTATTGGATCCGACAGTCCAGTATCAGTGGTCTCTCTCACTACCATGGATGGTTGATACTACTCCCTAATAGATCATACCAAGAAAATGAAAAACAGACCTCGACGGAGTCTGTTCTTTTTATTCATTTACATTGTTATTCGTTATCTTCAGGAATATCGTCACTATCAAAGAGTGATGAAACATCTGGTCTATGGTCATTATCTTCCTTTTTAGATGACTGGATAAATCCCATAAAATCCGTCTTTCTCATGATTTTTGCTTCATCAAGAAGCTTGAGTAGGCTATAGATCAGTCCTGCCAAAGTCAGCAACAAAACTACATAATATCCGAAAGTCACAGAAACAGTTGTGGTAATATCTGATGCGAATGCGATCGTCTCCTGAACACCTACCAACAGCGATAAGAGAATAAACAACAAGAAGAATGAGAAGAGATAATCGTTATCCTTGAATCCGAGTGTATTATGGACTGTCTGCTTGAAACGAGGAGAAAGATATCGTCACCAGAGTGTAGCCAATACTACGAGAATCACTACACTACTCTTCCAAAATCACAATGACAAAAATCTCAACACAGATGATGCAGATCCATCCAATGCAGCAAAGCGAACCAGAGGGAAAAAGACAAAGAAAAAGGTTAGTACTCCTAGAAACACGAGAGCCACTCTACTTGCAAGAGGAAAGCGACCAAAACGGTACACTGCAGTATTAAATACCGCTGACGCCTGCTGAGTAATTGCTTCCTGTGTACGATGATGTGATGATTTACGCTGCACCATAATAAACAAATATTATAACGATAAAAGTGTTTGATAAACAGAATCTGCATGATCTTTTGCGTTTACGTTGCGTCGTTCGTGGATAATGGATCCATGAGTATCCAGAATAAATGTACTTCTTATCGTTCATGGATATGTCTTTCCAAACATAGTCTTCTCTCCCAATGTAGAGAATTGGTGGTGTAATACAAGGGATGTATCACTAATCAGTGGAAATTGAATACATTGTTTCTCCAAAAAACGCTGATGAGATCTCATATCATCCTTACTAACTCATATAACACCGTATCACAATGTGGCAAAATCCTCTATCAGACGAGAAAAATCGTGTGCCTCTATAGTACATCCGGGTGTATGATCTTTGGGGTAGAAATAGAGTACGATGCCACGACTGCCCAATCCAAGGATAGATCACCACGACACTCTCTTTGCTCTACCATCAGGCCACAATATCTCATATTCCAGTGCTGTATCATACATGATGCTCATAACCACAAACTAAAAATTACAATTGATAATCTCCATAGTATTGATTACCCGCACCATCGATAGTACCTCCATCGATAAATGTCGTGTCATTGACGTAGTTACTCCGTAATCCACCAAAATTCATCAGATAACTCAGAATCTGCCTCACTCTCATCAGAACATTAGTGGCATTGAAGAGTTCTGCACCAGGCAAACCTAGCAAAACAAAAATATAAGGAATAAGGAACAAAACTATTGCTGTTAATATTAATCATAATATCATATATCTTATTGTATGCATACCCTTATCTCTAAATCAATTTTCTTTGGTTGAAAAAATAAAATAAAAGATTGATGCAAACAGCGCATAGATGGAACCTACCAAAATTGCAATCACTAAAATCGCAATAATCGTTAGTAATATATTGGCTACCATGTGACTCTCACTATCATAATAAAGTACATAACAAATATAATACATACCCCATCTCATAAATCAACCAGATCTACTCGCGATAGTACGAAAAAATCATCCGCCAAAAGGATGAATTTCTCACATATTCTGTAGAATGGATTTGTAATTATTTTGCTTCTTTTTTGGGAGCTCTTGTTCTTTCTTTATAGACGATAAACTTCTTCACCTGTTCAGAACCAGTAGCATTGAAAATGACTTTAGCAGCTCTGCTAGACATCCCTGCTCCCTGGCTGATCCAGTGATGTACTTTTTCGATATCTACGTCTACTGTCTTTTTGATAGGGTTGTAGACACCAAGCACATCTTGATAACCAGATTTGATGGGCTTAGAGTGCTCTGTCAAAACGATTCTATACAAAGGAAGTTTTGCTCTTCCGATACCGGCTAATCTAATAGTAAGCATATGAACTATGCGACAAAATAAGTAAAATAAGGAGTCAGACACTATTTGAGTTTCTCTCTTCGTTTGTGGTCTGTGTGTTTTTTGCATTGCTTGCAGAATTTGCTCACATTAGTGGGTTTGTTTTCCTTGCTAATGGTAGAGACGTAGTTCTGTTTGTTACAAGTAGTACAAAGGAGTGCAATATTGATTCTTGCGGTCTTTTTTGCCATAATACGACGACACGAATGATGAATAAAATGAGAGGATTATATCTATGAAGACGACAACAATAGATGTGTGTTTTTGATGTTAGCACAGGGGAGACTTGACTGAATAGTCTCTCGGTGCTTATGATCCCGACGTGTCGGGATAACCAAACTGAGCTTGGTAGTTTTTACTAGCACGGGGGAGACTTGAACTCCCGGCCTCGCCCTTATGAGAGGCGCGCTCTAACCAGCTGAGCTACCGTGCCACAATAATGAACTACTCACATGAAGTAAATAGCTTTTCTATATACTTCTTGTTTTTAGATTTCTTGCACAGTAATTCAAACATGCGAGCTTCACCATATGTTTTACACTCTTTCACATACAGTAGCTGAACAAATTTTCCTGCAGTGGTCTGTACATCTCACTGTTGATGTTGACGAATTCTCTGGTCTATATTTCTTGTGGAGCCATAATACCATTTGCCATTACTCAATTCCAACACATATGCATATCACATAGCATTGGATTATCAAGGAATAAACTACGTCGCCCTTATGATCCCGACGTGTCGGGATAACCAAACTGAGCTACCGTGCCACAGTCAAAATCGGTGAGGGCGGGATTCGAACCCGCGGTACGATCTCTCGTACGACTCGTTAGCAGTGAGCTCCTTTCGGCCTCTCAGGCACCTCACCAGAACTTCCCAGAACTTCTTTGATACTTCATGGACAATGAGCATCAAAAAAAGTGACAGCAAAAGCGTCAGTGGGTCTGGGTATATGCATTTGTATTTGAAATGCAAGATAAAAACTATACAAAATGACGGATATTTTATCTGCTAGGATTCTTATGGAAGAAAGTTTCGAAAGTTATCAGTGATCGATGGCGGCAGAAGGTATGCAATGATTAGGTACGGCTGCAGAATCGCAAGCCGTCTCTGCTGAAGCGGTCGCTCGTGTCGAACAGAACCAAAAAAAGGCTAAAGCTATCGCACAGCAAATCCAACAATCAAAGAGTGATAATGGACATATTGCTGCATTTCTCGTGATGATCCTACAGACTGTCAGTGATGACAAACTTATCGTTGCACTGCATCATGTGTTTTTCGAAGAGGATACGGGAGGCAATACGCACAATGTCAATGATAAACTCATTGCGGGTCTGTTTGCTCCGTTTTTTGAGAATGTGCTGGAAGATTTTCATGTCGATATGTACTATAAGCATCTCATCGACACACAAAGCGCCAGAAGTATCGATGGTTATACTGACTACCTCAAGCGCTTATCAGGTGCCTATCATAACAATGTCGCTCTCAATCAGCAAAAACTCACCCAACTCATCATCTATATACTCAAGTATTTCTCAATCATTGGAGATGCGCCTGAGCCAGAATACAAACAGCAAATCCTCACCAGACTTCTTCATGATCTTTTTGGGATACAGAATAGCGTCAATATAGCGAAATTGGATTTTTAATCTACGACTGACCAATAATATATGAATACTATTCTCACCGTACAGGATCTCACCAAAACTGTCACCACTGACTGGGGCAAGAAAAAAACACTCCTCCATCACATCTCACTCGATATTCCGTCTGGGTCTATTTTTGCACTACTTGGACCAAATGGCGCTGGTAAAACAACACTTATCAAATGTATTATGGGGTTTATGAAAACAGAACCCTGACACATCGTCACATCTACCTCGCATATCGGATATGCGCCTGATACGACGCAGCTTTTCCCCTATCTGACAGGATATGAGCAGATGAAACTAGTCTGGGATCTTCATCAATCAGAAGTCAAGAAGCCAAGAAGCCAAGAAGCCAAGAAGCATCTCTCTTCACTCCTGGAACAAGTGGGTCTCGATGCAGACAATACTACACGCGTTGCTAAATACTCTGCAGGAATGAAAAAGCGTTTGGGACTTGCCATGTCGCTCGTAGGTGATCCTGACTTTCTGATTTGGGATGAGCCTATGGCAGGTGTAGATCCATTGGGTAGGATCACGATAAAAAATGTTATTAACCATCTCAAATCACAAGGAAAAACCCTCCTCTTCTCTACTCATATTCTCTCTGATGTCGAAGAAGTAGCAAATGATTTTGCCATCATCCATCATGGAAGACTCCTCTATAACTGATCGATGGACAGCGTCTCTGGATCACTCGAAGATTTCTTCGCCCAGACAGTGAAAAATTAGAAAATGTCAAATGATATATTGTCACATATAGGATCATTTTAGCAAAAAAATACTACTTTTCTTACCATTAGAGGGATCATATTCTTTATAGTTTCCTTGATAGGTATGGACGGTATCACAATAGAAGCACAAAAAGCATCACTAGACTCCAAGGTGCAGAGACTACGTGAGCTTTTGGCATGAACCAAAGAAGAACTTGGAACTCTGACAGAAGAGGTGATTTTGTGATCTGATGCACAGCCAGAACCACACATCAATACTCCTTCTGCGTCAGAAAATCATGAAACAGATATGAAACACTTTGGTAAAAGAATCAATAATAATGAACTCAAAGAGTATAAAGGATCACTCAGCAAAGAAGAACGACAGGAAGTCAGAAGACTCAAAAGAGAAATCAACAAAGAGCTCAGACAGATCAGAGAATTAGATCCACAATTTTCACTCGATATAAATTCTGGTACAGCAATTATTACGGTTGAAAAACCAGGTGGTAATGCGGCTGCTCGTAAATTAGCTAACAGACTCGAGAATGAAAAAAAGGATCTTATCACACAGAGAAGAGAGCTTAAGTCAGCTACAGGTAGTGCAGCTATGATAGCGGCCATCAACGATGAAATAGATCGACGTACCAAAACTATTGCCCAACTCCACACAGGAGACTGGAAAAATCTCCAATGATACGAGAGAGATCCAGAACTCCAAAGATTTTTCAATGAATATTGTGGTCCTCAACAGGGCAAAGAGCAACTATCATGAAATAATAATCAAAAAAATATACCCTGTCCTCCTGTAGAGTGATTACTAGGTAAGGTCGATGGGTTGGATGAGGCACAAAAACGTAGAGGTGGAAATCTTGCTATGCTTGCAGGTATGGGTGTCACGATCTATGGTCTCTATCAAGTCCTCTTTGGCAAGAATAAGAAAGCTGGCTATACTATCCTCTGATCTATTGCGTGACTCTCTGCACTCAACTATTTTTTCAATGGAAGAATGATGGGTCTGACAGGACTTTTTAAGGGGCTTGCCATAGGTGGAAGAGCTGGCGAAGATCTGGATCAGATGCTTGAAAAACTTGGTATAGATAGCAATCTCTCTTCGTGTGTGACCACAGCTCCAGAAGGAACAGAAGCTGCCACTATACCTGCAGTCACTATCGGTAGTGTAATACCTCCAAATGAAACCTATAAATCATTTCGTGACAAATATCTTGAACTCAATAGTAATAATGAATTTGCTCTCAAAAAAACAGCCAACGGCGGCACTGTTCTCGGTGCATACTGGGCAAGCCAGGGTAATACTGCCAAAGAGCAGATGACTGCATCACTTGCCAATGATGGTGGATGAATCAATCTCGTCGATCAAGCGCTCTCGCGCGCACAGATCAAGGATAATCTTATCAACAATGAAGATAAGTCTATTGATCTTACACAAATTAATATCCTCAATAAAAAGATAGAAGACTACCTCACGACACATAAATTGAAAATCATTGATCCTGTTGCTGTCGATAAGTACTACAGCGGCGAATACACATGGAACGAGCTCTTGGCGCAAGAGTGAGTATTTGAAACTACAGAAAAAGCTACTGTTCTCACTGATATCCCTCGCTATGATGTCGATCATGTCAATGCTCTCCTCCGTGCGCCACAGAATGCGTCTGCTATCATGTGACTGACGGTGGGTAATGTACTGGCATATGCGACACCACAAACGCTCGGCTATGATATCAACCGAGCAGCAATAGCCAACAATACAACAGATCCTCTCATGAAAGGACAACTAGACAATAGTACTTCCGCGCAAAAAATAGAGCGGTCTCTCCTCGTCAATGAACTTATCGGTATGACAGGACAAGATCCAGATACTCTCAAAAATTCTACTCAGACCTTCCGTGAGCTCTTCGATACTAACAAAGTCTGACTCCAACATATTGCCTATGCATACGAACAACTCAACAAGCAGAATCTCATGATCGATCCTCTCAAGCTCAGAGAATTCCATCAAGCACTGATGACCACTCCTGATACAGCCGGTGTCGATACTCTCATCACCACATGGGTTAGTGCAGGAGATATCGATTTCGACATAGATAGCAACCCTCTCCTGAGTGATGTGAAGACGAATGAGTTGCAAGCACAGCTTGAACAGCGAAAAACAAGTCCACTCTCTCTGGAGAAAAAATCTGAAATCGCTGCACGATATCTCCATCTCAATCAAGAACTCCAAAACAAACTCCCCTCTCCGATGACCGTAGAACTCTCTGATACAGGCAATGTCATCATCAAAAGCTATGGACAGGAGACAACTTTCGATGCAAGTCAGGATATATGATCATGAGTCTCACTCACTCACCAACCCATCACCTATGATAAAAAAGCTAATGGAGAATCGAGCACCCTTCCTCTCAGGCCTACGAGCATCGCAGAAGCAATGAATATTGCTCAACTGACCAACTTCACGACGGGCGTGATGAGATATGGTGGTGCTGACGTCTCTCCTTGGGAGTGGCAAAATAACAAACTCCAATTCTCACAACAGGATAGCTTCTTGGAGTACGGCAAGGATGTCTGGAGAAGTGGTTTCGATCTCAAAACGCTCAAAAGCTATGTCGATACTGATGTCACGTCCAAGGACGCAGTTACCACTCTCTACCCTATGCTACAAAAACCTGGACAAGGCGAAGCCTATGCTCGCTGGCTCAATGAGCGCAATATCTGGCATAGAGAATCCAATCCTGAGAAAATCAAAGAGCTCAGAAATACGGTCGATCAGACCCTCGTCACAATCAATAATGGTCTTCCTGCTAGCGAACAGTTCTACATCGACACAGACAAATCCCATGGACATATAGTTACTATCAACCGCAAAAATTCTGGTATCAAAGAATGAATCCAAATCGATATGATGGATAACCAAGTCCTCGGAGGTCTCTCTCCACTGGTCATCCCAGGATCGCTCGAGTCTGCGACACGCCTCGCTACCCAGCTCCTCATAGCAGGAGAATATATGGCCTATCTGTATGGAAAAGGTAAAGACCTCTCCAGCGAGATCAAGAAAAAGATCGAATCATGGAAGCAATCCTCCCCTCTTTTCAAAAGTATCATGGAGCTCATAGCCAACTTCCAAAAACTCGGCTCGAATCTCGTCGGTCTAGCAGGATATATCGTCAAGGGTCTGGCTGCGCTTGTAGGACTACCAGCATATATCTTCGGAGGAGAGATGGTGGATGATGTGAAAACAGTACGAGATTCACAGGCTAATACTAACACACTAGATTCACAGGCAAATAATAATACAGCAGATTCACAGGCTAACAATAATACAGCAGATTCACAAGCTCACTAACAATCACTACAAAAAGAAAAGCACCAGGCAATAACCTGTGCTTTTTTAGTAATTTTGGCGAGATTACCAAACTCATGATTTCCTCTGGCTAACGCCAAGCGGTGGGAGGAAGCCACCGACACCTTGTTTTAGGAACAAGGGGTAAATCCTGTGTAGGGAACTGAGTGGCTACCACACATGTAGTGATAGGCCAATAAAATTCCAGTTAAAATAATAGGAATTAAAACCCTTCTCCACGTTGCTCTTACCATTTCTTGCCAATCATATGCTGGGCGTACTGGTCTTCTCCCCCTACCACTGTGCGGTGGTTGATAGAAATACCATGCTGCACTATTGACGCCAAACATCAGTAAAGGCAAGATAAAGACGCTCATCGCCAGCCACCCCCTAAATGAATTCTTCAAAAACAGACCACTGTTTGGAAAGAGCACAAAAAGAAGAAGGAAAGCAAATAACGTCAATAAAAATGTTCCTAAATTTCTTACATTCGCATTCATAATTTTATTTTTTAATTGTTTATAATACTTTTTATTTTCTTCACTATAATTATTTTTATTATAATGTCAATACTTAGTGGAAAAATACTATAAAAAAACTACCCCCTGGTTTCAGAAGGGTAGCGATGATACTAACTCTTAACCCCACGCTCAATTAGCGGATATTGGTAGTGGGGTGATATCATGGAGCGCATCTTCTCCATAATATTTTTTGATGATTCTTCTTCTCTCTCCTTCATGGAAGGAGGCTCTTTCTGAATCAGAAAGATCAAGTTGTTGAATCATTGAAATCATTCCTTCAATCTCTTTGGTCATAAGTGCATACTTATGGTCGATTTGAATTTCTGATTTCTTGTGCTCAGCAATCATATCCTCTTCCTCCTCTTTGCGATCTGATGGTGTTTTCGTCATCAGGAACTTCGCCAAGAGTGGCGATAAGTCAATACACAAGATCGTGAGCATAATGACCCAATGATAAATCTTGATCGGTGGGTATTTCTTGCTGGCAGCATGGAACGCTTGGATCTGCGCACCAAGGCCTTGTGATTGGGTGTCTTGGTAGGTTTTCTTTTTATTATCAAAAACCTCTTTTAGACGAGCTCTTTCGGCATCGATTGCTTCCTTTTTGGCAGCAAAGACCACCTTTTGTTCCTCCCAATATTCTAACTTTTTCTTGGCTTCTGGGCCGTGGCCAGCTTGACGACCACCGATGGAAGTGTTTACCTCTTTTTCATACTCAGTGCGAGCCCTTTCGAGCTCCACACCAGCTGCCTTTTCTTGACCATCAAGACGGTCTTGTTCGTCCTGCCAGTCTGCCTCGATGGCAGCCAGTTTTTGCACGCCCTGCTCGGCAAGCTCCTCCTCCACTTCTTTGTGGAAGAGCTGGAGCTCGATGGGCTGAGCTAAGAACCAGCCTAACAGCCCAGCTATGGCAAATCGGATGAAGAATACCCCGATTTTTTTCTTATACCCCATAGTGGCAACGAAAGCTCGATCTACTAAGAATATTAAGAAAACGAAAGGAATCGCCATCAAGTACGATATCCCTACAGATGCACCAAATGATGCCTGCAGAAGATATGGGACGGTAAAGACTGCAAGCAGTCCTGGTATAAATAGTGTCATACCAATCACTCCATATAGTACCCTTTCCCGATTCTGTAAATCTACATGTGGCTTCCCTGCCAGGCGGCAGAGAAAGTTTGTCAGGGCCTCATACACATTGTATTTTACGAACAATGTATATGTAACTCCTACTGTAGCTGCTACAAACAGTGCGGCAGTATAGCTCTGCCACTGTCTGTACCCCATTGCCATCACGACGAAATATGCTGTCATGATGACCAATATGTAGCCTAGAACCTCTAGGGCATCATACTGGGTTTGTTTTGTGAATATTCTAATTTTATTCTTCATATCTTTTTTTATTTTTTGTGATTTATGAATTTGTTACTTGATATGTAAATGATCAGCTTCCGCTTTAGCTGGTAATGAACACATCTTCTTTCTTATAACTATTTTCTTCGAAAAGTCAACTTAAAGTGAAAAGAAAAAATGTCAACTATCGAATGGAAGTGGTGGGGGATTTTTTGACAAAAGAGTATACGTTTCTTATGATTATAAACATGATTTACATCATTGTCATGGGAATATGAGCATAGCTGCATTGGGGTGATTGAGCAAGGAGTTAGAGACACAGAAAAATCTCCACGCACTCAATACAACAGTAAAAAATACGATGGATGCTATTGTTAAAAATTTTGAGAATGATTTTTTTACTCCTGAAGCATACCAAAAATTCGAATCCCTCTCCTCTACTCTCGCATCCAAAAGGTGAGATATCCAAGCATGGCAAAAAGAAAAGGGCATACTGAGCAGTAAAACTTTTAATACTACTAAAGATGAAAAGAAGCAAAAACTCTTAGAATGAGAAATCAAAAAAATTACTAAAGATATACAGGATCTTGAAGGAAAACTCAAAAAACTCAATCTAAAAGACAAAAAAAGTCTCAGTGATGACGAAAGGCAAGATATTGTGGATACAGAACAAAAGATCAAAGATTCCAAACATGAGAAACAAATAAAAGAGCAAGAAATACAAAGAATAAAGGATAATATCCAGAAAACTAAAGATAAAGAGCAAGAAAACAAAGATAAAAAAGATCAAAACAGTCTCCAATATACTATGAATTCCCAATATATAAATAGCACGATATCTAATGCACTCGCCACCACCAATACTATCCTGACCATTGCCGATAGTATCGACTACCAGAACCCTCTCATCATCTCCCTTACGGACAAAGAGAAGAAGAATCACATCAATCTTGATAATTATTTCAAAAAAAGCTCTTCGGTCACTATAGACTATGATACTATTTCTGTCCCACCTTTTAGTGTAGAGGTACATGGTATCACGTATCACAATGCTACGATCGATCCTTGATGCTATAAAGTTAATGGCGATGTATTAGAGTTTGATGATATCAAAATCCTTGATAGTACAGGAAATACCATCAATCCGACACAATCGACAAGTATCCCTGATATCCCTCTCATCGTGACAGGCAAAAAAGATGGTAAACAGCTGAAGTTCAAAAACACCATCAAAGTCTCTCTCCATCCAGCCGGCATTACCAAAGAGCAGAAAGAATTCGAGGAGAATATCGAGGCGCAGAGAGACTTTTCTGCTACTATCACTGCAGGTGGGTCGGAGACTATCAGTACATGGGAGTATTTCTACAAGAAAAGCATTAGTGATCTAAAAGCTATCAATGGAGGTGTGGATCCTATACTCGATCTAAAGAATCCAAGCGGAGGGTTCCCACTGAAAATCAGAAGAACTATCAATGGTATCAATGAAAATATAGAAGTAGATGGAAGTTTTGATGTGAATACTGGTGAATTCAAAATCACTACCATCAAACATGAGGATGTGTCTGGCGTGATGGTTCCTTTTGTATTGGAGTCTAATCTGGACATAGACTGTGATATGGGGGCGACCATTAAGGATGCTAATGGTAAAGATCATAAACCCACAAAGAAATTGAGAATGACTATCTTGCCTGCAGGAATGAAACCTGGGCAGAAGGAATTCGAGGAGAATATCAATAGTGATCCTGCAATGGAAAAGAATATCTATACCGATACTCCACAGACAGTCGAAACTCGACCTATGTTTTACAAAAAGGATCAGTCTGAACTACCTACATGATATAGTATCGATACTTTTGAGATCAAACCACCTATCGCGGGAGGAGAGATACAAATCCCATGATGACTTGTCGTCTGAGGTATCAGATATGATAAAGTGTATATAACATGATGTGTACTCGATCCAGTCACTGGCGTATTCACTTTCAACAAGCGAGAATATGAAACAGCTGTATGAGTGAGAAAAACACTCTCACTCCCTGAAGATCATACTCCCATACCTGCAGATGTCACTATCAATGCTATCGCAAAACGCACAGGTCTGTCTGACCAGCGTCTTTCTAAAAAACTATCTCTCCAGCTCCAGCCTAAAACACTTTCCAAAGAAGAGCATGAGAAGAAAGAAAACATCCTCCGCGATCCGGCCGAATTCTCCCTCTCTACCAGGCTAGGTCAAGAAAATAGGATAGACCAATATTTCTATAAAAAGAGATCGCTTCCGGCTGGTACTAATTTTGATGTGCTCGATACATACAATGGTGCTGCACTGACTCCACCCAGTCATACCCCAGGCAATAATCGGTCAGTGATCCGCAATACTACTGTGGATGGCGTAACCTATGAAGAAATAAGAGTAAAAACTAGTCTTGTCACCAGATCCAATGGCTCGAAAATACTCACTATCACTCACGTTGAATATGTCGGTAGCGATGGTCAGTCTCACCCACTCGAAAAAGGTGTACTCGAAAATATCCAACTTCCTGTCGAAGCAGACTTCAATGGTGAAAAGGTGGAAAAAACCATAAATCTGACCGTCAATATCGAACAGGCTCGTCCACTCCCTGCTGATTTCAATGATTACGTCTGAGTCGATCTTCACCAAGACTTGCCCAAACCTACGGTTGATACTGCCTTCGAATATGAGTGATTTGGCTACAATTACACACCTGCCGATGGCTGGACTATCAAGGATAAAGATGGCAACGTCATCTATCACAAAGGGAAATTTGATCTTGGTAGATATACTTCATGGATTACGAACAATACTGATTATATTTTCGGTTATAAGACAGGTTTTAAAGAAGAGGATACCAAACGAGAAAGAGGACTCAAACGATGAGGCAATATCACCAAATGGCTCATCATGTGACCAACAGGCATCTTAGGTTATCATGGTTTCAAAAAAATCAGCAAATGGTCTACCAATATCGGTGTCAATAAATTTAAGCTCAGAGATAGAACAGTCAAACATATCAGAGGACGTATCGGTCAGGTCGCACTTACTGGGGTCTACAAATGATACTTCCAGACGGAAGTAGAGCAACTCAATCCTGAGAATCCAGTCTATACCGAACATGGATGATACAGATACACACTCCACGAGAACAATATTACGATCACTCCGGCAGGAGCAGTAGTTCCAGAAATAGCACAAGAAACCATCATTAGTGAGGCTGGACAAAAACTTATCCGATGAGACAAAGATCAAAAGCTTGGAGTGGGGTATGCTCTCACGATAGCTATGCGTGGTGATACTAGCAATGACAGAAGCCTAGGGGAAATATTGTGAGATACAGGCCACAGTATAGCAGAGACACTTAGGCTTGCCACTCCGCTCACAGAGTCTGCTCCTGTCACGCCACTCCATGGTAGACCATCGCGCGAACAATCTACATAAATCTTATTCTTATCTTCTTGCACCATCATGACTGGAATCACACTCAAAAGAGCAGAACGATCAAACTCCGGAGACTACAATATGGTCAATGAAACTTTTGGTGGCGCTAAAGACGCTCGATGAGAAACCAAAAAACTTGGTAGTCAGACCCTCGATTATGGTGTGGATCTAGGAAAGTGAGCTCTCCATATAGCTGAAGGTACAGCTCATGGATTAGCAGAAGTAGTAACTCTCCCTGTCACAGCTACGGTCACTGGAGGCAAGACACTAACCAATGGCATCTATAGTGCTATCGATCACACCGCTCTTGGGTCAGTAAAAGAAGCACGAAATAAGCCATGGTTTAAGGGTGTAGGCAAAGTACTGAGTTTCCTCCCACAGACGTGACTCAATCTCATCAAACGTGCACCAGAGTCTGTCGTCCATGCCTTGAACTCCTGATGGAACAATATCTCTGCCAAAGCACGCCGCACCCTCGACTATACCACGAGAAAAAAGACTGGAGCTATCAATCATATTTCTGATGCTCGGAAAGATGGCACTAGATGATGGCTCGATACTAGTACTAAAACTTTTATGCCCACCGTGATTCCTGCTGGTAAGTAATATATTCTTCTCCAAAAAAACTCCCTCAGACCGATCATGGTGGGGAGTTTTTCTCTATTGTGTAATCATATTTTTATGCAACTGCTTGTGCTTGGATGTTTTCATCTTTGAATGAAACTTTTTCCATTCTCTTAAGAAATCTATCATACAGCTTCTCTGTGATCTGTCATTGTTCTCACCAATCTGCTAAATATCATTCCACCTCATCACGAGTGTATTGAGATGCATTTTCGAGATAATCCTCCATTTGCTCATATCATTGCAATGAAATAGCGTTGGTTTGTTTCTGCGATAGATTCCCCTGAGAAGCAGCAGCAAATTTTCCTGCCTTATTGATAGCCTCTATTGCTTTTTCCGCTCTTGTAATCTTCGTTTCATCAATATTACCTGACAGGCTCCATACAGCTAACTGTGCTGCTATTTCATCATAACTATATTTTGCAGGTGATTGGATAAAATCAGTGATTTGTGCTACAATATCTGATGTTTGCTCTCATGATTCAGTAGATGATTCTTGGTTTTCTGCAGTAGTGTTCTCTTCTTCCTTGGACTGCTCTTCTGGAGTCTCTTGCTCTCTCATCAGCGCATCAGGATCAAACCCTGCAGCTCTTGCTATATCTTCGAAAGTCCCATTTCATTCTAAAGAAGTCTGTTGTCTCTGTACACCATATTCACGTTTAAATACCCCATCATACGCATTGATATCTTCTCTTTTTAGATTTGTAATATCAGCACCCGTAACCAGTGATCTCAACCCCTCTCGTGACATATCTTCACTAATACTCTTTTGTTTCTTGAGTGATCCAAGAATACCTTGCTGCATGTGTGAAGCAATAGCATCAATCACAGCGCGTTTTTTGTAATATGGGTGTTGCGCCTCTCTATATGCACCTGTTATGAAATCATAGAGAAAGCTGACACTAAAATTTCTTGAGGACTTAAGACCAGATGCTGTCTTGTATTCAAAAGAGAGATGATTTTTTCACATCAAGCTAGCAAGCTTTGCCTGTCAAGCATATTTAATAGCACTATTATCAATGGCATCTGATACTTTTTTCCCTACCCATTCCCTTGTATCTGTATTCATTTGTTTGAGAGTAACTAGTCTTTCAACGGTTTTTCATTTTTCACCAATAGTTTGAATACGGTATCTTACCAAACCATCATCACCCAACACAATACCTATCTTTTCATTAGAATCTGTTTGTCATCTATTAATCTCATACTCTAGTACCTTGGGCGCTATATTGATACGACCCTTTCTTACTTGCACACTAGGATTCATACTATTGGTATAAATGCGATACTTGTGCTCTGGATTAATTTCTGCACCAAGTTGCTTGATAGATTTATCACCAAATCTACTTTGTAAACTACGATCAAGGCGCTTTTTTGTTGATTCTGCTATATAATTTATAGTGCTAAAACTATTTCCAATTTCTTGATCTAATGATTCTGAAAGATCATTAAATTTACCAATTGTATTTCTCTTCATAAAATTACTCATTACAAGAAATCTGAAAGATATAAACTACCCCCAGTATACTTCTCTTCTGTAAAAAATGCAAAAAATAGAACACTTATTTCTTAGTGTTACTCATCAAGAGCATGAATCAACCTATTCATTTGCGACATAATAGCAGGATCAGTAGTAGCTAGAGAATAATGTTGCAAAATAAACGATTCATTATTACGCAAAAGAGTAAATCTCTCTTGTAACTGCTGTCTATATGTATCAATCTTTTGTATCATAACTTGGTAAGCACGAGCTTTGACGCGGGCCTGCTCTGCACATGCACCCATCGCCGCAGAATCATCAGCAATAGCGACCAACATATCATCAGAAAGACCCTGCTGCACCGATTGAAAAAAATCATCATCAGACACTTGTTTTTGTGAAAGACAGTGCCTCTCACGAGCCAACTCATCATTACGCCTCTCGATAAGAAGGTGTTGATTTGTAGATTGCTGGCGTATGGTATACTGTAGATCACTCATATAGAGGTGTAAAGATTGCTCTGGATCAGCTGTATTGGTTATCAATGTCACAAGGTCAGTATCCAACAATCATTGTGCATCATCAAAATCATACATAGTCTCTGCAGTATAATCACTATACGTATCATACAATAGCGAAAGATGTATGGCAATATCACGATCTACTGATGCATACACATGCCCATATATCGATAGCCCGACCACAGTCATGACACAAAGACAATGCTGGATCAAATATTTCATAACACATAATGATGATAAAGGACAGAAAATTACACCTTACATATTACCGATGACTTCCAAAAGATCAGCCATCGGCAAGAAGATAGATGCCACAATAATACCAATAATAGCTGCAACAAATACCATCATAATAGGCTCTATTAATTTCATAACTTGAGTAATACTGGTGTCAAGCTGATCCTTATAAAACGAAGATGCTCTACCCAACACAGCATCAATATTACCAGTAGTTTCACCTACATCAATAATCTGTATAAGCAATGGATCGAATAGTGATGATCCATCCAATGATTCCGAGAGAGAAAATCATCCTTCTAAGTTTTTCCTAATCTCCCATACTTTTCTCTTATAGAAGAAATTATTAAAAATAGTACCAATGTGGTCCAATGCTATGATCGGAGATACTCACGCCTTGTAAAAGTCTGAAAAAAACTTTGCAAATCTGTACATATGGAATGTCTTAATCATATCTGATACAATGGGTGTCTTCAAAAATATACCATCCCAAAACATTTTATATGGAAGCACTCTTTTCAAGAGCACATTATTAGCAATCAGTACTGCAGCACCAACAACAAAAATAACAGACCAATACGATCATAAAAAATCAGACGCACGCAACATCAGCCTCGTAACAGCAGGCAGATCATCTACGGAAGGAAACAACCCTACGATAGTTGGTATCACGAATCTCAATAGCACAATCACAGCAAGAACAGTAATAACAATCAGCACAATGGGGTATGTCATAGTTTCCTTAATCTTTCTCATAATGGCCTGATGTTCTTCCAGATCAAGAGCAACACGATCCAAGGTATCAGGCAGTGTACCTATCGATTCTGCTGAAGCAATCATCTCTCTCTCCTCCAAAGAAAAAAAGTACGCATGATTACCCATAGCCTGACCAAGCATGGTACCCTGGCTAATTTGCTGTATGAGATCCTCAATGATAGATCTCATTACTATGTTCTTTTCCGATTTCTGCAGAGCAAGAAGCGCATCTCTCATACCTAAACCCGCTTTCTGACTCAATGATAAGAGTCTAAAAAAATTAGTCTTAGTATCAAGTCATGGTTTCTGCATATTGGTATAGGTCTTCTCAAACCATGACATTTTGTTGATCTTTTTTTGTATATCAGTCATAATTAAGTACAATGCAAAATGAAAAACTATATTTCCTTATGGGTAACCAATCTATATACCTCTTCTAATGGCATCAATCATTTAATAACCTTAAACAAAGCATCACGTTCCAAATCGATCATACCCTTTCTCAAAGCGTATTTTTCTACCTCAAATGCAGTCTTACCATCTATCAACATTTGCTTTACGTCATCCGCATACTCCATAAATTCAAATATACCCACACGTCACTTATATCATGATCATCCACATTTTTGACATACACCACCCTGTGCATCTTTGCCCGATCATATATATGTATTTCCTTTATTCATAAAATCATCCCATTGCACCTGCGTAATATTTCTTGCAAGCAGTTCTTTTTTGAGAAATTCTTTTTCGAGATGGACAAATACCTCTCTAGCATTATGATACGCCTCAGTTTCATGAGAGTTAATCACCTCGACGCAAGCATCGCAGATTCTCCTTGTCAAACGTTGCGCCATCACAAGATTAAACGTACCAGAAATCATATATGGCTTTGCCCCAAGATTGACCACTCTGGTAATAGTCTCCGATGAAGAGTTAGTATGGATAGTACTAAACACCAAATGACCAGTCATGGCCGCCTCCATAGCCATATCAAGCGTTTCTTTATCACGAATCTCTCACACCATAATAATATCAGGATCCTGACGTAATGCAGCTCTCAGACCAGAAGCAAAGGTAAAACCAATATCAGACCTTACCTGCGATTGAGAGAGTCCGATCATTTTATTTTCCACAGGATCTTCATAGGTCACGATATTTACTTCTGGTTCATTAATCACATCAAGTGCAGCATACAAGGTCGATGTCTTACCGGAACCTGTTGGTCATGTAGTCAAGATAATACCATTTGGACGCTTAATCTGACGAAAGATAATATCTTTATTAGATCATTCAATACCCAAATCAGTCAGTTTTGGTGTTTCCTTTGATTTATCCACGATACGCATCACGAGTTTTTCTCACCAAATAGTAGGCAAAGTAGATGCACGAAGATCAATTTCTTTATTGGTCAATGTAATAGTAGAAACACGGGCATCTTGTGGTAAACGTTTCTCATCTGGTCTCATTTGACCCGATTCAATCTTAAATTTAGAAATAACAGATTCATGCAAATTTCTTGGATATTGTACTATCTCATACAGTACTCCATCAATACGTATCCTAATACGAGAAAAATTTTCAAAAGGTTCAATATGAATATCTGATGCTCCCTCCTCTACAGACAAAGTGAGCAAATTATCAAAAATATCAATGACATTCGCCTGTACGATAGAGTTTTCAAGTCACTTCTTATATTCACTTTGAGCAAAAGACATTGTAACAGTCATCGGGATTTAAATATACCCCATCAGTATAAGAGTTATCACAAAAAAAGTGAAAAATCTCTCTCAAACCCTATGACGTTGTATAGACATTATCTACTTTAAGGATGAAATATGGAAGCACCACACCAACAACAACAAAAAAGATCCGTGGCACAATATGTGTATGGATATGACACAAGAACACAGCAACACCATCATGAAAAATAGATACAATACAATATAATCCTACGCAAACCACTTCTGTGCAGCTGGATTGCGGTGTGGACATCCTGGCCAACAACAGGGACGACGTTTGCCAGCGCGGAGATCTTCGACTATACGAACGAGGTGTTTCTGTCTGGTTTCTTCCTTTTTGGGTATAGTCACCCGACAGATTCGCTCATTGCGAGCGAGTGGCGTGAGTGATTCTCGTGTGCTGAGGAGATCATCATTTTTTGCAAAAATCTCCCTCATATCGTCAGGGAGATCGTGGATGGTGCCTGCAGATATGACGGGAGACATATGATGTTATAGTCTGATAAAATTTTGCATTATTTTCTGAGAATATGATCCAGGAAATATCCGGCTCCGAGTCCCCAGAGTGCGGTGTATCGTGCTATATTGATATGGAGTAGTCCTGGGATGATGTAGGTCAGCAGGATGCCGATTATGACGATCCCTGTTTTGAACATGGTGAACTGCCACATACCCCATCCAGCAAATGGTTTGATAGTTCACTTGAACATTTGGGAAATATAATGAGGATGTTGTTGGAATTCTTGGATAAGGAGTGGGATAATCATGATAGCTGCTGCGATTGCCCAGATCCATCGTGAGACTGTCCTGAGTGCTGGGATCCAGATGGAGAGGATAATACCACAGATGATGATGTAGAGTTTCATAAGACCGATCTCACCGACAGAGAGTCTTTGGCTGATGGTCATAGTGCGTTTGATGAAGTTGTTCATTCACAAGATCATATAGGGGTTAAAAAGGATGTGGTATAATGATATTTCTTATACATGTATTTTGCAAATAATAATGTGTATGTTGTATTGGTGAGTATTATATTTTTTGTTGTTCTGTCATATTGAAGATGATAATTTGTCTAATCAAATCAAGTGGTAATGGCTGATCTAGAGGAAGCTGTACTGATCATTTACCTTGCTTGTATGATGACAACTGATCTACAAAAGCTGTGTGTCCACTGGGGGTAGCGTAGAGTCCGATATGATGTGCAAACGCTGCGAAATAGATGAGTGGTTTCTTCTTGTATTTGTATGCGGGCATACCGTAAGCAATAGACTCGACCGCATCAGGACAGGTAGTGTGGACGAGTTGGCACAGTGTCTGGAGACGGTCTTGAACCATTGGGTCTTGTGCTGCGATATAGCTGTCGACGGTAGTATGTTTAGGCATCAGCTATTGAGATAGTTAAAGGTTTATTGAGGTATTTTTGATAAGAGATGATTCACTCATGGAGAAGACTGATTTGTTCCTGACTCAATGGATGAAAAGGTGTAATGGTGATGTCTGACTCATATTTTCTGTGTTTGATCTGCCATATAGCGACGGTGATGCCATCGATCATGACGGTGGGTTTGAATACGCCATTGCGAGAGACGTCGATGCGGGTCAGGTGGTCGGTATGGACGGTAGCAGAGCGATCTTTATATCCCAGGAGTCGTTCGTCAAATCAGGCGAGGAAATAGACTATGGGAATATCTTTTGATGGTTTACTCTTTCAGCTATAATATTCTTTTCCATCAACAGTTGTTTGTATCAATTGATTGCCACAGCTTTCTATACCTTGTTTTAGGAGCGTTTTTCACAAACCAGACCATCGCTGAAGATCTTCGAGTGTTGCTGGTCCATGCGATGTAAAATAGCGCAGACAGAGTTCACGGAGTGATTCTTCTTTACTATATATTTTTGGATTTTTTATCCATTGTTTGCTCAAGACGAAAGCCTGCTCACCATCAATAATAGGTCACTGTACTATCAAACCTAGGGTACCAGCATAGCACAAGAGATGATAGCCATGATTCATTCCTTCTGCGATACCATGAGATTGTCGATAGGAGATGATATCTTTGCGGATTTTGGGACCGTCGGCGAGGTAGTTTTGTAGTAATGTAAGTGCTTTTTCTGACTGATCGTCAGTGATGCCAAGTGACTGTCTACGTCTGGCAAATGAAGTGAGTGTTTTGGAGCCACAGAGTGTAGTCATCCATCTAGCATCTTCTGCTGATGTGACATGGATGGTGCCACGTTGGGTTCGAGTTCTGACGATCTTCCCTTCATTGTACGCCTGTAGTATGTCTTCCTGACTACATCATGCACGAGATGCTATGGCTCGTAGATGTTGATTTCGATCTTGGGATTGCATACAGAGCATATGGGAAATGACTTCGGTCGGTGTATGTGATTCTCCTGTGAGGAGGTGATTTGCAAGACGGGTGGAGAGTATATCCATAGTAGAAGGTATAGGGTAGAACGTTTATGATGCTATAGGATCGGAGCCATCTTTGTCGTCTGATGATTTTTTGTTTCCTCGTGATCGGTGGGGTTTTTCTCCAGCGATGGAGGATATGAGCAGAATTGATCCAATCACTCGCAGTAGTGGTATGAGGTAGCGTATGAGTTCGCTCTTGGTAGGATCGGTACCTTCGGGGTACTGTGTGGTGAAGTCTATGGTTCGCCAGATGATGAAGGCAAGATATGCTCAGACGACGAGTCGTCCCTGTCGTGTGGATGGCGTTCGTCCTCGTCCCCATATTTTGCGGCGAAATCGTGGTTTGGTGAGCATGATAATCTATTATGATAAAAGTATGATGAGTATAAATGAGGTGATGTGATAATGCAAGTTATGCACATCTGAAATGATATATGTTCATTTTTGTCTTGATACTTGTCGCTCCGCTAGGCTTACTTTTGACATGACCCAAAAGTAAACAAAAACTCTAGTCGCACATAGTTTTTGGTATATATTATGTTCATTTTTTGTCTTGATACAAAAAACGAACCAAAAAAGATCAAGTCTCGGCAGCCAGCGCATGCCTCGACACCTACTTCGGGTGCTGTAGCTCTAGCGGCACTTGGTGTGTGGTTGCTTCGATCTCTTGGGTGATTATTCTTTAGTGTATTTTTATATTATGAATGCTTCTCTATATATTCGAGGAACTGATCACCTCTCTCTGACATCGATGTTCGGAGAGAAAATGATTTGGCACCAGGACTCATGAGGCAGATGGTGCCCGCTGGTGTGTGGTCTCGAGCGATGTCGACTGCTTCGGCCATGCTTTTGGCATCAAATATAGAGAACGTATCGCTTGGTTTTATGTGTTTGCGAAAATCGTGAATAGTGTCGGGGAAGAGGATGAGTGTCTGGATGGATGGATACTGACGAATAGTCTCCATCACTTCTGTGTAGTCGAAGTGACTCTGATAGCCACCGAGCATGATACTACCAACTTGATCGCCAAAGGTGCGAACGGCCGTGACGCAGGTGGACGGGTTGGTGGATTGGGAGTCGTCGATTCGTCTGATCCCATTTTTTTCGGATACGAGTTGCATGCGATGAGGGAGTCCGGTGAATGACTTGATCGTGTCGTAGATGTGATTGGGGGTGATGCAGAGCTGGTGCATGAGGGCATTGATGAGACAGATGTTTTCGCGGTTGTGATCGCCGGGGAGCTGGATATCGGTAGGGTAGTGTCGATCGGGCGCGGTGAAAAACTGATCATCGAAGTCGTATTCGGTGCCTGTGCCAGCAAACAAAACTCAAAGTGAAAATCAACAAGCAGAAAGCTGATCGACAGTGGAGGCGTGGGCAATGACAATAGTGTCTGGACCGATGATATTGAGTTTGGCGCCGTGATAGTGCTCGTGTGATCCATGTCGGTCGATATGATCGATGAGGAGATTGGTGATGAGGGCATAGGTAGGATTTATCTTGGCCCCCGTGAGCTGAAAACTACTGAGTTCGTAGACGACGTAGTCGGGGTTGTGACTCTGATCGAACAGATCTATCTCAGATAAGACAGGATCGCCAATATTACCGACGAGCTGGGCAGTGTGTCCTGCGTTATTTAAGATATTGGTGATGAGAGTAGAAGTGGTGGATTTGCCCTTGGTTCACGTGACAGCAATCGTATCGCCCGTATAATTATCGAAAAAGATCTGGGTCTGACTGGTGATTTTGTCCGCATAGGGAGCGAGTACACCTGTGTGTGGCGGTATGCCGGCGGTGCGGATGATGATATCGTAGTCGTTGAGATGGTCTTTTCGCTGTCATTGGTCGTGGATAGTAGTCTTTGGTCTGTGGTCTGTGGTCTCTAGTTTTTTGTCATCGGCAATAGTAATATCTTCGGTGATATGGTTGGTAGCAAGCCAGTCATAGGTAGACTGTCCTTCGCGACCATAACCGAGGATGCAGATGGATTTGTTCTGGAGTTGAGAAATTTGCATACAGATACGACACAACCAATAAACATAATAGGTCAGTATTATACTATTTATATTCATAAGAAAAAACAAGCACCAAACTATCGCTAAATACAAGTCCATACACGAACTATAGATGAAAAAGAATTCAATTCATTTCATATTGACTTATATCTATATATATCATTGAATCAATCCTCCGGCGCACGAAGCCCGAGAGGAGAAAAATAAATATTTCATATCATGGAAAAATTATCGTTTCTTTTAGCCATCTCCTTCATGTTTGTTTCTTGCGATAACAGTGATCAAGATAAGGTTGATTTAAGAACTCGCGTTGTTAGCGATCAATCTATCATAGTCCTTCCTGATATCTTAGATGAAGAGACTGCTCAACTTTATCAAGAAGGAGATACTATCTTTATTAAAAAATTTGGTGACCTGAAGGATCCATGGAAAATTAATAATGATGGTACTCGCGTCAGCGATCAAGAAGGTTTCACAGATTTCTGGAGAGGTTCTGACTCCACATTACATGGTGGAAGTTATTATAACTACAAAACGGTAGTCATAGAAAAGATCATGAGACCAGAAAAAAAGTAATAATAAACAGAAAGTGAGCTCCCTATAAGTTAGGTGAGCTTTTCTTTATGAAATTTTGGAAATTATATCAGCGTCACGTCACTGCACTAATTCATCGGATCATCATCCTTTCATTCAGAGGTCGCGAGCGATATCTTTGGCGGAAACATTTCCAAGTGCGAGGAGAGCGAAGGTTCCTTCTGTATCGTAGAGTAATATGGTTTTGTCAGAAAAAATAGCTCTCGCTTCAGTGGCGATCGTTTTGATGCTCAGTCATTGTAAGTCTGGATAGTCATCAGTAGCGATGATGCTATCGAACACTCCATTGGGAGTCAGATCAATAGTTTGTAAAACTCCTCCGACTAGTTTTGCCTTCAGAGATTCAATCACACTCGCCTGCTCTTTCTGTTCGGTGAGGATTTTTTGGATTTTGGGCAGAAGTTGTGATTCACTCACTACTCCAACCTCTTTCATAGTTGCATCAATCATGTGCTGTTTTTCTTGAGCATAGGTAGCTACTTTGGGACCAGTGTAAGCGGTGATACGCTTGACACCTGATGCGACTGCTTCCTGCCCAATGATGACAAAAGCTCCGATCTCACGAGTATTGGTCACATGGGTACCTCCACAGAGTTCGGTAGAAAACCCATCCCCAATGGTCACTACTCTGACAACCGCACCGTACTTGTCACCGAAAAACATCTTCGCTCCTGTCTGTTTGGCATCCTCGAGTGACATCTCTTGGACAGAGATGGGAAGTGCTTGGACTATCTGATCATTGATGATATCCTCTATCTCAGTAATCTGATCAATAGATAGACTCTCTTTGGTAGCGAAGTCGAAACGGAGGTAATCTTCGTCTACGAGCGAACCTTCTTGTTTGGTCTGACCCAAGATTTTTCCCAAAGCAGCATGGAGCAAATGAGTCGCTGTGTGAGCTCTCATCTTCGCATATCTTTGTGGTTGGTTGACGGATATTTTCATCTGATGTGCGGTAGTATCGGTAAATTATTCAGTTACAGTGCCCGTCATAGGTGCCAATGAATCATCGAGGAGTGATGTGTCCGTATCTACTTCTGCAGTGACGGTAGGCTGTGTGACTTCTATCATATCAGGCGTGAGTTCTTGAGCAACTTGCTGGGTAGGCGTCACGAGATACATCACTACCACACCAAAAGTGGCAAAAAGAAAGATTAGTATCACAACTATGGTGACTATTTTGGTTGTTTTGCTATATTTCATGGAAAGGATGAGAGAGGATGATAAAAGGTAATCAAGGATAATAAATAATCTGTAACGATTTGCTACAATTTGTTACTATTTGCCACTATCCTGCTACAATTCTTTCAGTTTATGCTTGGCAGTATGGTTATCTGGGTCGTATTCTAATATCGTAGCATAATACCTTCTTGCGCGATCAAAATCCTCCTTCTGTTCATAGAGCATCGCTGTCGCGACCAGATATTCGACATTGGTGGGGCGAAGTTTGAGGATACGCTCCATAAGGTAGATAGCATCATCGACTTTGTCGGTGTTGTATTTGATATCCACGAGTGAATAGAGGTATCTTGGATTGTTTTGTTGGTATTTGACAGCTTGTTCGATCATGATTTCGGCTGTTTTGATATCACCGTGAGAGAGATAGATCTCACCCATCTGTCGCATCGCTCTGTGGTTTGTTTTGTCTGAGTCGAGCAAACGTTTCAATAATGATAACGCTCTCTTGTAGTGGTTGGTATGGAAATAGTGATCTGCCAACAATGTCAAAAACTCTGGATACTCTGGCTCTAGTGATAGTCCTTCGATCAGTTTTTTCTCATAGATATCGATTTGACCTTTTTCTTTGGCACGGAGTGCTTCGGTGCGGAGCTTATCGAGATCATCTTGGTGTTTGAATATTCTCTTTTGTTCAAGGGTGATATCAGCCTTTTCCGGCGTGGGTGTTTCTTGTTGCTCTGGTGTCACATCCTCATCGATGTCGATAGACGCTATCAGGAGTTCTTCTTGCATCGTCGTCTGTTCGGAAAAATTATCATCATCACCATCAGGTTTGACAAGTCCAGCAAATTTTTCCAAAACATCTTCAGACTCATCATCGTATGATTTACTGTGTTGTGCTTGTTTCTCCTGTTTGCGTTGTTCTTTGATCTTGAGTTTTTTCTTGACGATCATGCGGTCTTGGAGACGGTGCATCCATGCCACGAATCGCAACATCAGCTGGATCACTACCAACAATACGATAATCCCCACGATGGCGAGTTCCGCATGTACCAAGGTAAAATTTTCTATCATCACTTCACACTATTGAGGTAAAATAATCCCTGCATTATGCAGATCTTGGTCTCTTATGTCAATAATTTTTTCTAGTATCGGTGTCTTTGTGGTTTGCGGCGGTGAGTCTTTGTTTCTCTTCTGGAGATCGAACTACCTCATCTAGCGGCAGTCTCACTGGTATCCCATCAGTCATCCTCACAAACACTTCTGCTGTATTGATATTGACGGATTGGCACTGAGCTGGCACATAGTTACCTTCATAATTTTTAATCTTCACCGTTTGGCCTTTGGCTGGATAGTTTTTGAGCTCATCGATATAAGTATTTCTTTCGTAGATCATACTGCATTTGAGTCTGCCTGATCGGTCTTTGAGGCGTTCGATATCACGTCACTCTAGTCACTGCATCACGATATCTTCTATTTCAATACTTGGAAGTGGCCATGTGTAGCTATAATGCAGTGGACGACCATCGACATCCAGCCATTCATCCACCACATGAGAAAGTCTCACCATATCTCTGGATCCGACCTGGAAGAAAAAGACCGATGTCCCTATCTTCTGCTGAAAATTGCGGACAAAATCACCGAACACATATCTCTGTTCTGAGTAGAAGTAGAAATAAGTCTGATGAGTGAAAATTTGATATCTTGCCGTCACTGGTTTGGATCCATCGAATGATGCTTTGAATTCCTTTTTGAAAAGGGGAAACTGTTCGAGGGCTCGTGCTTGTTTTTCGTGAAAAAGATCAAGCTCTTTGCCAGCAAGTGAGCGAGTAAACGTCCCTGATCTCGTCAAACTATCATCGATATTGTACCCCAAATACTGTCCGATAGATGTTTTAGAAGTTCATCTTTCGTCATAGTCGAAAACGACAAAATCTTTGGCAAACATTTTTTCAAGTTGATCTGGGTCGACAGCATCAAGTTTGTAATAGTTTGCAGTATATCGGTCGAGGACGTAGATATTCATCAATCAGCTTGGATAAATCAAAAGATGCTCCCAGTGTAGAGAAAATGAGTACCGTTGCAAGTAAAGTAAGTATTTTCTTCATACCACTATTGTAGTTTTAGTAGAGACCAAATATCACAACTACAGTGCCATGAATAGCGTGATCAAAGTCTGGCTCAAGATCAACCAATGGAACAATGCCATGCTTCTCATATATGCGAAAATTATCCTGAGATCAATCATAATTTGTCCTCACATATACTACCCCAGATCAGTCTTCACTACTAAAGTAATATGATGCATCACCTCTTTTACGATTTTTCTCCTTTTTGATATTTTCTGAATCAGTGGGTAATACTATATTAAATGTGTCAAGATCAACCTCTTGTCATTGGTAAAAGTATCTTTTTTCAGTAATATTCATCGCATTAATAATATCCATAAGAGATATTGTCGTCTCATATGCCAACTTAGCTCATGGGGCTGTTGCTCTGATACAACCATGAGAGCTTGGATCTTTATTGACATCATTACTATGGTGACTGTAGACACCACGACTTTCAAGTATGCTAATTGCATATGCCATGGGAGAATTATTGTACTTATCTGATTTTCTATTCTTCTGTTTATTGGTGATAAAAAATTCTCACTCAGGCGTATGCCCTAGAGGTCATCAAGGACACACATAGTCTGCCTGGTAAAGTGTACCACCTATATAATGAAGTCTTACATATTGACCATGATATTTAGTTACAATCATCAACGATGGCTCACCAGTAAGATGTTCAAGTTGTTCTGGAAACTGTATTGCGAAATCTTCTATAGATGCTGGAACAATGGTCTGTAGTAGTGGATGAATACGAGGAATAAACAAGTCCGATGCAATAAGAGAATCTTTTACTAGATTAGCAATATTCGCTTTTCTAAAATTTTGAATCGCAACGTCAGACAGTGTTTCTTTTTCATTAAAAATCCTTATAATATCTTCCCACTGATTAACCCCCAGCATGGACGGTAATGTATGATAAATACCTTTCATGTTCAGAGGATTTTCTTCAATTTCATCCACATCAAATACAAAGGTAGGCGATCGATCCAGCGGCACTTCTACTCCATGTATAATAACTATGGTACCATCTTGTGCTGGCTCAATTCATCATATATGCGATACTCATAAAGTATCACTTGTCTGTTCTAAAGTTTGCTTGACACTATTTTTAGTTTTGTCTACGCAACCAGACAGCAAAATTCATGACAACAGCGCTGCTCATGCAACACTTCTTATATACAATATTCATCGCTCTCATCACATCTATATCTATTCATAATTTCTAAAGTAAAAACCTTCAACAAACAGTATAGAAAATGATACCAAATAGATTTTGTTTTGCAAGTCAATAAAAACAATACTCAAATTACAATAAAAAAGTCTTGTAATAATGATCACAAAATACATGATACATCGCATAAGTATTTTTAAACAATGCCACAACTAATCACTATGCTAAAAGAATTCAAAGAGTTTGCCATCAAGGGTAATATGATAGATATGGCCATAGGTATCATCATTGGTGGTGCATTCGGAACCATTGTCCAATCATTAGTCAATGATATCATGATGCCTATAGTATCTGGTATCTTCAAGGCTCCTGATTTTTCTAATCTTTTCATCCAATTATGAGGAGAGGAAAAATACACAACACTCAGTGATGCAGTTGCTGCTGGCGCACCTATCTTAGCATATGGAAATTTTATCAACGCACTAATCGCCTTCCTCATTATAGCAATAACATTATTCTTCTTAGTGAAAGGGATTAATACTCTTAAGCACAAGGAGGAAATCAAAGAACAAGTAGTAGCAGGTCCAACTGAGCTAGAAGTGTTACAAGAGATTAGAGACGTTCTCAAGAAGTAATAATACTAGAATAGCTGAAAAAATATTTAATATTAACCATATATAAGACTATGAGTAATAGTAATTCAGAGGTGGAGCATAAAACCGATACACTTACAAGTAGGGAACAAAAAGACACACTTACAATAACAGGAGATATAATCACCAATCTCTCTAGATCACGCGTATTGGAAACTATTAGCAATACATGGTCTGATTTACTCAAAATGCTCAAAAGAAAGAATATTTAATAAATAAACAACAATATTTTTGTTATCTATTACCACCTGTGACAGCAAAACATATCATTAACTCCTTCTATGATCAATACCCTCAATGAGTTGTAATCATACGAGGTGCAACCGCAACCGGAAAGACAGGACTCAGTGTAGATCTGGCTCAAGATTTTCCTATAGAAATAATAAGTGCTGACAGTAGACAGATATTTCGCCACATGGACATCGCAACGGACAAAATATCATCAGAAATTCGTCAGTATATCCCTCATCATCAAATCGATATTATCAATCCAGATGAAACCTATACCGCAGGAGAGCGACAACACAATAGCACAACTATTATTGACGATATTATCACAAAGAATCACAAACCATTTATCGTAGGTGGAACATGACTCTACATAGATACTATTTATAAAAATTTTCACATGCCTAGTGTCGCAGCAGACTGGGCGCTAAGAAAACAATGGGAAGAAGAGGAAAAAAGTTACCAATGAATCTTATGGCAACGCCTACATGCTATCGATCCAGAAGAGGCAGCCAAACACCCACCATCCAATATAAGATTTATTATTAGAGCTCTCGAAATTTATCAAAAAACAGGTCAGACCAAAACAGCGTGGATGGCTCCTCGCCCACCTCGTCGGCCATTGCTTATGTTGGGGCTCCGGAGAGAAAAAGAAGACACTAACAAACTGATCAATACAAGAATCCGTAGCATGTTAAATGGATGATTAATAGAAGAGACACAGTGGCTCCTAGATCAGTGATACAGTCCACAGCTACAATCCATGCAATGAATCGGTTATAAAGAAATAATCGCCTATCTTCATGGAGAATACAATAGAGAAAAAGCAGAAGAACTCATCAAACGCAATACACACTATCTCGCAAAAAAACAAAGAACGTGGTTCCGTAGGTATATGGCAGATAGCTATATAAAACAAAAAAACATTGTCCATCATGTGATACATTTGTAGGCAAATGTCACGCCCAAGAGGCGTCTGGCAATTTCTTGATTTGGAAAAGAGAAGGTAAAGTAATATACTATAACATAATCTTCCAAAGCTTTATAGTTCTCTATTGTCCAAACCCTATGACATACATACCATATGAAGCACATCAACAACTGGAATCACTCAAAGCGACAGGACAATGGGGTGATGCTATTGCTCTCATCAACAAATATCTCGCGAAAGATCCAACCAACGAAGAAGCTTTGTTACAAATTGCTGACATCAATTATCGTCGTGGTGAGATTGATATGGCCGAGAAAGCTGTCGATTTTCTCAATAGTACAAAGGGAGAAGAAGATCCCATGGCACTCTATGTCAAGGGTGTCCTAGCGATGGAAAAATTACAACGAAGAGAGGCAATCAGACACCTAAAGCGCGCCAATGAACTTACTGACTTTACCAACCATGAAATTGTAAGAGCATTTGGCATCAGCCAATATCGGTATGGAAATAGAGAAAAGGGTATGTATCTATTAGATGTGGCATATGACATCAATACACTTGATGCAGAGATTATTTATAATATAATCGAGCTCTCACTCTTAGAGCGCCAGATAAGTAAAGCACGTACCATGATAAAATACTACCACACCTCTCGTGACGAACTAATGGTCTTCGATAAAACCATAGCCTATTATGACGAAAAGATTAATCTATTTGATGAATACCTCTCATCAGACCTCATCACTCACAAACTCAAAAAGAAAAAACAAGAAACGCATCAATAATTATCTCACTAACTATATCATCACCCATGTCTGTCTTTTGGCACGATGTACGCCATATCATCAAATCTTCACGAATAGAATTTGTGTGGATTAGTATTCTAATAGGATTCTTACTCACATCACTTAACCTCTTTGCGGGAATATGACTCGGAGCAAAGGAACTTGCACACACACTCAATAACAAATTAGGGATGTATTTTTATATTATAGATGATCCCGACAATAAGGATGCTATCTATGCTCAGGTTATTGCACTACAAGATGAACTCCAAGCTGCAGGATTAGAAACATCCTTCAAAGATAAGGATGCTGCACTTTCTACACTCTTTGGTAATAATAATAGAGATCTCATAAAGAAGTTCGATGAATACGGCATTGGTAATCCTCTTCCTGCTACACTCAATGTTATTTTTGAGAATGAAGAAGAACTAATTTCACTCAAAAAGATTCTTATCGATTACAGAGACATTATCACCAATATCACTGATGTAAGAAATCCTACAACCTTCAAAGAACAAGAACAAAGAAATTTAACTGCTATCAACCTAGGGTATCTTGTCATGGGCACTTCTAGTGTAATCATTGCAGTACTTCTAGTGGGGATTATCACCTTCCTGCTCTACATGCTCAAAAGTAAATTTGCAAACTTCCATAAAACCATACAAATCAAGAAATTACTCGGAGCGTACTATAGTCAGATCACTGGACCATTTATAATCACTACATCTCTCTTGCTTGTTGGAGGATTTGTGATCATGATCATACTCAGTAGCATCAGCATAGCTATACTACACCACTACCTACTACAGCTACTAGGGATTGATCTATATGCATCACTGCATCAATACAAAAGTTTTGTAAGTAGTTTCTTATTACTAGAACTCGCAGCTCTCATTGCGCTTGGGTGGGCACTAGCCAATCTCTATACCAGGAGGCTCATTGCTAAAATAAATCATTAGACACACCTGTGGCATGTTGCATGCCACCAAACACATCAACAGTGATATTGAGACAAAATCACCATCCAATGATTATGAACAAAAGATGTTCTCAAACATCAATAATCACTAGTAGCTATACAAAGTATAAGTAATAACGCCTGTATAGTTGCTAGGCGATTGAAATGCAGGGATTGTAAAACGAAATGATGGATTAGTAGTATATGATCCCGTGACACCACTATTGGGTGCCGTGGCTCTCATGAGATATGTAACAGGATTGGTAAGAGAAACATATCCTGACTGAATTCATGTACCAAAAACGACGCGAGGGTTAACTGTTCCTGAGGCAACTACTATAGCTCATGGATGAGAGATAGCCAAATTGCTAGCTGCAATAGTATCATTCAAACCAATCATATCCGATGCCTGTAGCGTAGTATATCGACCAGTATTACTACCAACAGTATCACTAACACCAAAAGCACCAGTAAGAGTTTTTGTAATAATTTGATCTATAATCTGTGGCTGATACAATCAAAGATCTATCACACTAGATGAATGAAGCGCAATAGTACCAACTGTTGCTTGTGTGATAAAATGAAGATTAACACTATAGAGTATCATACCATCTCCTATCGTATTATCAGTGACAGAGAATATCCAGTTTCCAAGAGCATTGGTGCCATTGAATGTGCTAAGTGGCTGGGCGGGAAGATATGTACCAGCTGTTGGTTTTCAGGAGATAATAGTGGAAGCAAGATCATCAAATACAACTGTAACACGATTTGCTTTAGCATTGTTGTATGTATTAGCATTCAGGAGAGAAATAGTTGTCCCTGATGGTGATGTGAGACGGAATGATAGCTGACTACTATTACTTTTTCCATTACTTGGATTTGCAGGATTGGTGCCAGCGATAGATCGAAAATCGATGGTTGCAGTGACACTGGTGATAATATTTTCTCCTCCTGTATCGAGTGTAGTCACAGGGATGATTTTATTAAGTGTACTATTATCGACAAAATCTACTACAGGGATAGGGCTAACTACAAAATCAGATGCACCACAGGTATATACAGTGATCATACCATTTTGTACGATAGAAGTAGTGGGGTCTTTGCTCGCTGATCCATTGGCAAGACATTGCGCATTCGAAGAAGAAGTCAGACCGACTTGGCTGTATGACTCATCACCTGTATGATAGACGAAGACATTGAGTTCTGTGCCATCAGGACTGGTGACGGGTATATCGAGACGAACAGGCTGCGAGAAGACCAGATGCTTGTCTGTGATACCAAAATGAAATGATGCGATACTAGATCCAGGGAATGGTCTAGAAATAGTATTATTGATGGCAATATCTGTCATAGCAATAGGATCACTGCTCACTGTGGTGATAGTCGTTCCCCTCGGGAGTGTGGCTTTTTTAGTCTCTCCTGTTTGCTTTTGGATAACTAACTCGTTAGTGACGGTGATGGACTGCATATCTTCTGATGATGTTTTTTCTGCTGCAAAAACTATCACACCAAGCGTAGTGTGGATGCTGTATATAGCGAGGACAATGACCAATAGTCGCCTATACATCGGAGGTATATGAGTCAGTAAAATACTCCATCTTATGATAGGAAAATTGTTATATAATACGAAAAATCTCCCCTTGAGACATGAGAAGAGATTGACAGTTAATATGATGATTATGATATCATTACGTTATGATTTGTTGGCGAATATAATCGAGCACTTTCTCGGTGCCGCGTGATTTGACAGATGAAGTATGTATGATTTTGATATTTTCTCTACCGAGTCAGGAGACGAACGCTTTTAGGGCGATGGTATGGTGATGGAGGGCTGATTGATTGACTTTATCCGTCTTGGTCAGGACAATCGAAAAAGGCAGACCCGCATCCACGAGCAACTCCAAAAACGTCTGATCGGTGTCTTGGAGTGGTAGATGGCTATTGATCAGGACGAGGATATCGACGATATCGTTTTTGCGAGTGAGGTAGTCTTGCATCATGTCGAGCCAGGCTGATCTCTGAGCCTTCGATTTCTTCGCATAGCCATAGCCAGGGAAGTCGACGAGATATCGCTCCTCATCGATGAGGAAAAAATTGATCAGGGTAGTCTTTCCTGGTTTCTTACCGACCTTGGCAAGTTCTTTGCGTCCAGTGAGTGCATTGATTAGGCTGGATTTGCCTACATTGGACCTACCAGTGATGATGATCTCGGGATATCTCTCTTCGGGGCTTTGGTTAGGTTTGTAGGCACTTTTTATAAACTTGGCAGATTGGATGGGCATGATTATTT
The DNA here is from genome assembly GCA_023898485.1 of Candidatus Peribacteria bacterium. GTDB lineage: Bacteria > Patescibacteriota > Gracilibacteria > Absconditabacterales > Absconditicoccaceae > HK-STAS-PATE-9. Next base: position 10,515 of record CP060225.1, on the reverse strand, counting down.
TTCGTTAAGATTATCTAAACATTTTTGTTCTGCTTGCTGGCGCTGCTTTTTTTCTTGGTCAGAAATTTCAAATGGTTCTATGATAGGATTGGTGTCATTGACATTGATGCTAAATTTTTCTGTATCAATCATAAAATCTACACAGGAGAAATTACCGCCCATTTCACTAGGAAATTGTCCGAAAATTAGTTTCCCCTCTCTTTTTTCTAAGAGATTATATGATTTATCTTCAGAGAGTTGAGTGGTAAGAAGTCGCGTATTGTTTGATATCACATTTTCTAGATTCTCATCGGTGAGATATGATCATATTCTGGTGGCATCAAACTGTATAAAGTTCCAGCCGCTTGAGTCATGCATGAGGTAATAGAATATTTTTCCATTTTCGGGATCTTGGATAATATCATCTACTCACCATAGGCGCATAATATCATATGAGAATTTAAGTTTATATAGCTGGTCTGTGGTTAGTGAGATCTTATCTTCTGATTCCTTATATCAGGACTTGACTTGTGGGACTTCTACTGACTGTTGTGACATGTTTTTTTGTTGTGTGATGTGGACAACTATTCATCCTATCACACCTATTATTATATAGCTCACTAAAACACCTATTGCGTATAATGCCTTTGACATCGCATATAGCGTCCTATCTAAAATAATTTCTGATATACTATACTGATTTATAAGTGGGGTGCGAGGGATTTTTTGACTTGTTATTTTTGCTCTTGCAATGTATATATTTTTTGTTATTGTGTTACTGTTTTACTACAGTGATACAAAAAATGTACTTCCCTGAATCACTTCAACTCATTGCAGATACACTTTGGCGTGTGCCAGAGGAGGATGCTACCGCCGTTTTAGAAGATTTGTTTACTCCATCAGAGATTGTAGAGCTCGGTGAGAGGATAGCACTTCTTCAGCAACTCAAACAAGGTAAAACTCAGAGAGATGTAGCAGAAGATCTTGGTATCTCTGTCACTACGGTGAGCAGGGGAGCAAGAGTGCTCAAGTATGGAAAAGGTGCTATCAGACAGTATATAGAGTAAAAAATTTGTTTTTATGTTTTAGTGTAGTAATACAGATGAGTAATATGAAAAATATTTTGACAGATAAGCAGGGTATTGGTATTTCTACTGTACTTAATAATGATATTATTGATGTCTCGTGAACATTGGATAATGTGGATAACGATGTCGAAATTGAGTTATTGACATGTCTTTGAGGATCGGAAGAATTGCCTAGTAAATTATTGGGTGCGTATTATATGACGGGTATTCGTGCTCTTCAGAAAGATTTTAATGATTCTTTGCGTTATAAAATTAAAATTAACACTCATGCAACTAGTCACTTAAATCATATTAACCTTGATCAATGACTAGAAGTTGCTGATTTTACGAAGAGACTTTCAGAGAATATTTTGGAAACATTTTTCTCTGATATAGCTGATAAGATTTCTATAGAGATTGATACACAGGAAGAAATCTATGACGCTCTTGATCAGATTGATACTTTTGACTCAAAAAAAGTATTTAATATGTTGGAGGATAGCCAACAAACCCAATTGTTACATAGGGCAAAAAAATTTTCTCAATGAGATGTAGATGTACTTTTACGTTATGGCATGATACATCCTTTATATGAGGGATTATTTTGACAGGCTAATATTGTAAAAATTGGATGAAGGCCTGAAGCTCTATATACAGCAATATCTAAATCTTTGTCTCAATGTTATCCTCATTTTATTGATAGTAATTCATATAAATGAGTATTGATTACTAAATCAGGAAAATCACCACTATACTATCCATATCATTGAGAGAATGATTTTTATAGTCGTAAAAATATTTGAGTTAATGATATCAAGATGCAATTTTGATATCGTGATTTTGATGCTAAATTGATTGATGGTGATATAGGTCTATGAGATTATCTTGACTGTGTGAATGATTTTTATTTACGTAATACTATGTAGTATCATGTCTAAGGATTATAAAATAGGTATATTGTGAGGTATCGGACCTGAAGCTTCAGCTTCTTTTGTGTATGACTTAATTAAAAAAATTAAAGCTAGTGGTTCCATTGATAGCAATAAAGATTTTCCTCGTATCTTGCTTAATAGCATTAATGCAAATGAAATATTTGGTGTTGATGATACTAATATTGTCCTTTATGAGGAATGATTGCGTGAGTTAAATCAATACCAACCCAATGTTGTATGCATGATTTGTAACACCATTCACTTGTTTTATGAGCATCTTTCTTCTGCTCTAGATAAGAGCGTGGAATTCGTATATTTACCTTCTATTGTAGAAGAATATTTAACTACTCAAACCCAGAAAATTTGTGTTCTAGGAACACAAAACACCATTATTAATGGTCTTTATTATTTTGATTCTTTGGAAAATATATATCTTGAGAAAGACGTCCAAAATACAATCAATATGGCTATTTTTAAATTTAATAATGGTGAAGATTTCTCACACGAAAAACACATTATAGAGGAAGCAATAGAGGATGTTTTGATTCATCATTCTGATATAAAATTTGTTATGTGATGCACTGAAATTAGGGATATCATAAAACAGGAGCATGGGGGATATTTTATTGACACTATGGCTTTATTGCTAGATTATATATTTGATAGGTATATGTCTTCTAGAGTGAACTTCTAGCCCTCTTGCATTCACCCAGCAAGCACGTATAGTGAGCATATTTATCGCTTATGTGTTACGCCCCATGTCTCTCCTTACGTCTCGCATCATCCTGGGCATCTCCCTGCTAGTGATGTATTATGTCAACTATCTCGGCTCAGCGACCGATGTGCTGGGTACCAATATGGGTCAATTATCTACTGTCTTTCCATTCGCATATATGCCACCAGGGTGGATGTTCGGTCTGTCTCGAGGACTGATTTTCGTTTTGCTGGCAGTGTGGTATATCATGGGTTGGAAGCGCGATCTATCGACACCCGAAGCAGAACAGTCCTATAGACGTGAGATGCAGTTGGCACTCGTAACGATAGTGCTCAATATCGCATGGCTGGTCATCATGGGACAGGAGTGGTATCTGCCTGCTGCAGTAGTCATCGTCCTCCTCCTGATCGTGCTAGGTATGCTCGTCCGCCAGTCACAGCCTAAGACTATCAGCTGTGTCACACGAGGTATCTACTATGGGCGAGGGACGATAGCGACCGTGATCCTGACCTCATCTATCGTACTCTATGTCCTACAAGGGATGAGTCCAGACTCGTTCGCGCTCACCTCGACGTGGATGTGGATCGTACGAGGTGTGGGTCTGATAGCTGTTTTGCGATCATATTATCGTTATCGTAATCTGCCTGCTCTGATCTGGTCACTGACCGCTATGACAACATCTGCACGAGCCACATATACATAACATACCACATCACAATAACCAAAAGAACACTAACACCCTCTACAAGCGAAACATACTACTCTATCCTCTTTTCACAATATACACCTCCTTGGAAGCGCTGCGGCTGGCGTCGGGCTTATAGACTTTGACATTGCGGCCTCATCGCATCTGTTTGCAGGTAGCGACGAGATCATCAAACCCTGCTCACATGAAGACCTTGATCACGGCACGTCCGTCTGGATGAAGGTATTTTTCATAGATAGGAAGCGTATCGATGATGAGTTGGATCGAGCGCTCTGCATCCAAATCTTTGATACCAGACGTATTGGGCGCCGCGTCGGACATGATCACATCTAGCTGAGTGACATCATGTGAGGTGAGGATCTCCCCCACCCTAGGAAGATTCGTGATCGAGTCTTGGTAGATATGGACGCCCGAGAGACGAAGATCGACCGGGAGTATATCCAGCCCTACGATAGCAAAATCACTTGCGTGTGTCTGATATTTCACAATCTGTTCTCTCGCATACTGCATCCATGATCCCGGAGCACACCCCAAGTCCAAGACAGTCTGAGTTTTTTTGCTGAAAATATGGAACTTTTTGTCTATTTCTTCAAGTTTGTAAACCGCGCGAGCTTTGAAGCCATGTTGCTTAGCTTTGGCGTGATAGTGATCTCGGGGGTTGAAGGTCATAGCAATAGTGGCAAGTGGTGTAAAATGGTAGCAATATAGTTATAGATTTTTGTAAATAGATCATCTATAATCGATATCTATAATATGATATTCGCCTGCAGTCACCGTATAAACCAATCTGATAGACCCAATCCTCACCCTATAGCGATTATTATATCCTACTAGTTTTTTGATCTGCAATCACTCTGTCTGACCTGACTGGATCTGATTCATCACTGACTGGATCTGGCGTTTTTGTTTGGGTGTGAGCTGACGGACAAATTTGGTAATCTTATCTACCATTAGTCTTCTAGTAGCTGACTAAAATCATCGAAACTGATAGACTGATCTAGCTCCAGTGATTGTCGTCATGCATCAGCATCTAGCACGAAGCTACACTGCCCCGTATTCACCACATGAGCAAAGTACATATTGACCAGTGTAGAGAGATTGGTACCTGACTTTTTGGCAAGTAGCTGCACCTTTTGTTTGAGATCAGTGTCCACTGAGACAGTCATATTGGTTTTCATAGCGATCTATAATTATGTAAATAATATGTGAATACTACATACATCTCACATATTTTGCAAGAGAAAATCCCCACTGCTGCAGGGATCACTATTTTAATACTATTTGTTACAATCTTGCCACCACTTGCTACCATATGTCACAATTATTCAACAATTCTTTTGAACGCCATACGTCCTTTTTCGTCTGTTTTGAGGAGTTGGACTTTCATCGTTTCGCCAACTTTGAATCTCGTCGTAGCATCAGTGATACCGCCACCCATATTGCTGACATGGACGAGTCCTGATTTGCCTGCGACAGAGATAAAAGTACCGTAGTTTTCAACACGAGTCACCTCTGCATCATAGATCGTACCTGGAGCGATTTCGAAGGTGATCTCTTTGATCAGAGCGATAGCTTTGTCAACACCTGCCTGGTTGTCACCGGTCAAATAGATGGTTCCATCTTGGTCGATATCAATTTTGACGCCACCTGATTTTTCGATAATCTTATCGATGGTCTCTCCACCTTTACCGATGACATCACGGATTTGTTCAGGTTTGATAGTCATGACATGGATTTTGGGTGCGTGCTCGTTGACATGGTCACGAGGACGATCAATCGTCTGGAGCATAAAATTGAGGATTTCTGCACGACCATCATTACCTCTGATCATCGTCTCTTTCACGATACTGAGAGGAATACCATGGAGTTTGGTATCGAGCTGGATAGCTGTCATACCATTGCGAGTTCCTGCGATTTTGAAATCCATATCTCCTGTAAAATCTTCCGTACCCATGATATCATTGAGGACTTGGTATGATTTGATCGTGTGATGATCATCTTCCAACTCTGTCATCAGACCCATAGCGATACCAGAGACGGGCTCTTTGATTGGTACTCACGCTGCCATGAGCGAAAGAGTCGAACCACAGACAGACCCCATCGATGTCGATCCTCCTGATCCGAGACATTCAGAGACGACACGTATGACATAGGGGAAGTCATGCTTTTCGGGGATCATATATTCGAGTGCTTTTTCTGCGAGTCTTCCGTGTCCTATCTCACGACGACCAGGACCTCTCGTGCCACGTGGCTCATTGGTAGAAAACGGTGGGAAGTTGTAGTGATGCATATAGCGTTGTTCGGTATCGTCGGCTTCCATATTGTCCACGAGCTGGACGTCACCCGGTGATCACAGTGTCACGGTCGAGTGTACCTGTGTATCACCACGCCAAAAGAGGCCTGATCCGTGAACCAAAGGAACGGTATCGACTTCACAGTACAGTGGTCTGATCGTCATCACATCTCTGCCATCCACACGGACACCATCATGGATCGTGCGAGAGCGGATGAAGTATTTGAAGACATGAAAGACTGCTTGCTTGACAGTGGAGTGAGAGAAGTCGAGCTTCGTATCGTCAGCGATATAGTCGAGTGCTGCATCCATTACCTGACTCTCGTACTCTGCATACAGCTCACCAAAATCTTCTTTGGAATGTCTATGGATACCAGAGAGCTTCTCATCCGTCAAGACGGTACGAACCCACGCGATGAGATCGTCTGATGGATAGTTTTTGACGATTTTGTTGGCTTTGGAGTGGATGTCGATACCTGCGACAAACTCTTTCTGCCATTGGATGGTCTGGTTGATATGTTCCATAGCAATATCCCACGCTTTCTCCACGATCTCTGCAGGCGCTTCACGACCATCGGCTTCGATCATATTGACGAGATCCTGTGGACCTGCGACCATGAGGTTCATCGTAGCGACAGCGAGCTGATCAAAGGTCGGATTAATCACGTATTGATTATCGACGAAGGCGACACGACATGCACCAACCGGGCCATCAAATGGGATACCAGCAAGCTGGAGCGCAACTGATGAACCAATCAGACACATAGCGCCTAGATCCTGCGTACCATCGATCGCGAGTGGTGTGATCGTGATGATGACATCATTGACCATGCCTTTGGGGAAGAGGGGGCGAAGTGCTCTGTCGGTCAGACGTGAATACAAGACTGCCTCGTCACTGGGTCTGCCTTCTCTTTTGCGAAATCTTCCACCTCCGATTTTGCCTGCTGCCGAATAACTATCACGAAAATCTACCATCAGTGGCATAAAATCTTTGGATCTGTCAGGTTCTTTGTTGAGGACTGCAGTGATAAGGAGTTCGTTTTCTCCGAGAGAAATCTTGACGGATCCATCAGCGAGGACGGCGAGTTTACCTGTCTCGAAGCCGAGAGGAAGTCATGATCGATCATAGGATGCACTGTGCATGTCGAACGATCTGGTAGCAATAGTCATAATGGGTCATAGTGGATAATCTAAAAACAACGAAGCAATCATACCCATCGCATGCTGATAATGCAAATCTATTTGCAATAAAGACTCAGACTCCTATGATAGAGAAAGCTTTTCATCTCATGTATGATCCATGATGCGTTTTTTCTCTCTCGTCGTAGCCAGTGCAGTGCTTCTATGATCGGTCCAGGCTGTGACGGTAGAAGATATTCTCGAACATCTAGCCACATCACTCGATAGTGAGACGACGATCGTCAGCACCGATGATGACGGTGATACTACCGTGACCAAAACGACGATGGAAGACATGACCCATGATGAGATTATCGAGTCATTTCGTGATAAGGAATATATCACCAGAGAACAGTTTGCGTATATGCTCGATCTCCTGACGGATGATTTGGAAGCGGTGCGTGATATTGATCGTTGTAATTTTCGTGACTATGAGACAGCACAGAGTGTCCTCGGTCTGGCTGCTGTCAACACACTCTGCCACAAAGGTATCGTCCGTGGTACCTCTCAGACCAAATACTACTACGGAGCCAAGCTGACCGAAGCGGAGGCAGTGACGATGGTCGTCAGAGCACTCTATCTGGATGAATACGACACGCTAAAAACCGCTGAAGCAAGTGCTCCCCAATGACAGTGGTACAAGCCATACTATACTAAAGCGGTAAAAAATAATATTATCGTCGATGGAATGAAGCCATATGGTAGTCTCTCCACACTCTCACCTGCGCTCGCACTCTCACTTCTCCAGCACAACTTCGGATCCGTGTCTGCATGAGTGACCAATAATCCTCTCTCCACTATCATCTACCAAACCATCCATGATGATAGTCGTGCGCATGTCGTACGATGGATCCGTGACAGAAGTGGGGAGGACATCCACATCGATGATGACAGTATCGAAGTCTCACTCGATCCGTATCGAAGTGTCCTGGATGATGATGACGTCTTTGTCTCCAAAAGCTGTGATGTCACTGGCGAATGTATCACCAAGATAGAGTTCGATATCGATCGAGAATCCTCTACTCGTAGCCGCTACTGCGGTACCATGACCTACACGATCGACTCTCCCTACGACAAAGATGTCGAAGAAGATTTTTGTTTGGATAGATAGTCACCATGCAAGGGAGCATCCTCGATGCCGTTCGTAGTCGCTTTGCCAAGCAGATGAATCAGGACCAACTCGCCTGACTCCTCGCTGTCCAAGCAGTGAGAGAATATTTCGATGATCAGAGTATCGAATGATCACTCCGTCATGGGATACTAAAAATCCGCACCGACTCCCACGATGTCGTCATGCGCCTCTTCGCTGAGAGAGACCATATCACGAATCTCATCTATCAGAAGTGGTCCAAATATGGTCTCCCTGGAGGGAAGATCACGAGGATTATGACCAAGTAATATTCATTTTTCGCTATTGCATCGCATTAAATGCGATGTTTTTCTTTTTCACACTAGATTCTAATTCAAATCCACACACTTATTATATCCACCAACAACACAAGAATCTTCCATTTGCAAAACATATCCAAGCAGGTTATGATGGAGGTACTTTATCATCTCTCTGATATGATGAAACTCTCCTTCCGCAATCTCCGATCCAGTGTCCAACGTCTCACCAGTCAGTATCCACTCTTGGTCCTCTCACTGGTCGTACTCCTCTTCCTGAGTCTCGATGCTATATGGTCGCGAGATATTATCAGTGTCCTCATGACCGATGACAAGCATGTCGCACTCATCTTCCTCATCGTCATCTCCATCATCATCGGAGTCGGGATCTACAGCCGCCCATGCAAGCATAACATACTCATCCATCTCACATCTATCGCTGGACTTGGACTCTGGCGGTATCTCATGCCTGATACATTTGCCATGAGTCATGGTATCATGATCGCTATCGTGGGATTTATCTCGCTTCTATGGCTCATACGACGACCGCTACCATCATGGAATCATGACGTCCTCAGTATCCATACGCGCATCAGTGATCTCCTCCGTCATATCAGTCTGGGTGCGCTTTTTGCAATATTGCTCGGAGCTGGACTCTCTGCAGCACTCGGAGCGATCGATGCACTGTTCTCGGTCTCTATTGATAGCAATCGGTATGTCACCATCTTCGCCACCAGTGGCATCATCGTGGGTCTCATCAGCGCTATCGACGGTATCCTTTTCGACACATCCACATGGTCCACACTTACCAAACCTAAGATCATGCTCGCACGGATTATCGGTATATTGATAGCGATCTTTGGCGTCATCCTCTATGTCTATCTCGCACAGATCATTATCACCTGGACATGGCCATCCAACGAAGTCGCCAGACGATGATTTGTCTTCGTCGGACTCGTGCTCTTCGGCACCGTAATGCTTCTTCCCCTCTTAGAATATAACGAAAAAACGATAACCAGACTCCACCGACGAGCGCATCTGATTCTCATCCCCATCCTCATCATCATCAGTATCGCCATCATCCAGAGAATCCAGCAGTACGGCATCACCGAAGCCAGATATCTCGTCATCCTCCTGCTCATCATCATGACTGGTACGAGTATTTGGCATATCATCACAACCAAAACGAGCCCCTACCCACTCCTGGTCGCTCTCTCCATCGGAGGTCTGATAGCTGTTTTTGGATGACCTATAGGCATGAGAAGTCGCTCCTATCACTCGCAAGTAAATCGTCTGACTAACTATTTGAACGAGCAAAACCTCCTCACCAACGGACAGGTCACCCTCCCGCTCGATGTCACTGATGATCAGGCAGCAGTGATCGCACCACTCTTGCGCTACTTCGAGGATACCAATGGACGTGGCCTACCACAGCTCAATCCAGAACGATCTAATGCAAATGAATTGTTTGTACACACAACGATGGATAGATACGCTGATCGAGGTACCAACAGGGAAGTGGAAGACACCTACAAGTTTTTCCATCAAAAACAAAACACGATTGATTCCACAGGGTACACTACTCTCCACACCAATCTCGACTATAGCACACGAAACGACAATAATGCCAATCCCTCATATACGGATACTACATGGACATATACCAGTAATAACACATCATATACTATAGATCTATCATCTATCATAGAAGCATTATCTCGTATCAATAACTCACAAGAGCTTCCCACGGAGTGGAGTATAGTAGAGAGTGCGAATGCACGCTTAATCATAGCAACTATTTCAATCAAAAAAGAAGGAGAAAAACGAATACTAGAAGATATAAGTGGTAATCTTCTCGTCAAATAATCACAACAAATGATATTACTACATAATAGCACCCAAACACAATAGGTGCTATTTTCTCTTGCAATGAAAAAAAATCAGACTATAATTCACATGCAAATACCGCATATCACGAAGCAGATCCACAAAAAGTGCCGCTAGAGCTACAATACCCGTAGCAGGTGTCGAGGCACGCGCTGGCTGCCGAGACGAGGCGCTTTTGGTTACTTTTTTCGCTGGTAGAAAAAAGTAACATACAAAAGTAAATCCTAGCGAAGCAATAAAGCACTGAAAATCCTCCGCCCGGCACTCAACCATAGTATTATAGTTTTAGAGAGTTGAGTCGCCGGGCACCTCCTTTTCCAAAGGAGAACCAATATATTTACCACATACACACTTCTCATGAACTTCGAACA